>JAMCWB010000036.1:0-5421 GCA_023475025.1 Gammaproteobacteria bacterium
TGACCCAGAGTGTGCAGGCGCACCGCACAGAGTAGCTGGAACTGGTCAAAAGCCTGCAGCACCGCATGCGCCCACGCCTGCCAGCGCTCGCTCTCGGCCGGCGTGCCCGCCGGTGGGCGCTGCGCCTTGAGCAGCTCTAGATAGGCCTGATAGCCCGGCAATGCATCCGTGCCCAGCACGCAGGCAGCAAAGCCCGGATCAGCAGGCTGATTCAGGCTGCGCTGATGGATATCGGCAAACTGCCCGCTGTGCAGCAGTTGACGCGCGCCGGCAGCGTCACAGCGATTGACCGCACGCGCCAGCTCGCCAATACCGCTGTCACTGCCAAAGCGATGGGAAAAGCGCAGCATGGCGGTTTGTTGCTCGATCGGATGTTGCTCGGCATCACCGGTTGCCAGGCCGGCCGCGGCCAGTGACTGGCCACTGACGGCTTCCAGCCAGTCGCGGGTTTGCTCACTGTAATAGCCCTGCTCGGCCTGCCGGCAGAGATCGCCCAGTACGGCACCCGCTTCCACCGAGGCCAGCTGGTCCTTATCACCCAGCAGGATCAAACGGCTATGGGCCGGCAGTGCGGCCAGTACGCAGGCCATCATTTCCAGATCGATCATCGAGGCTTCATCGATCACCAGCACATCCAGCGCCAGCGGATTATCGCGGTGGTGACGGAAGTGCCGACTATGCGGCTGGCTGCCAAGCAGACGGTGCAGGGTGCTGACGGCGGTGGGGATGGCATCGCACAGCTCATCCTCCAGTTGCAACTGGCCAACCTGACGGCCAATGGATTCGGTCAGCCGGGCGGCGGCCTTGCCGGTCGGTGCCGCCAAGCGGATGCGCAGCGGCTGACCCGCGGCCACCGCCGGTGCCTGCAACAGCGCCAGCAGGCGCACCACGGTGGTGGTCTTGCCGGTCCCCGGCCCGCCGGTAATGATGCTGAAGCGCCCACGTGCCGCCAATGCGCAGGCCAGGCGCTGCCAGTCCGGCACTTGCTGGCTGCCGGCAAACAGCTGCTGCACGCGCTCGGCAAAGTCGTCGCTGACCGGCAGCGGTGCCTGCAAGCGTTCACCCAGGCCATTGACCACATCGCGTTCATAGTGCCAGTAACGGCGCAGGTACAGGCGCTGACCGACCAGCACCAGCGGCCTTACTCCCGCAGCAGGGTGTTCGCTATCGACCACTTGACTGCTGGCCAGCGCGGCCTGCCAGGCGTTGACGCCCACACCTTGCAGTAACTCGGACGGCAGCGGCGCATTGACGCTGTCCGCACCCTCCGGCGGCAGCGACAGAGCAAAGTCGGGGGTTTGCAGGGTCGCGTCCAGGTCCAGACAGACATGCCCGTGCCCCAATTGGTGACTGACCAGCGCTGCCGCCAGCAACACCAGCGGGGAGGCGTCCGGCGCCTGCTCGAGCAGAAAACCGGCCAGCGCCCGGTCCAGCGGGCGCAACCAACCAGCGACCTGCCAGGTATCAAGCAGCGCCAGCAGTGAGGCGCTGTCCTCCAGTTCAGGCCGGGCCGCGGTGGCCGCCAGCAAATCACATTGCTCAGGCATACTGCACCTCCTCGGCTTGACCGCTGAACATGCGGTCCAGCGTCTCGATCAATGCGCGCGACGGGCGTGCCTGCCACAGGCCACCCTCCGGAGCATCCACCCCGCGCAGGAACCAGTACACCGCCCCGCCGACATGCTGGTCGTAATCGTAGCCCGCTAGCCGCGCCTTCAGCTGCCGGTGCAGCGCCAGCACATAGAACACATACTGCAGGTCATAGCGGTGCGCCTGCACACTCTGGGTCATGGCGGCCTGACTGTAGCTGCTGGCATCCGGCCCCAACCAGTTGGATTTGTAGTCCACCACCCAGTAGCGGCCCTGATGCTCGAACACCAGATCGATATAGCCCTTGAACAGGCCGTTGAGCTGGTCGGCACCCAGCTGCGGATAAGCGCCGTCATCCAGGGTTTCTGCTCGCACCAGGGCGTCAATAGTGGCCGCCTTGACGTTATGGGCGGCAAACAAGAACTGCATTTCACTCTGGTATTGCCCTGGCTGCAACTGCGCCAGACTGAAGGGCGCGCCGTCCAGCGACCAGGCGTGTTGCAGCAAACGTCCCAGCCAGTCCTGCAGGCAATCGGTCCACTCCCCCCAGTTACGCCGCTCGCATCGCGGCGCCAGCCAGTGCCGACGCTGCTCGGCATCAAGTGCGCCGGCAAAGCCGTCATCGGCCATTTTTTCCAGCAGGCTGTGCAGAAACACACCCGGCTGCGGGCCGCGCGGAAAGTTATGCGGGCTATGCGCACGGCCCGCGCCCGGCGGCAGGAAGATCGCTGGCACATCGTGGTCCAGCGAGTAGCTGTCCTGACCATTAAGCAGCGCACTGTAGGAGCCGATCCACCAGCGCTCGAAAGGGGTATGTGTGGGTTGCCGTTCGCGGATACTGGCCGCTGCCGGAACGGGTGCCTGATAGGCGGTTTCACTGGCCTCGGGCGCGGGCAACACCGCGATCTGCGGTGGCTGATGCCAGGCCTGCAACCAGTTGCCGAGCTGCTCGCTGGCGGCCAATCGTTCACCACCGGCCAGCAGCCAGGCCAGCGCACTCTGGTGCAGTACCGATGATTTGCCGTTACCCCGCTTGAGGTCGGCCACACCCAGCCAGCAGGCATGCCGGGCGCGAGTCAGGGCCACATAGAGCAAGCGCAGGTCTTCGCCCAGTCGCTCGGCATCGGCCTGCGCCACCATCTGCTCATCCGGCTTCAATTGCAGGCGGCGTGCCTCACCATCATGCAGGGTCAGCGGGCGCTTGCCATCCTCGGGGCGGCTATGGGCGATAAAGGGCAGAAAGACCAGCGGATACTCCAGCCCTTTGGATTTATGGATGGTCACCACCTTGACCAGCTCGGCATCGCTTTCCAGCCGCAGTACCTGGTCATCGGCGCTATTGCCGCCGGCATCCTCAAGCAACTCGGCCAGATGCCGGATCAGCGCCTGTTCGCCATCCAGTTCACGGCTGGCCGCCTGCAGCAGTTCGGCCAGATGCAGCAGATTGGTCAAGCGGCGCTCACCGTCGGACTGTTGCAACAAGCGCGCCGGCAATGAGAACTGGTGCAGCAACTGTTGCAACATCGGCAATACGCCCTGGCGCAACCAGACCCGGCGCAGGGCATGGAACTGATCGACTTTCTGCTCCCAGTAACGCTCATCCTGATTCAACTGTTCCAGCTCGGCCCAGCGCAGGCCCAGCCCCGGACTGGCCAGCGCGGCGCGCAGTAGACCATCGTTGCCCGGATCCGCGCAGGCACGCAGCCAGCGCAAGACATCCGCCGCCTCCAGGCTGGCAAACACCGAGTCCTTGTCCGACAGATACACGCTACGCACCCCACGCGCGGCCAGCGCCTGGCGGATGCACTGGGCTTCCTTGCCGGTGCGCACCAACACCGCCATATCGGCCGGTTTGACCGCACGCAAGCCCTGCTGCGGGTGAGCAAAACCGGCGTCACCGGCCTGCCCGGCATGCAAGAGCTCAACCATGGCTGAAGCGCAGCGCGCCGCCATCTGCTGGCGGTA
Source organism: Gammaproteobacteria bacterium (assembly GCA_023475025.1). Taxonomy (GTDB): domain Bacteria; phylum Pseudomonadota; class Gammaproteobacteria; order Pseudomonadales; family Pseudomonadaceae; genus Halopseudomonas. The sequence continues at coordinate 3,556 of JAMCWB010000036.1, forward strand.
GTCATCACCGCTCAAGGGTTTATCACTGCCCAGCTGCCAGACCGTCAGCGCCGGCGCATCCATGCCCTGATACTGCCAGGCCTCCTTGCGCCCCTGCGCCAGCACCGGCTGGAAAGGCATGGGGTTGTCCGCGCCCTGTCGGAAATGGAAGGCGCCCTTGGGGTTATTTGCTTCGGCCAGACTGAACACCCGGTTCACCGCAGCCACCATGAACTGGCTGGAGCGGTAGTTGGTCTCCAGATTCTCATGCCGGTCGGCGGTATCGCGCCGGGCCTTGAGGTAGGTGTGAATATCCGCACCTCGGAAGCTGTAGATGGCCTGTTTGGGGTCGCCAATCAGCAGCAGGGCAGTGTCTGGATCGTTGGCCGCGACCTGATAGACCGCGTTGAAAATTCGGTACTGCAGCGGGTCGGTATCCTGGAATTCGTCGATCATGGCGACCGGAAACTGGCCACGGATGACCTCGGCCAAGCGCGCGCCGTTGGGGCCCTGCAGGGCGGCATCCAGCCGCTTGAGCATATCGTCAAAGCCCATCTGGGCGCGGCGGCGTTGCTCCTGTTCGAAGCGGTCGGCAATCCAGCCGGCGGCCTGGATCAGCGCTGGTTGCTCCGGACTGGGTAACTCGGCCAGCGCCTGCTGCAGCGCAGTAATGGCCGTCACTGCAGGGTGGTCGGGCGGGCTGCCCTGCTTCCAGGCTTCAGCCAGGCCCTCTTCACCAAGACGATGCCAGGCCGCGTCGGTCAAGCCGGGTTGTTCCAGCTCGGGAGTAGTGGCCCATTCGCGCAGGCTGGCCAACCAACCCGTGAATCGGCCGCGTTGCAACTTGCGGCCATCAACCACCTTTTGCTCAACCGCCTGCTCCAGCAATTGTTCCAGCTCATCCGCCCAGGCGGCCCAGGGCGCTTTCAGCGCAGCCAGGGTATCAGCACGCTGCGCCAGGGTATCGGCAATCAGTGCCTGCAAGTCGCTGCCGCTCTGTTGCAAGGACTCGCCCAGTAAAGGGCCGACCTTGGCCTGCAAGCCCTCGGGCGTACCCCAGTTATCCGCGACCCAGGCCAGCGCCGCGCCCTGCAAGGGGTAGCAGTGCTGCCGCCAGTAATCGCGCGTGACTTCGGCGCGCAGTTCGCGCTGGTCGGTTTCCAGCGTCTGCTCGAACAGACTGCCACTGTCAAAGGCATGCTCACGCAGCATGCGCTGACACCAGCTGTGAATGGTCGAGACCGCCGCCTGATCCATCCACTGCGCGGCAATCTCCAGCTTGCGCGCACTGGCCGGCCAGTCGGCTAGCGGCGTCTGCTGACACAGCGCCGCTATGATCGGGTCCGGGTCGGGCAGCTCCTGACGGAACGCCCTGGCGGCATCCACCAGGCGTGCGCGGATGCGATCACGCAGTTCCTGGGTCGCCGCCTCGGTAAAGGTCACCACCAGAATCTCCGGTGGCAACAGGGCGCGGTTAAAGTCCACCTCGCTGCCCTGGCCAAGCACCAGACGCAAATAGAGCGCGGAGATGGTAAAGGTTTTGCCGGTTCCGGCACTGGCTTCGATCAAGCGGCTGCCGCGCAGGGGGCAGCGCAGCGCCAAAGGTAGATTGGACTGGGTCATGCGTCATCCTCCACCGGTGTGATGACCAGCAATTCTTGCGTCTGCAAGTCGAGCAAGGGGCGGTACAGCTGCTCGGCCCAGTCACTGAATCCTGCCGCCTGCAGGCTGGCAAAATCAGGAAAGCTGCGCTGCAGGGCAACACTCTTATCCACCTCGCCCAACTGACGTTCACTACCCTCATAGTGTTTGCCGGCCTTATCCAGATCATCATCTTTGAGCCAGAGCATGGCGGTTTCCAGCGCCAGCGGCAGCGGCTGACAGAGC
>JAMCWB010000036.1:5431-23279 GCA_023475025.1 Gammaproteobacteria bacterium
TGGCGGGTGCTGCACGAGGCACCCCTGCAAGCGCTGGCTGACAGAGCCCATGCTGAAAGCCGGTCAGCCAGCGCTGCAGGATGTCCTGCGCCGTCTCTGGCTGCATCGGATAAAGCGTCAGGCTGGCATCCTCAGCGATCAGGCAGACTTGCGCTGCCGCACCGCTGGCACTGGCCAGCAGGTGCTGACACACAGCGCCCAGTACTTTTCGCCAGCGCAGGGTTTTCTGCTTACCCTTGCCATTGAGCAGGCGGCCGGTTTCCAGCTGCAACAGCATCTGCCCACCCAAGCGGCTGGCCGTGCGCCAACCGCCAAGCCAGTCCTGCAGCTCGATACCTGGGGCTGCTGCACTGACTGCCAGCGGCTGCTCCAAGGGAGTATCCCAAAGCTCAAGTAATTGCTGGTAACGCGCCAGCTGATCATGCAGCGGGGTAATCAGCACCTGCCGTTCACGCTCACCAAAACCGGCCAGCGGCAGACTGCCACGCTGATTCAAACGCAGGGATTCCTGCTCCAGCACCTGGGCCCAGTCCGCCTCGACGCCGCTGGCAAGCGTTCTTTGCAACAGCCACTGGCTCAGGCTATAACGCTGCAAGCCATCGAGGGCAAAGGGTTCGTCGTCTTCGGCCTGCAGCTCGTCAGGGCGGAACCAGACCTTGAGGCGTTGGGCAAAGAAATGCTCGACCGGGCCACGCAAAAAACGCTGCAGCGCCGCCAGATCAATCGGCTCGCTCAGATCGGCTGGCGGCAATGGCTGGTCAGCCAGCGCTTGCAGGGGTGCCTCGTGCAGCACCCGCCAGTCGCGGGCATAGCTGAACAGGCGCGGGTTGCTGCCATCGAAATACTGGCGACTGAAGGGTTGCAGCGGGTGCTCGGTGGTCAGGGCCGCGAGCAGATCCTGCTCTTGATCGGCGCAGCGCCAGCCGGCCGCCAGATGATCGCGCAACTGACCCACCAGTACCGACGGCGGACGCTCGCCATTATCACGGATACTGCGGCCGACCCAACTGATATAGAGACTATCGCGGGCCGAGAGCAGGGCTTCAAGCAACAGATAGCGATCATCCTCACGCCGTGAACGGTCACCGGGGCGGTAGTCCAGGGCCATCAGGTCAAAATCCAGCGGCGGCTGGGCGCGCGGGTAGTCGCCGTCGTTCATACCCAGCAGGCAGACCATGCGGAAAGGAATCGCACGCATCGGCATCAGGGTGCAGACATTCACCGCGCCGGCCAGAAAGCGCTGACTGAGTTGTTGCTGACCGATGCCCGCTAACCAGGCCTCGGCCACCACGTTCAACGGCAGCGCTTCATCCAGATCCACCTCAGTACAGAGTTCCAGCCACTGGTCCAGACTCTGGTGCAACTGGCCGACCAGTAGCTGGTCGGTCTCGCTGTCCGGGGTTAAGAAATCGGCCAGCAGCAGACGCAGGCGTTCACCCCAGACGGCCGGCGCTGCAGCACTGGCCAAGGCTTGCTCATGCCGGTCCAGCGCCTGCAACAGTTGATCCAGCGGGCCAATCAGGGCGGCGTCCAGTCCACCAACCTCGTCATAGGGCTCAATCTCACCCCAGGCCGCCTGCTGGCCGCTGGCATAACCCAGCAGCATGCGCCGCCAGCCAAAGCGCCAGCTGTTGTGTTCCAGCCCCGCGGGCAGGCCACGCGCCATGCGCCGCTGCTGATCCAGTCCCCAGCGGATACCGGCGCCCTCGATCCAGCGTTGCAGGGTCGGCAGGTCGGCTTCTGCCAAGTCAAAACGTGCACGCAGCGCCGGCACATCGAGCAGATCCAGTACCTCGCTGACTGGCAAGCGGCTATGGGGCAACTGCAGCAGATGTTCCAGGGCAATCAGCAAGGGTTCGCGGCCGCGCTGGTTCTGATCCGCCAGGGTAAAGGGAATATAGCGTGGGTCATCCGCTGCATATTGACCAAACACCGCCTGGATGTGCGGTGCGTAGGTATCCACCTCGGGCAGCATGACAATCACGTCACGTGGGCGCAGCTGCGGGTTGCGCGCAAAGGCATCCAGCAGTTGATCATGCAGGATCTCCACCTCGCGCTGGGCGCTATGGGTGATATGCATGCGTACCGAGCCATCTTGTAATTGCGCTGGCGCACCTGCCTGCGGCTGCTCGATAGCCAAGGCTGGCCAGCGCTCACGGGTTTCCGCCAGCGGGCGCAGCTCCAGAATATCCTGCTGCAATTGCTCCAGCAGCGTCTCACCCTCGGGCGCCTCGAACAGGTCAACGCGGCCGCCATTGATGGCAGCAAAGCGCTGCTCGTAACTGGCCCGCTCGTCATGCACATCGAGCAGGTTGATATAGTCGCGGCCCTGCTTGCCCCAGGCCGCCAGCAAGGGGTGGGCATGCTGGTGCAAAGTGCTTTCATCCAGTTGCAGCGGCGCATCCGGCCGGGCTTGCTGCCGGCGATACTGGTGACTGAGCAGTTCGCGATCGGCAACGATGTCACCCCAATAGAACTGGCAGGGGTTGAGTACCGCCAGCAGCACCTGGCTGAAGCGCCCCAACGCTGCCAGCGCTTCCAGGGTCTGCGCCGGCAGGGAGGAAATACCGAACACAATCACCCGTCGCGGCAAACCGGGGGGGCGCTGATCGGCATCCAGCAGGGCCGCCAGCGCACGCGGATGTACTCCGGCGCGACTATTACTGACATGCTCGCTGCCGACATCATCCAGCACCGCACGCCACAGCGCCGGCTGCCAGCGCTCATGTTCATCCAGCGCGCGCGCACCACTGCGCGCCAGGCTGATGCTGTCTTCCCCGGCCGCCCAGGCATTCAGCCAGTCGGCCCGATAGACCTGATACTGGTCGAACAGGTCAGCCAGGCGCTCGGCCAGTTGGTAGCGCTTGCGGCAGTCATCATCGTCGGCAAGGAACTGCTGCAATGGCGCAAAAGCGGGCGCATCCAGCAAGGCAGGGAGCAAGCGCAACAAGCGCCAGGTCAGAGGTTGCTTGTCCAGCGGCGAGCTGTTGGGCACGCTGTCAGCGCCCAGCACTGCCCGGTACAACTGCCAGAGAAACTGCGCCGGCAACTGCACATCCTGCGCCGCCGCAATCCCGCAACCGCCCTGCTCCGGGTCCGCCGCCAGGGCCATTTCCAGCCACTGGCCAATGCCGTTGCTCTGCACCAGCACCACTTCATTTTCCAGTGGCGCCAGCGGATGTTCCCGCATCCAGTCGACCACCAACTGGCGCAGGCTTTCCAGGCGGTTGCCGTGCAAAATCATGAATCCGGGGCTGAGTGTGGCGGCGTCCTGCATGACTTCTCCCATGGTGAGCGAGACTGCACGCTAATGATGCAGATCCTTCAGCATAGTATCAGGGACCTGTGCGACAGGTCAGGTCGCAGCTGGCTGAAATATGCCCATGTTGACAAGCTGTAAGCTTAGGGAATCACGGATTGCACTGATGCTGATAATGGGCATTGCCAGCCTCCTACTCCAGACCGTCGATGCACATGGACGTGCATCGACGAGCCCCAGGGATGGCTCGTAGCGTGTCTGGAGTAGGAGGCTGGCAATGCGCATAAACACCCAACCAGATATCGGTGTTTCCCTAAACCTGCGACCCCAGAAATGTTCGCTCCCACGGACTGATCTGCTGCATATAGCTATCCAGCTCCATGCGCTTGGTGGCCAAAAAGCCCTCAACAAACTCATCACCCAGCCAGTCACGGGCAAAGCGGCTGCGCTGCAATCGATGCAGCGCCTGGTGCAGGGTCACCGGCAGCAACAGCTCATCCGGCGCATCAAACTCACCGTGCACTTCATCTGCTGGCAGGCACTCATCCTCGATACCCTGCAGGCCGGCCGCCAGACTGGCCGCAATAGCCAGATAAGGGTTGGCATCGGCACCGGGCAAGCGGTTTTCTATCCTGCGATCAACCGGACCACTGTGCGGCACGCGCAACCCAGCCATGCGGTTGTCGGTCGACCAGCACAGGCTGTTGGGAGACGCATAGGGGCTGTAATAGCGCTGGTAACTGTTGACGTACGGCGCCATCAACGCGGTCAGATCAGCCAGCCAGGCCTGCTGGCCACCGATGTAATGCTGGAAGCTCAGGGTCGGTTCGCCAGTCTGCGGGTCGGTGAAAATATTCTTGCCAGAGCTGCGGGCGATGATGCTCTGGTGCACATGCATCGAGCTACCCGGCATGTCCGCCACCGGCTTGGCCATGCACACGGCCTTGAGGCCATGCTTAAGGGCCAGTTCACCCAACATGAACTTGAACAGGAACGTCTGATCGGCAACCTGCAGCGCATCACCATGCACAAAGTTCAGCTCGAACTGACTCAGACCCATCTCATTCATAAAGGTATCGCGCGGGATACCCAGCGCATCCATCGTGGCTTTCAGCTCATCAAAAAAAGCCTGCAAGCCATTGGCACTGCCAACGCTGAAAGCAGAAATACCCGCCTCACGCTGACCACCGATACCGCGTGGCGCCAGAAAGCCCTGCTGCGGGTCAGATGCCGCATCAAACAGATAGAATTCCAGCTCAGTCGCAACCACCGGTTGCCAGCCTCGCTCGGCATAGCGCTCCAGGACCCGCGCCAGCAAGGCTCGCGACGACAGACCACAGGCCGACCCATCCAGCTCTTCCGGCTGACAGATAACCAATCCGCGCGTATTGGCCCATGGCAGTCGATGCGCCTGACCCGCTACCGGCTGCATCAGCAGGTCACCATCATCATGGCCGTAGAACTCGGGCTCGGGATAGCCACCCATTATGCATTGCAGCAAGACGCCGCGGGCAAGCTGCAGACGCCGGCCAGCAATAAAACCCTCCAGCGTCATGACCTTGCCACGCGGCACACCATTCAGGTCAGCGGCCACACAGGCAATATCACTGACGCCGTTCAGGCTCTGGGCAAGAGAAAGGCTGGAAGGGGCTGAGGTCATGGCTGGCTCGCAAAGGGGATTGGCCGACGATGGCAAGGCGATGATGATACCTGAACAGCCTCGGATGTCGATCACAGTCACCACGCGGAAAAACCAGAAAGCCGGCTTATCGCCGGCTTTCTGCTCAAGCAGTTGAGCTCAGAAACTCAGGGCGCGATCACCCTGCTCATCCTTGATCCGGGTCGGCAGACCCATCTCATTGAGCAGGTTGATGAAGGGCTTGGGATCCAGCTCTTCGACGTTGACCATCTTCTGCACGTCCCACTCGCCGCCGGCGATCAGCAGCGCGGCAGCGACCGGCGGCACACCGGCGGTGTAGGAAATGCCCTGACTGCCGACTTCAGCATAGGCCTCCGCATGGTCAGCGACGTTGTAGATAAATACTTCCTTGTCCTTACCGTCTTTCTTGCCTTTGACCACATCGCCGATGCAGGTCTTGCCACTGTAGGTCGGCGCCAGTGAGGAAGGGTCCGGCAGCACGGCCTTGACTACCTTGAGCGGAATCACTTCCTGCCCTTCAGCGGTGGTGACAGGTTGCTCGGACAGCAGGCCAAGGTTCTTCAGCACGGTAAACACATTGATGTAGTGCTCGCCAAAGCCCATCCAGAAACGAATATTGGGCACGTCCAGGTTCTTGGACAGCGAGTGCAGTTCATCATGCCCGGTCATATAACTGGTCTGTGCGCCGACAACCGGCAGATCATCGGTACGCTTGACCTCGAACATGCTGTTGCTGACCCACTGGCTGTTCTGCCAGGACCAGACGGTGCCGGTGAACTCGCGGAAGTTGATCTCCGGATCAAAGTTGGTGGCGAAGTAACGGCCATGGCTGCCGGCGTTGATATCGATAATGTCGATCTCGCTGACTGTATCGAAGTATTCGTTGACCGCAACGGCGGCGTAGGCATTGACCACACCCGGGTCAAAACCGGCACCCAGAATGGCGGTGACGCCCTTCTCGGCACACAGCTCCTTGCGCTTCCACTCGTAGTTGGCATACCAGGGCGGGGTTTCGCAGATCTTGTCCGGCTCTTCGTGGATCGCTGTGTCCAGGTAGGCCACACCGGTTTCGATACAGGCCTGAAGAACGGACATATTGATGAAAGCCGATCCGACATTGATGACGATCTGGGACTGTGTCTGCTGGATCAGGGCCTTGGTGGCCCCGATATCCAACGCATTCAGCGCATGCGCTTGCAACTCACCGGCAACCTTGAGGCTGCCCTTTTCCTGAACGCTGTCGACGATCTGCTGACACTTGTCGACCGTGCGTGAGGCGATATGGATATTACCCAGCACATCATTGTGTTGCGCACACTTGTGTGCAACCACCTGGGCAACCCCCCCGGCACCAACAATCAGAACATTTTTCTTCATTGCTCTTCCTCGAAACGCCTCCTTCAAAGGCTTTGGTGGTTATCGAGCCTCAAGAGAGGCTGCTGACAAAATCATCGAACCCGAACTCGCGTACCAGTTCAGTCTCGCCATTCAGTCGCTTGACCGCAATAGCTGGCATCTGCACGCCATTGAACCAGTTCTTTTTGACCATTGTGTAACCGGCGGCATCGATAAAGGACAGACGGTCACCTATCTGCAGCGGCTGAGCAAACCTGAACTCACCGAAGATGTCACCGGCCAGACAAGACTTACCGCAGACCATATATTCATGTGGCCCGTCACAGGGTGCCATACGTGCTGGCTGGCGATAGATCAGCAGGTCCAGCATATGCGCTTCAATCGAGCTGTCGACAATCGCCAGCTGCTTGCCATTGAACAGGGTATCCAGCACTGTCACTTCCAGCGAGCTGCTCAGGGTTATGGCCGCTTCACCGGGTTCCAGGTAGACCTGCACACCAAAACGTTCGGCAAAGGCCTTGAGGCGGGCGCAAAAGGTATCCAGTGGATAGCCTTCGCCGGTGAAGTGGATGCCGCCACCCAGGCTGACCCACTCGACTTTTTCCAGCAGCGCGCCAAAGCGTTCCTCAATCTGGCTGAGCATGCGATCAAACAGCTCGAAATCACTGTTTTCGCAGTTATTGTGGATCATGAAGCCGGAGATCTTGTCGATCACGCCCATGACCTTGTCCGCATCCCACTCGCCCAGGCGACTGAACGGGCGCGACGGGTCTGCAATAATGAACTCGGAACTGGATACCCCCGGGTTCAGACGCAGGCCGCGCACATGCTCGCTCGAGGCCTGCTCAAAGCGCTCAAGCTGGCTGATCGAGTTGAAAATGATCTTGTCGGAATGCGCCAGCACCTCTTCGATCTCGCTGTCCGCGTAGGCCACGCTGTAAGCATGAGTCTCGCCGGGGAACTTGAGCTTACCCAGCTTGACCTCATTGAGCGATGACGAGGTTGTGCCGTCCATATATCGGCTCATCAAGCCGAACACCGACCAGGTAGCAAAGCATTTCAAGGCCAGCAGTGCCTTGGCACCGGAGTGCTCACGCACATAGGCGATCTTTTCCAGATTCCGCAGCAGCTTGCTTTCATCGATCAGATAATAGGGTGTCTTGATCACCAGGATAATACCTCTCTGCCCGTGACGAGGTTCCGGCACCGGCCGGACGACAAAGCGCGCGATTATAAGGGAAAGGAATCGCCGCTTCGAGCAAAATCAACTGCTCGCCAAAGGCCATCTTAGCACTGCAAGCCTGACAGATTGACGACAGATAAACGACAAAGGCCCGGACAAGCCGGGCCTTGGGTCTGACCAACCAGGATCAGAAGGTATAGCGGAAACCAACTGAATACAGGTCAATCTTCGCCCGTGAGCCACGGTTAACACGGTAGAAATGATCGTAATCAACCACCAGGTCAAGGCCCTGGGTGACATTCAGTGAACCGCCGACAGAAACAGACGGTGAGTTACGACGGTTGCTGCCAGATTCAGAACCATTGTCGTCAGTCACGCGCCAATCGGTTTTCACCCGATGCACACCGAGCTTGCCATGCACGCTGAAGTCGTTGGTCATGGGCCAGGTTGCAACCAGATTGGCGCCGTAGGCTTCAGGGTCCAGGCGGACACTGGTGTTGGCGGAGGTCGCGGTGAATTTGCCCAGGCTGGCGTACTGCACTTCAACCGCCAGCATGTCGGTCAGACGGTAACCGGCACCCAGCTTGTAGGCGTGGTCTGCACGGTCCTTGGAAACCCGCTCGCCGGTTTCGGCCCGCAGGTCGTTACGCAGTTTGTCCAGGTTGGCGTAGGCCATACTGGTAGAGCCATACACATAGATACCCGTGTCAGCGCTGACCTGGCCTGCAGTGAAAGCACAGGCAAGAGCGGCTGCAGCCAGTGACGTTTTCTTCATCATGGGGTGCTCCTTGTACATTTATTGTTGAGTCTTCCACACACAGGAAGTCATCGGGCTTTACCCTAAGCCTCTTTTATTCTGCATGACAACCTTGAGTCATTATAGTCAACTGTAACATTCTGACCATATTTGCACTTTCCCGATGCAGGCTGCCTGCCATTTTAATCCATGCACAAAAAAGGGCCTGCAATGCAAATGCAGACCCTTTCGTTTGTCGCGCGACAATCAGAACTTGTAGCGCAGACCAACCGACCACATATCAACGTTATAGTCACCGGCAATGTTGCGATAACGCTCAAACTCACCTGTCAGGGCAAAATCCTGATTCAACGAGAAAGCAGCACCCAGGCCCATTCCAGTACGCCACTTCTTCTCACTGTCAGATGAAGATACACCACCAATACTCGCACGTACCTTGGAACGCATCTGGTGATAGCCAACCTTGGCAAACAACTCTACAGAGTCAAGTGGCAGAATGAATACGGCATTGGCTCCCAGGCCGCGGGTTTCAACGGGGGCTGTCAGGCGACCCAGATTGGTATCTGCCTTATAGCGTGCTTCGCCCAGGTCAACATATTGGAACTCGAAAGCTACATTTTCATGGGCACGGATACCCGCCCCCACTTTCCAGGCAGTATCCTTGGTGTCCAGAGACGATCGTGAGACGGTAACACCGGAAAAAGAATTGATTGATGCATCCAGATCATTGCGGGTGCTACTGCTGATCTTGTGGTCAGCCTGACCTACGGCACCAAACAGGTAACCATTGTAACTTTCGTTGGCATTGGCCACGAGACTCACAGATCCCATACCAACAATCGCGGCAGAAAGAAGAGCCTTCTTAAACATGGTAATTCTCCATTATTCTTTATTGTCCAGAGCCATCATGGCCCAGTCCCTGTATTAACACTCTGATCCAGAGCAATACGAATCATAATGGCGAATTCTGCTGTTGAATAGTCTGATTAATCCATACCGCACGAACTCAGCATACGTTGTATAAAGAAATCTTTCTCTGCATCCAGATCAAACAGATCCGGCGCAAACAACCAGCTCTGGGTAACCCCCATCAACTGGCTATAGACCAACAGGGCCAGACTGCGTGGCGAGTCATCGGCTGGTATCAGGCCCGACTGCTGGGCCTTGGCAAAGCAGGCACTCAAGGCGTCGACAATACTGAGGGTCAAGCTTCGCTCACGCTCCAGGGTGGGCACCATCTGTTCTGTGAGCTCGGTCTTGTTCAGCAGAATCTCGAACGACTGACGAAACCAGACGTCTTCAACCAGCAAGTCCAGCCAGCGGCGAATAAAGAGTTCGATTGCTCGCAGCGGCCCAGCCTTAGTGTCTTCAAGCTCAGTCACCAGCTGCTCCAGAGGCTCCTGCGACATTGCCAGCACGGCCTGATACAGGTCATCCTTGTTCTTGAAGTGCCAGTAGATAGGTCCACGACTGTAACCAGCTTCGGCGGCGATCATGGCGAGGGTGGTATTCGAGTAGCCGTTGCGGCTGAACAAGGTCAGTGCGGCATCAATGACTTTCAGGCGGGTTTTTTCGGCATCTTGCTTGCTGCGACGCATGGAGGCTTCCGTGAGCAGGCGCGGCGGGGGAAACCCGCCGCGTCGTTGGTATTACAAGTCGCCATCGGCCGCCATCTGCATATAGCTGGGGTCGAAGCGCAGCTTGATATTAGCACTGTCACCGAGGATCACATCACCAGGAAAGCTGATACCAACAAAGTCTGCCGAGGGCGCACCGTCACCGAGCAATCCGCGCTCAAAGGAAAACTGGCGTACATCTTCCATCGCCTTGACGGCTTCCTCGCTGGAGATAAAGCTCACCGCATCAGCCGGCTGCCAGAACATTTTCATACCATCAAGCTGCATTTCATAGCCTGTCTGATCGGTACCGGAGGCTTCGCCAAGGAAAGCGCGAATCTCGGCACCCTCTTCAGTATCCGTACCCATAACCGCCATCAATTCAAACCAGGCACCTGTCAGGGCTTTGCCCAGAGCCGGATTGGCCGCCAGGGTTTGCGAATTGACGATGGTCATATCCTTGATATGGCCCGGAATCTGTGACGAGTCGAATACCAGGTTGGCACCGGGCACACTCAGCACGTCAGACAGTTGCGGGTTCCAGGCCGCGACACTACGCACACTGGAAGTATTGAAAGCAGCCACAATATCCGCATCACCGGTATTGACGACCGTTACATCGCGCTCGCTGAGTCCCACGCTTTCCAGCGCCTGGGCCAGCAGGTAATGCGAAACCGACAGCTCGACCAGGTTGATCGATTGCCCCTTGAGGTCCGCGATATTATCGCTGTCTTTCATCACCAGGCCGTCGTTTCCGTTCGAGTAGTCGCCAATGATCAGCGCCGTGGTATCCACACCACCCGCAGCGGGAATCGACAGCGCATCCATACTGGTCGCCACCACACCATCAAACTGGCCAGCCGTGTACTGGTTGATGGATTCGATATAGTCATTGATCTGTACGATTTCGACGTCGATGTCGTACTTGTCCGCCCACTTTTTCATGATCCCGGATTCATCAATGTACTGCCAGGGCATCCAGCCGGCATAGATGCTCCACGCCAGGCGGAAGCTGTCACGCTCCTGGGCGGTGGCTGCCGCAGGCAGAATCATGGTACTCGCCGCAATGCTCATCAGGGTACCGGTCAGGATACGCTTGCAGCCTTGGGTAAAACGGATTCGTGCTTTCATGGTTGAACTCCTGAAGTAAATTACCGTTGGCCAAGTGGCAGCAAGAGTCGCGCCACTTTGCCGGCTCAGTCGTACTCAGAACATTTTCAGGTAACGCTGGATTTCCCAGTCGGACACGTGCGTGTGGTAACTGGTCCACTCTTCACGCTTGTAGGCAACGAAACTGTCGAACATGGCTTCGCCAAACACGGCCTTTGACAGTGGGTCTGCCGCGAAGGCATCGATCGCCTCACCCAGGTTCTGCGGCAGCATCTCGATGCCCTGCTCGCGCACCTCGGCATCGCTGTAGTTGTACATATTCTCGCGCCGCGGCTGACCCGGCTCCAGGCCCTCACGGATGCCCTCCAACCCGGCAGCCAGCATCATGGCCGCCCCCAGGTAAGGGTTGCAGGCAATATCGGCAGCGCGGCACTCAACCCGGCCACCCTGGGAAGGAATACGCAACATATTGGTGCGGTTGTTGTTGCCATAGCAGGCAAACACCGGCGCCCAGGTCGAACCCGACATGGCCCCCTTGCGCACCAGGCGCTTGTAGCTATTTACCGTCGGCGCAATCACCGCACTGATCGCCTGCGCGTGTTTGATGATCCCGGCGATAAAGTGATAGGCCATACTGCTCACGCCACAGCCATGGGGGTCATCATTGCCCGGTTCGAACAGGTTACGCCCGGTTTCACGATCCGCCAGCGACATATTGTAGTGCGCACCGCTGCCGGTGCGGTTGGCAGACGGCTTGGGCATGAAGCTGGCGAAGGCACCATGCTTGCGCGCAATCTCGTTGGCCATCAAACGGAAAAACACCAGGCGATCAGCCATGTTCAAGGCATCGGTATAGGTAAAGTCCGTCTCGAACTGACCGTTGGCATCCTCGTGATCAAAGGAATAAACGTCCCAGCCCAGGGTATTCATGGCATCGACCAATTCATCGATGATCGGCAGGTTGTCGAACATGGTGCGCGGGTCATAGCACGGCTTGGCCAGGTCGTCGCGGTCACTGACCGGTGTAAAGCAGCCGTCCGCCGTATCCTTGAACAGGAAAAACTCGGTTTCGATGCCGAGGTTAAAGGTCAGGCCCATGTCGGCAGCGGCCGCCACCTGGCGCTTGAGAATATTGCGCGAGCAGGCTTCAAAGGGAGCACCATCCAGATGCAGGTCACTGGCAAACCAGGCCAGCTGCGGGTTCCAGGGACAGATAGTCAGTGAGCTTTCATCGGGCATGGCTGCCACTTCGTTGTCACTGATGTCCTGCGGTACGCCATCAAGGGCAGCCCCGGTAAAGAGTTCCGAGCCCTTGAGCATACGGCCAAGGTGCTGCAGTGGAACGAACTTGCCCTTGATGATGCCATGGACATCAACATAACCAGCCAGCGCGTGTTTGACTCCTTTATCGGCCAGGGATTGCTGCAAGGTGTGAGTGGTCATCGGTACTCCTCTGATGGCTGATAGCCGTGTTCGGGTTGGTACGAATCTTCCATTCAACATACATGCCAGCATGCATGTATAAATTCACAGCCCGACCAGAACAGCATCCTGCATGCCATCAACACTCAGGTAGCAAAGGAAACCCAAATGGAAACAAATCAAGCACTTGTGCAAAAATTTGCACTGACTGACTTTCCGCTCGATAGTGGAGAGACATTGACTGAAGGCTGGCTCAGCTACCTGCAGATCGGCGAACTCAATGCTGCCGGTGATAACCTTATCCTGCTGCCGACGTACTATGGTGGAACACATGACGGTATTTTGCCCTGGATTGGTGCAGGTTCACCCCTTGACCCTGAACACTACTGCCTGGTGATACCCAATCTGATTGGCAATGGCATGTCGGTGTCCCCCTCCAATGCCGGCAAGCATCAGGCTGCGGCCGATTTCCCGCGCATCAGCCTGTACGACAATGTACGCGCACAAAAACACCTGCTGGAAGATCGCTTTGCCGATGCTGCGCCGGCGCTGGTGATGGGTTGGTCCATGGGTGGCATGCAGGCGTTGCACTGGGGAGCGCTCTATCCGGACCGGGTACAGCGATTGATGAGTATCTGCGCCACCGCCCGTTGCTGGCCGCACAATCAGGTTTTTCTGGCCGGGGTGAAAGCTGCCTTGACCTGCGACGCGGCCTGGCAAGGTGGCCACTACCAGTCACCACCATCCGCAGGCCTGAAAGCCTTCGGCCGTGTCTATGCTGGCTGGGCTTACAGCCAGGCATTTTATCGTCAGCGACTGCATCGTGAACTGGGGCTTGAAACCCTGGACGACGTTCTCGACTACTGGGAAAAGGATCACCTGCAACAGGATGCAAATAACCTGCTGTGCGTGCTGGATAGCTGGCAGCAAGCTGACATCAGCCAACGTCCATATTTTGCCGGCGATATGGAGCAGGCGCTGGCCAATATCCGCGCACCAAGCATCATCATGCCCAGCAATACGGACCTGTATTTCACGGCCGAAGATGCCGCCTGGGAGGCCGCCCGGATGCCGAACGCCGAGCTACGGATATTGGATTCTGATTGGGGGCATATTGCCGGCGCACCGGGCCGTAGCCCGGTAGATCACCGAAAGATCATGGCGGTATGCGCCGGTCTGCTCAAACGAAAGGGGCTGGCCAGTTAAGGGTTTTTGATTGCCCATCGACTGAGAACAGGTGGCCCACCGTTGGCACGGCATAACAGCGCTGGCCGCGCTCTGGTCGCCAGGCATTGTATTGAGCATGACTGATGCCTACTTCCCAGAGGTCGTCACTGGCCCAGCCAATCGGCTTGAGCTCGATCCGCACTTCGGCACCGATCAGGCTGATCGCCTCAATCTGCATCGGCAGGTTGGCATGGCCAGCCGGTGCATTATGTAAACCCAATTCATGTGGCCGCAGGAAAAGCTGCAACTCCTCACCATGCTCAGGCTCTGGCAGCTCGACCCAGGCATCATTCTGGGTCAGTCGCTGGCCTTCAACATGACCAGCGAGCACATTGACCTGACCGAGGAAGTTAAACACAAAACGGCTATCCGGCCTGGCATACAGCGCTTGCGGCGCATCCACCTGCTCGACCTGACCGGCACTCATCACTACCACCTGGTCAGACAGTTCAAGGGCTTCTTCCTGATCATGGGTAACAAACACACTGGTAAAGTGCAGCTCGTCATGCAGACTGCGCAGCCAACGCCGCAACTCCTTGCGCACCTTGGCATCGAGTGCGCCAAAGGGCTCATCGAGCAAGAGGATTTGTGGCTGGGTTGCCATCGCCCGGGCGAGCGCAATACGCTGCTTCTGACCACCGGACAGCTGGGCCGGGTAGCGTTTGGCCAGATGTCCCAACTGCACCATCTCCAGCAAATCAGCGACCCGTCGCTTGATATCAGCCTTGGCTGGTCGCTCTTTACGTGGCAGCACATCCAGGCCAAAGGCGACGTTATCAGCCACTGTCATATGCCGGAACAGCGCATAATGCTGAAACACAAAGCCAACACGACGCTCACGCACATGCAGTTTGCTGACATCCTCACCATGGAACAGGATGCGGCCGGCATCGGCTTGCTCCAGGCCAGCAATGATGCGCAGCAGCGTGGTCTTGCCCGAACCGGAAGGCCCAAGCAATCCGGTCAACTGACCATCAGCAATTTCCAGCTGGATGTTATCCAGCGCTTTAAAGTTGCCAAAGGACTTATCAATACCTTGCAGGCTGATACTCATCCGCGACCATCCACAATCAGGTTCAGGGGTTCACGTTGACGCGCCTGGCGCCATTCGACAAAGCTTTTCACCAGCAGTGTAAGCATGGCAATCCCGGCCAGCAGCGAGGCGCTGGTGAAGGCCCCGACTACGTTGTAATCCTGGTACAAGAGTTCAACATGCAGTGGCAGCGTATTGGTCGCACCACGAATGTTGCCCGATACCACAGACACCGCACCGAACTCACCTACAGCACGCGCATTGGTAAGCACCACGCCGTAAATCAGTGCCCACTGGATGTTGGGCAGGGTGACACGACGAAACAGCTGCCAGCCAGAAGCGCCAAGTATCACCCCGGCTTCCTCTTCTTCATGGCCCTGCTGCTGCATCAACGGAATCAGCTCACGGGCAACGAAAGGACAGGTTACAAAGACCGTAACCATAACAATCCCCGGCCAGGAAAACATCAGCTGAACATCGTGATCCATCAACCAGCCACCCAGCCAGCCGTTACTGCCATACAAAAGCAAATACAGCAGACCGGCGACAACCGGCGACACCGCAAAGGGAATATCGATCAGGGTAATCAGTGCCTTGCGCCCCGGAAACTCAAAGCGGGTCACCAGCCAGGCGAGAAACACGCCGAACACCAGGTTGATCGGTACCGTCAGCGCTGCCACCAGCAAGGTAAGCATGATGGCATGACGGGTGTAGCTGTTGGTCAGGTTATTCCAGTAGGTTTCCGCACCACCCGAAAAAGCCTGGATAAAAATGGCCGCCAGCGGTACAACCAGAATCAAGGCGGTCAGCAAGGCAGCTAGGCCGATCAGACTCCATTTGACTAACGGGCTGTCACCGATACGTAATTTGCCATGGGGTTGCATCATCGTCTCCTAGCGGCCATGCAGGCGACGCAGATAACGTGCCTGCCAGAGGTTGATGCCCAACAGCAAAATCAGCGATGCAATCAGCACCACAGCAGCGATGGCACTTGCCGCAGCGTAGTCATACTCCTGCAAGCGCACAAAGATCATCAGGCTGGTTACCTCACTGACGTAAGGCATGTTGCCGGCAATAAAGATAATGGCACCAAACTCACCCAGACTGCGGGTAAATGACAGTGCTATACCCGTCATCAATGCCGGCCAGATACTCGGGAACAGGATACGGGTAAACACGGTGAGGTCCGAGGCTCCCAGAGTGACTGCAGCTTCTTCGTCTTCCGGGGCAAAATCTTCCAGTACCGGCTGAACCGTTCGTACCACAAAGGGCAAACTGGTAAAGGACATGGCAACAATGATGCCGATCGGTGTAAAAGCGACTTCAATGCCCAAATGAGCCAGCACCGAGCCGTACCAGCCATTCTGCGCAAAGAGCGCGGCCAGGGTAATACCGGCCACCGCCGTTGGTAGCGCGAAGGGCAGATCCATCAAGGCATCCATGATGCGCTTACCGGGAAACTCATAGCGCACCAGCACCCAGGCCAGCAACAGGCCAACCACCCCATTGAACAGTGACGCGATCAGGGCAGCCCACAAGGTCACCTTGTACGAGGCCATTACCCGCTCATCGGTGACTACAGCCCAGAATTCGGCCAGCGACATATTCGCCGTTTGCATGACCAGGCCAGTCAGCGGCAGCAGCAGAACGATGCTGATGAACAGCAGCGATATACCCATACTCAAGGCAAACCCCGGCAAGACGCGCTTGCCGGGGTTGCCGAGTCCTGTCAGCGTACGGCTGACGACAGATTGACTCATCGGATCAGACTATCCTGTTTCAGCGTCGCTGCAATTGATCCAGCTTGGCACCGCTGGCGAAGTGTTCACGCATGGCGGTTTCCCAATCACCTGCTATCTCTTCGATCGGCAGCAATTGCAGCTCCGGGAAGCGCTCAGAGAACTCAGCCTGAACGGTTTCGTTATGGACACGGTAATGGAAGCCGGCCAGCAGTCGCTGCGAATCTTCGTGGTAAAGATGCTCAAGATAGGCCTTGGCCAACTCTTCGTTATTGTTGCGCTCAATGTTGCGGTCGATCCAAGCTACCGGAAACTCGGTGAGGAAGCTGACCTTGGGCACTACAACCTGAAAACCATGCTGAGGGTGCTCATCGACAATATTGTTTACTTCCGACTCGAAGGTGAGCAATACATCACCGATGCCACGCCCGACAAAGGTAGTGGTAGCACCACGACCGCCGGTATCAAAGACCGCTACGTTGCCCAGCATGGTACGCAGGTAGTTATCGATACTTTCCTGATCATCCCCATAGATCTGCTGGGCATAGCCCAATGCTGCCAGATAGGTATAGCGACCATTGCCAGAGGTTTTCGGGTTGGGCAGTACCGAGCTGACATCATCACGGGCCAGGTCGTCCCAGTTCTGGATATTCTTCGGGTTACCTTCACGAACCAAAAAAGCAATGGTGGAGTAGTAAGGCGAGCTGGCATTCGGCAAACGCTCACGCCAATCAGCGGGAATCAGGTTGCCGCGCTGATGCAGAATATCCACATCAGTCACCTGATTGTAGGTAACCACATCCGCACGCAGACCCTGAATAATGGCTTGCGCCTGGCGAGAGGAGCCACCGTGAGATTGGCGGATTTCTACCGTCTCACCCTTTTCGGCTTTCCAGTACTCGGCAAATTTTTCGTTGTAGGCCGCAAAAAGCTCACGAGCAATATCGTAGGAGGAGTTAAGCAATTGACGGTCAGCTGCCTGCGCAGCACTCATAGCTGCACCAGCCACCAGTAAGACGCCAGCCCAGCGTCCGGCACGCTTGATCAAACCTGACATACAGCCTCCACAAAAAAAAGATTATCAGCACGACAGGATGTCGTCCGAAAGGGCTGCGAAGAGTACTGAATTAGAGGGTATAGAACAATAATTGCCTTAGACGGATTTGCTTATTACTTCAAACAATAAAGTATAAGAAGCTGGAAGCATCAGGCTGTGGGTGGGGTGTTGGGCTGTCAAGCCCGTATCTGGCCCTGGCCCTGGCCACGACAACGGCCGGGTGCGTGACCTTCCAGCCTTCAGCTTTCAGCCGCCAGCGACCGTTTTTCCTGCGCCCAAAGTAAAACCCCGACCATCTTTCAATGATCGGGGTTTTGGTGTAGGTGCTTGACGATGACCTACTCTCACATGGGGAAACCCCACACTACCATCGGCGATACGTCGTTTCACTGCTGAGTTCGGGATGGGATCAGGTGGTACCAACGCTCT
>JAMCWB010000040.1 GCA_023475025.1 Gammaproteobacteria bacterium
CCTTGAGCACCAGGATAAAGCTGCACGCCCCCATGAAGACATAGAGCCAGGGCGCCCCCA
Organism: Gammaproteobacteria bacterium; assembly: GCA_023475025.1. Classification (GTDB taxonomy): domain Bacteria; phylum Pseudomonadota; class Gammaproteobacteria; order Pseudomonadales; family Pseudomonadaceae; genus Halopseudomonas. The sequence goes on from JAMCWB010000040.1 coordinate 61, forward strand.
GCCCTTTCATCACCATCGAGCCCAACAGCGGCCCGACACTGGCACCCACACCAAAGGTCACCAGCAACATAGCCGCCAGAGGAACACGATCCTCCTGCTCGACGTGATCATTGGCCAACGCCACTGCCAGGGGGTACAGGGTAAAAATCAGCAGCCCGAACAAAGCGGTCAATGCCAGCAACCAGAAACCCGGGCTGGCCGACAGGGCAATCAACATGGCAACCCCGGTGAGCACTATACCGTTGATCTGGATCATCCGACTCCGGTCCAGCCGGTCTGACAGCCAGCCGACCGGCCACTGCGCAATCAAGCCGGCACCAATGGTTACCGCCATGAACACACCGATGTCCGAGGTATCCAGGCCGACCGAACTGGCGAACACCGGCGTCATGCCGTAAAAACCACCCAGCAATAACCCGGAGACCAACACTGTGGTCAGCGCCTGCGGAATACGCTGGAAAAATATCTTTACCTTCATAGGCGCAGGATGCAGGGGCGCCGGGTGCAATCGCTTGGTCACTGCCACTGGTATCAGACATAGAGAAAAACACATGGCTACCAGGATCAAATGTTCAACGGCCAGTTCCGGCATCAGCGTAAGCACTACCTGCCCCAGCACCAGGCCAAGGAAGGTAACCACCATATAACCAGCAAACACACTGCCGCGCTGGTGTGATTCCGCCTGTTCGTTCAACCAGCTTTCCAGCACCATGTACTGGCACATCATCGCCATACCGGCAATAATGCGCAGCACCAGCCAGACCTGCACCACATCGGTCAATGCATGCCCCAGCACCGACGCCGTCACCAACCCGGCACTGGCCACAAAGGCGCGGATATGCCCCACCCGTGCGATCAAGCGGTGCCCAATCGAAGCCCCCAGCACCAGACCGATGTAATAGCCGGTCATCAGCAAACCGATCCAGACTTCACTGACACCATCCGCCGCCAGACGCAGACCCAGGTAGGTACTCAGCAAACCACTACCGAGCAGCATCAACAGAGTGGCAAAGTACAATGAAGAAAAGGCAGTAAAAGCTGTGGGCATGCAAACTCCAGACATTCATAGACATAAAACACTAGCTACAGCCTAGCACGCAGGACGGAAAAGACCGCCCGCAGGCTGTAAAACAGCTATTCTGGCAAAGGTAGATGACAGCACGCAGATGCTTGAAAGTGGCGCGCGAGCCCGGATTCGAACCGGGGACCTACCGCTTAGGAGGCGGTTGCTCTATCCAGCTGAGCTACAAGCGCGCAAATTGCCAGATTGACCTGGAATCGAGGCGAATAGTAACCGACACACCCTGATCAGGCAAACCACTCAGCGCCCCACAACCAGCACATTGATAGCAGTATGACATATTATTGACGACGTTTTATCGGCGCAACTCATGCACTCTGCTGGCAAATAATGCTAGGATATTGGCGTTTTTGCAGATGCAGGTTCATCTTCTGTCTCAGGCAGGCGACGAACGCGCATGGAACCATTACTAAAATGGTGTATCTTAGAAGTGTGTGAAGGCATTTTGCAGCCACTGCACCGCATCTGCGGGATACCATCCCCAACCACCAAATTGAGTGACTTGTTGCGATTATGAAAACAGCTACCCAAACCTATACCAGCCGCACTGCGGACAAGTTTGTTGTTCGACTGCCTCACGGCATGCGCGACCGCATAGCTGATGTTGCCAAGCAGCACCACCGCAGCATGAATTCAGAGATCATCGCCCGTCTCGAACATAGCCTTGATGATCTGCCCAGCCTGCCTGAAGGACCTACGCGGCATAGCCTGAATGCCCTGTCTGCGGACGGCCTCAGCGGTCACGAACAGGAGCTGCTGGCACGCTTTCGCGATATGAGCCGTCGTCAGCAAAATGCACTACTGGCTTTGCTGGTCAGCGAAAGCGCCTGACCCTTTGCTGTAAACGGGAACTCAGCGGCCAAGCTGTCCGCTGAATGCTTGCTTACAAGTCGCCTACGGGCGACTTTTTGCATTCACCCGCTAAGTCAGATCCGCAGTCACTCGTTGTGCGGACATAAAAAAACCGCCCGATTCGGGCGGTTTTTTTTGTCCGGCAGGTCTGATCAGCCAACAAAGTTCAACAACACACCTGCCGCAACCGCAGAGCCAATCACCCCGGCCACATTAGGGCCCATGGCATGCATCAGCAGGAAGTTCTGCGGATTGGCCTCCAGACCAACCTTGTTGGATACCCGCGCGGCCATAGGAACCGCAGACACACCGGCAGAGCCAATCAAAGGGTTGATCTGCTGCTTGCTGACCAGGTTCATCAGCTTGGCCATCAGCAGACCCGCTGCAGTGCCGCCACAGAACGCAACCATACCCAGAATCATGATACCCAGGGTGCTCAACAGCAGGAAGTACTCGGCCTGCAACTGCGAACCCACAGCTAGACCCAGAGCAATGGTGACGATATTGATCAAGGCATTGCGCGCCGTGTCGGCCAGACGCTCAACCACGCCACACTCACGCATCAGGTTACCGAAGCAGAGCATACCGACCAGCGGCGCCGCCGAGGGCAGCAATAGGGCAACCAGCATCATCAGCATCAAGGGGAACATGATCTTCTCCAGCTTGCTCACGCTGCGCAGCTGGGTCATTTTTATTGCCCGCTCTTTCTGCGTGGTCAAGGCGCGCATGATCGGCGGCTGCAGCATGGGTACCAAGGCCATATAGGCATAGGCCGCAACGGCAATCGGACCAAGCAGGTGCGGCGCCAGTTGTGACGTCACAAAAATCGAGGTCGGACCATCCGCACCACCAATAATGGCAATCGAAGCCGCTTCACGAATAGTAAAGTCAAAACCCGGCACACCCCAGGCGGTCAGCGCCAGCGCACCCAGCAAGGTACCGAAAATACCGAACTGGGCAGCAGCACCAAGCAACAGCGTACGCGGGTTAGCCAGCATGGGACCGAAGTCCGTCATCGCACCGACACCCATGAAGATCAACAGCGGGAACACGGTCGTCGGCAGGCCAACCTGATACAGGATGTAAAGCAAACCACCGCTTTCAGCAATCCCGGCTACCGGCAGGTTAGCCAGAATGCCACCAAAACCGATAGGGATCAGCAGCAAGGGCTCGAAGCCCTTGCGGATTGCCAGGTAAATCAGACCCAGACAGATGGCGATCATGATCACCTGACCGAACTGCATATGATACAACCCGGTGGTCTGCCACAACTGGAGCAGCTTATCCATGAACAGCGCTCCCTTAGCCGATAGTCAGCAGAGTGTCGCCGACATTGACCGCGTCGCCGACCTTCACATTGATACTGGCCACAGTGCCACCCTTGACAGCGCAGACATCTGTTTCCATTTTCATGGCTTCCAGAATGATGACGACCTGCCCTTCTTCAACAGCATCTCCTTCATTGACCAGAACCTTGAAAATGTTACCCGCCAAGGGTGCCGGCTGGGCTTCACCTTCGCCTGCAGGCGCTGCTGCGGTTGCCGGAGCTGCAGCCTGTGACTCACCTACCGGCTTGATACCGGTAATGTCACCACCATCAGCTACCTGCACGACAAACTCCTTGCCGTCGACGGTCACAGTGTACACTTCAGGCTCTCCCGCCTTGGCAGGTGCCTTGCTGCTGGCGGCAACCATTTCCTGGCCGGTCGGCACCGGCTCGAAAGCATCCGGGTTGCCGCGGTTCTCGAGGAACTTGAGACCAATCTGCGGGAAGAGTGCATAGGTCAGCACATCATCCACCTCTGCCTCAGCCAACTTGAAACCTTTTTCGCTGGCCAGCTGCTTGAGCTCAGCTGTCAGCTTGTCCATTTCATTATCCAGCAAGTCAGCCGGGCGACAGGTAATGGCTTCTGCGCCATCCAGCACCCGAGCCTGCAGCTCCTTGTTGAAGTCTGCTGGTGCAGCACCATACTCACCCTTGAGGATGCCAGCCGTTTCCTTGGTTATCGACTTGTAACGCTCACCGGTCAGCACGTTGATGACCGCCTGGGTGCCAACAATCTGCGAGGTCGGGGTTACCAGCGGAATAAACCCGAGATCTTCACGCACACGCGGAATTTCTGACAGCACTTCATCAAACTTGTCGGTGGCGCCCTGCTCACGCAGCTGGTTTTCCATATTGGTCAACATGCCGCCAGGTACCTGGGCAACCAGAATGCGCGAATCCACGCCCTTGAGCGTACCTTCAAACTTGGCGTACTTCTTTCGCACTTCACGGAAGTAGGCGGCCACTTCTTCCAGTAACTCCAGGTTGAGGCCGGTATCACGGTCAGTGTTCTGGAAAATCGCTACCACCGACTCGGTCGGTGAATGACCATAGGTCATCGACATCGAAGAAATAGCAGTATCAACATTATCGATACCCGCTTCAGCCGCTTTCAGAATGGCTGCTGTCGACAGGCCGGCAGTCGCATGGCACTGCATATGTACCGGAATGCTCAGCGATTGCTTCAAGCGCGACACCAGATCAAAACAGGTATAGGGCGTCAGAATGCCAGCCATGTCCTTGATCGCAATAGAATCAGCGCCCTGATCTTCGATCTGTTTGGCCAGATCGACCCACATGTCAATCGTGTGTACCGGGCTGGTGGTATAGGAAATCGTACCCTGGGCATGCTTACCCTGGGCCTTGACGGCTTTCAGCGCGGTTTCCAGGTTGCGCGGGTCGTTCATGGCATCGAACACACGGAACACATCAACCCCATTCTCGGCGGCGCGCTCGACAAACTTCTCTACCACATCATCAGCATAATGGCGGTAGCCCAGCAGGTTCTGCCCCCGCAACAGCATCTGCTGACGGGTGTTGGGCATGGCCTTTTTCAGCTCGCGAATACGCTCCCAGGGGTCTTCACCGAGATAACGGATACAGGCATCAAAAGTTGCACCACCCCAGGACTCCACTGACCAGAATCCAACCTGGTCAAGCTTGCCGGCAATCGGCAGCATGTCATCCAGACGCATGCGAGTAGCCAGAATGGATTGGTGGGCGTCACGCAAGATGACATCAGTGATGCCGAGGGGCTTTTTGCTATCGGTCATAATCTTATGGCCTTTCTGATTGTAATAGTGAAGCAGTAGTGGGGGTGTCAGGAACGACGGGCACGGTGCTGACGGATGGCTGCACTGATAACAGCAATCATCTGCGCATCAACCTCGCCCGCCTTCTTTTGCGGTTTTGCCGCGCTCTTTCTCCCGGCAGGGGCAGCAATCGGCTCAGGGAAATAGCGCCCGATGACTTTCGACATCAGCGTGATGACAATGACCAGCAAAATCAGAAAGATAAAAACCGAGCCCATGCCCAGCAGCAGCAACTCGACACCTTTCTCCATCAAATCGGACGAATTCATCACATCTCCCGAAAAACAATAAAGCGCACCAATGCGCAATTACCAATGTTATCACTGGTGCAAATGCAGCTAAAGCGGCGCACTGCCCCCCTGCAGATCTGCACAGTATTTTGAAAATCGGTCTAATGTAGCTTGCTGTAACACTTTTAGCAACGAATCCGCGTCGACTGCATGACTGCAATCACACCCGACAAAAACAACCAAGCCTTTGATTTACAGGAGAAATAAAGTTGCCAGACCAAGAAAAATAAAGAATCCACCGCTGTCGGTGATGCTGGTAATCATGACACTCGAACCCAGTGCCGGATCACGCCCAAAGCGCATGCGCAGCAGCGGAATAAACACCCCCATCAAGGCCGCAAGCAACATGTTGAGCACCATAGCCGCCATCAGCACCACTGACAGCGCAGCGTTGCCATAGAGCATGTAGGCGATCAACGAGAGAATAAATCCCCAGAACAGCCCATTGATCAAGGCTACGCCAGTTTCCTTTTTCAGCAGCCGCTGGCCATGGGCAACCTGCACCTGCCCCGTCGCAATACCACGCACAATCATGGTGATAGTCTGGTTACCCGAGTTACCGCCGATACCGGCTACAATAGGCATCAACGCCGCCAGCGCCACCAACTGCTCAATGGAACCTTCAAACAGGCCAATCACCCGCGAGGCAATCAAGGCGGTGCACAAATTGATCGCCAGCCAGGCCCAACGGTTGCGTACCGACTTCCAGACCGAGGAAAAGATATCTTCCTCTTCGCGCAGACCGGCTGCACTCAGCACTTCTGCCTCACTTTGCGCGCGAATGTAATCCACCACGGCATCAATGGTCAGCCGACCGAACAGCCGCCCGTCATCATCAACCACTGGGGCAGAAATCAGGTCATAGCGCTCGAAAGCCTGAGTAGCTTCATCAGCATCGTCATGAGCCCGAAACAGTACCGGATCATCGGACATGACCTCAGCCACCGTCAGGTCAGGCGAACTGACCAGCAACTTGCGAATGGGTAACACCCCCTTGAGCACACCTTCAGCATCGATCACGAACAGCTTGTCATTGTGGTCGGGCAAGGCGTCAAAACGGCGTAGATAACGGCTGACGACCTCCAGGGTGACATCATCACGGATGGTGATCATGTCGAAGTCCATCAGCGCACCGACTTCATCCTCGTCAAAGGACAACGCCGACTTCAGGCGCTCACGCTCTTCGACATCCAGGGTGTCCATGAGCTCACGGACAACATCCCGCGGCAGATCCGGCGCCAGATCAGCCAGCTCGTCGGCATCGAGACTGTTCGCTGCCGCCAGAATTTCCTGGCTGTCCATGTCCGCGATCAGCATTTCACGGACCGCATCGGACACTTCCAGCAGGATGTCGCCGTCTCGCTCGGAACGCACCAGCTGCCAGGCCAGCAAGCGCTCCTCCAGTGGCATCGACTCAAGTATGACCGCAACATCAGCAGGATGCAGCTCATCCAGCCGCTGCTGCAGCTCGCGACTCACTTCTGCGCGCAGGCTCTCGGCGACCTGATCGCTCTCTTCACGCTCTTCAGACCCGGATGCATGCAGCTGCCCCACTAACTCCAGGACCTGGTCCAGTCGGTCTTCCAGGCTCTCGGGCGACTTTCTCTGCATTTCCGGCATGAATGGCGTTCCTGGCTACTGAGTAAAAGGAATAGCTCTAGCTTAGCAGCTGGCGCTGCGTATTGCTGCTGCAGGTCAATGACAATCAGGAGTATTGCAGACAAAAAAAACCCACTGACGATGCAGTGGGTTTTTCTCGATATGGCGCACTCGGGAGGATTCGAACCTCCGACCGCTCGGTTCGTAGCCGAGTACTCTATCCAGCTGAGCTACGAGTGCGTTGTGGGTGCGCATTATAGGGCTTTTTAAGACCCTGTCAAACATTATTTTCCGTTAAGAATCAAAAACTAACGTTTGACATCTAATGTGCAAAAAGTGGCGGAGAGGGCGGGATTCGAACCCGCGATACGCTATTAACGTATACTCCCTTAGCAGGGGAGCGCCTTCAGCCACTCGGCCACCTCTCCGTAACACGCGGAGAATACTACCTAGGCGCTCGCCCTAATGCAATGGAAAATTCCATTAAAATTAGCTATTTGGTTCGTCATCCTTCTCTTTCTGGATGCGCTGGTAGATTTCTTCGCGATGTACTGCCACTTCTTTCGGGGCATTCACGCCGATACGCACCTGATTCCCCTTAACGCCCAGGACAGTCACTGTCACTTCATCACCTACCATCAGGGTTTCACCAACCCGTCGTGTCAATATAAGCATTCCATTTCTCCTTGCTTTTGATCAGGACATAGCACTCTGCAAAAAACCGGCTCCTTGTCTGCCATTACCTGCCAGTGGAAATCAGTATAGACACCTCTGACCGGCTTGCACGTCATCATCATCGCAGGATATTTCCATGCAGGTATGGACGCTGACAAACGGGTACGGCAGCCAGAAACCGTACCCTCTCAGGCGAGCATCGATGCCCCGCCCGATAAATCCTTACAGCAGCGGTTACAGATGATCTTGCTGCGCTTCATCCTCGGCATCGAGTTCAAAGGCACTGTGCAATGAGCGCACGGCAAGCTCCAGGTATTTTTCATCGATCACAACGGAGATCTTGATCTCTGACGTGGAAATCATCTGGATGTTGATACCCTCATTGGACAGCGCTTCAAACATCTTGCTCGCCACCCCCGCATGCGAACGCATACCGACGCCGACGATCGACACCTTGACGATATTGTTATCACCAGCAACCTCACGCGCACCAATCTGGCCGGCAACGCGCTGAAGGATTTCCTGTGCCTTGCGCAGGTCATTGCGGTGCACGGTGAAGGTAAAGTCAGTGGTGTTGTCCTGGGATACGTTCTGCACAATCATATCCACTTCAATATTGGCCGCACTTACCTGGCCAAGAATCTTGAAGGCTACACCAGGGGTATCCGGCACACCGCGAATAGTCAGTTTGGCCTCATCGCGATTGAAGGCAATACCGGAAATGACAGGTTGTTCCATTGCAGCATCATCCTCAAGGGTTATCAGGGTCCCCGGACCCTCTTTGAAACTGTGCAGTACGCGCAGCGGTACGTTGTATTTGCCAGCAAACTCGACAGCCCGGATCTGCAGCACCTTGGACCCCAGGCTGGCCATTTCCAGCATTTCTTCAAAGGTCACCTTATCCAGACGGCGGGCCTTCTCGACCACGCGCGGGTCTGTGGTGTAGACCCCGTCAACATCGGTATAGATCTGGCACTCATCGGCTTTCAGCGCAGCGGCCAGAGCCACCCCGGTGGTATCCGAGCCGCCACGTCCGAGAGTGGTGATATTGCCCTGCTCATCCACCCCCTGAAAACCGGCGACAATGACAACACGGCCGGCTGACAGGTCAGCTCGCATGCGGGCATCATCAATGTGCTGGATACGCGCCTTGGTGTGGGCGCTGTCAGTCAGAATGCGTACCTGGCTCCCGGTGTAGGAAACGGCATCCACACCGCGCTCTTTCAGCGCCATGCTCAACAGGCCGATGGTGACCTGCTCCCCGGTGGAAACAATGACGTCCATCTCACGCGGATCGGGCTCGGCCTGAATGGCTTTGGCCAGATCAATCAGGCGGTTGGTTTCCCCGCTCATGGCGGATACAACTATCACCAGGTCATCGCCACGCTGACGAAAGCCTTTGACCTTGTCAGCTACCTGGCAGATGCGCTCAACGCTGCCAACCGAGGTACCACCAAACTTCTGGACAATGAGTGCCATTTTATTGAACCAACTCCCTACACAGAAAACTGTTCGAGCCTGTTAACCCGTACTTCGGGCATCCTATTGCGCCGCCAGCCACTCGGCGGCCTTGTTCAACGCAACATCCAGCGCAGCCACATCGGTGCCACCACCCTGGGCCATGTCCGGTCGACCACCGCCCTTGCCACCGACTTCCGCGGCAATAAAGCGGATCAGGTCGCCCGCCTTGACCTTGGCCGTCAAATCCTTGGTCACACCAGCGACCAGCACTACCTTGCCATCGAGTTCACCACCCAAGAGCACAACCGCGGAGCCCAGCTTGTTCTTCAGCTGATCGATCAACGCCAGCAGCGCCTTGCCGTCCTGACCATCAACCCGCTTGATCAATGCTGTGAACTGGCCTACCGGTTTTGCCTCGGCAGCAAGATCACTACCGGCGGCACTGGCGGCCTTGGCTTTCAACTGCTCGACATCTTTCTCCAGCTGCCGGCTTCGCTCTACCAGTCCAGAGAGCTTATCCAGCAAATTCTCACGCGAGCCTTTGACCAGCTGCGCCGCCTGGCGCAATTGCTCCTCGGTCTGGGTCAGATAATCCAGTGCAGCCTGACCGGTCACCGCCTCAATCCGGCGCACGCCGGCGGCAATACCGCCCTCACTGATGATCTTGAACAAACCTATGTCACCTGTGCGGCTGACATGGGTACCACCACAAAGTTCAACCGAGAAGCCATCGCCCATGGTCAGCACCCGTACCGAGCTGCCATATTTCTCGCCAAACAGTGCCATGGCACCCTTGCGCTTGGCGGTCTCGATATCGGTAATTTCAATCTCGACCGCCGAATTCAGGCGCACCTGATCATTGACCCGCTGCTCCAACGTACGCAGTTGCTCAGGACTGATAGCTTCAAAGTGACTGAAGTCAAAACGCAGCCGCTGACTATCCACCAGTGAGCCTTTCTGGGTGACATGCTCACCGAGAATCTCGCGCAGCGCTGCATGTAGCAAATGCGTGGCCGAGTGATTGAGCTTGGTGGCCTGGCGCACACCGGCATCCACCACGGCTTTAATATCAGCGCCGACACTCAAGCTACCCTTGGCGACTACGCCGTGGTGCAAGTGAGCAGCACCCGCCTTGGTCGTGTCACGCACATCAAAACGCACACCTGCACTTTCCAGGTAGCCGTTGTCACCAACCTGTCCGCCCGACTCGGCGTAGAACGGCGTGCGGTCCAGCACTACAACACCTGACTCGCCATCAGCCAGCTGATCAACCGCCTCACCCTCACGGAACAAGGCAATGATCTTGCCGCTGCCAGCGGTCTGCTCATAGCCCTCAAAGCGGGTTTCGGCATCAATCTTGACCAGACTGTTGTAGTCCAGACCGAACTGACTGGCTGAGCGGGCACGCTCGCGCTGTGCCTCCATGGCGGCTTCAAAGCCGGCCTCGTCCAGGGTCAGGCCGCGTTCGCGGGCAATGTCACCGGTCAGGTCCATCGGGAAGCCGTAGGTGTCATAGAGTTTGAATACCAGCTCACCGGGAATTTCCTTGCCCTGCAGACCCGCCAGATCCTGCTCGAGAATCTTCAGGCCCTGCTCCAGGGTCTTGGCAAACTGCTCTTCCTCGGACTTCAGCACACGCTCGATGTGCGCCTGCTGGGCCTTGAGCTCAGGAAAAGCATCACCCATCTCAGCCACCAGCGCAGCCACGATACGGTGGAAAAACAGACCGCTGGCACCCAGCTTGTTGCCGTGCCGGCAGGCGCGACGAATGATACGGCGCAACACATAACCACGCCCTTCATTGGAGGGCAGCACGCCGTCAGCGATAAGGAAGCTGCAGGAGCGGATATGGTCGGCAACCACCTTCAAGGAGGCGGCATCGTCATTGGCACAACCGATAGCCTGTGCGGCAGCGGCGAGCAGGTTCCGGAACAGGTCAATCTCATAGTTGGCGTGCACACCCTGCATCACCGCACTGATGCGCTCCAGGCCCATGCCGGTATCCACACTGGGCGCGGGCAAGGGATTCATCTCACCGCTGGCACTGCGGTTGAACTGCATGAAGACGATATTCCAGATCTCGATGTAACGGTCACCGTCTTCTTCCGGACTGCCCGGCGGGCCGCCCCAGATATCCGCGCCGTGATCGTAGAAGATTTCCGTGCAGGGACCACAAGGGCCCGTATCACCCATGGCCCAGAAGTTATCCGAGGCATAGGGTGCGCCCTTGTTATCACCGATACGCACCATACGCTCAGCCGGCACGCCGATCTCCTGGGTCCAGATATCATAGGCCTCATCGTCAGAGGCATAGACGGTAACCCAGAGTTTTTCCTGTGGCAGCCCCATCCAGTCCTTGCTGGTAAGAAAAGTCCAGGCGTAATGAATGGCATCGCGCTTGAAATAGTCACCAAAGCTGAAGTTGCCCAGCATCTCGAAAAAGGTGTGGTGACGGGCGGTATAACCAACGTTTTCCAGGTCATTGTGCTTGCCACCGGCACGCACGCATTTCTGACTACTGGTCGCCCGCGTGTAATCGCGCTGCTCCAGACCGAGGAAGCAGTCCTTGAACTGGTTCATACCGGCATTGGTAAACAGCAGGGTCGGGTCGTCGGCCGGAATCAGCGAACTGGAGGCAACGCGCGCGTGCCCCTGTTGCTCGAAGAAACGGAGGAAGGCTTCACGGATTTCAGCGCTTTTCATAACTCCCCTACCACAGATAGTTGAACCTGCCCGAAAATCAGGCAAAGGCGGGCATTATATAGACATTGCAGCGTGGTATGCACCAGCCTACAGGTTGAAACTGTCTATCAACCGGATAGACAAGGCAAGGATAGCAGCTGAAAGCGTGAATTAAGGTGTGATGACCTGCTCGATCGCCTGGCGCAGGGTGGCAGACTCAGGCGACACCCGACTGGGGAAGCTACCGACAACCTCGCCATCTGCGTCCAGTAAGTATTTGTGGAAGTTCCAGCCCGGTGCCTCGCCTGCAGCACTGAATCAGACATGCCTTACTATAGGACCGACCAGCAATCGCGGCCAGACAAGGGCTGTATCGGCTTATGTCACCGGACACATGCAGCGCCGGTCAGGTTGGCGGCCAGGCTGAATCACCGGCATAAGGGTCTGTCGCAGTCTCCGGCGCCAAGGGAACCGCACGCACCGGCATACCCGCTCTCAGCTGCAGACGCTGCGCTGTTTCCTTGGCCACGATCAGGGTACCGGCAGCAACGCGGGCAGCGCCCACTGTCATCCGGCAATCGGCGCGGCCGCGGTTGTGAATCAGATAATCCTGCGCCTGATCGCCGGGCGTGCCGATAGCCAGCAACAACAACTGACTGTCGCGGATCGAGCGCACCTGCTGCATGGGCGCTTCTACCGTGGCGCCGCCGTCAAAGATATCGACATAGCCCTGATAGCTGAAGCCCTCTTCCTGCAGCATGGCCAGCCCCGGAGCTGATTGCGGGTGCACCTGACCAATGGCTGCACGTGCCTCTTCACTGAGAAAACAGGTATAGAGCGGGAACCGGGGCATCATTTCAGCAATAAAGGCTTTGCTGCCGATCCCGGTCAGGTAATCGGCGCGGGCAAACTCCATCTTGAAGAAATGCCGCCCCAGGCTGTCCCAGAAGGGCGAACGCCCGGCAGCGTCAGTGAACCCACGAATTTCGCAGATGGCGCGCGGGGCAAATTCGGCCATGAACTCGGCCATAAACAGCAAACGCGATTTGGACAATAAACGTCCAGTGCGGGCATTGCGGTGCGGCGGCGGCAGGAACAGCGAACACAGGGCGGTACTGCCGGTCAGATCATTGACCAGAAACAGGGTCGGATGCTGGCGGTATACCTGCATCTCGCTGCTGGCCGACACGGTCAAGCCAACACGATAGCTGTACCAGGGCTCGCGCAGGCCAGCCGCGGCAAGCAAGGCGCTAGTGCCCAGCACCTCGCCCTGATCATCTTCCAGCAGGAACAGATAGTCAGCCTCAGCCGGATCCATATCGCCGGCAAAGCTGCGCGCTACCCGTTGCAAGCGCTCGGCCAGATGCTCCTTGTTGGCTGGCAGACTGGTCAGGCCAGTGCCCGCTCGCCGGGCAAAGGCCAACAAGCCTGCCAGGTCATCCGGTGTTGCAGCACGCACCAGCATCTCAGCTCACCTCCAGCAGGCGCAGGGCATCACCGTTGCGCACCTTGAGCAGATCGGCCTGATCGGCACTCAACGGCAACATGTGCCCGGGCTGCCAATCCACATTCAACACAGTGGCCCGGTAATCTGCCACTTGCTGATTGCTCACCAGCCAGCGTTGCCGGCCAGGTGTGACCTCGGCCACCACATCGGCACAGGCAACCTGACTGCCGGCGACTGCCCGCAGGCTGTTACTGCGCGCATGCAGAACCGGACCACCATCAAAAATATCGACATAATTGTCGGTTTCAAAGCCCTGCTCCAGCAGCAATTCAAACACTGCTTCGGAGGCAGGCTGCACCTGCCCGATGACCTCCTGGGCAGCATCCGACAGCATGGGCACATAGATCGGATAGCCCGGCATCAACTCCGCCAGAAAACTGCGCCCACGCATCAGACCGATCTGTTCGGCTTCGCTGTAGCTGACCGCAAAGAAGTGCCGCCCAACCGCATCCCAGAAAGGTGCATTGCGACCATCATTGATGCCCGCCACTTCTACGGCTACCGACTCGGCAAAGCGATCCGGATGGCTGGCCATAAAGGCCAACCGGCCCAGGGCATTCAAAGCCAGTACCGATGCGTCCTGGCCCGGCAGCTGGTAAAGACCGGATAACAGACTGTGGCCGGTCAGGTCGTGACACAAGGACAGCACGTGAATCCGGTTATGCAAGCCCAATTGGCGCGAGGCATGCAGAAACACCTCGTTGCGGAAGGTATAGAACGGCTGGCTGAAGCCAGCAGCAGCGACAATACTGCTGCAGCCGACCAGCTCACCGCTGTCGCTGTCTTCAAGCACAAAAAAGTAACGCTCTTCGCCACTGAACGTCACCCCTTCAAGCATGGCTGCTTCGGAGCCTTCAATCAGCTCCGCCAGACGTTGCTCGGCCGCCGGCACAGCCGTCGTCCCCGTCTTGGTCGCGGTGACCAGACGCTGGATACGCCCCATGTCCTGACGCCGGCAAAATCGTTGCAACAGCATGCGTAAATCCGCCTTAACCGACCAGTTCAGCCAGCGCCCGATCCAGCCGCGCCAGCGCTTCAGTAATATCTGCCTGCGGAATCACCAGGCTCGGTGCGATCCGCATGACATTCGGCCCCGCCTGCAGTACCAGCAGCCCGTGCCGTTCCGCCGTAGCCTGGATATCCTTGGCGCGCCCTTCCCAGGCTTCGCTCAGCACCGCGCCGAGCAACAAGCCACTGCCGCGCACATGACTGAAGAGGCCATGCCGCTCGGCCAGCGCCAGCAACCCTTCGCGCAGCTGCTGCTCACGCTCAGCCACACCGGTCAACACCTCAGGGGTGTTAACGATATCCAGCACCCGCTCGGCCACAGCGCAGCCCAGCGGATTACCGCCATAGGTACTGCCGTGAGTGCCGACTTCAAGATGACTGGCGACCTCTGCCGTGGCCAGCATGGCCGCAATCGGGAAACCGCCACCCAGGCTTTTCGCCGTGGTCAGAATATCGGGGGCGACATCACCGTGCATATAGGCATACAGCTTGCCAGTGCGCCCCATGCCGCTTTGCACTTCATCAAACACCAGCAGGGCCTGATGGACATCACACAGCTCACGTGCCGCCTGCAGATAGGCCGGATCCGCTGGAATCACGCCGCCTTCGCCCTGGATCGGCTCGATCACTACCGCGCAGGTACGCTCGGACACCGCCTGACGCAGCGCCTCGATATCGTTGTAAGGCACATGGGTGATGCCCTGTAATGCCGGACCAAAACCCTGGGAATACTTCGGCTGCCCGCCAACACTGACGGTAAACAGCGTGCGGCCGTGAAAGCTGTTGGTGCAAGCAATGATCTCGTGCTTGTCTGCTCCGTGGGTGTTGTGCGCCCAGCGCCGGGCCAACTTGAAGGCGGCCTCGTTGGCTTCGGCACCCGAATTGGCAAAAAACACCTTGTCGGCAAAAGTGGCCGCCGCCAGTTTGTGCGCCAGGCGCAGTGCCGGCTCGTTGGTGAGGATATTCGACACATGCCAGAGCAGGCCGGCCTGGGTAGTCAGCGCCTCCACCAACTGTGGATGCGCGTGGCCCAGGGCATTCACCGCAATGCCGCCAGCCAGATCGATATATTCACGACCCTGCTGGTCCCACAGGCGTGAGCCCTCACCACGCACGGGAATCATCTGCACCGGTGCATAGTTGGGCATCATGACCCGGTCATAGTCCGACCGGCCGACCTGTATTGACTGCGACATTGCAAAGCTCTCCTCTTGCCACCAGACGTGGGCATTGATTAAACAGTAGCATCCTGCTGTTGTGCGCGCCGCCGGTTGCGGTCCTCGCGCGGCGTTACACCAAAAAAGTTGCGATAGGCGCTGGAAAAATGCGGACCCGAAGAGAACCCGCAGGACAGGCCAATCTGGATGATCGACTTGCTGGTCTGCAGCAGCATCTGTCGGGCGCGACCAAGGCGCATCTCGAGATAATACTGTGATGGCACGCTGTCCAGATACTGACGAAAGATCCGCTCCAGCTGCCGTCGCGACACGCAGACATGATTGGCGATCTCGTCCGTGGTCAGCGGCTCTTCAATATTGGCTTCCATCAGGATCACCGCCTGGGTCAGCTTGGGATGGCTGCTGCCCAGCCGGTTGCGCAGGGGCACACGCTGCTTTTCCGTCGCATCCCGCGTGCGCTCCAGGGTCAGGTCTTCCGCCACCAGCGCAGCCAGGTCTTGCCCCTGCTGTTGCCCCAGGTGGTTCAGAAACAGGTCTACCGTCGCCTGCAAGCCACTACTGGTAATGCGCTTACGATCTTCGACGAACAACTGACTGGTTGCCTCGACCGTCGGAAAACGCTCACGAAACTCATCCAGCATGCGCCAATGCACAGCACAGCGACACCCATCCAGCAAGCCGGTCAACGCCAGAGGAAAGACGCCCGCCTCGATGGCCCCCAGCTCAACGCCGTCCTGTAACCATTGACGCAACAAGGGAGTCAGCCAGGACGGCAGCTGCGTCGGCAACTGGTCACTGTCTGCCACCAGCCACAAGGACGATAATGGCTCGGTCAGCTCGCGCAAGGGGTTGGCCGGCCAGTGCAGGCCTTCCGGGGTCACTATGGGGGTTTCATCCAGCGTCAGGCAGACAGCCTTGTAGCACTCGCGCTCGGCCAGTCGATTGAACGAACGCAACACGGCCAGTGCCGGCATCAGCACCGCCGGCGAACTTCCCGGCCAGAGCAGGAATCCGACATGACGCAGCTCAGCCGCCATGCACCGCACCGTTACCCGTTACCGCCCAGCCTGTCATGCCTATGCCCAACCCGGTTTATTATTCAACGCGCATTGTGCCACAGGCTGCTTGGCGCGAGACAGCGCAATTGCGCTATCCAGCGCGCCCAAGGCCAAGTTTTTTCTCTGCCAGGCGGGTCATTTCGGCATAGATGGCATCGGGCTGGGACTGTTTCAGCGCCCAGGCTTCACGCCCCTTCTCATGCGGCAGGATCATGAACTGCCCGGCAGCGGCTTCGCGCACAATGGTTGCCGCCACCTCGGCTGCGCTGATCGGCGAGTTTTCCAGCAACCTGGCGATATCGGACTTGTCCTGTGAGCTGGGGCCGCGGTAGGAATCCAGCAGGTTGGTCTGGAAAAAGGACGGGCACACCACGCTCACACCGACACCCACCGGCTTCAGCTCGCAGAGCAAGGATTCGGACAGCGCCACTACCCCGGCCTTGGCCACATTGTAGTTACTCATGCCCGGCGCCTGCATCAAGGCAGCCATGGAAGCAATATTGATCACGTGGCCACTTTGCTGCTCCAGCAGCATGGGTACGAAGGCCTTGCAGCCTTTGACCACACCCATCAGGTTGATACTGATCTGCCAGTCCCAGTCTTCCAGGGTTAGGTCCTGAAACATGCCACCAGAGGCAACACCGGCATTGTTGATCAATATATCGATACCGCCAAACTGCTCTTCACAGCTTTGTGCCAGGGCAGCCAGCTGACTGTAGTCGCGCACATCGCAGCGCTGCACAAAGCCCTGCGCGCCCTTGTCGCGCACCATGGCCAGGGTATCCCGGGCGCCAGCCTCGTTGATATCGGCCAATGCCAGTTGTGCGCCTGGCCGGGCGTAACACAGGGCCAGTTCACGGCCCAGTCCACTGCCGGCACCGGTAATGACTACTCGTTGAGCTTGCTGCATGATTAGACCTGCCTGTATTGATACGTTTTATTGTTGTGTCTCTATCAATTGACCAGCAAAGTCTAGCGGCTGAACAAGGCCGTGCGCAGCGAATACGCCTGTTATAAGTCCGGCGAATAGGCCGCACTCACGACTTCTCGGGGTTGCCCTGCGCCCGGGCGGCGAAATGGGCTTGCCAGACCTGCTCACCCATGGACTGGATCTGCCCGTCTATCAGTCGCTCAAAAGGGCGCAACAATGGGCTGAAGTCGGTGTCCGGCTCGAGCATACCCAGGGCAACAACCCCCGCCTCCAGCGTCGACAAGGCATCCGGCTCGGATGCCTTGCGCAGCCGGTAACGACTGCGCTGACCAGCCGGCAGGGCAACCTGGGGCAACTGCTGTAACACCGGGTTGAGGTAGTAGAGTTTGCGCGCCTTGCGCCAGGTGCCGTCGAGCAGAACCAGTCGCCTTGGGCGCTCGGGCTCAGCCGCTGTCAGCAGGCCTGCCTGCGGCCCCGGGAACAGCAGTTCGATGTGGTAATCAGGCTCTTGCAGCCAGGCTGCCCAATCCACCGGCACCTGTTCAGCCACCAGCAAGGTCGCAGCATCCAGCCCCAGACACAGCAGCCGCGCTGTATTCAGCGCATGACCCTGTTCACTGGGGTGCTGAATAACCAGCAGCTCGGTGGTGGTGTGCAATGAGGGAATATCGGCACACAGGCAATAATTCAGCGGACGCCTGCAGCGCGCACAACGTGATCGCTTGCTCATGCCGGCATGCTAATGCATCCCCTGCTTGCGGTCATGAATAAAAAAGGCGGTTCACCCTCTCGGGGAACCGCCAAAGGCCTTGCGAGCCATGCCTGGTAGGAAAATCAATCAGCCTTTTTTCTTGCCGTGCTTGTGGCTGTCATTCCAGATAAAGTAACCAACGCCGCCCAGGAAGGCGACCATCAGGCCAACAGTGAGAATGCCGGCAACGACGACTGTGTCCATGTACATGATGATGACTCCTCTGGGTCAGTAAGCAATGACTACAGAGTACCCAGATCAGGAGTAAGGTTTATTGACAATGATCAATAGAATGGCGGGTTACTTCTTTTTGCGCGGCGATTTGCTTTTTTTGCCCTTCTTGCCTTTTTGACCGCTGGCAGCCGGTTTGCGGCCAGCCAGCGGCAAAGCGCGCTCGAAAGCCTGGCGCATGCGCTGCAAGCGGGCTTCGTTCAAGTCGTGTTGACGCAGCTGGCGAGCCTGTTGCAGGTCGACCAGATTGTCGCTGGCGGTATTGTCGATGGAGGTATCGTCGCTCATGGGCAAAGATTATCAGACTTCGATATCGATCAGCAGCCCCTTGTCGGGCAATTCGTGAACAGCCGACTCCTCTGCCCCGGCACTGTCAATCTGCGTGGACTCAACCACCGCTGCCGGTGTGGCCTGCCGCTGCTTTCGGCGACGCTCAGGAAAATGCCCAAGATCACGCTCACGCCGGTCACGCGACGCGGTCACCAGATCATGCAGGAACTCAGCCTCCGCCAGCGGCTTGACTGTCTTGTTGATTTTGACCCTGTCGTTTATCGAGCCCGCTGGGGGCAAACCCGGAATCAGCATACGTACCCCCTCTGTGCTGAATTGATATCTCTAGTTATATCGACCGCTCAAGGCAAAACTAGATCCCCAAAAGCGTGAACCAGGTCACAAAACAGGCACATAATTGGCCTGAATTGGTAAAAACGTCTGTCAAAGGTCACTTTAGCCGACAGACCGACCGATCACTCGCCGTCATCGGACTGGCGTCATTAACCGCTACGCACTGGCCATAAAGCGGTTTTGGCGATTCCTGCGATCAGTTACCATAGGCGCCTTTTCACGTAGCAGGAGCATGGCATGTCGGTATTTACTCCCGGGCAACGCTGGGTCAGCGATGGAGAAACAGAGCTCGGGTTGGGCACAGTGTTATCGCTGGACGATCGTGCAGTAGTCCTGCTCTTCCCGGCCAGTGGCGAAACCCGTCATTACGCCCTGCGCAATGCCCCACTGACCCGGGTGCGCTTTACCCCGGGCGACAGCATCAGCCACCACGAAGGCTGGCAGCTGACCGTCAGTGACGTCAGTGAAGTGGACGGCCTGCTGGTGTACCAGGGCCTGCGAGAGGATGGCAGCCCGGCCGAGTTTGCCGAAACCATGCTGGATAACTTTATCCGTTTCCGCCTGGCCAGTGACCGCCTGTTTGCCAGCCAGACCGACCCGTTGCCCTGGTTCAGCCTGCGCCATGAAACCCTGCGCCACCATTGCCGCATCCAACGCTCATCCCTGCTCGGCCTGGCCGGAGTACGTACCCAGCCGATCGGCCACCAACTGCACATCGCCCGTGAGGTGGCTGACCGCATCGCGCCGCGCGTACTACTGGCTGACGAGGTCGGACTGGGTAAAACCATCGAAGCCGGCCTGATCATTCATCGCCAGCTGCAGACCGGTCGCGCCCGCCGGGCCCTCATCGTGGTACCGGAAAACCTGCAACACCAATGGCTGGTGGAAATGCGCCGGCGCTTCAACCTGCGCTTTGCCCTGTTCAACAGCGACCGCCTGCTCGGCGCCGAAGACAACCCCTTTGAAGAAGAACAACTGGTACTGATCGCGCTGGAAAGCCTGCTCGAGGACCCGCGCACCAGTCAGTGGGCCGAAGCCTGCGCCTGGGACTTACTGGTGGTCGATGAGGCGCACCACCTGGTCTGGCATCCCGATGGCGCCAGCGCCGAATACAGCCTGATCGAACAACTGGCGCAGCAGATTGCCGGCGTCTTGTTGCTGACGGCAACACCTGAGCAGCTAGGCCAGGCCAGCCACTTTGCCCGCCTGCGCCTGCTGGACCCGGCCCGCTTCCACGATTTTGATGCCTTTGTCCAGGAAACCGCCGACTATCAGCCGATTGCCATGGCCGTGCAGCGCATGCTTGATGGACAGCCACTGGATGCCGAAGACCAGTCAAAGCTGAGCAGCTGGATGGAGCAGGATATCAGCCCGCTGCTGCAAGCGCTGGAAGATCCGGACCCGGTCACCGCAACCAGTGCACGCGAGCGCCTGTTGCGCCAACTGCTCGACCGTCACGGCACCGGGCGGGTGCTGTATCGCAACACACGACAGGCCATCAGCGGCTTCCCGGAGCGTGAGCTGCACCCATATCCACTGCCCTGCCCGGACATCTATAACGACCTCGACGGTCAGGCTGCACTCTACCCGGATGTGGAGTGGCAACTGCTCAATGCCGCTGATACGCCCTGGTGGCAGCAAGACCCGCGCGTCGACTGGCTGATCGACACGCTGAAAATGCTCAAACGCAGCAAGGTGCTGGTCATCTGCGCCCATGCCGAAACCGCGCTGGATCTGGAAGATGCCCTACGCGTGCGAACAGGCTTGCAAGCTGCCACCTTCCATGAAGGCATGAGCATCATCGAGCGTGATCGCGCGGCAGCCTTTTTTGCCGATGAAGAGTTTGGTGCCCAGGTATTGATCTGCTCGGAAATCGGCAGTGAAGGCCGTAACTTCCAGTTCGCCCATCACCTGGTCATGTTTGATCTGCCCAGCCACCCGGACCTGCTGGAACAGCGCATCGGCCGCCTCGACCGTATCGGGCAGCAGGCGACCATTCAACTGCATATACCCTACCTGGAAGATACTGCGCAGGAACGCCTGTTCGCCTGGTACCACCAGGCCCTGAATGCATTTCTCAACACCTGCCCGACCGGCAATACCCTGCAGCACGAATTCGGCGCCGAACTGGTATTGCAGCTGGACCACCCCGACCATATCGCCTGGGAGCAACTGCTGGATACCGCAGCCCAACGCCGACAGGAGCTGGAAGCCGACCTGAATCAGGGCCGCGACCGCTTGCTGGAGCTGCACTCGCGTGGCCATGGCGATGCCGACCAGATGCTCGCCAGCATCGAACGCCAGGACCACGACCCGCAACTGGCCATCTTCATGGAGCGCCTGTATGACGTCTTCGGCATCGACAGTGAGGACCACTCGGATAATGCCCTGATCCTGCGCCCGAGCGAACGCATGCTGGATGCCAGCTTCCCGCTCGGTGACGATGAAGCCACCACCATCACCTATGACCGGGATACCGCCCTGAGCCGCGAAGACATGCAGTTCATCACCTGGGAGCACCCCATGGTTCAAGGTGGCATGGATATGGTGCTGGCCGGCAGCATGGGCAACAGCGCTGTTGCCCTGCTGAAAAACAAGGCCCTCAAGCCCGGCACCCTGCTGCTGGAGTGCCTGTTTGTCAGTGAAGCCATTGCCCCGCGCGAGTTGCAGCTACAGCGCTACCTGCCACCCACCCCGGTGCGCTGCCTGCTGGATATCAATGGTACCGACCTGGCCGCCAAGGTCTCGTTCGATACCCTTGACAGCCAACTCGACGCCATGCCGCGCCACCTTGCCAGCAAGGTCGCCAAAAGCCAGCGCGACAACGTGGAAAAGCTGCTCAATCGCGCGGAAACACTCGCCGAAGATCATCACGACGGCTTGCGCCAGCAAGCACTGACCGCGTTCAGCGCCGAGATGACCGAAGCCATAGAACGCCTGACCCAGCTGCAACAGGTCAACCCACTGGTTCGCCAGAGCGAGATCGATGCCCTGCGCGAGCAACGGGACCAGGGCCTGCATCACCTGCAACAGGCAAAAGTGCGTCTGGATGCCTTGCGCCTGCTGGTAGTGCCCTGACCGATAACCGCTTGCGGTGCTGAGGCCAGCCAAGGCTTCGGCGCCGCCTCAACCGTCCAGCGTGGCGGGACAGGGCAAGCGCAAAAAGCGTTGCATGGCCTCGGTCTGCGCCAGCGCATCGCGGCGGCCCAGATCCATCAGTTCCTGGCAGTACTCCGCCTCGAACAGCAGATAGCTGGCCATGCTGCCACCGGAAGCACGGGTGATACCGCTCCCCTTGATAAAGGCACGCAAGCCAGCGGGCAGCGCCTTGCGGTGTCGGGCAGCAATCACATCCAGGGGTTCACTGGGTGATACCACCAGCACCTCCACCGGGCGCACCCCGTTGGCGCGACTGCGCGAGCCTACCGGCATATAGGTCGCCAGGCTGTTCATCCGCTCCAGCAACTCGATGTCCTTTTCCAGATTATCGACAAAGGTGCTATTGAGCAGATGACCGCCAATCTGTGCCAGCGTCGGTGGCAGGGCCGCACGTATCCGTGGACCATGCTGGCCGCCAGCGGCCCGGGAATCCTGGGCCAGGTTATCCGATACCCCGATCACCAGAATCTTGCTTGCGCCCAGATGCAGCGCAGGACTGATCGGTGCTTGCTGACGCACGGCGCCATCACCGAACCATTCGCGATTGAGCTTGACTGACGGAAACAGCATGGGAATAGCGGCAGAAGCCATCAGATGATCCAGCTCCAGCGGCGCCTGCACACCGACCCGTCGATGCCGGTTCCAGGGGGTTATGCGCTCATGCCCCTGGTAAAAGCAGACGGACTCAGCCGACTGGTAACCAAAGGCGCTGACCGACACCGCACGCAAATGCCCGCTGCTAAGCGCCGGCTCTATTTTGGCGAAGCGAATTTCCCTGGCCAACAAGTCACGCAGGGGTTGATTGTTGAGCAGAGACGTCGGCGTCTTGCTTGGCCAGCCCAGCAGGTTGGCCTTACCC
>JAMCWB010000062.1 GCA_023475025.1 Gammaproteobacteria bacterium
TGGTAGTCTCGAAGGTTATGCCCTGGACCGTCAGGGTTCGGGCATCAGCGTCAATCGCTTCAATAACCCCTTCAATATCATTAGCCTGTGCCTGCAGCGCGGCAAAGGCCAGAACAGTCCCTGCAGCCAACCGGGTTAACAGCGTCTTCATTATGGTCACCTTTTCTGAGTGAGTAGTTCAGCATAGACCTGTGGTGCATGCGTAAGTTCAGCCCTCTGCTCACACCCTGTCACGTTTTTATGCCGTGGCAGGACAGAGTAAAGGTGCAGCTGTCACAGCCAGCACGTAGCATAAGACGCAGTTAAATTGCCCATAGGGTGCTGCATGCTCCGTTATGCTTTTCCCCTGCTGATCGCCAGCATCCTGCTTTTGAGTGCTTGCAGCGAGTCAGAACCCGCTACCAGCTCACGCGACACGATGGCTACCCCCATTGCCGCCTGGACGGTTGAGCGGCGTGAATTGTCGCGCCCGCTGCGCCTGTCAGCCACGGTGCAGCCCTACCGGCAGGTGCATCTGGCCAGCCGGACTGCAGCGGTAGCCGTCTGATCGAGATTGAATTGCAGCTACCGGCAGACAGCTGGGATCAGGGTGTACGTCCGGGCTATCTGGCCCGCATTGATACCCGCATCGATCGCCGGCCGGCTCATCCCTGGACGCTACCCGAGACGCCAGCCGACAAATTGAGCAACTGTTGCGCGAGCGCGATCATGTCGACAATGTGTTCAGCCTCACCGGCGGTGCACTCTGGGGCGGAGTGGTTACCGAGCGGGCGGGCCAGGGGATATTTCTCATTCAACTGACGCCAGCCAGCCAGCGACCGGGGATGCCCGCCGGGCAATGGATTGTCGAGGCTCAACAGGCGGTCCGTGAACTTAAATTACCCGGCGTACGTATCTCCGCACGCCCGCCACAGATTCGCGGCCTGCGCTTTACCACCGGTGACAGTGATCTGGTTATCGGCATCAGTGGACCTGAACTCGATACCTTGCAAGAACTGGCGGCTGAGGTGCGTGAACGCCTGCGCGGCATCGATGGCCTGGAAGGGCTGGATATGGCAGGTGAAGAATTCAGTCCACAACTGGAAATGCGCGTTGATCGCGACCGCGCCAGTGAATATGGTCTCAGTGTACGCGAAGTCGGTGAGGCGATCCGCGCGGCCGTGGATGGTGAAGTGGCTACCCGCTATGTCGATGGCAACCAGGAATACGACGTGCGCGTGCGCCTGCCCTACGACCAGGTAGGTGAAGTGGACCAGCTCGGCAACCTGCAGCTGTTCCGCTACCAGGGCGAACCGCTGTTGCTCCGCGATCTGGCCAGTCTGGAGCCGGGCCAGGGCCCCGATACCATCGACCGGGAAAACCAGAGTCGCATCGTGCGCGTGGAAGGTGATATCAATACCCGTATCAATGATGTCGGCAGCATCATGGCCGAGGTGGATGAGCGGCTGGCAGACCTGGACATGCCGGAGCGCTACAACCTGATCTACGGCGGGCAATGGGAGACCATTCAGGATACCCAGCGCGAAGTTACCCTGGTGATGCTGCTCGCCGGCTTTCTGGTATTTGTTGTGCTCGCCGTGCAATACGAGCGGCTGAGCAACCCGCTGGTCATCATGACCGCTGCCCCGCTCGCCCTGGTGGGCGTCAGCTTGATGCTCTGGAGCACCGGCACACCGGTATCGGCACCGGTGCTGATCGGCCTGGTGCTGTTGATCGGCATTGTCGTCAACAATGCGATTTTGCTGGTGGAATATATCGAGCGTGGCCGACAACTGGAGGGGCTGGATGTGCGCAGCGCCATCATTGAGGCCGGCAGCGTGCGCCTGCGCCCGATCCTGATGACCACCCTGACCACAGTGCTGGGGATGACGCCGCTGGCCATTGGCATCGGCGATGGCGCCGAGATCATGCGCCCGCTGGCACTCACCGTGGTCGGTGGCCTGCTGTTTTCCATGCTACTGACGCTGCTGGTAGTGCCTTGCCTCTACCTGATCATCAACGGAGCGGCGGAACGCCTGGGCAGACGCCTGAGTGGTTCAGGCGACAGCACAGGCTGACAGCATCATTCCCACTCGATGGTCGCCGGCGGCTTGCTGGAGATATCGTAGGTCACCCGCGAGACACCGGTAATTTCATTGATGATGCGGTTGGAGACGGTTTCCAGGAACTCGTAGGGCAGATGCGCCCAACGTGCGGTCATGAAGTCGATGGTTTCCACGGCGCGCAGGGCAATCACCCACTCGTAGCGGCGACCATCGCCCACGACACCGACCGACTTGACCGGCAGGAAGACGGCAAAGGCCTGGCTGACTTGCTGGTACAGATCCGCCTTGCGCAGTTCTTCGATGAAGATGTGATCGGCGCGGCGCAGGATATCGGCATACTCCTTGCGCACTTCAGCGAGAATTCGCACGCCGAGGCCCGGCCCCGGGAAGGGGTGGCGGTAAACCATGTCGTAGGGCAGGCCCAGCTCCAACCCGATCTTGCGGACTTCATCCTTGAACAGCTCGCGCAGCGGCTCGACCAGCTCAAACTGCATGTCTTCCGGCAGGCCGCCAACGTTATGGTGCGACTTGATCACATGCGCCTTACCGGTTTTGGCACCCGCTGACTCAATCACATCCGGGTAAATGGTGCCCTGGGCCAGATACTTGATGCCCTGCAGCTTGGTCGCTTCTTCATCGAAGACTTCGATAAAGGTGCGGCCGATGATCTTGCGTTTGTCTTCCGGATCAGTCACCCCGAGCAGGCGCGAGAGGAACTTGTCTTCAGCATTGGCACGGATCACCTTGACACCCATGTTCTCGGCAAACATGGCCATCACCTGTTCGCCCTCGTGCAGGCGCAGCAAGCCGTTGTCAACAAAGACGCAAGTCAGCTGATCACCAATCGCCTGGTGCAGCAGCGCTGCTACCACCGAGGAATCCACCCCACCGGACAGACCGAGCAGCACCTTGGCATCACCCACCTGGGCACGCACATTGGCGATCGCATCGTCAACGATATTGGCCGGGGTCCACAGCGCTTCACAACCACAGAGCTCAAGGATGAAGCGCTTGAGAATGCGCAGACCCTGCTTGGTATGGGTCACTTCCGGGTGGAACTGCACACCGTAAAAATGGCGCGCTTCATCGCCCATGGCGGCAATCGGGCAGCTCGGCGTGCTGGCCAGAATATGGAAAGCCGGTGGCAACTCGATGACCTTGTCGCCATGGCTCATCCACACATCCAGGCTGAGCACGCCATCATCGTCAATATGATCTTCAATGCCAGAAAGGAAGTCACTCTTGCCGACCACATCAACGCGGGCGTAACCGAACTCATGCTTGTCAGCGCCCTGCACCTTGCCACCCAGCTGCTCAGCCATAGTCTGCATGCCGTAGCAGATACCCAGCACAGGCACCCCCAGCTCGAACACCAGTTCAGGCGCACGCGGGCTATCCGCCAGCGTCACTGACTCCGGCCCGCCGGCCAGAATAATGCCCTTGGCGGCATAGTCGGCAATCGCCTGTGGCTCAACATCCCAGGGATAGATTTCACAGTACACACCGATCTCTCGCACCCGGCGGGCAATCAGCTGGGTGTACTGCGAGCCAAAATCGAGGATCAGGATACGATGGGCGTGAATGTCATGGGACATGGGGGTTCCTCAGAAAAGAAATAAGGCTGAAAGCTGAAGGCCACCAGCTGGAAGGAATGGCTCTGCGCATGCACAGAGGTCAGCCTTCCAGCATCAGCCTCAAGTCTCCAGCGACCGGGCCTTAGCCAACACGGTAGTTGGGTGCTTCCTTGGTGATCTGCACGTCATGCACGTGTGACTCGCTCATGCCGGCGCCAGTAATGCGCACAAACCCCGGCTTGCTGCGCATCTCATCCATGTTGGCGCTGCCGGTGTAGCCCATGGCTGCGCGCAGACCGCCCATCAATTGATGAATGATGGCAGACAGCGGCCCCTTGTAAGGCACACGGCCTTCAATGCCTTCCGGCACCAGCTTTTCCGCACCGGCGCTGGAATCCTGGAAATAACGGTCAGCTGAACCGCCACCGGCATTGGCCATGGCACCCAGCGAACCCATACCACGATAGGCCTTGTAGGAGCGACCCTGGAACAGCTCGACTTCGCCCGGCGCTTCTTCAGTACCAGCAAACATGGAGCCCATCATTACCACATAGGCGCCAGCCGCGATGGCCTTGGCCAGGTCACCGGAGAAACGGATACCACCATCAGCGATCAGCGGCACGCCCGTGCCTTCCAGCGCAGCAGCGACATTGGCAATCGCGGACATCTGCGGTACACCAACACCGGCAACCACCCGTGTGGTGCAGATGGAACCGGGGCCAATGCCCACCTTGACGCCATCAGCACCGGCTTCGACCAGCGCCAGGGCAGCGTCACCGGTAGCAATATTGCCACCAATTACCTGAATATCCGGATAGCTCTCTTTCACCCAGCGCACGCGATCAATCACGCCCTTGGAGTGACCATGAGCGGTATCAACGATAATCACGTCAACCCCGGCGGCGGCCAGCGCGGCGACCCGGGCTTCAGTTTCAGCACCCGTGCCAACGGCAGCACCAACGCGCAGTCGGCCCTGGTCGTCCTTGCTGGCATAGGGGTAAGCGCGTGCTTTTTCGATGTCGTTGACCGTCATCATGCCGCGCAAGCGGAAACCTTCATCGATGATGAGAACGCGCTCGATACGATGCTTGTGCAGCAGCTTGCGCACTTCCTGCATGTCGGCGCCTTCCTTGACCGTGACCAGGCGCTCTTTCGGCGTCATCACATCACGTACACGGGCGTCCATGTTGGTCTCGAAGCGCACATCACGGGATGTCACTATGCCGACCAGGTGACCGTTGTACATCACTGGCACACCGGAAATATTGTTCTGCCGGGTCACATCGAACAGCTCACCGACGGTGGCATCCGCCTCGATGGTGATCGGGTCACGCACGACGCCGGACTCGTAACGCTTGACCTGGCGCACTTCTGCGGCCTGCTGGTCGATGGTCATGTT
>JAMCWB010000067.1:0-131252 GCA_023475025.1 Gammaproteobacteria bacterium
ATTGATATTGGCCCAGCAGGCGCAGGGACTGATGCCGAGCGGGCAGTACGGCAAGCAGAGCCTGATCCAGCGTACCCACCCCAACCTCAGCCAATAACGCTTTCTTGCGGTTGTCCGCCAGCCAGGCATTGCACTGAACACTGGCCGAGCCCTCGTCGGGCTGATAACGGCAATCCTCCGCTTGTTCGGCGCTTTGCAGAATGCTTTGCCGGAAGCCCTCAATCAGTTGGCGCGCACCGTGGGACAATATCAATGACGGTTTTGCCTGAGGTTCATAGAGTCGGCGATATACCCCTCCAACCCGTTGATACATCTGATTCGCTGTCGCCATGCTGGGCAGGGCGAAATACAGGCCATGAGCCAGATCGGCTTGCATCAGCCGCTGCGCCAGTATCAATGCCGCTTCAGTTTTGCCGGCCCCGGTCACATCCTCCAACAAAAACAGTTGCGGCCCGTGTTCCAGTGGCACTGTGGCTGCGTAGGCCTGCAATGGCGTCGGTTCACGTAGATAATCAAACAACTCCAGCGGGTTGGACCAGGGTCGCAGCGGCTGCCACCTCAACCCGGACGCGATTATGGCGTGTTCAGCCTGCTGCCGGGCCAACTCCCAGTACTCCGGCAATGACATCGGCAGGCTGCGATAGGGAAAATAGCCTTGGTTCGAACCCAACCAGTCGGCCAATACTGCCAGCCCAGCCAAACGCCAGGCATGCCGCCTGAGTATCTTCAACTGCTCGCGATCAGGCACCGGCAAATCGGCCGGGAGCATCCAGCCAGCCAGCGCCTGCACAAACTCACGGGCCGCGCGCCGATCGGCACGCAGGAAAAAATCAGTGAGCTCCAGCGCGGTCAGGCCGCCATCGGCCACCTCTTCCGGCGGTTTGCCATGATGACCGACCACGCTGCGCACCCATACGGCCCAGAACTCGTGCTCAGGCTGCGGTAGGTTGTCTATGGAGTCGTCAGCGGCAAGATCCTGCCACCAGAGCAACCAACCCAACGTATCGTGCCGCCGGTCATAGCGCTTGCTGGCGTCCGCTGGAACCAAATCTGGCGAAAGATCGGGCACCAGCCCTTGGAAAGCTCGAGCGAACTTGCCCAGATCATGTAAGGCGAGGAAAAAGGTGAACAAGGACTCGACTTGGGGCTGTGTCCAACCCAGCTCTTCGGCCTGTATTTCGCCCTGCCCAGACGGCAAGGCGCTCAGCACTTGGCCGCAGGCAGCCACATCCAGAGAATGATGCGGCAATAGATGGAAGTTAGCTTCGCTATCTACTAATGGCGAAGCCTTGCCCCAATAGGCAAAGAATCCTTCCTTGAATGACATACCGTATTCCTTTCTAGCCTAACCCCCTTTTACCAGTTCAAAATTGAAATCACAAAGCCTAATCCTCTTTCATGTGACTCAGGTCACCTGACAGAGCTAAGTGCGTTTTGAGTTAACTGAGATCCGAAAATAGAAAGGCAGCCCGCAGGCTGCCTTTCGTCGTAGTGCTGACCGGCTATTACATCTCCGGCATCAGTACCGCATCGATAACATGGATCACGCCATTGCTGGCTTTGATGTCTGTCTGTACTACATTGGCTCCATCTACCTTCACGCCATCGCTGGTGTCGATGGTCAGGTTCTGGCCTTGTACAGTTTCCGCACTGGTCAAACCGGCTACATCTTCTGCCATCACCTTACCGGCTACCACGTGGTAGGTCAGTACGGCAGTCAGGGCGTCCTGATCTGCCAGCAGGGCTTCGAGATCTTCGGCCGGGATGGCGGCGAAGGCTTCATCGGTGGGTGCGAAGACGGTTAAGGGGCCATCACCTTTAAGGGTTTCGACCAGGCCAGCTGCCTCTACTGCAGTGACCAGAGTATTGAAACTGCCCGCTGCTACTGCGGTGTCTACGATATCGGCGCGCTCTTTCTTTTCCTTGTCGCCATAGCCGCCACCATGGTTGTGGGCATGGACCGGGGCCAGTGCGAGCAGGCCAATACTGAACAGGGCAATCAGGGTGTAACGGACGTGAGATCGGAGTGCGTACATGGGTAATCCTCCGGGATTGATTATGTGTACTGCACTACCTTTGTACAGGTATTCTGCATTAAGTTCTGCCTTGTACAAGATATGTAACGCTTTCCGTTTTATCTGGTGACGCAACTTGGCTGTTGCTGCAACAGTTCTTCAATTTCCGTCGCCGGCAAGGGGCGGCTATACAGGTAACCCTGGGCATTCTGGCAGCCCATGTCGGCCAGCAGCTCAGCCTGCTCGCGGGTTTCGACGCCCTCTGCCGTCAACGCCATATTCAGGCTCAACCCCAGGGCAATAATAGCGCGGGCAATGGCGGTATCGTTCTGGTCCTGCGGCAGTTCACTGACAAAGCCGCGGTCAATTTTCAGCCGGTTGACCGGTAGACGCTTGAGCCGCATCAGCGAAGAGTACCCGGTACCAAAGTCGTCAATTGCCAATGAGATACCCAGTTGCCGCAAGTCATCCAGGCGTTGCAGGTTGGTTTCACTGTGACGCATGGCTTCAGTTTCTGTCAGCTCCAGTTCCAGAAACCGCGCATGCAGGCCATTACGCGCCAGCGCCAGTTTGACGCTTTCCACTACTTGGCCGCGCTCCAGCCAGCTACCTGACATATTGACCGCCATATGCTGCAGGGCGAACCCGGCATCCAGCCAGCGCTGCATCTGCAGGCAGGCCTGGTTGAGTACGAACTCATCGATACCCGCCATCAGGCCAGCATTGACGGCAACCGGCAGGAAGCGATCAGGGGTCAGCAAGCCCAGCTCCGGATGCTGCCAGCGCACCAGGGCCTCCAGACCGATGATTTGCCCACTGCTCAAATCGACCTGAGGCTGATAATAGACGCGCAACTGCCGGCCACTGATGGCCTGGTGCAGACTGGACTCCAGCGCTATACGCTCGCGGGCGTGCAGAGTCAGCGCCTGGGTGTAAAACGCATAGGTATTGCGGCCGCTGTCCTTGGCCAGGGTCAGTGCGGTGTCGGCATGCGTGAGCAGGGCGCGGGCATCATTGCCGTCATCCGGGTACAGGCTGATGCCCAGGCTGACGGTCAGGTGCAGCGACTGATGATCAATATCAAAGGGCTTGTCAAAACAGGCCAACAATCGCTTGGCGACCGGTATCAGGTCGTCTGCGGACTGGATGTCATCCACCAGCAGGACGAATTCGTCACCCCCCAGGCGGGCCAGGGTATCTTGCTCGCGGCTGCGGGCCAGCATGCGCTGTGCGGCAGCACGCAGCAGGTCATCACCGGCGCTGTGCCCCAGGCTGTCATTAACTGCTTTGAAGCGATCCAGGTCGATAAAGATCAAACCCACCTTTTCGTTCTGGCGCTTGGCGCGCTGAATAGCGTTCTCCAGTCGTTCGTTCAGCAACAGACGGTTTGGCAGCCGGGTCAATGGATCATTGTGCGCGAGAAAGTCGATTTTCTGTTCGCTGCGCTTGATCTTGCTGATGTCGGCAAACACGGCAACATAATGACTGAGCTTGCCATCAGCATCATGCACGGTATTGATGGTTTGCCATTGCGGGTAGATTTCGCCGTTCTTGCGCCGGTTCCATACTTCGCCCTGCCAGCTTTTATCCTGCTGCAGTGATTGCCACATCTGCTGGTAGAAGTCATCGTCATGCCAGCCGGACTTGAGCAGACTGGGTTTGACGCCGATGACCTCATCCGCGCTGTACCCGGTGATCTGGCAGAAGGCCTGATTGACGTTGAGTATGCGATTGTGGGCATCGGTGATCACCACCCCTTCGGTGGTGCTATCAAACACCACGGCGGCCTGGCGCAGCCGCTCCTCACTCTCTTTCTGGGCGGTGACATCACGCAGAATACCGAGAATCCGCCAAGGCTTGCCAGTCGGGTCGCGCAGGGCGCGGCCACTGGCTTCATACCAGCGGAAGCCCTCCTGCCGGTGGCGCAGGCGATGCACGCTGTGAAAGCGCGAGCTAGTGCCAGCCAGATGCTCGCGCAGCGCCTGTCTGGCTGTTGCGCTGTCATCCGGATGCAGCAACTCGGCCCATTTACCGGCGAGTTCCAGCGCGCCCTTGTCGGCAAAACCAAGCATCCGCCGACACTGCTCGGACACATGTACCTGGCCGCTGTTCAGGTGCCAGTCCCATACACCATCTTCCGAGCCTGCCAGGGCCAGCTCGAAACGCTGCTCACTGATACGCAGCTCCCGCTCCTGTTGCCGGCGACGACGCAAATGACTGCGGGTCAGATAGAAAATCAGCCCGGCGGTGACGCTGATAAAGACCAGGCCCTTTACTGTTTGCAAGCGCTGTAGCAGCTCGATACTGAAACCGAGCCAGGTCAAGGCACTGTCACTGAGCAGAATCCACAGCGCTGAAACCACCAGATAGATCAGCGTTATCTGCCAGGCGCTGCGATTGGAACTCATCGGCGGGATTGACCTCTTCAATGTTCGATGCTAATCAGACTATAGCAGCTTCCTGCCCGACGGAATGGCTATCAGCTGAGGTCATGCTGGTCCATAATGCCAGCAGCACGTTAGCTTGCACGACAGTAATCAGAGGTAATTCGCTTTATGTGGTATGACGGTTTTCTGCAGTTTTCCTGGTGGCAGGTAGTTCTGGTGACCCTGGTAATGACACACATCACCATTGTCAGCGTCACCGTGTACTTGCACCGCTATTCGGCGCACCGCTCGCTTGAGCTGCATCCTGCGCTGCAACATTTTTTCCGTTTCTGGCTGTGGATGACCACCGGTATGGTCACCCGCGAGTGGACCGCGATCCATCGCAAGCACCACGCCAAGTGTGAAACCCCTGAAGACCCGCACAGCCCGGTACAAAAGGGGTTGTGGACAGTACTCAGCCGGGGAGCCGAGCTGTATACCGCCGAAGCCTCCAACCAGGAAACCCTGGAGACCTACGGCAAGGGCTGCCCGGATGACTGGATTGAGCGCAATGTCTATTCACGGGCACCCTATGCCGGCATCACCCTGATGGCGCTGATCGACCTGGCCCTGTTTGGCGTGCTGGGCATTACCGTCTGGGCGGTGCAGATGCTGTGGATTCCCCTGCTCGCTGCCGGCGTGATCAATGGCATTGGTCATGCGCTCGGCTACCGCAACTTCGAGTGCAAGGATGCAGCAACCAACATTCTGCCCTGGGGCATTCTGATTGGCGGTGAGGAGCTGCATAACAATCATCATACCTATCCCAGCTCAGCCAAGCTGTCGGTGCGCAAATGGGAGTTTGATATCGGCTGGATGTGGATACGCCTGTTCTCGATGGTCGGCCTGGCCAATGTGCGTCGTGTAGCGCCGGTACCGGTTCGTGAACCGAACAAACCCATGCTGGACATGGACAGCGCCCGCGCCTTGCTGAGCAATCGCTTTCAGGTCATGGCGCAGTATCGTCGTATGGTTATCAAGCCGCTGGTCAAGGCCGAGCGTGAGCGGGTCGATGCCTCGATGCAGCGCCTGCTCAAGCAGGCCAGAAAACTGCTCTGGCGGGAAACCGAGCTGCTCAAACCCAAGCACCATGAACGCCTGAACCAGGTCTTGGAAAGCAATCAGACGCTACAGCTGATCTACCAGAAACGCCTGGAACTGCAACAGATCTGGAACCGCACCAGCAGCAGCGGCCAGGAGCGCCTGCAGGCCTTGCGTGAATGGTGTCAACAGGCCGAAGCCAGTGGTATCAAGGCACTCCAGGAGTTTGCTGACAGCCTGCGTACCTACACCCTGCAACCCGTCCGCGGCTGACGCGGCAGATCACGAAGGAGCCAGGGAATGCGATCCTTCATCGGCTGTGTCATGGGCCTGCTGCTATGCAGCAGTGCCCTTGGCTCGACCATCTATAAATATGTCGATGAGAACGGCGTGGTTACCTACACCGACCGCCGGGTGCAGGGTGCCGAGATCATCATCTTCAATGACACCATTGAAGAGCCGACGGAAAACTCGGTGTATGTGGAGACCCGCAAGCACCCTGGCGGCGAGACCCTGATCGTGCACAATGAGCTGTTTACCCCGGTCGAAGTCGAGCTGAGCATTACCCGGGCAGAGCACATCAGTAACGTGCCTTCTGAGCCGGTGCGCTGGGTGATTCCACCGCGTGACCAGATCCGCCTGCTGACCCTGTACCCGAACGGCAGCGGAACGCCCGATTATGAATACCGCTTGCGCTATGCCATGGGTGATCCGCGCGCGCAGCATACCCTCAGCCACTACCCGCTGCCATGGAAAGGCGGGCCTTTCCGCATGACCCAGGGCCCTGGCGGCCGTTACAGTCACACCGGCCCCAGGGGCCGCTACGCGATCGATATTGCCATGCCGGAGGGCACGCCGATTCTGGCCGCCCGGGATGGCCGCGTCGTCAGCATTCGTAACCACCAGCGCGGCCGCGGCGATAACCCGGCCGGTAACTTTGTGCGCCTGCTGCATGACGACGGCACCATGAGCGTCTATCTGCACTTGCAACACCGCTCGGTCAAGGTGACCGAAGGCCAACGGGTGCGAGCCGGCACCGTCATTGCCCGCTCCGGCAACACCGGTAACAGCACCGGCCCGCACCTGCACTTTGTGGTGCAGAAAAATGTCGGCCTGGAAACCGTGTCGATTCCCTTCGAGTTTGCGCAACCCGTTAACAGCCTGCCGAACTTCGCCTTTGGTGGCGAATAAATGCTGATGAATCTGCAGGCATAAAAAACCCGTCGCTCGCGACGGGTTTTTTCTGGCAGCCTGATCTTATTTGATCTTGGCTTCCTTGTAGATCACATGCTTGCGCACAACAGGATCGTACTTCTTGATTTCGATCTTGTCGGGTGTAGTGCGCTTGTTCTTGTCGGTAGTGTAAAAGTGACCAGTACCGGCAGAAGATACCAAACGAATCAAATCACGCATGCTGAGACTCCTTAGATTTTTTCGCCGCGGGCGCGCATGTCAGACAGCACGGCATCAATGCCGCGCTTGTCAATGATGCGCATACCCTTGGTGGAAGTGCGCAGGCGTACAAAACGCTTCTCTGATTCTACCCAAAAGCGATGGTGCTGCAGGTTAGGCAGAAAACGACGCTTGGTTCTGTTGTTTGCATGGGAAACATTGTTCCCGACGACCGGACGCTTGCCGGTGACCTGACATACTCGAGACATGGTTAACCCTCTCCAACCACTTGCCCAACCCGAACTGGTTGGAAGCCATAAAAGAATTCTGTTGTCAGCCGGGGCAAATGGATCCAGCAAGCCTGAAAAATACCGCAAAACAGGCGCAGCCCCGAGAAGAGCGGAGCTTTATACCAAAAGGAGCCACGG
The DNA here is from genome assembly GCA_023475025.1 of Gammaproteobacteria bacterium. Classification (GTDB taxonomy): domain Bacteria; phylum Pseudomonadota; class Gammaproteobacteria; order Pseudomonadales; family Pseudomonadaceae; genus Halopseudomonas. The sequence continues at coordinate 7,303 of JAMCWB010000067.1, forward strand.
CAAGCAATGTTTTTCGCCTACAAGAGGCCACGCTCGGCAAAGGAAACCGGCTCGCCATCACCGATGACCAGATGGTCCAGCACCCGTATATCCACCAGCGCCAGTGATTCGCGCAGGCGACGGGTCAGGTGCATGTCAGCCTGACTGGGCTCGGCAACACCCGACGGATGGTTATGCGTCAGGATCAGCGCGGCGGCGTTGTGCGCCAGCGCCCGCTTGAGTACTTCACGCGGGTAAACACTGGCGCTGTCCAGAGTGCCACGGAACAGTTCCTCGAAGGCAATCACCCGGTGCTGGTTATCCAGAAACAGGCAAGCAAAGACTTCGTGCGGCAGGCTGGCGAGCTTACTGCGCAGGTAGCGGCGCACCGCACCCGGCGAGGTCAGGGCGTCACCCCGCTGCAGCTCTTCATACAGATGCCGCCGCGCCATTTCCATCACCGCCTGCAACTGGACGAACTTGGCTGGCCCCAGCCCGGCATGCCGGCAAAAGTTCTGCAGGTCAGCCTGCAACAACCCGCGTAAGCTGCCAAAAGCCGCCAGCAGATCCCGCGCCAGATCAACCGCGCTGCGCCCGGGCAGGCCAGTACGCAGAAAGATAGCGAGCAATTCGGCATCAGACAGCGCCTGGGCACCCTGGCGCATGAGTTTTTCCCGCGGGCGCTCCGCCAGCGGCCAATCGGTTATCGGCATGATCAATTCCTTTTGTCGGGGCAGGTACATCCTGTTCCTGCAAGCAAAACCAGAGTATAAAAGCAGGCCCGACAGGCGTCGAGCACGCTCGCGCCGCGTGTGTGGCGGCGATATGCTATCTTGAAAGCTTGATGCCTGCCGGACGCACTTTCAGATGGCAGCAGGGGATTATAATGCAGCGGTTGTTCAATAAACGCATAGTACTTGGGGTCAGCGGCGGTATTGCCGCCTACAAGAGCGCCGAATTGGTTCGCCGCCTGCGCGATGCCGGCGCCGAGGTGCGCGTAGTGATGACCCAGTCAGCCCGCGAATTCATTACCCCCCTGACCTTGCAGGCGCTCTCTGGTCACCCGGTACATGGCGACCTGCTGAACCCGGCGGCCGAAGCGGCCATGGGCCATATCGAACTGGCCCGCTGGGCCGACCTGATCCTGATTGCCCCCACCACCGCCGAGCTGATGGCGCGCCTGGCCCAGGGCCGTGGTGACAACCTGCTGACTACCCTGGTACTGGCGACGGATGCTCCCATTGCCATCGCCCCGGCGATGAATCAGGCCATGTGGCGCGATGCCGCTACCCAGGCCAACCTGCAAGTCCTGCTTGAGCGCAAGGTACATGTGTTCGGCCCGGCAGCGGGTGAGCAGGCCTGTGGTGATATTGGCCCGGGGCGTATGCTGGAGCCCGCTGACATTGCCGCGCGGGCTGCTGAGTGCTTTGAGCGCGGGCTGCTGGCCGGCCGTCACGTGCTGATCAATGCCGGCCCCACACGTGAAGCCATTGATCCGGTGCGTTATATCTCCAATCACAGTTCCGGCAAGATGGGTTTTGCCCTGGCTGAAGCCGCCGCTGAAGCCGGCGCCCGCGTGACCCTGGTCGCCGGCCCGGTCAACCTGCCGACGCCGCCGCGGGTCGAGCGCATTGACGTCATCAGCGCCCGCGATATGCTCGCTGCCTGCGAAATGGCTCTTCCCGCGGATGTCTTTATCGCCTCGGCGGCTGTGGCGGATTATCGTCCGATCGAAGCGGCAGACAGCAAGCTGAAGAAAGATCCGCAGAGCGAAGACGGCATGCAGCTGTCGCTGGTGCGTAATCCCGACATCCTCGCCACCCTGGCAGCACGCAGCGAACGCCCCTGGTGTGTCGGCTTTGCCGCCGAAACCCATGATGTGCTCAGCTATGCCCGGGATAAATTGCAACGCAAGAATCTTGACCTGATCATTGCCAACGATGTCAGCCAACCCGGCATCGGCTTTAATAGTGATAACAACAGCGTGACCCTGATTGATCGCAGCCTGCACCAGCAGCATCTGCCGCAGGCCAGTAAAACCAAACTGGCCCGCAACATCATTGAACTGATTGCCGGGCAACTGCCCGCCCGACCCGAAGGACGCTGAACCTATGTCCGCGCTGCAAGCACGCATTCTTGACCCCCGCCTGGGTAGCACCTGGCCGCTACCAGCCTATGCAACCCAGGGCTCGGCCGGCATGGACCTGCGCGCTATGCTGGAGCAGCCCTTAGTGCTGGAACCGGGGCAAACCGAACTGCTGCCCACCGGCCTGGCGATTCATATTGCCGACCCCGGGCTGGCGGCGATGATCCTGCCGCGTTCGGGGCTGGGACATAAACACGGTATTGTGCTGGGCAACCTGGTCGGACTGATTGATTCCGATTATCAGGGTCAGCTCATGGTCTCCTGCTGGAACCGTAGCCAGCACAGCTTCACCATCAACCCCGGCGAGCGTATTGCCCAGCTGGTGCTGGTGCCGGTCGTTCAGGCCGAACTGAGCATTGTTGACCAATTTGACGATAGCGAGCGTGGCGCAGGCGGCTTCGGCCATACCGGCAGCCACTGAGCTGAACAAACGATCATGCAAGGAGGCTCATGATGTATAAACGCAAGCAGTCTGCAGACAAGGACGCGACAGCACAGGCACTTCCCTCGACGCTGGTGCCTTTGTTGATCACCATTGCCGGCCTTGCGGTGGCCGGCGTCTTGCTCTGGCTGACCCTGTTGGGCAGCGGCAATACCCGCTACCAGGCCGATCTCAGTGCGGCCTATGGCAGCCAGCAACAAGGCAGCCTGAACCAGCTGTTGCTGCAGATTGATGCCGACCTGACGCGTCTCGCAGCCAACCCACAACTACAGGCCGCCTTGCAGCAGGGTCGCAACCCGGTCATTGAGCGCAACCTGCGCTACACCTTTGCCCATGCCCGCGCCATCTACATCCATGCACCAGGACGTGCCGCAGTGACCGATGATGCCGAGGCGCCGATCAATTTCGCTGCCCTGGACATGATCCGTCGTGCCGAGCGCGGGCTCGCCGTCGCGGTAGAAGCCTACCGTCAGGGCAATGACTGGCTGCTGTATGCCGTCAAACCCTTACGCGCATCGCCCAGCGCACCCATCGGCGGCACACTGCTGGTTGTCTATGACCTTGAGCGCATCACCAGCGCTCTGCCACCCTTACCCGAGGGTGCCGGCCAGATCAGTTTGATTCAAAGCTTCCCGGGTGCCGGTGCCCAGACTCTGTTCCAGAGCGGGCAAGGCAGCGGCGAGGCACAACGCATCAGTACCGGGCATGCAGCCTGGCACCTTGAGTTCAAGCCGGGCGCCCGGCTTGCTGGCGGCCTGCTGAACCCCTTGTTGCTGCTGGCTGCTGCGGTGATTGCCCTGCTGGCCAGCGCCCTGGCACTGCTGGTACTGCACAACAACTGGACCCGCCAACTGAAAACTGACGCCGACATCCTCGGTCAACTGGCTGACGGCCACAAGGCCGCCGGCGTGTCACTTGGCCCGCTGGAACCGATTGCCCAGCGCATCATGCTGCTGGCCCGCAACACCGGCAAAACCGTCGGCCCCAGCCCCAAACGTGATGCCCCGCAAGCGCCAACCAGCGCGGACAAGGCCGAGCCGCTGCAAGACCCCATATTTCAGCCCGACGATGTACTGGATATTGATATTATCGAAGGCCATGACGACCCTTTCGGCGATAATGGCGACAGCATGGATGCTACGGCGCCTTCACTGCCGGCCAGTATCTTCCGTGCCTATGATATCCGCGGCACGGTGCCCGAACAGCTGAACGCTGACAGCCTGTACTGGATTGGTCGCGCCATCGGCAGCACCACCCTGGAGGCTGATGAACCCAACATTGTGGTTGGCCGCGATGGACGCCTGTCCGGCCCGGAACTGGTCGAAGCACTGATCCAGGGCCTGGTTGACAGCGGCTGTCAGGTTACCGACCTCGATATGGTACCGACGCCGGTGGTCTATTTTGCTACCCACACCAGCGACAGCCGCTCCGGCGTCATGCTGACCGGCAGCCATAATCCACCCAATTACAACGGGGTAAAAATCGTCATCGCCGGGCAGACCCTGCATGGCGCGCAGATCACCGCGCTGTTTGATCGTCTGCAACAGGGCCGACTGACCCAGGGCCGCGGCAGCCGCAAGACCCTGCAGCTGCTCAATGCCTATCGCGAACATATCGTCGACGACATCGTGCTCGCCCGCCCGCTCAAGGTAGTAGTCGACTGCGGCAACGGGGTGACCGGCGTCATTGCCCAGCAACTGCTGGAAGATATCGGCTGCGAGGTCATTCCGCTGTTTACCGAGGTTGATGGCCACTTCCCCAACCATCACCCGGACCCTGGCCACGTCGAGAACCTGCAGGAGCTGATCGCCACGGTCAAAACCGAACAGGCCGATATCGGTCTTGCCTTTGATGGCGATGGTGACCGGGTTGGCGTGGTCAGCAGCAAGGGTGAACTTATCTACCCCGACCGCTTGCTGATGCTGCTGGCCGAGGACATCCTGGCGCGCAATCCCGGTGCCGATATCATTTTCGATGTAAAATGCACGCGCCAGCTGTCGGCGCTGATCAGCAAACAGGGTGGCCGCCCCTTGATGTGGAAATCAGGCCACTCGCTGATCAAGGCCAAGATGCGCGAAACCGGTGCCCTGCTGGCCGGCGAGATGAGCGGCCATATCTTCTTCAAGGAGCGCTGGTTCGGTTTTGACGACGGTCTCTATGTTGCCTGTCGCCTGCTTGAGCTGCTGGCCCTGCAGGAGGCCAGCAGTGCTGATCTCTTCGCCCGCTACCGCAGTGGCCACACTACACCGGAGCTGACACTGGAGGTGGGTGACGAGCGCAAATTCGCCCTGATCGAACAGCTGCAGCAGCATGCCGATTGGGGTGATGGCCGCGTTACCGATGTCGACGGCTTGCGCGTTGACTACACCAATGGCTGGGGGCTGATCCGCGCCTCCAATACCACACCCACGCTGGTACTGCGTTTTGAGGCCAGCAACGCCGAGGAACTGGAACGACTGAAACAGCTGTTCCGTGACCAGATGGCCAAGATAGCACCGGACGTACCTTTCATTTTCTGAACTGAGGAGCAAGACCCTTACCATGCTGAGTCGTGACGACGCCGCCCATGTTTCCCGGGTACTGACCGAAGCACTGCCCTATATCCAGCGCTTTACCGGCAAGACGATCGTGATCAAGTACGGCGGCAACGCCATGGAGAGCGAAGAGCTGCAAAACAGCTTTGCCCGTGACATCGTGCTGATGAAAACCGTCGGCATCAATCCAGTGGTGGTACATGGCGGGGGCCCGCAAATTGGTGACCTGCTGAAACGCCTGAATATCCAGAGCGAATTCATTGAAGGCATGCGAGTCACTGATAGCCAGACGATGGACGTAGTCGAGATGGTACTTGGTGGCCAGGTCAACAAAAGTATTGTCAACCTGATCAATCAGCACGGTGGCAGTGCCATTGGCCTGACCGGCAAGGATGCCAACCTGATCAAGGCGCGCAAGCTGACCGTCACCCGCCGCACACCCGGCATGGACAAACCGGAAATCATCGATATCGGCCACGTCGGCGAAGTCGCCAGCGTGAATACCGGGCTGATCAATCGCCTGGTGTCAGATGACTATATTCCGGTCATTGCACCCATTGGTGTGGGCAGCGAGGGCGCCTCCTACAATATCAATGCCGACCTGGTCGCCGGCAAGGTGGCCGAAGCCCTGAAAGCGGAAAAGCTGATGCTGTTGACCAATATTGCTGGCCTGATGGACAAGGAAGGCAAGGTGCTGACCGGCCTGACCACCGAGCAGGTCGACGAACTGATTGCCGATGGCACCATTTACGGTGGCATGCTGCCAAAGATCCGCTGCGCCCTGGATGCTGTTCAGGCCGGCGTCAGCAGCGCCCACATCATCGATGGTCGTGTGCCGAATGCCGTCCTGTTGGAGATCTTTACCAATACCGGTGTCGGCACCCTGATCACCAACCAGCCGTCGGAGTTGATCAATGCAACGCAGTGAATTCAGCTTTTCAACGCCGCTTCGCGTGCGCTGGTCAGATGCCGACATGCAGGGCATTGTCTTCAACGGGCATTACCTGACCTATGCCGATGTGGGTATTACCGAGTACTTTCGTGCCCTCGGCGAGGCCAATGGGGGCAACAGCAGCGTCAATGGCAGTGATTTCTTTGCCGTGCGTACCCTGCTGGAATACCGCTCCCCGGCACAGTATGACGATATGCTGGATATTCATGTGCGCATTGCGAAGCTGGGTAACAGCAGCATGCAGTTTCTGATCGGCATCTACCGCGATGATGAATTACTGGTAACCGGTGAGATTGTCTATGTGCATGCCGACCAGGCCAGCCGACAGCCGATGCGCATTCCTGACAGCTTCCGCGCAGCGATCTCCCGCTTCGAGAAAACCCCGCCCACAGCATAGGCACTGCTACTGGCAGGCAGCGCTCAGTCGTCTGCCAGTAACTGCTCCAGACGCTCACGCTTGTGTGCGTAATCGGCATCCACGTGCTGCTTTTCCTCTTGCTTGTTGAGGATCAGGCGTTGCAGGCGCAGGGATTCGTTATCCACTTCCACCAGCTCGCTGAGAATGCGCGCATCCACTTCGCGACCGGCGCGCTCGGCTGCCGCGGCCCGACGCTCCAGCGCTTCACGCTGGGCCTGCAAGTCGAGGATATTGGCTTCCGAGCTGTCGATCAGGGTATCAATCTGCTCGATCTGGCGTGCATGTGCCCGATCCAGATCGGCAACACTGCTGTACAGACGCAGCAGGTTGGCATCTGCTGCGGCCTGCTCGGCCTGCTCGGCCTCGGCCCGACGTTTGGCCTGGCGCTCTTCGGGGGTCAGGGCTGCAGGCACGGTGCGCCGCACGCGGCCCTGACGGTCGAGCACCTCATAGCCACGCGCCACCGCTTCCGGCGGCACCCGGCGATCCAGCACAGTGACGCCCTGGTCATTGGTATAACGGTACAACACGCCTGAATCAGCGTTAGCTGAACCCGCCACCCCTAGCAGCACGAACAACGCAGAAACTTGCCACAGCTTACGCATAAGGACACCCCTGTCCTGGAGCCGATGACTCCAAAAAAATGCCAGGCCGTGTGTACCTGACGTTAACCCTGAATGCCGTACTCAGCCCGGTAGGCAGCCACCGCCGGCAAGTGAGCCTGCAATTCGGCATCTTCCTGCAAGAAGGTCATGACCTGATCCAGGTTGACGATGCTGATCACCGGAATATCGAAATCACGCTCAACTTCCTGGATAGCCGACAACTCGCCCCGGCCCCGCTCCTGCCGATCCAATGCCACCATCACAGCTGCCGGTGCGGCGCCAGCGGCCTGGATAATCTGCATTACTTCGCGGACCGCGGTGCCGGCAGTAATCACGTCATCGACAATGAGTACCCGGCCCTTGAGCTCAGCACCCACCAGACTGCCACCCTCACCATGATCCTTGGCTTCCTTACGATTGAAGCAGTATGGCAGATCACGGTCAAAGCTGTCGGCCAGCGCCACGGCAGTGACTGCCGCCAACGGGATGCCCTTGTAAGCAGGCCCGAAGATGACATCTACATCTTCAATGCCGCTGTGTATCAGCGCCTGCGCATAGAATCGCCCCAAACGGGACAAAGTGCCACCACTATTAAACAGGCCGGCATTAAAAAAATACGGACTCTTGCGTCCGGATTTCAGGGTAAAGTCACCAAAGCGCAATACCCCATGATCCAGGGCAAAGCGGATAAATTCGCGCTGATACTCGTGCATCCTCACCTTCTTGTTAACAAAATTGTGGCTACCTCGGTTATCATACACCCTCGGTTTTCAGGGGGCCACGCATGCGAATTATCAGTCTTAACGTCAATGGAGTAGAGCGCGCTGCCCAGCACGGTCTGTTTGACTGGTTGCGCGCGCAGGATGCCGATGTCATTTGCCTGCAGGATATTCGCGTCACCGCACCCGAACTGGAACAGGATCCCTACTGGATCGACGGCTACTGGCAGTACTGCTTCGAGGCCGAAGTGCCGAGCCAGGGTGGCGTCGCCATCTATACTCGCACCGCGCCCAAGGCCATCATCATGGGCCTGGGTTTCGAACTGGCGGACCGCTACGGTCGCTTCATCCAGGCCGATTTCGACAAGGTCAGCATTGGTTCACTGCTACTGCCCAGCGGCCGTGACGGCGATGCTGACCTGAACCAGAAATTCAAGTTCATGAATGACTTCACCGGCTACCTGAACAAGCAGCGCCGCAAGCGTCGTGAATTTATCTACTGCGGCTCGCTCTATACGGCGCACCTCAAGCTGGATGTGAAGAACTGGCGTGATTGCCAGCACGAACCGGGTTTCATGGCCCCGGAACGCGCCTGGATGGATGAGATTTTCGGCAACCTGGGCTACGTCGATGCCCTGCGTGAAATCACCCGAGAGTCAGACCAGTACACCTGGTGGCCGGACAGCGAACAGGCGGAAAGCCTGAACCTTGGCCTGCGCTTCGACTACCAGTTCCTCACCCCGGGCCTGCGCCGCTTCGTCAAGGACGCCCACATACCGCGCAATGCACGCTTTTCACAGCACGCACCGGTGATTGTCGATTACGACTGGACGTTGACCATATAAAAGTGGCTGAAAGCTGAAAGCTGAAAGCTGAAAGCTGAACAAGGTGACGTACGGCGAGCGAGGGATACAGGGTTATTGTGTGCCAGCCCGACAACGCCCATCCCCCGCGCCCGCTCCAGCTTCTAGCTCACTACTTTATTATTCGCCAGATAAACGGATAGCGGTATGCCTGGCCCTCATTGGCCTTGATTGCGGCAATCACCATCAGCACCAGGGCGCCAATGATCACCACCCAGATCAGCAGCAGGCCGATCAATACCACCATCAGCAAGACACAGATCAGACCGGCAATGGCCACGGTAATCTGGAAGTTCAGGGCTTCCTTGCCCTGATCATCGATAAAGGGATCGGCATCTTTCTTCAGTTGCCAGACCAGCAAAGGGCCGATCAGGCTGCCAAAGGGAATCAGGAAACCAACCAGGCCTGACAAATGCGCAATCAGCGCCCATTTGCGCGCTTCGGCATCAGGACCAGTGGGTGGAACGGGCTGCGGGCTTTCCTCGGTCATAGGACACTCCTTGTATTGCCATTATCGGCGATTATGCGTCTCAGTCACTGCATGCAACATAGCCCGAAGCTCGGGCTGACGCAATTGTCCTGCCCGCAGCGCCGCTTAGTCAGCCAGCGCTGCCTGTTGCGCCACAAACAACTGCTCGATGCCCTGACGGGCCAGCTCGAGCATGGCGTTGAGTTCTTCGGCATGGAAAGGCGCAGCTTCAGCCGTGCCCTGCACTTCGATAAAGCCGCCCTTGTCGGTCATCACCACATTCAGATCGGTGTCTGCTGCCGAGTCTTCCGGGTAATCCAGATCCATTACCGGCACACCCTGATAGATACCTACTGATAGGGCCGCAATCATCTGCACCGGGGGAATCTGCTTGATCGCACCGCGCTGCTTCATGCTGCGCAGGGCATCCACCAGGGCAACACAGGCACCCGTAATCGAGGCGGTACGCGTGCCACCGTCCGCCTGAATCACGTCACAGTCAAAATAAATGGTGTTTTCACCCAGTGTCTTCAGATCCACCGCCGCACGCAGTGAGCGGCCGATCAGGCGTTGGATTTCCAGCGTACGCCCACCCTGCTTACCCTTGTTGGCTTCACGTGCCATGCGCGAACCGGTCGAGCGCGGCAACATACCGTACTCAGCGGTTATCCAGCCCTGGCCAGAGCCGCGCAGAAAGCGTGGCACCCCGGACTCGACGCTGGCGGTGCAGATCACCTTGGTGTCGCCGAACTCAACCAGCACTGACCCTTCGGCGTGCTTGGTGTAATGTCGGGTAAGGGTTACCGGACGCATTTGATCGGCCTGACGGCCACTGGGACGTTGCATAACATTCCTTTCTGCTGAATAACGGAGGTAATGCCACACAGTATACGGATGTGCCTGCAACCTGGACACCGCCGCCAACATCAAAGGTCATTCAGCCAGGCCATGGGGTACAATAGCTGGCAAATAGCCCAATTGGTTGCCGGAGTTGCCCCATGGTGTACAGCATGACCGCCTTTGCTCGCAGCGAGCAAACCACTGATCAGGGTACCCTGGTCTGGGAAATCCGCTCGGTCAATCACCGCTACCTGGAAGCCAGCCTGCGCCTGCCGGAAGCCTTCCGCGAACTGGAAGGGCCGCTGCGCGAACGGGCTCGCAAGCACCTGGGCCGGGGCAAGGTCGAGTGCACCCTGCGCTTTCATCCCGCCGTTGAGCAAGCAGACCGCATCAGCCTGAACCAGCCGCTGCTGGACGAGCTGATCAGCGCCAGCCAGCAGATCAGCCAGCAACTGGATAATCCGGCCGCCATCAACCCCCTGGAGTTACTCGCCTGGCCTGGCGTTCTGGGCAGCAGTGACAATGACCAGGCCGGCCTCCTGAACGATGCCAGCCAACTCTTTGCCCAGGCGCTGACGGAACTTAAAGACCAGCGCGCTCGCGAAGGCAGCGAGCTGGCCAAACTGCTGGAAGAGCGCCTTGCTGCCATCAGCCAATGTGTTGCCACCTTGCGCGAGCTGATGCCCGAACTGCTCAGCGCCCATCGGCAAAAGCTGATCAATCGCTTCAACGAGGCCAAACTGGAACTGGATAACACCCGCATCGAACAGGAACTGGTGTTGCTGGCGCAGAAGATCGATGTGGCCGAAGAGCTCGACCGCCTGGATACCCACGTCAGCGAAACCCGCCACGTACTGAGCGGTAAGCAGGCCATGGGCCGCCGGCTGGACTTTCTCATGCAGGAATTCAACCGTGAGGCCAACACCCTGGGGTCCAAGGCCATCGATAGCCGCAGCACCCAGGCCTCGGTGGATCTCAAGGTGTATATCGAGCAGATGCGTGAGCAGGTGCAGAATATCGAGTGACATCTACAGCCATCCACAGCTTTCCTACAACCCACGAAATACAAAGCCTATAGAGAAAACATTGTCCACCCAGATCCACACCTACCCACCACAATCCACCAAATAATGGTGGGTATATCGGTGGGCATGCTAGCATTCACCATGAATAGAGTGGTGGGTAAATAGGGGTGAGAAATGGGCAACCTGACTAGCAAAGCTGTGCAGGCAAAAATCAAGGGGGCACCGGGCCGCTTTTCAGACGGCGGGGGGCTTTATCTGGTAGTACCCAAAGCCGGCCGAGCTTATTGGATGCTGCGCTTCACATCCGATAAAAAGCGTAAAGAAATGACGCTCGGCAGGGTTGAGGACCTGTCTCTTGCAGACGCAAGAACAGAAGCAACACTGAAAATGCAGCAACACCGTCAGGGTCTTGACCCCCTCATCGCCAAGCAGCGATCCCTGCACGAATCAATTCGCAGCGTCGACGACCTTTTTGCAGACTGGCATGAGGGCAACATCAAGCGCCTGAAACACCATCAGATACCCTTTCGGGTTTACTCAAAGGACATCGCACCGGTTATAGGCCAGATGCGACCAGAAGCCGTCACCGGACGCGACATACAAAGGATTTTACGTAACATCATCGAAAGCAATCGACCAACCATTGCCAACGACGCCTTGCTGTATTGCAAGCAGCTGTTTAATCACGGCATAAAACTGGATGTGGTCGCCGGCAATCCGGCCAGCGCTTTTACAGCGAGTGATGCGGGCGGCATAGAAAAAAGCAGAGACAGAGTCCTGACGCTAAAAGAAGTCACCTTTGCCTTTAAAAAATTCCGAGAAGAAACAGATAGCTTTACACGTGACAACTATCTTGCCTGTGCGCTGTTGCTGTCATTAGGCGTTAGGAAAAGCGAGCTGACTGAAGCAACCTGGAACGAGTTCGACCTTGATGGCCAGACCTGGTATCTACCCAGCGAACGAAGCAAATCCGGGGCAGCTATCGATATCCCATTGCCCGACTTGTCTATCGAGTGGCTAAAAGAGCTGAAGGTACGCTCGTTTGGCTCCGCTTACGTGCTCCCAAACAGAAGGACAAGCAAAGTGCCTCATATGGGCAAAGACACCCTGAATAGAGCAATATCAAAACTGTTTGGTAGAGAGCCCGGCAGAGCGGCGCAGCCCCCGAACAAAATGGGCGATCTCGAACATTTTACAGTTCATGACCTGCGTCGCACCTGCAGAAGCCTGCTGGCATCAATCGGCGTGCCTGGCCATATAGCTGAGCGCTGCCTGAATCACAAGTTGAAAGGCGTAGAAGGCATATACAACCGCCACGACTATTTTGATGAGAGAAGGGATGCGCTGGACAGGCTTGCCCAGCACCTTGCTCCGCTCATATAAAGCTCCAGCACACCCACTTGCCGGCCCACTGCACATCGGGTCGGCCCTTGGTTAAACTCGCCTAACGCCCTTTCAGGTGCCCTTCTGGCACCATCCGCTGATGCAGTACCGCAAACACTACCAGATGCTTCTTTTCCAGCCGGTAATACAGCATGTGGCTGCCATACGGAAAACTCAACACCCCCTCCCCCACATTCTCTCGCACCACACCCTGCTGTTAATGGCCATTGACACCTGCCCCGGAAACTCAGCTAAAAGCTCTATCGTCTCGCGCATACCCTGAAGATACCGCCTAGATTGCTCCGTCCCCCAGGTTTCCACTGTATAACGGCGGATCGCAGTCAAATCCTTCTGTGCATCCCGGGTTAATCGAAAGCTGAACCCCATTAGGGAAGCGCTGATTAAACGGCGCCGAAGCGTTTCCTTAATTGGCAGTGCGGCATGTACCACTATCATCTCGATACTTTATTTGGAATACAACACCGCTGTCGCGGGCATGGCCCGCTCATACAGCATCTAAAACGCAACACGCCCCGCTGCTTAAGGCGAGGCGTGGTTGTCAGCTACGTTTCTAGCTAGCAATAACTACATTGCAGCACGGAAGATTGCCGCCACTTCCTTGTCATTCAATCGACGTGGATTGGTTAATGCACACACATCTTGCTGCGCATGCTTAACCATTGCATCAATGTCTTTATCCTGCACACCCAATTCAGTCAGATTACTTGGGATACCCACATCAACCGACAGACAACGAATCGCCACTACAGCCATTTGTGCAGCCTCACGTACCGGCAAACCGTAGATGTTTTCGCCCAAGGCATCAGCAATATCGGCATAACGCTCTTGCGCAGCCATTAAGTTTGCTTCGCAGACATGCGGTAACAACAGTGCGTTACACACGCCATGTGGCAAGTTATACATACCACCGAGTTGATGCGACATCGCATGCACATGACCGAGACCGGCATTATTGAACGCCATCCCCGCCAAATACTGCGCATAGGCCATCCGATCACGCGCTTCGAGATCATCGCCACGCGCCACAGCAACTCGCAAATAACGCGCAATCAAACGAATCGCTTGTAGCGCACAAGCATCAGTGATTGGGTTTGCATCCGTTGAGACATAAGCCTCCACCGCATGAGTCAGTGCATCCATACCGGTTGCGGCAGTCAACGACGGCGGCATTTTCATCATCAACAACGGATCATTAATCGCCAAGTCCGGCGTGACGCGCCAATCCACAATCGCCATTTTCACGTGATTGGAGGTATTGGTAATAATAGTGAAACGGGTTAATTCGCTCGCAGTTCCGGCAGTAGTATTAATCGCAATATAAGGTGGCAAGCTGTTCTTTGACTGATCGACACCTTCATAGTCAGCAATCACGCCGCCATTAGAAACCACTAAACCAACACCTTTACAACAGTCATGCGCACTACCACCACCCAAGGAGATCAGCATATCGCACTGACCCTTTTGGTAGGCAGCAACGCCTTGCTCAACGTTTTTATCGGTTGGATTGGGAATAGTCTCATCAAATACTGCATAAGCAATGCTGGCCTGATCAAGCAGATCCGTTACTTGCTTGGTGTAGCCTAGTTGAGTCATACCCTTATCAGTGATGACCAGCGGCTTCTTACCACCCAGAGACTTCACTCGATCAGCCAACTCAGACAACACATTCGCACCAAACAACGATACAACCGGCATGAAGAGACTTGCATTCTTGCTCATATTCAACCCCTTTTCTGTGTGTCGCAGTCATCAATTAACGACCACGTATTCGCTTAACTTAGATTCAGCATAGCCTATGTGACTCACGAGTCACTTGACCCAACTCAATCGAAAGGCAGCCTAGGAGTCTGTCGGACTTGAGCCTATAAAGATGGCCATGTCCGGCGTCGACGCAAAGGCCTGGTTTCGCCCCAACGATCTGAAATATGAGCTAGGTGCCCCCCTACCAGTATCATGTGGGAGCCAATAGGCAGCTGGAGCGCGCTACTGGTAGCATCACATGCAGCCTTTTCAGGCCATGCGCAGAATATTCATTCGTTTAACATTCCATGCCAGCGTAGCCAAGGTCCACTCACCGACCACTTTGTCGAATCCGCGCAATGAGAAGCGGCGGAAGCCCATCACATGCTTGATAATACCGAATACCGGTTCAACTGTCTGTTTGCGTAATGCATACACAGCACGACCGGCCTGTGTTGTCATCCGATGGGTCATGCATGTAACCGGATCATCGGTGTCCGGTGGAGGCGTATCCGGTGCGAAGCGCTCGAAAATATCAAGGTGATGGCGCTCGCGCTGGGCCGCTATCCAAGGGGTAATCTCGCCATCGGCACACGCCTGAACGACGACCTGTGTTACTGGGACCGCCAGCACGACTCGTCCCTGCGCACCACCGCCGACATAGGCCGCATGCGCTTTGACGGCAACTCAGTGCATGAAAGCGGCGTGCTCTGCGACCTGTACGAGCATTGGGAGCGCATGCCATTGAGCGCAGACGGCAGCGAATTCGCCATCAGAAGCACCGCGCCCTCAAGCACCGGTACCAGCACCGGCGCAACGCTGCTGTTGGTGCGCGGCGGCTACTTCATGTACCTGCGCGACAGACCCATCGCCAGCACCACCGTACTTGCCATTCAGCGGCGCATCAGCGAAGGCTGCGCCACCCGCGCCGACCTTGAGCGGTTCGCGGATTTCGAGATGTCGCTGGGTTGCATTGATAACAACAGCTGGCGGGTACTGCATTCGACGCTGCCGTGGCGGGAGAACAGCGATTTCCATCTGGCATCACCTCCGACAGGGTAACGAGCGGTCGCGCTACCGTCCTCGGCAAAGCGCTTGCTCCCATAGCAGTGAGGAAATATGATTCGTATACACATCGTATACGGAGCATATCCATGGGAATCGTAAAGATAGATGACCAGCTACATGAAGAAATCCGCAAATCCAGCACAGTAATGGTCCGCTCCATCAACGCTCAGGCCGAGTACTGGATAAAAATAGGCATGCTCGCCGAGGCCAACCCAAGCATGTCCTTCACCCAGATCATCAGCGAGCAGATGAAACGCGCCAACGTGGATGTCGGGAAGGTTGCTTGTGGCTGAGGTAACCCTGAAAAGCGCCGACGAGCTGCAGATAATGCGCGAGTCGGGGCGACTGCTTGCATCGGTGTTTGCCTATCTCGACTCGCGCATCGTCGCGGGTATATCCACCATGGATATCAACAACCTTGCCGAGCGCTACATTGTCGACGAACTCAAAGCGCGCCCAGCCAGCAAGGGCCAATATGGCTACCAGTACGTGCTCAACACCTCGGTCAATCATGTGGTATGCCATGGCGTACCTTCAGACGCGCAGAAGCTGAAGAATGGCGACATAATCAACGTCGATATCACGCTGAAAAAAGGGGGGTTTATCGCCGACTCGAGCAAGATGTACATGATTGGCAACGTGTCGCCCTTTGCCAGGCGCCTGGTCGACAAAACCTATGAAGCCATGTGGGAAGGCATAAAGGCCGTCAAACCCGGCGCCACCCTGGGCGACGTGGGGCACGCGATTCAGCAGCACGCGCTAAAGAACGGCTACTCGATAGTGCGCGAGTACTGCGGCCATGGCATTGGCAGGGAAATGCATGAAGAACCACAGGTGCTGCATTTCGGCCAGAAGGGTAGCGGAGTGGTGCTACAGGAAGGCATGACCTTCACCATCGAGCCGATGATCAACCAGGGCAAGGCCAAGGTGAAATTGAAGAAGGACGGCTGGACTGTGGTGACCAGCGACAAGAAACTATCCGCCCAGTGGGAGCACACCATAGCCGTGACCTCTACGGGGTATGAAGTGCTTACGCTGAGAGAGGAGGAACAGGTAGAGACCTGATGCTACCAGGACGCTCTTGATAACAGCGGGATACTCAAAGGGTGCCGCAACACCCCCCCCAATGTGTAGCGAGCGATTAGAGCTTTTTCAGCCGCGATGCAAGGGTAGTGGGCCTCATACCCAGAAGTGCTGCAGCACCGTTCTCACCAAAAATCTTGCCGTCGCAGGCCGCCAGCGCGGCCTTGATATTATCTCTCTCCAACTGGCGCAATTGCGCTTCGGTGAGGATGCCGCCCACTTGGGGAGGCGTAACCTTCTCGGGGCTCTGTACCCCACCTTGGGCCACCGGCACGTCGAGCAGCAAGTCCTGACCCTTGCTGGTTATCAGTGCCCGCTCTATGACGTTCTGCAGCTCGCGAATATTGCCGGGCCAACTATAGTCCTGCATACGCTGGACATCCGCTTTGCGCAGCCGTGCAGGTGGGCGACCCAATCGCGAGCAGATCTGCTTGACGAAATGACTGGCCAGCAGCGGTATGTCTTCCGGCCGTTCACGCAGTGCCGGCGAGAGAATCGGGAATACGTTGAGGCGGAAGTAGAGATCCTCACGAAAACGCTTGGCTTTGACCTCGGCCAACAAATCGCGGTTGGTCGCAGTGATGATGCGCACATCGACCTTGCGCGTGCGCTCTTCACCCACCCGCTCGAACTGCCCTTCCTGCAACACCCGCAGCAGTTTGCTTTGCAGCTCCAGCGGAATCTCGCCGATCTCATCAAGAAACAGGGTGCCACCATCGGCCAGCTCGAAACGCCCGACCCGGTCACGCATCGCTCCGGTAAAAGCGCCTTTGACGTGGCCAAAGAACTCACTTTCGAACAGCTCGGCGGGTATCGCGGCGCAGTTGACCCTAATCAGCGGGTTTTCACTGCGTCGACTGGACTGGTGGATAGCCCGGGCGATGAGTTCCTTGCCGGTGCCGGACTCACCATGGATCAATACGCTGGCGTCGGTAGGGCCGACCACGTCGATCTGTTTGACAATGGTCAGGATAGGTTCGCTCTGACCGACGATCTCGCGAAAATGATGCTCGATCAGTATTTCTTCCTGCAAATAGGCGTTCTGCTGCTCCAGCCGCTGCTTCAGCTCACGCAGCTCATCCATCGCACTTTCCAGCCGCTGCTGAGTGGTATGCCGCTCGGTAATATCGCGAAAGACCACCACCGACCCGATGATGGAACCACCCGAGATCACCGGTGTGCTGGTGAACTCTACCGGGAACATGCTGCCATCCCTTCGCCAGAACACTTCCTGCTTGCCTTCATGCACCATACCGTCATGCACTGCTTTGTAGATCGGACAATCCTCGACCGGGTAATGACTGCCATCGGCGTGGCTGTGATGGTGGATACGATGGATGTTCTTGCCGATCATTTCTTCCTGCTGCCAGCCCAGCATGCGGGCGGCCGCCGGATTGACGTAGGTGGCCAGACCTTCGCTATCAATACTGTAGATGCCGTCACCCACCGCACTCAGTAGTAACTGGTTCTCGCGTTCGCTTTCCTGAAACAGGGTGAGAATGTTCTGCCATTCAATCAATCCGCCACGCATGGTGCGTTCGACGTTCGCCTGGTTCTGTCGATAGCGCTCTTCATCCCGTTCGCGTAGCACCAGAATCAGGTAGACCACGCCTTTCAGCTTCAAGGTCGATGCCGACAGTTCCAGCTCGATTCGCTCGCCGTCCTTACGCGTGCAGGTGAAAGAGTCGGACCAGCCCTTGCCCTCTTCCAGCACCGCCTGGGTAAAGACGATCAGCTCGGGCAGGGCGTGGCCAAAGAGCTTGGTCACTGTGAGTTCGAGAATTTCATGCCGGGGATAACCGAACAACTTGCAGGCGGCAATGTTGATATCGACAAAGCGATTACCCACCGGATCAAACTGCACGATGCCGGCACTGCAATGCTCGAACACCAGGTGGCGTGAGGGGTAAGCCATGCCTGACCAACCGGATAAATAATCGACGTCTTCCAGACTCATCACTACGGCCTTTCGTGATTATGGCTACGGGTTTTCGTAGTTATACGAGATATCGTAGAGAAACAACAGGGTCAGTTCCGCTCAAAAAAGCCGGATCAGACGTAAAATCCTTTTGAATACAGATACTTGTTAAATAGCAAAGATCTCTGGCACAGCCATTGCTCTAGTCAGGTTAACCGCAGTCCATTACTGCGTCGTTAACCCAACCGGAGAATCAGAATGCCTACAGTCGAAACAGCCCACTACAAAGATGGTGATTTTCTCGTCAACTACGAAGAGAAGGTTTTCGAGGACGTCAAAGCCGAACCGGGCGAGAAAGCCCTACTGACTTTCCACACCATTGCCTTCGAAGGCTCCATCGGCCTGGTCAACATGCTGCAGGCCAAGCGCCTGCTGCGCAAAGGCTTCGAAACCAAGGTTCTGCTGTATGGCCCGGGCGTGCAGCTGGGTGTACAGCGCGGCTTCCCTACTTTGGGCGCCGAAGCCTTCCCCGGCCACCTGGCAGTCAACAACCAGATCAAGGCTTTTATGGAAGAAGGCGGCGAAGTCTATGCCTGTCGTTTTGCCCTGCAAGCGCTCTATGGCCAGACCGAGAAAGCGCTGATTGAAGGCATCCGCCCGATCAACCCGCTGGACGTAATGGATCTGCGCCTGCTGATGCGCCGCGAAGGCGCGTTGATCATCGATACCTGGACTGCCTGAGCCCGCTCCCTCCCGTTAGCGGGAGGGATTTTCCCCCTTCAGTTATCCAGCCGAGGACCCGGTATGACAATTATCAAAGCCGCCGCCGTTCAGCTTAGCCCCGTGCTGTACAGTCGCGAAGGCACGGTCGACAAGGTCTGCCAGACGATCAGCGAGCTGGGCCGCGAAGGCGTGCAGTTTGCGGTCTTCCCGGAGACGGTGGTGCCCTACTACCCGTATTTCTCCTATGTGCAGCCACCCTTCAAGATGGGCAAGGAGCACCTCCGGCTACTCAATGAATCCGTAGTGGTGCCTTCAGCTGCCACTGCCGCGATTGGCGAAGCCTGCCGCCGCGCCGGCATGGTGGTGAGCATTGGCGTCAACGAGCGCGACGGCGGCACTATCTACAATACCCAATTGCTTTTCGATGCCGACGGCACCCTGCTGCAACGACGCCGCAAGATCACCCCCACCTATCACGAGCGCATGATCTGGGGGCAGGGCGATGGCTCCGGCCTGCGTGCAATCGACACCCAGGTCGGCCGCATCGGCTCACTGGCCTGCTGGGAACACTACAACCCGCTGGCCCGCTACGCGCTGATGGCCGATGGCGAACAGATCCATGCCGCCATGTTCCCCGGTTCTTTGGTCGGCCCCATCTTCGCCGAACAGATGGAAGTCACCATCCGTCATCACGCCCTGGAATCAGGCTGTTTTGTGGTCAATGCGACGGCCTGGCTCAGCCCCGAACAGCAGCAACAGATCATCGCGGACACCGGTTGCGAGCTCGCGCAAATCAGCGATGGCTGCTTCAGTGCCATCGTCAGCCCTGAGGGCAAGTTGCTCGGTGAGCCGCTGCGCAGCGGGGAGGGTACGGTGATCGCCGATCTGGACCTGACATTGATCGACAAGCGCAAACGCATGATGGACTCGGTTGGGCACTACAGCCGCCCCGAACTGCTCAGCCTGTTGATCGACCGTCGCCCGGCCCCGCATGTGCATGACCGCGAGAGCGAACTGGACAGCAGCACAATGACCGAAGAGGAGCCCGCGTATGCAAGCCTCTGATCTCGCCCCAGTGCAATTGATAGCGACCGACCTGCTCAGTGAGCTGCAATGCCACGGTGTGCGTTGGCAAGATGCTACCGGGCTGTCACGCCAGGGCGGTGCTGGCCCCTCCGATCACAAGGCGCTGACCGTCGGTGAGCACACGGCAATGATCCCGATACTCAACCGCGCCTCACTGGACTCGCCCTACCTGGCTCGCCCTTCGGCCAATGGCAGTGGCGCGGAGATTCTGCGCGATGGCCGCGTGGTCGGTCAGGTCAGCATGCCTGGGGTACCCAATTTCTATGCGCTGTCCACCGACGACGGCACGCCCTACTGGAAAATCGCCACCCTGCACAGCAAGGATGTGTTGGCGACGACCATTCTGCAGCACTGCATTCGCATGAACGATGCCGACAGTGCCTGCCAGTTCTGCGCCATCAATCAATCATTGAAGAGCGATAAAACCATCGCCCGCAAACGTCCAGCGCAACTGGCAGAGGTCGCCAAGGCAGCGGTCGAGCTGGATGGTGTGAAACACATGGTGATGACCACCGGCACCCCGCAGACATCTGATCGCGGCGCGGCGATTCTCTGCGAATCCGCAGCAGCTATAACGGCTGCGGTCGATCTGCCAATTCAGGCCCAGTGCGAACCACCAGACGACGACCGCTGGTTTCAGCGGCTCAGGAATAGCGGTGTGGTCTCCCTTGGCATGCACCTGGAAGCCGTAACGGACCCGGTGCGCGCGCGCATCATGCCGGGCAAAGCCGAGGTGCCGCTGTCGCGTTATTTCTCGGCCTTCGAGGCGGCGGTTGAGGTGTTTGGCCGCGGCCAGGTAAGCACCTACATCCTCGCCGGGCTGGGAGATCCCGAAGCCGCCATCGCCGAGATGAGCGAACGCCTGGCCGCCATGGGCGTGTATCCCTTCGTGGTGCCCTTTGTGCCTATTGACGGCACGCCGCTGGCCAACCACCCGAAACCCGATAACGCCATGATGCAGCGGCTGTATCCACAGATCGGCGCCAGCTTGCAGCGTCACGGCCTGCATTCCGATGACATCAAGGCTGGCTGCGCCAAATGCGGCGCCTGCTCGGCACTGAAACGACACGAGTGAGGATACGAGCATGGCCGACCATCTCTTTGCATTGACGGAAGACAGCTTCCCGGATTTCCGCGCCGACGATGTGCTGGTCAAAGCGGCCAGCGAAGCCTGGGAAAAAGCCGAGTACTTTGCCCTGCGGCGCCGGGTGTTCTCCGAAGAGCAACAGCTGCTGCCCCAGGACAAGGACCAGCACGATTTTCAGGCCATCCCCATAGTCGCGCTGGCCTACCAGTGCGGGATGCCCAATGCAGTGGTCGGCGCCGTGCGTATCTTTCAGCCGGAGCCGGGGCTCTGGTACGGCGGACGCTTGTGCGTGGCCGCCGACTACCGCCGCCACGGCATGATCGGCACGGCCCTGATCAACGAGGCGGTGTCCCGCGCCAAGGATATCGGCTGCGAACGTTTTCTGGCCACCGTGCAGCTTGGCAACGAAGCGTACTTCCAGCGCCTGTATTGGCACACCCTGGAGCACATCGAGTTGCTCGGACAGCCCCATGCGGTGATGCAGGTAGAGCTGCAGCATTATCCTTTTATGCCGCGGGAAATTTCACTGCTGCCATTGCGAGCACACCGCCATGGGTAAACCGATGCAGACTCCCGCGCGGCAAGATCTGGACGCATTGCTTGATGCCCTGCGCGACACCCCGGCGATGCGCTCCAAGATGTCGATTCAGGCTCCGGCCGCGGCCCTGGCCGAAAATGTATCCCTGAGCCGCGATGAGCTCTACGCCCTGCCAGGCGATGACACTGCCGCTATCCGTTGTGGCGATCATTACCAACTGCTGGCAATAGAAGGGATGATCCCACGCTTCGTCGAACAGGCGCCCTGGTTCGCCGGCTGGTCTGCGGTAATGGCCAACGTCAGCGATATCACCGCGATGGGTGGCCGCGCCACGGCGGTGGTCAACGCTTACTGGCACCACGACGCGGCCTGCGCAGATCAGGTGCTCGACGGTATTCGCGCCGCCTGCCGGGCATACGGCCTGGTATTGGCTGGCGGCCACACCAGTCAGGCACCCGGCAACCCCGCTGCGCTGGCCGTGGCCATTACCGGCATGGCCAAGCGTTTGCTTTCCACCTTGCACGTAGCGCCTGGGCAGACCCTCGCCCTGGCCGTCGACCTGAACGGTAAATGGCACGCCGATACGCCCTACTGGAAAGCCTTTGAACAGGTGCCCAGTGAGGTATTGCGCAGCAAGCTGAACGTGCTGCCGACCCTGGCCGAAGGCGGCCTGCTGCACGCCGCCAAGGACATCAGCAATGCTGGCCTGCTTGGCACTTTGCTGATGCTGCTGGAGCCCACAGGCTGCGGCGCGGAGATTGACCTGGACCTGTTGCCACGCCCGGCAGATGGCGACCTGCTGCGCTGGTTGCTGGCTTTTCCCAGCTACGGCTTTCTGGTCACCCTTAACCCGCAAGACTGGGACCAGGTGCAGGCCGCATTTGCGCAGCAGGGCCTCAGTTGTGCACGCGTTGGCAGCATCAACACCAGCGCCCGGCTGGACGTATGCAAAGCCGGGCAGGTCGCCACCTTCTGGGATCTCGCCAGCACGCCCTTTACCGGCTTTACCTACCCAACTTCAAACGCCAACCAAGTTTCCACTGCCGTTCCACAGGAGCACTGACATGCCTGCCGTCAATTTCACGGTTCGCTGGCCCGATGGTCAGGAATTCACCGCCTATTCACCCTCCACGGTTATTCACCAGCACCTGCAGCATGGCGCGTCCTATCCGCTGGACGACTTTATGCAGCGTGCCGAGGTCGCATTGGATGCCGCATCCGAGCGCGTTCGCGAGGTCAAAGGCTTTTACTGCAGCGCCGCCATGGACACGCTCAGTCAGCTACGCCACACCGCCAAATCCTTCAGCCAGGGTGACGTGCACGTCAGCTTCATGCAGGCACACTGAGCCGCCCCTCAATCAACAGGACCGCATCATGACTTCAGCCAATAAAGCACCACACCACAGCGTTATCATCATCGGCGGCGGCCAGGCTGGTCTGTCCGCCAGCTACTACCTGCAACAACACGATATCGACCATCTGGTTCTGGAAAAGCACGCACTCACCAATGCCTGGCGCACCCAGCGCTGGGATGCCTTCTGTCTGGTCACCCCCAACTGGCAATGCACCCTGCCAGGTTATCCCTACGCCGGTGATGACCCATACGGCTTTATGAAGAAAGACGAAATCATCGCCTACCTGGATGGTTACATCGAAATGGTCAACGCCCCCAGCCGCACCGGTGTCAGCGTTCAGCGCGTACAACCACGCGCCCAGGGCGGCTACCTGATTCAGACCAGCGACGGTGACTATACTGCCGATCAGGTTATCGTCGCCTCGGGCGGTTATCAGGTACCGATCATTCCGCGCATGGCCGAGCGTGTACCTGCGGCGATTCAACAGATCCATTCCGAACAGTACCGCAACCCGGATCTGCTGCCCGCAGGTAACGTGCTGGTGGTGGGATCTGGTCAGTCCGGCGCGCAGATTGCCGAAGACCTGCATCTGGCCGGACGCAAGGTGTATCTGGCGGTGGGCGACGCACCGCGCTGCGCACGCTTTTACCGGGGCCGCGATGTCGTCGAGTGGCTACACGACATGAAGTACTACGATATCGACGTCGAAAGCCACCCGCTGCGCGAGGGCGTGCGTGACAACACCAACCATTACCTGACCGGCCGCGACGGCGGGCGTGATATCGACCTGCGCCGCTTCGCCACCGAGGGCATGGAGCTGTTTGGCCTGCTCACCGGACTGGAAGGCAGTACTTTAAAGTTTGCCCCCGACCTGACCAGCAAACTGGACGCCGCCGATGCAGTCTACGAGCGCATCAACCGCAGCATCGACAAATATATCGAAGAACAGGGTATCGACGCGCCGCCAGGTGCGCCCTACCAGCCCCTATGGCAGCCCGACGCGGAGCGCGAAAGCCTTGACCTGCAAGCAGCCGGTATCACCAGCATTATCTGGTGCATCGGCTTTGCACCCGACTTCCGCTTTGTCCAGGCCAGCGTGTTCGATGGTCATGGGCATCCAGTGCATAAGCGCGGAGTCACCACTCAGGATGGCCTGTACTTCCTCGGTCTACCCTGGCTGCACACTTGGGGATCAGGGCGCTTCAGTGGCATCGCCAGAGATGCCGAATACCTGGCTACGCAGATTGTGCAGACCACACGACTTTCAAAAGCAGGCTAATCCAGAATCTTGACGACACTGAGCCGCCCGGAAAGGCCGGGCGGCCAGATTACTCCCGGAGGTCCTCATCCCCAGGGCCTGCGGCGCCGTTATCTGCGCCGAAACAGGGGGCGGGGCTCGATAACAGAGCGACCATAGAGCACACTCAATCCCTGAAGCCCCTTGAGCGCGTCTTCCACGGACTTGTCCTCGCGGACGGCAAAACTGTCGAAGCCGCACTGGCGCATATGTGCCAACTGGTCACGCAGCACATCACCAACTGCGCGCAGCTCGCCCTGCCAGCCAAGTCGGGTGCGCAGCAGATAAGCCTGACTGTAGCCGCGACCATCGCGGAAACTGGGAAAGTCGATAGCTATCAAGGGCAGCACCGGCAACCATTCCTGCAATATTTCGGGCTCATCGTCTGGTTGCAAGAGCAGGCCCTGGCTACTGGGTTCATCACCCCGCAGCACCTTGTCGCTCTGCAGTTCCTGCCAGCGCTGCACCGGCAGAATCGTCTTTTCCGGAACAGGCTTCTCGTCACCCCGAAGCAGGTCCCAGGGGTCGTCCAAGACAATCTGCGCCGTGCCTTCTTGCAGCCGAATCAAGTTGAGCATGACGCTACCTCCTCCGCCCGATAGACCGCGGCACGAAAGGGCTCCAGGCCGGCACGGTTGACCGTATCCAGAAAGCTCTCATCACCCTCGCGCTGTTGCAGGTAGACCTGGGCAACGCGCTCGATTACCTCGGGTACTTCTTCAGCGGCGAAAGCAGGCCCGATCACTTTGCCTAGCGCGGCCTGCTGGCCCTGACTACCACCCAGGGTCAACTGGTACCACTCGCTGCCGTTCTTATCGACACCCAGAATGCCGATGTTGCCGATATGGTGGTGGCCGCAGGCATTCATGCAGCCAGAAATATTCAGGCTCAGTGAGCCCAGATCATGCAGATAATCCAGTCGTTCGAAGCGTTCCTGAATCGCTTGGGCAACCGGGATCGAACGCGCATTGGCCAATGAGCAGAAATCACCACCCGGGCAGGCAATCACATCGGTCAACAGGCCGACATTGGCGGTAGCCAAATCGGCTTCCAGTGCCTCGCGCCAGAGTGCATATAACTGGCTGCGCGGCACATCCGGCAATACCAGATTCTGCTCATGCGCGACCCGTATCTCGCCACAGCCATAGCGCTCGGCCCAATCAGCCACACGCCGCATCTGCTCACCGGTCACGTC
Organism: Gammaproteobacteria bacterium; assembly: GCA_023475025.1. Classification (GTDB taxonomy): domain Bacteria; phylum Pseudomonadota; class Gammaproteobacteria; order Pseudomonadales; family Pseudomonadaceae; genus Halopseudomonas. The sequence continues at coordinate 32,789 of JAMCWB010000067.1, forward strand.
ACCTGGCGGCGCGGACAGTCCAGGCTTGGTCGAGAGCACTACGTTGCTGTAGCCCGGGACCTTGTGCGCCATGACGTTGCGCTCGACCCAGCGAGCAAACGCCGGTTCCTGACTCAGGCGGGCACCATGTTCCAGGTCGACATCCGCCAAGGGCGCATAGGCCGGGCGCTGGAAGGATTCAGCCACCCGCTCATACTCGGCCAGCGTCAGGCGGGCGGGGCCGTCCTTGATCTGCTGCCACTCACGTTCCACTTCCGCCGCAAAGGCTTCGATACCCAGCGCCTTGACCAGAATCTTGATCCGCGCCTTGTACTTGTTGTCACGTCGGCCGTGACGGTTGTATACCCGCAGGATCGCCTCGACATAGGACAGCACATCCTCCCAGGACAGTTCATCTCTCAGTTGTTTGGCAATAATCGGCGTACGCCCAAGGCCGCCACCGACCATGACGCGCAGCTTCAATTCATCCTGCTGCTGGTAGATATACAGACCGATGTCGTGCACCTGAATGGCCGCGCGATCTTCAGCCGAGGCGTTCAGCGCAATCTTGAATTTGCGCGGCAGGAACAGAAATTCCGGATTGACCGTGGACCACTGCCGGAGGATTTCCGCCAGCGGGCGTGGATCCAGCCACTCATCGGCCGCAACCCCAGCAAAGGCCTCGGTGGTGATATTACGCACGCAGTTGCCCGAGGTCTGAATCGCATGCATATCGTGCTCGGCCAGCCATTCGAGAATGTCCGGCACCTGCTCCAGCTGAATCCAGTTGAACTGGATATTCTGCCGCGTGGTGAAGTGGCCATAGCCCCGATCAAACTCGCTGGCGACATAGGCCAGGGCACGCAGTTGGTCCGCAGACAGAGTGCCATAGGGTATAGCGACCCGCAGCATGTAAGCGTGGCGCTGCATATACAGGCCGTTTTGCAGCCGTAGCGGCAGAAACTCCTCCTCTGTCAGCTCACCACTCAGGCGGCGTTCAACCTGATCACGAAACTGGGCAACCCGCTCGCGCACCAGAGCCCGATCGTAGTCATCATAGTGGTACATGCGCTCATCGCCTCCGGATACAGCTGATTCGAAGGCGCACTATGGGCTGTTCGCTGCCACCTAAACAGACTCAGATCAGGCCGACTAAAGCGTATCAGATGCCGTGAATCAGCCGATAAACGGCAGCTATGCAGCGTGTTATTTCTACATGACGGCGAACGTGCCTGCGACCTCATGCCACGCCTGATATGGTTTTTATTCCAGAATCTGAGCCTGTTTCGTATCAGCCGCACTGCCCATCATCCCTATCAGCCTGATAACGACTGATGGGGTACCACCATGAGCGAGAGAATTCCCGCCAAGATCATTGATGCAGCCGCCGTACGTGCCACACCTGCCGGCTCCGGCGGACCTATTCACACCAAGGCCTTCAGTGGCCGCTATCGGCTGTTTCGGCTGCTTGGCGCAGGCGCTCTGTTTACCCTGTTTTTCGGCACTGTGTGGCTGACCTGGAATCAGCGCCAGGCCGTGCTCTGGGATCTGGTCAACCGCAAGTTCCATATCTTCGGCGCGACCTTCTGGCCGCAGGACCTGATTCTGCTTTCGGCCATTCTGATCATTGCCGCCTTCGGCCTGTTCTTCATCACAGTCGCGGCCGGGCGTATCTGGTGCGGTTACACCTGCCCGCAGAGCGTATGGACCTGGGTGTTCATGTGGGCGGAAAAAGTCACCGAAGGTGATCGGCATCAGCGTGTCCGGCTGGATGCCGCGCCCTGGTCGGCCAACAAGATTCTGCGACGTGGCGCCAAGCATGGCATCTGGCTGGGCGTCAGCCTGCTCACCTCGCTGACCTTTGTCGGCTACTTCACGCCCATACGCGAGCTGACCCTTGGCCTGCTGACACTGGATCTGGGCGCGCAAGCGGCGTTCTGGGTATTCTTCTTTACCGCCGCCACCTACATCAACGCAGGATGGCTGCGCGAGAAAGTCTGCCGCGACATGTGCCCCTACGGGCGCTTCCAGGGCGTGATGTTCGACCGCGATACCCTGGTCATTGCCTATGATGCCGAGCGCGGCGAGCAGCGCGGCCCAAGGCGCAAAGACAGCGACCCGGCAGAGCAGGGGCTCGGTGACTGTATCGATTGCACCCTCTGCGTACAGGTCTGCCCGACCGGAATCGATATCCGCAATGGCCTGCAATTCGAATGCATTGGCTGCGCCGCCTGTATCGATGCCTGCGACAGCGTGATGGACAAAATGGGCTACGAACGCGGACTGGTACGCTACACCTCCGAACGCGCCCTGGAGGGCGGCAAAACCCATTGGTTGCGGCCCCGCCTGGTCGGTTATGCAGGTATGCTGACGTTGATGATCGGGTTGTTTATCGTCGCCCTGGTAGAACGCCCGCTGATGTCCCTCGACGTCACCCGCGACCGCAACCTGTTCCGCGAGAACAGCGCCGGGCAGGTGGAGAATGTCTACAGCCTGAAGCTCATCAACAAAACCCAGCAGCCCGGCCTTTATCAGATCAGCCTCGACGCCGCGGAAGGCTTCCGCCTGGTATCCCCCGACCAACTCCACCTGGATGCCGAAGACATTCTCGACCTGCCGGTCAATGTGGTCTGGGAGGGCGAAGAATGGCCTGAGCCAAGAAAACAGATAAGCTTCGTGTTATCTGCAGTGAATAGCGACGCCAAAGCAGTGGTGGCCGACTCCACCTTCCTGGCTCCCGTTTTACGCTGAAGGCCGCGTACGCCGAACCGAGACATGCCAATGAAACGCTATGAACGACTGGCTGACGATATCGCAGGACTGATCCGCAACGGCATCCTCACGCCCGGCGAAAAGATCCTCTCGGTGCGGCATGCCAGCCAGACTTACGGCGTCAGCCCCTCAACCGTTTTTCAGGCCTACTACCTGCTTGAGGACCGGGGCCTGATCCAGGCTCGCGCGCGCTCCGGCTATTTTGTGCGCGCCCTGGCAGGGCTACCCACGCCCGAACCACGAGCCGATCTCGCGGCCCAGGAAACTACCGATGTGGACGTCAGCGAGCTGGTATTTTCCGTCCTAGGGTCACTGAAAAACCCGCACACCATGCCCTTCGGTTCGGCCTTCCCCAGTCCGGACCTGTTTCCGTTGGCGCGACTGGCGCGCTCGATGACGCAAAGCCTGCGCACCCTATCGCCGCACGACATCATCGCCGACATGACCGCAGGCAACCCCGACCTGATGCGCCAGATTGCCCTGCGCTATATGGTCAGCGGCGTCATGCTGCCGATGGAAGAACTGGTGGTCACCAACGGCGCCCTGGAAGCACTCAACCTGTCACTACAGAGCGTGACCCAGGCCGGCGACCTGGTCGCTATCGAATCACCGGCCTTCTATGCCTGCCTGCAGGTACTGGAGCGCCTGCAACTCAAAGCGGTAGAAATACCCGTCCACCCGCGGGACGGGGTGGACCTGAAGATACTGCGCGAACGCCTGGCCAACCTGCCGATCAAGGCCTGCTGGTTTATGAGCAGCTTCCAGAACCCGGTCGGCGCCAGCCTCAACGAAAGCCGCAAACAGGAACTCTACAGCCTGCTCTGCGAGCATCAGGTACCGCTGATTGAGGACGACGTATATGCCGAACTCTACTACGGCGAACGGCCGCCCAAACCAATCAAGAGCCTGGATACCCAAGGGCTGGTAATGCACTGCGGTTCCTTCTCCAAGAGCCTGGCGCCCGGCTACCGCGTTGGCTGGGTTGCCGGTGGCCGCTACGCCGAACGCATAGCGCGGCTGAAACTGATGACCACCATCTCGCCCTCGGTACCCGCACAAACCGCCATCGCCGACTACCTGCAACACGGCAACTACGACCGCCACCTGCGCAAACTGCGCTACGCCCTGGAAGGCCAGCAGGACGCCATGCTCGCCTCCGCAGCCCGGCATTTCCCGCAGGGCACCCGTGTAACCCGCCCAGCTGGCGGCTACTTTCTCTGGTTCGAATTTCCCGACAACGTCGACTCGCTAAAGCTGTTCAAACTGGCCCTGGCCCAGGGCATCAGTCTGGCCCCCGGCCCGATCTTCTCCGCCAGCCAGGACTTTCGGCATTGTGCGCGGTTGAATTATGGACACCCCTGGGGGGCTGAGAGTGAGCAGGCCATGGAGTTGTTGGGGCGGATGTTGCGGTCGTTTTGATCATTAACGTAGCAACGGCTGGAAAAAGCCGCTTCAGGAGCCCAAGAGCCACAAATACTTTCACTCTACGACGTCGCCGAAATGCTCAAACAGGCGCCCCATGACAGTACTATTCACAAACACAGTCGGATTCATCTAGAGGCATATCGTGGCACACATACTTTCCCAACCTCTTGACGCTCATGACTTGGCTTCAGCCTCCTCGATTCTGATGCGCATACCCCTCGCGATATCGTTGGACGGCAAATACCTAGCCTTTACAGTCGACAACCCCCAGGCAAGTGAGTCGTGGACCGGTGGCAAAGATCACTTTACTCAGAAAGGGATTTCTCGGGCGGACGGCGGCCCTGGTCTCGACATTCAAATGGTTGATATCAGCAGCGGGTTGAGCAGTAAGTTATCAGCTGGCGGGACGTCCAATTGGTCCCCGGCTTGGTCCCCTGGCGGCGATAGACTTGCCTTTTACTCTGATCGCTCAGGCCGCGCTGGCCTGTGTATCTGGAGCAGAAAAACTGAAACCTTCCAGGACATTACCGAACCAGCCACGCGTCCCTTTTATGGGCACGAGGTTCCGCAGTGGACGCCGGATGGGCGCTATCTAGTGGTCAAAGCCGTACCGGAAGGATGTGATTTATCAGACTTAAGACAGCTGCAAGTCACTTGCGACGCTACTCAGCGATCAGCGTCTCCCACGTTTAAACAATACACGTCGCCAGATTCGCTGCCCTTGCCGGGTGCGGAGTCACTACGTGCCGCCCTGGTGCTGATAGACACCCTTGGAGAGCATGAGCCGCAAACCTTAGCCGAAAACGCAAAAGTGACCTGGTACAGAGTCACCGGCTGCGGCCGCTACGTTGTTTACGCCAAGCAATGTGACAAGCAAATGAAAGGCTCTGATCCAGCCCATGATCTAGAAATTGTCAGTCTGGTCGAGGGCGCGCGACTAACCCTGTCAAGCAACATAGGTCAGCAGACTGGAACTGACTTTGCCTGTTCCCCTGATGGGCAGTGGGTAGCCTATATCGATGAAAGGCGCTGCTTCGCCGTAAACTGGGACAACGGGCGCAAGCAGATAAAGGCGTTGCGTCACGACGCTGCAAATTCAAGCCCTGTGTTCACGGCTCCCGTCTGGAGGTCAGACAGTGAGCAGTTTTTCGCCTGCGCCCCCGGCGCTGTTTTGCGCTTTGATCTCGGCCAGAACACTGAGACCTTGATTCCGCTGCCCAAACAGTGGGCGATCAAATACATCGTATGTGACAGCAATGGCAACCTGTGGCAGCCTTTTAGCCGGGATGATGTGGTAATCGCCTATGAAGAACAAGCCACAGGTTCGCAGGGCTTTGCCCTTCTGTCACATAGAGAATTCCAACCACTGTTCTCGATGGATGAAACTATTCCGAGCCTTTCCCATTACGCGGTAGGTTCTCTGGCTGAGGAATCGATGATCTATGTTTCCAATCGCCATGATCACGATTCCCGCGTGTGGCACCTATCGCTCAGCGCAGATAGCACTCCAGCCTCACGTAAGTGCCTGAGCTCAATCAACCCAGGACTGGACAGCGTAAAGTGGGCCAGTGTGAGCACCATTACTTGGCAAGATGCCAAGTCTGGCGAGGCCCGTAGCGGCTCGCTAATGTTACCACCCGGCCATGAGCCCGGTGATCGACACCCGCTTATCCTTTGGGTTTACGGCAATTACCCAGGATCGAAGGCAAAAAACACCTTCGGCTTTACCGCCTCGCCTTTCAACATGCAGTTTTTTGCGTCACATGGCTATGCGGTGCTGTATCCCGATGCGCCAATGGGAGTGGGTAGCCCTCTTGAAGATCTTGCTGCGGCGGTCTTACCTGGAATCGATGCTGTCATTGAACGAGGTTATGCTGATGAAGGGCGATTGGCTGTAATGGGGCAAAGTTACGGGGCTTATTGTGTATTTGGATTGATCACCATGACCAATCGCTTCCAGGCTGCGGTGGCAAGTGCAGGCTTCGGCAATTTATTCAGCGTCTACACAGATTTCTGGGCGGACGGGGCCGCACCAGCTGTGGAAGCACTTGAATCTGGCTGGGGTCTTATGGGTGCCAATCCCTGGGAAGAGCGCGACCGATACATTACTAACTCGCCGTTCTTCTACCTCGACAAAGTAGAAACGCCAGTCTTGCTCACAACGGGCGAGCACGACTTCTGCCGCCGATGGACTGAGGAGATGTTCGTGGGCTTACGTCGGCTTGGGAAAGAAGCGGAGCTTGTCTGTTACGAGGGTGAAGGCCATGCGCCCCAGCGACCAGCGAACGCCACAGACTTCTACCAGCGACGTCTTACCTGGCTGCAAAAATACGTACCAGGCAAGGCAACGAATGGTATCTGAAAGGGTATGGGCCTTGACAGCAATGGGATACTGAAAGAGTAGCCGCGATCACAGCCGCGCGCCCAACCAAACAGACAGCAGGTGGCCCCATGCGCAATGAAGAACTCAAGGCCTTGTTCGACCAACAGGCCGCCAATTACGACGACCAGTGGGCCGGCATGGCACCCATTCGTGATTGCCTGTATCTGCTGCTCGACGCTGTTTTCTCGGACTTGCCAGACGACGCCCACATACTCTGTGTGGGCGCTGGAACCGGCATGGAAATGGCGTACCTGGCAGAGCGCTTCCCCAACTGGCAGTTCACCGCCCTGGATCCCTCGGGGGCGATGCTCGAGGTCTGCCGACTGCGGGCCCAGCAGGGCGGATTCCTCGCGCGCTGCAGCTTCCATGAAGGGTATCTGGAAGGATTACCCAGCGAGCCGAACTACGATGGAGCTACCTGCTTCATGGTGTCGCATTTCTTCACCGACCCGGCTGTCCGCACCGCTTTCTTTCAACAAATAGCGCGCAGACTCAAATCCGGCGGCGTACTGGCCAATGCCGACCTGGCCTCCGACACCCAATCCCAGGCCTATCAGGCGCTGCTGCGCAACTGGCTGAAACTCATGTCCTCCTCGGACGTACCACAGGAAGCCATCGACCGCGCCCTTGCGGCCTACGCCAGGGATGTGGCCATTCTGCCGGCTCAGCAGGTTGCAGACCTGATCGAGTCCGCTGGTTATGAAGCGCCGGTGCAGTTCTTTCAGGCGGGGTTGATGCATGCGTGGTTTTGCACTCGTTCCGGGCCTCAGAAAGACTAAGACCCTGTTATGTGGCCCAGGAGCTACAAAATTTAGCTAATCAGCCGTTTCTGTGTCCTTCGAGCCACAAAAAACTCAAAGCGCGCTTGTGGAAATGTAGCCTGCGGGCTACATTAATTGGCATATGACCCTTTTTTGTCGCCCCGGAGCTACAAATGTCCTCACTCCATGACGTCGCGGAAATGCTCAAGCAGGCTCGCCATGACGCGAACCTGAGTCAGGAAGCAATGGCGGCCCGCGCGGGTGTATCACGCTCCACGGTGGCCCGTATGGAAACATTGGCCAAAGGCGATATGAGCGTCTCCGCCCTGGTACGACTGCTGGAGGCTGCGGGCTATGACTTGAAGCTGGTGAAGATCGGCCACGCCCGCACAGTGGAGGACATCCTTCACGAACAGCGCACCGGGAGAAGCTGACCATGCAGCTCGACGTCCACGTTAGCGGAAGACTTGTGGCCAAGCTGTATGGCGAGCGTGATGAATACGTCCTGAAGTACCTTCCGGGAACCGAATCGACAGACTTTGTCAGCCTGACCATGCCTGTTCGCGAAGAGCCCTGGCGCTGGCCTCGCGACCTGTTCCCCTTTTTCCGGCAAAATCTTCCCGAGGGATATCTGCTGGGCGTCATTCGTGAGGAATTCGGCGCGATGCTCGATGGCACCGACCTGTCACTCCTTGGCTTGGTCGGCGGTACAGGCATCGGCAGGGTCTCGGTTACGCCTGAAGGCGTCCAGCCCGGCATTGAGATGGACCCTCTGGAAATAACCCACATGCTCCAGGCGGAGAACACCACAGAACACTTTGCTGATCTGGTTCGCCGCTACGCACGAGTAGCAATCTCTGGCGTGGTGCCAAAGTTCATCGCCCAGGATGCCGCACAAAATCAACCGCCTCTGGGCAAACAGACGCTGAAGACCGATTTTCATATCATCAAAGGTTCAGACGACAACACGCCATTTCTCGGCTTCAACGAGTTCTACACCATGCGCGTGCTGGAGCGGCTAAATGTCGTGCCCGTTGCCACCTGCCAGATGTCTGAGGATGGAAGAATTCTGGTAGTAGACCGCTTTGACGTTGATGAGCAAGGTGTCCCCCGCTACGGCCTGGAAGACGCGTGCGGACTGCTGGGCTTGCCGCCACACGAAAAATACCGCCCCACCGTCGAGCAGGTCTGGAAGGCAACCCGGTCTTATATAGGCGCAGATCGCCTCCGCGAACAACGCGAGCACCTGGGCTGGCATCTGCTGACCAATTACGTGGTGCGCAACGCAGACTGCCACGCAAAAAATATCGCGCTTTATTACACCTCTCGGACTGACGTTGGCTTTATCCCTGTTTATGACCTGGTAACCACACAAGCCTATCCTCGCTTCGCCGCCAGCCCACCGGGGCTTTCCATTGGCGGCCGGCAAACCTGGACACCCGGTCGTTCGCTGGAGACCTTTTTCAAATCGGTGCTCAGCATTCCACCAGCGCAGTACGCCACCATGGTCGAGCAACTCTGTCAGTCGGCAGTGGAGGTCGGGCAAGAAGTCATTGAAGCATCAAAGAACGAACCGGCCTGGCGCGATATAGCCAAGCACATGGTGCACGCCTGGAATGACGGAATGGAGACATTGCGCAGCGCCAAGGCAGCACCGCAGTTTCGCGGCCTGGACCAGGCCATTACCGAGGCCGGTTTCTCAGGGCCACGCAAACCCGAGCGTAACGGTGAGGTGATTGGCCGCTCCGAACTATTGGCAAGACGCTAAGGCTCGGTTGAACTCACAATAATTTTCCTTCCAGGGCTTCATTGCGCCAGCCGCCATCGTCTGCCAACAATCGAACCTCACCGCACACTGACCCAGAGCAATACTCCCTACGCCAATATTGGCCAGACTGCCCTTTTTTGCGCAGCCGTATGGAGACAAGCATGACCTACGATATCGCCATCATCGGTGCTGGCCCCAGCGGGCTGTGCCTGGCCCGCGCCTTGTCCGGCCACGGGCTGAACGTGCTGCTGCTGGAACGCCAGCCTGAAGCGGCACTGGCCGAGCCCGCCTTCGACGGTCGCGAAATCGCCCTGACCCACAGCTCGCAAGCACTGCTGGAGCAACTGGATATCTGGTCGCGCCTGGACCCGCAGGACATCGCGGTACTGCGCGACGCCAAGGTATTCAACGGCCCCTCAGCCTTTGCCCTGCAGATCAACGCGCAACAGACCGGAGCTGATCGCCTGGGCCACCTGGTCGCCAACCATGCCATCCGCCGGGCGGCCTATCAGAGTCTAATTGCCGCAGCCGATACCGAGCTGCGCTGTGAGGCCGAGATCAAGGCGATCAAACAGCAGCCCGACGCCGTCGAGCTGACCCTGGCCAATGGCGATGTGCTGCACACCCGATTGCTGGTCGCCGCCGACAGCCGCTTTTCCGAAACCCGCCGCATGCTGGGGGTAGGTGCGCAATTGAAGGACTTCGGCAAGAGCATGCTGGTGTGCCGCATGCAGCACGAAGAAGACCACCAGCAAACCGCCTGGGAATGGTTCGGCTACGGCCAGACCCTGGCCCTGCTGCCACTCAACGGCAGACAGTCCTCCGTGGTGGTCACACTGCCCCCACGGGAGATCGCTCAGCTACAACAGATGGACGAAGCGCAGTTCGCCGTCGAAATGGCAGATCGCTTTGACTACCGGCTCGGGAAAATGCAACTGGTCAGCACCCGCCATGCCTACCCCCTGGTCGGCGCCTACGCCCGCCAGATGATCGGCCCCTGCTGCGCCCTGATCGGCGATGCCGCCGTCGGCATGCACCCGGTCACCGCGCACGGCTTCAACTTCGGACTCGCCAGCGTACAACGCTTGAGCAAGCTGCTATTGGCCGAAAGCAGACAACCACGAACTACTTCCATCGGTCAAAAGAGGTAATTTTATATATTCTTAGGTACATGTGGGCCATTCAGCCGGGCGATTCAAACATCTCACTCTCAAGCAAACGTGCAGTCATGAGCAATTCATCTTTTGTTGCGCAGCGGCGTCCGTTTCCTCGAAGCTCCTCTTCTAAGCTTTTCAGAGCTAGAGGCTTTTCGATGAGAAACTCGACTAGCTCTAAAGGAGTGTGGCCAGCAGAGTCTTTTTGCCATGCGAGTTCCGGGGCCAGCCTCAGTAGCTGCTGAGTAGCGTGCAGATTTGCAACCCATACCGCAGTATGCATTGGTGATCGACCATCATTAGTAGCCTTTTCAAGACTGCAAGGGTAGGAAAGCAAAATGTCCACACATGCGTTAACCCTTGATTTAATAGCTCCGTGCAAAGCAGTCATTCCCTGCCAGTCTTGCATGTCCGGATTGGCGCCAGCTCGGAGGAAGCCTTGAACGAGCTCGCTGTCACCTTGCTCGGCTACCAGCATCAGAGGAGTTTGCCGTTTGAAGTCGACAATGTTCAATTGCTTCGGCGCTTTTTGTGCTAAAAAACCAATGGATTGCCGCCACTTGTCCAACATTTTTTCTAGCTTATTCGTAAGCGCCAACAAATCAGCACCTGTTACCCGTTCAATTTCCATACCACACTGATTCCATCGTCACCTACGCGAGGAATCAAATATGGCCATGCAGCAGCGAACAGACTACTGGCAACAACAACTTGATAACTGGATTGACTCCGGGCTTATTGGCGGAGCAAGTTATCTAAAGCAGATAAAGCCCCCTCTCAGACCAAGAGCCCTGCCGGGTTTGCTCGGGTAACCAGCCTGCCAGACGTAACAATGCGCGAATTAACCCTGACGCTGCCTGGTGGCATCGCCATCACCGGATTACACGCTGGTAATGTCGATGTTCTAGGTGCAATTTTGAGGCAGTTGTAATGCAGCCCCGGTATTTGCGCCCAGCACGGGAGATGCCAGAGATCTTTTTGTATCGGGCGCCGATTGATTTTCGCAAGCAGGCTAACGGCCTGGCACTGCTGATTGAGCAGGAACTGGGGCGCAGCCCTTTTACTGGCGCCCTGTATGCCTTCACTAATCGCCAGCGCAACAAGATCAAATGCCTGATGTGGGAAGACAACGGCTTCGTGCTCTATTACAAGGCGCTGGCTGAGGAGAAATTCAAGTGGCCAAAGCCGGCAGATGAACTGATGCCGCTGACCGGCGAGCAGATCAACTGGTTGCTTGATGGCTATGATATCAGCCTGCTCAAGGGCCATAAAATGCTGCACTATGAGGCCCTTGGCTAACACTTTTTGCGTGCTCCAACTGCCTGTTTTTGCTATAATTTCTGGCATGAAAAGACCGCCAGAACAGCCTCTCAATACACCCGATATCAGCGGTTTGTCCGCCGCTGAGCTACTGTCGGTTGTGGCTGATCTGCAGCAAAAACTGGTTGATAAAGAGGCTGAGATTCAACATCACAGCCAAGCGGTCAAACACCGCGACAATTACATCCAGATCCTTGAAGAGCTGTTGCGTTGGAAGCGTACGCAGCAATTTGCCGCCAGTAGCGAAAAACAGCCCCACCAGGTTCATCTGTTCGACGAAGCCGAGATGGAAGCTGAAATTGAACGGTTGCGTGATCAGCTCCCGGACGACCTGGAAGAAGCGGATGCGCCCAAAGCGTCACGCCAGCGCCGGCAGCGTGGCTTCTCCGACAAGCTGCTGCGCGAACGGATCGAACTGACGCTCAGTGCAGAAGAAAAAGCCGGGGCCAGCAAGGTGTTCTTCACCAAGGTGAAGGAAGAGCTTCAGTTCATACCTGCCCAGTTGAAGGTACTCGAATACTGGCAGGAGAAGGCGGTGTTCGAGCAGGACGGCCAGGAACAGATCATAGCGGCCCCGCGCCCAGTACACCCCCTGGGCAAGAGTGTCGCCTCCACCTCCCTGCTGGCCTACCTCATTACTGCCAAGTACGCCGATGGCTTGCCACTGTATCGACTGGAACAGATGCTCAAGCGTTTGGGCCACGAAGTGAGTCGCACCAGCATGGCTCACTGGATTATCCGGCTGGATGAGGTGTTCAAGCCCTTGATCAACCTGATGCGCGAAAGCCAGAACAGCAGTGACTACCTGCAGGCTGATGAAACCCGCATCCAGGTGCTGAAAGAAGACGGCAAGACAGCCCAATCGGATAAATGGATGTGGGTCACTCGGGGTGGTCCACCGGACCATCCCACCGTGTTGTTTGCCTATGATCCATCACGCTCTGGCAGTGTACCCGTGCGTCTGCTGGATGACTTTGCCGGTATCCTGCAGGCCGATGGCTACTCCGGCTACGGGCAGGTGTGTCGGGCCAACAACATCACCCGCATTGGTTGCTGGGATCATGCCCGCCGCAAGTTCGTTGAAGCCACCAAAGGGGCCAAGCCGCAAGGCAAAAGCAAACAGGCCAAAGCGTCTAAAGCCGATATCGCGCTGAGCCATATCAACAAGCTCTATGTGATTGAGCGCCAGATCAAAGATCTGAGCAGCGCCGAGCGCTACCGCATCCGTCAGGCTATGAGCCTGCCACGCCTTGAAGCCTTCAAGACCTGGCTAGAAGCAAACGTCGGCAAAGTGATGAAAGGCTCGCTCACCCGTAAAGCCATGGAATACACGCTGAATCAGTGGGCATCGCTGGCCGGCTACTGCGAACGCGGTGACCTGCATATCAGCAATGTGTTGGCCGAAAACGCGATTCGTCCGTTTGCACTCGGTCGCAAGGCCTGGCTGTTCGCTGATACGCCCCAGGGTGCACGGGCCAGCGCCACCTGTTACTCACTGATCGAAACGGCCAAGGCCAACAACCTGGAACCATCTGCATACATTGAACATGTGCTGACGCACATTGCTGAGGCTGACACGCTGGAGAAGCTGGAGCAGTTGCTGCCATGGAATACGGCACTGGAGCCTGTTGTGAAAAAAGTGGCCCAGTTCGATTAAGGGCAAGTGGGTCGATTTAGAGGCGCTTACGCTTATTCACATCTTCATGATCTTTGACTTCTAGGGAAGGTCTGAATAACTCCCCGAAATCGGCGATAATACGCCCATCACAAAACCTGTAGGATTCGTTGCTGCCATGGATCAGATCACCTTCTCCGAAGCAGAGTGCCAAACCAAGAAGCGCAAAACTCGCCGTGAGATTTTTCTGGAGCGCATGGACAAGCTGATTCCGTGGCAGAAGCTGGAGAAGAAGGTGGCCCGATACTACCCCAAAGGCGAGAACGGCCGGCCTCCGTATCCGCTGCCTGCCATGCTCCGTGTTCATTTTATGCAGCTGTTCTACAACCTCAGTGATCCGGCAATGGAAGATGCACTATACGAAATTCAGTCGATGCGTAGCTTCGCAGGTTTGAAGCTGGACCGCTTGCCCGACGAAACGACCATCCTCAATTTCCGGCATTTTCTGGAGCAACACGGACTCGGCAAGGCACTGTTCAAAGAGGTGAACAAACACCTGGAGAAGAATGGTCTGATGCTGCGTGAAGGCAGTATTGTTGATGCCACCATCATCTCTGCTCCGAGTTCCACCAAGAACAACAGTGGTCAGCGTGACCCGGAAATGCACCAGACCAAGAAAGGTAATCAATGGCACTTCGGCATGAAAATGCACATTGGTGTCGATGACACCCTTGGGCTGATTCATAGCATAGACACTACGGCTGCCAATGTTCACGATATTGTGCCTTCCGGCAATCTGTTACATGGCGACGAGCAGCGTGTGTTCGGGGATGCGGGGTATCTTGGCATTCAGAAACGGGACGAGCATAAGCAACGTAAAGATGTTGACTGGCACATCGCCAAGCGTCCGGGTACTCGCAAGACGCTGAGCGCCAACAATCTGAAAGCTGAGAAAATCAAAGCCAGCATTCGTGCCAAAGTGGAGCACCCCTTCCGGTACATCAAGCAGGTCTTTGGTTACAGCAAAGTCCGCTATCGCGGCCTGGCCAAGAACACCAATCGTTTGTACTTGCTGGCAGCGTTCAGCAACCTGCTGATGGGCGAGAAATATCTATCGGCGTAGGGTAATTGTGCCTGTTTTGCGCCGATATGGCGGGAAATGGGCTAAAAACAGACAAATAATGAGGAAGTGCTGCCTGAAATTCACGTTTTTTGCCGGCCAATGTCTAGATTGGCGAAATGCAGCATTTATTCAGACCTTCCCTAGTGCTGAACTGCCTGGAAGCGTTACGTCAGCAAATGAAGCTAGACGATGAAACTTGAGATGAATGAACAGGCTCGCTGCAGCTTGATGGATAACGAAATATCATCTATTGAAAAGATATGAGCTTTCGTGCACTGATAAGATGAAAGGCGCGTCGGTCCAGAATTGGGGCCCTAAGGCAAATCGATTTATGATCGAACCCGGCGATCACATTTGTGCCTGAGATTATCCAGAGCGCTCACTCAGGATTATTTACAGCATCTAAACCAATACCTGCTCTACCGGGCTGTATACCAAAAAGTGCACCATACGAAATTTTAACCGATAAATATCCATATTTTTCAATACATTATCGATCCTGTTCAGATTACCCCGGCCCAAGCCCTTGCAGGGGGAAGCTGCTTGATCCAACCGAGACCAACTGGTGGGTAAAGGGGTGGGTAATCTTAAAAATAGAGCAAATAAAATACTGTAATCGCTTGAATAACAAATATTTTAATTTTCACTCCACATTCAGGTGCAGAATATCGAATAATACGCTTGCCGGTCAGGCCGGCAGCTGTCCGGCAGGGACTGGCCGACCGAACAGATACCCCTGATAGAGCAGACAGCCCTGTTTACGCAAAAAGGCGCGCTGCTCCGGCGTTTCCACGCCCTCGGCTATCACTTCCAGCCCAAGTGCCTGACCCATGACGATAATGGCCTGCACAACAGCCTCATCTTCATCATCGCTGTTGATATCACGCACGAAGGATTGGTCAATTTTCAGTTGGTCCAGTGGCAGGCGCTTGAGGTAGCGCGTCGGCCACATCCAGCATCCGGCCGCTGGCCCGGCGGGCAATAAAAAATGCCAGCAACAGCAGCACTGACAACGCCAGCAAACCAAGCACCAGCACCTCGACCAGTACCTGTTCAAAAACCTGCTTCTGCCGGGTATTACGCTGATCCGCGCGCTCGGCAAGAAGCCCGACAATGCGATTGGCGAGCATGGAAAAATGGCGGTAGTGTTCATGCGCCTGATCCAGCAACTGATGCGCCACCCTCGGGTCAACCGCCAGCACATCCGTACTCATGATGACGAAGCGCTGATAGGCGGTAAACTCATCGACAAGGCCTTGGGCACTGTTGTGGTTGGCATCAATCACCAGTTCCGAACCAGCCAGCAGGGCTAGACGCTTGCCCAGCTCATCCAGCTCGTCAACGATGCGGCTATGCATCCGGTACAGCTGCAGTTCACTGGCCTCACCGGCTTCTGCCTGATGCAGCCCCTGCATCATTTGTTGCTGGATACTGGCCAGGTCATGCGAGAAACCGGCCGCATCGGCAATCACGTCCAGGTCGGCTGACAACTCCTCACTGGCCAGGCTGAATTGCTGTTTTACGCTACCCAGTGCTCCATAGATCACCAGCACGGCAAACACACCAACAATCAAAGTGGGTAACAACAGGATGAGTTGCAGGCTACGGGTAACCTTCATTCCAGGCCAAGCTCCATGAGCAGTTCAGGCCAGTGCCAGGCTGGAATGCTGGCGACATAGGCAAAACCTTGCTCGACTCCCAGTGGACGAAACAGGGTTATCGATGCCTCGGTTGGCAGGTAATCCATCAACTCGGCAATGTTCGGGCCATGGGCCACCACCACCCGGTTACTGCCCGCATTGAGCGGCTTACTCAACCAATAGACCGTCCGTTCGACTGCCGGACGTTTTTCTGCACTGGGCATGGCTGCGGTGTACAGCAAGGCCTCATCCACGCTGACAACCCGGTCAGGAAAGACCTGATGGGCCGTTTCCCGGGCTCGGCAAAAGGGGCTACTGATCACCTGCTCCAGTGGAATATCCAGCCGCGCCCAATAGGCCGCCACGTCACCCAACTGTTCGCGTCCCTGAGCTGACAAGGGGCGTTGCGTACTGCAGTCATGGATATCAACCGGAATCCTGTCCGGATAATTGACGTCGGTAGCGCCATGGCGCAGGTAAAGTACCAGGCCCCCGGCACGCAGCTGCTCGATATGCTCTGCCGAAGCCAGCACCTCGGCAAACATCTCGGGCGCAGCAAAGGACCTGACCTGAGCGGCAAGCAATAGCAGCAGAAGACCCGGCAACCAGGCCAGGAAAATTGGCAGCGGCACAGCATCAATCAAGCGCATTCAGGCGACCGGTCATAGCAATTGAAGGTTCGGCAAATCTACCGAACAATCTATAACGGCGAGATCCGGTGACCACTGACGCAGATCAAGATGACACACGACCGGCAAGGTCACTTGGTTTATACTGGCGTCTTTTTCCAGTCAACGGGACTCCTTTCGATGCACCACGCCAGCGGCACCCTGTATATCGTTTCCGCCCCTTCCGGCGCCGGCAAGACCAGCCTGGTCAAAGCCCTGCTGGAACAGGTCGACAGCCTGCATGTGTCGGTATCGCACACCACACGGCCCCAGCGCCCGGGTGAGATAGATGGCGTCAATTACCACTTTACTGAGCGCGAGCGTTTTCTCGCCCAGGTGGAACAGGGTGACTTCCTTGAACATGCAGAAGTATTCGGCAACCTGTATGGCACCGCACAAAGCACCGTGGAAGAAACCCTGGCCAAGGGTGTAGACCTGATTCTGGAAATCGACTGGCAGGGCGCGCAACAGGTGCGCACAAAGTTGCCGCACGCCCGCTCCATATTCATCTTGCCGCCAAGCCGCGAAGCCCTGCGTCATCGCCTGGATCATCGTGGACAGGATGCCGCCGAGGTGATTGACCAGCGTATGGCTCAGGCCACGGAAGAAATGCGTCATTACACCGAGTATGACTATGTGGTGATCAATGATGACTTCAATATCGCCCTCGACGACCTGCAGGCCATCCTGCGCGCCGGACGGCTGCAGTGCCCGACACAGCATGCCAGCCAGGCGTCACTCATCGGCGCGCTCTTGTCAGACTGAACCTTCCTTAAGTAGACTGTCAGGTCCGGCGTTGTGCCGGATGCGTTGTTTTTTCTCATTCTTGTTTGCCGCCCCGGAGTACTGCCCATGGCCCGCGTCACCGTTGAAGACTGCCTGGAAAATGTTGAAAACCGCTTTGAACTGGTCATGCTCGCGACCAAGCGCTCACGCCAGTTGGCCACCGGCGGCAAAGAGCCCAAGGTTGCCTGGGAAAATGACAAGCCTACCGTCGTCGCCCTGCGCGAGATTGCCGAAAACCTGATCAACAACGACATCATTGCCGCCGAAGCGCTGCAGGATCAGGCCGACAGCCTCTATGTGATGGACGTCGAACAACCCGAGGACTGATCCCGCATGGGTATCGTGACCGACCAGTCGCCTGCCACTCTGCAGCCTGCAGAGACAGGCCTTGTCATGTCCGATATCGAAGCATTTGCCGAGCGCCTGAACAGCTACCTCGAACCCGAGCAGATCAACCTGGTTCGCCGTGCCTACTACTACGCTGAACAGGCGCATGACGGTCAGACCCGCCGCAGCGGTGAGCCCTATGTCACCCACCCGCTGGCGGTGGCAGGCATTCTGGCCGAGATGCACATGGACTATCAGAGCCTGATGGCGGCCATGCTGCACGATGTGATCGAAGACACCGGCATTCCCAAAACAGCCCTGGAAAAACAGTTTGGCGCCACCGTTGCCGAACTGGTTGATGGCGTCAGCAAGCTGACCCAGATGGATTTCGAGACCAAGGCCGAGGCACAAGCGGAAAACTTCCAGAAAATGGCCCTGGCCATGGCCAAGGACATTCGCGTCATACTGGTCAAGCTGGCCGATCGCCTGCATAACATGCGCACACTGGGTGCCCTGCGCCCGGACAAGCGCCGGCGGATCGCCAAGGAAACCCTGGAAATCTACGCACCCATTGCCCACCGTCTGGGCATGCATACCCTGAGCACCGAGTTCGAGGACCTTGGCTTCAAGGCCATGCACCCGATGCGCTCGACCATGATTGACCGCGCCGTGCGCAGTGCCCGTGGTCATCGCAAGGAACTGCTGAACAAGATTCTGGATGCCCTGCAGGCGCTGCTTGACCAGCATCAGCTGCCGGGCAAGGTGATGGGGCGGGAAAAGCACCTCTACGGCATCTATCAGAAGATGCGCGGCAAACGAAAGGCCTTCTCGGACATCATGGACGTGTACGCCTTCCGCATCATTGTTGATACACCGGACACCTGCTATCGCGTGCTTGGCGCCGTACACAGCCTGTACAAGCCCTTCCCCGGTCGTTTCAAGGATTACATCGCCATTCCCAAGGCGAACGGCTACCAGTCGCTGCATACCACCCTGTTCGGCCTGCACGGCGTACCGATTGAAATCCAGATCCGTACCGAGGAAATGGAAGAGACCGCCAATAGCGGGATTGCCGCGCACTGGCTGTACAAATCCAAGGACGATGTGATCAACGGGCACCACGCACGCACGCGCAAGTGGCTGAAAGGCGTGCTTGAAATGCAGGAACGTGCAGGTAACTCCCTGGAATTCATCGAGAACGTCAAGATTGACCTGTTCCCCGACGAGGTCTATATCTTTACCCCGAAGGGCCGCATCATGGAGCTGGCCAAGGGGTCTACGCCGGTTGATTTTGCCTATGCAGTGCATACCGACATCGGTAACAGCTGCATCGCCTGCCGCGTCAATCGCCGCCTGGCCCCCCTGTCAGAACCCCTGCAAAGCGGCCAGACCGTCGAGATCATTACCGCCCCCGGGGCCCGACCGAACCCGGCCTGGCTGACCTTTGTCACCACCGGCAAGGCGCGCAGCAATATCCGCCACTTCCTCAAGCACCAGCGCCATGCTGAGTCTGTCGCCCTCGGCGAACGCCTGCTGGACAAGGTGCTAACCGGCTTCGAAACCCGCCTCGCTGATATCTCCGAGCAACGCATCAATAGCGTGCTGGCTGAATACGGGCTGGAGCTGATGGAAGACCTGCTGGCCGATATCGGTCTGGGCAATCGCATGGCTTATGTGGTGGCGCGGCGCCTGTTGCTGAACGACAGCCAGCAGGATCAGGCAGCCGACGAGCATGCCCAGGCCGAGTATGAAAGCGATGCTGCACTGGCGGTCAAGGGCACCGAAGGCATGGTCGTCAGCTTTGCCCGCTGCTGCAACCCGATTCCCGGCGACCCGATTATCGGCTTGACCTCCGTCGGTCGCGGCCTGGAGATCCACCAGGAAAACTGCCGCGACCTCAGTCAGCGCAAGGTGCAACCGGACAGCACCCTGCAGCTGACCTGGGATAAGGATGTGAGCGGCGAATTTACCGTTGAACTCCAGGTCGAACTGGAGCAGCAGCGCGGCATCATCGCGCAACTGGCGACCAGCACCAACATGGCTGACGCCAGCATCGACAAGATCAGCGTGGACGAGCGCGATGGTCGCATCAGTATCGTGCAACTGGTGGTGCGTGTGCGCGACCGCCTGCATCTGTCACAATTGATCAAACGCCTGCGCGCCCTGAATGGCGTCATGCGCATTACCCGCCTGAAAAACTAGATTCCCTTCGGAGCATCATGAACAAGCAAGTGATTACCAGTGATCTGGCCCCTGCGGCTATCGGCACCTATTCCCAGGCCATCAAGGTTGGCAATACCGTTTACCTGTCCGGCCAGATTCCGCTGGATCCGGCCACCATGGAAGTGGTTGAGGGCATCGAAGCGCAAATCTGCCGCGTATTCGACAACCTGACCGCCGTTGCCGAAGCCGCTGGCGGCACCCTGCAGGACATCGTCAAACTGAACATCTTCCTCACCGACCTGAGCCACTTCGGCCTGGTCAACGAGGTAATGGCACGCTACTTCAAGCAACCCTACCCGGCCCGCGCCGCCATCGGCGTCGCCAGCCTGCCCAAGGGCGTGCCGGTGGAGATGGATGGGGTGATGGTGGTGGGTTAAGCCGCACTCTGTGCGGCGCTGGAAGCTGGAAGCTGGAAGCTGGAAGCTGGAAGCATCAGGATGTGAGTGGACCATTAAGCTGTCAAACACTCACACCTCGAGCACCCCACTCAACTATCAGGCTTCCAGCTTTAAGCCTTCAGCCTTCAGCCTTCCTTCAACCTTCAGCCTCTCGCCCCAACAGCGCCGCATAGCCTTCCCGGTACGACGGATACTGCGGTGACCACCCTGTCTCGCGGGCCAGTTCATTGCTGCAGCGCTTGCTGCCGGCCCGGCCCAGGGGCTTGCCCTGTGGGTCCAGTTGCGTGCCCAGCTGTTCAGCTAGCCAACTGCATACCTCGTGCAATGCTGCTGGCTCGTCATCCACGCCGAGGTAACAGGGTGCCAGTAGTTCGTCGTCTTTCGCTTCCAATAGCAGGTGTTCAAGCAAGCTGGCCGCGTCATCGCGATGAATACGGTTGCTGTATTGCGGCGGCTCGGCGGTAATACTCACGCCCTGACGCACCGCTTCAATCAGCCGGTTACGCCCGGGACCATAGATTCCCGCCAGCCGCACCACTGACGCCGGTATGCCGCTGCGCAGGGCAACATCTTCCGCCGCTATCAGCGCCTTGGCGGTGTCACTGCTGGCCAGCGCCGGGCTGTTTTCCGTCACCCACTCGCCCGCCTGCTGGGCATAGACGCCGGTGCTGGAAACCTGCAACAGGTAACGCGGCCGTTGCCCCGCTGCCTGCAACCAGCCCAGCAGCCGCTGCAGACCGTTGACGTAGAGCTGCTGGTAGAGTTCAGGGTCGCGCTTGCCGGCCGCCGGGCAATAGACGATATAGTCTACCTTGGCTGGCCAGTCAGCCGGCTGCTGGTCCTGGCAGAGGTCAGCGGCCAACGGGGTGATACCAGCGGGTAACTGGCTCGGGTCACGGCGCAAGCCGGTTACCTGCCAGCCGCGCGCCAGCATGCGTTGTGCCAGTGCCGATCCGAGGTCGCCGCAACCGGCAATCAATAAATGCTGCATGAATAAGTTTCCACGTGTTGAGTCGTTGCCAAGACTACCCGGATTGCCGACACCGACCAAGGTCTGGTCGCACCCATCTGCCGGGCAGGTCACACTGAGCGGGTCGTCAGCAAGCCAGTGACACCCACTGCGCCAGCCTTCTGGCTGCCCGATATCAAGAGGACCAAATGGCTGATCAACGCTTCATGCTTTCCTTGCCACCCATAGCCACCGGCATGCGTAGCGCCTGGCGGGAAGGCTATGGCCTGGCCGATTTGCGCCAGGACATACTTGCCGGCCTGACCATCGGCACGGTAGCCGTTCCGCTGTCCATGGCACTTGCCATCGCTACCGGTGTGCCGCCACAACATGGTCTCTATACCGCCATCATCGCCGGCGCCATTATTGCTCTGACCGGCGGCACACGCTTTAACGTGTCCGGCCCCACGGCAGCCTTTGTCGTCATCCTGTTCCCGATCGTCAAGCAGTTCGGGCTTGGTGGCTTGCTGCTGGCCAGCATGATGGCCGGGGTGATCCTGTTACTCATGGGCCTGACCCGCATGGGCCGGCTGATCCAGTTTGTACCCTACCCGGTGGTACTCGGCTTCACTGCCGGGATTGCCGTGGTGATTGCCGTCCTGCAGTTGCCTGATCTGCTCGGGCTACAGGGCGTACAATCGGGTGAGCACTTTATCGATAACATCCGGCAGATTCTGGCCTCGCTGCCGACACTGAATCCACTGGAGATGGGCGTGGCCGTCGGCTGCCTTGGCCTGATGCTGGCCTGGCCTCGTCTGCGCATCCCCTTGCCGGCACCCCTGATCGGCCTGGTTGCCGGCGCGCTGGCCGCCTATGCGCTCAATCAGTGGCTCGGCGGCGGTGCCATCGAGACTATCGCCTCGCGCTTTACCTGGCAGGCTGACGGTGTCAGTGGGAGCGGCATCCCCCCGGTTCCACCCAGCTTCAGCGCGCCCTGGCATTTGCCCGGCGCGAACGGCGAACCTCTGGTCATGGATTACGCCCTGTTTCGCGCCCTGCTGGGTCCAGCCTTTGCCATTGCCATGCTCGGGGCGATTGAATCTTTGCTCTGCGCAGTGGTGGCCGACGGCCTGAGCAAGACCCGGCATGACCCGAATGCCGAATTGATGGGCCAGGGGCTGGGCAATATGATCGCGCCACTGTTTGGCGGCATTACCGCCACGGCCGCCATTGCGCGCACCGCCACCAATGTACGCAGTGGCGCGCGCTCGCCGATTGCTGCGGTGGTTCATTCTCTGGTGGTTTTGCTGGCCGTGGTTGCACTGGCCGGCCTGCTCGGCCTGGTTCCCATGGCGGCCCTGGCCGCACTGCTGCTGATCATTGCCTGGAACATGAGTGAAGCACGGCATGTCTGGCATACCCTGCGCTCGGCACCCGCCGGGGATGTCGCTATCCTGCTGATCTGTTTCACTCTGACCGTACTCTTTGACATGGTGCTGGCGGTCGCCGTTGGCGTCGGCCTGGCAGCCGCACTCTTTATCCGCCGGATGGCACAGCTGACCCAGACCAATCTGCTGGCTGACCCGCAGCACCCACTGATCAGACAGCTGCCACGCAGCGTGGCGGTCTATGACGTCAATGGTCCGCTGTTTTTTGGCGCGGCGGAAAAGGCCCTGCGCCTGCTGCACCGCATTGATCCGCACATACGCATTGTGATCCTCGATATGCAGGATGTACCCAGTATGGATGCCAGCGCCATGGTTGCCCTGAATACCCTGATCGATGACCTGCAAGCGGCACACATCGGCCTGGTGCTGGCCGGCCTGCCACCCCAGATCCGGCGCAAGTTATTGCGCAGCGGCGTGCGCCGCGTGCCCGGCAGCCTGGGCTTCGCCAGCCACCCGGATGCAGCCGCTCGCCTCGCCCAACGCTGGCTCAACCCACCCACAGCGTCTGAAAGCGCAAGCAACAGCGGATAATGATTGTTTTCCTCTATCGATCAAGCAGCTATGCTAGGGAAAACCTGATAAAGCCCGCCATGGCTGCCACCACAGCAGACGCGGGCTTAGCAGTTACCCAGCAAGACTGAACCCCTTGTCACAGATACCGCCATGACCCTGACTGAACTGCGCTACATCGTTACCCTGGCCCAGGAACAACATTTCGGCCATGCCGCCGAACGCTGCCATGTGTCCCAGCCGACACTCAGCGTCGGGGTGAAAAAACTCGAGGATGAGCTCGGCGTGATGATTTTCGAGCGCAGCAAGAGTGCTGTGCGCGTCACCCCCATCGGCGAGAAAATTGTCACCCAGGCACAGAAAGTACTGGAAGAAGCACTGACCATCCGCGAGCTGGCAACAGCCGGCAAGAACCAGCTTGCGGCGCCGCTCAAGGTCGGTGCCATCTATACCATCGGGCCCTATATGTTCCCGCATCTGGTGCCACAGCTGCACCGGGTAGCACCGGAAATGCCCTTGTATATCGAAGAGAACTTCACCCATATCCTGCGTGACAAGCTGCGTAATGGTGACCTCGATGCGATTATCATTGCGCTGCCCTTCAATGAGCCGGATGTACTGACCAAGCCCCTCTATGACGAGCCTTTCAGCCTGCTGATGCCGGCCAGTCATCCCTGGGCCAAGCGAGACAGCGTGACCCTGGATGAACTGGACGACAACAAGCTGATCCTGCTCGGTGAAGGCCATTGCTTCCGTGACCAGGTACTGGAAGCTTGCCCCAGCGTGCGCAAGGGCGAAGAACAGAACAAGCACACCACAGTGGAATCCAGCTCGCTGGAAACCATCCGCCATATGGTTGCCTCCGGTATCGGCATGACCGTATTGCCGATGTCAGCCGCCGATGACCGCTACTACAGCTCTGATCTGTTGATCACCAAGCCATTCGCCAGCCCGGCGCCCTACCGCACGGTAGCGATTGCCTGGCGCGCCAGCTTTCCCCGGCCCAAGGCGATTGAAATGCTCAGCGACTCGATTCGCCTGTGCTCCATCGGCAAACCCCAGCAAGGGACCTGACGCCGGTGAGCAACGCCCGCAACGCAACCGGCCTGACGGCCCTGAAAGGCGTCGGTCCGGCACTGGCGGAAAAGCTCCAGCGCCTGCAGTTGCACAGCGTGGAAGACATCCTCTTCCACCTGCCGCTGCGCTACCAGGATCGCACCCGGATCACCCCGATCGGCGCTTTGCGACCGGGCACCGATGCGGTAGTGGAGGGTACCGTGGCCGCCTGCGACGTGGTCATGGGCCGGCGGCGCAGCCTGCTCTGCCGCCTGCAGGATGGCAGTGGCACCCTGAGCCTGCGTTTCTATTACTTCAGCGCTGCGCTGAAAGCTCGCCTGGCGCCCGGCTGCCGCCTGCGCTGCTACGGTGAAGTGCGCCCGGGCGCCTCCGGACTGGAAATCTACCATCCGGAATTACAGGCAGCCGATGGTGCCCAGAGTGTGCCCGTCAGCACCACCCTGACCCCCATCTATCCGACTACCGAAGGTCTCTCACAGCAGCGCCTGCGCGCCCTCAGTGAGGCCGCTCTGGCCTGGCTGGACCAGGGCAACAGCCTGGTCGAATTACTGCCCGCGGCGCTGCGTGTCGAGTACCAGCTGGGCAACCTGACCGACGCCATTCACACCCTGCACCGCCCACCGGCCTCGGTTGACCTCGAAGCGCTGCAAGAAGGCCGGCACTGGGCCCAGCACCGCCTGGCCTTTGAAGAATTACTGGCGCATCAACTGGTGATGCGCAAACTGCGCGCACAGATTCGTCAGTATCAGGCGCCAGCCATGCCACCCAGCACCAGCCTGGCCAAGGATTTCCTGCAACGGCTTGGCTTTACCCCGACCGGTGCCCAGAGCCGGGTCGGTGAAGAGATCAGCCGTGACCTGCAGCAAGCCAAGCCCATGCTTCGGCTGGTGCAGGGTGATGTCGGCGCCGGCAAGACGGTCGTCGCCGCCCTGGCGGCATTACAGGCCATTGAGGCCGGCTGGCAAGTTGCCCTGATGGCACCCACGGAAATTCTCGCCGAGCAGCACTTCAACAACTTCCAGCAATGGCTGACCCCACTGGGCATTTCCGTTGCCTGGCTCAGCGGCAAGCTCAAGGGCAAGACCCGTAGCAACCAGCTCCAGCTGATCGCCAGCGGCGATGCCGCCATGGTAGTCGGCACCCATGCGCTGTTTCAGGCCGAGGTGCAGTTTCAACGTCTGGGATTGGCGATTATCGATGAACAGCACCGTTTTGGCGTGCAACAGCGGCTGGCGCTGCGTGACAAGGGCGCTGCCGGCCGTTACAGCCCGCACCAGCTGATCATGACCGCCACCCCTATTCCACGCACCCTGGCGATGAGCGCCTACGCCGACCTGGATACCTCGGTACTGGATGAACTGCCGCCGGGCAGAACCCCGGTCAATACCGTTCTGGTCGCAGACAACCGGCGCGAGGAAGTGATTGCCCGCGTCAAGGCCGGCTGCGCTGAGGGCCGTCAGGCCTACTGGGTCTGCACCCTGATCGAAGAATCTGAGCAATTGCAGGCCCAGGCCGCTGAAGCCACCTGGCACATCCTGTGTGACAGCCTGCCAGAGCTATCCATCGGGCTGATTCACGGACGCATGAAAGCGGCGGAAAAGGTCGAGATCACGGCCGCCTTCAAGGCCGGCGACCTGCACCTGCTGGTCGCTACCACGGTGATCGAGGTCGGGGTTGATGTGCCCAATGCCAGCCTGATGATTATCGAGAACCCCGAGCGCCTGGGTCTGGCCCAGCTGCACCAGCTGCGGGGCCGTGTGGGGCGTGGCAATACTGCCAGTCACTGCGTACTGCTGTATCAGGCGCCCTTGTCAGCGCTGGGGCGCGAACGGCTGGGTATCATGCGCGAAAGCAGCGACGGCTTCGTGATTGCCGAGCGCGATCTCGAATTGCGCGGACCGGGCGAGGTCCTGGGTACCCGCCAGACCGGTCTGGTGCAGTTCCGCATTGCCGACCTGCAGCGCGATGCCGACCTGCTGCCAGCGGTCCAGCAGGCAGCTCGCAAGCTGCAAGATGCACACCCGGAGACAGTCCAGCCCTTGATTGACCGCTGGCTGGCCGCCGGTCAGCAATTTGCCCAGGTCTGAGCGCGGAAAACGGCAGTGCCGGTGACAGCATGCTAGTATCCTTGCAGGTAATAACCAACAATACTCACCACTGCAGCCAGTACGCAGCTTGCAGTGCGAAGGACGCGCCATGAACACCCTGCCACTGAACGATTCACCTGTCACCTTGCCGCAACTGATCGAAAAACTGCTTCAGGATCAAGGCATTGCCTACCAGCTTCGGCTACAGGAGCATGCCGGCCCAGCCGCGTGCCAGGTACAGGCCTGCCTGCTGTCAGACGCCGTCGGCAATGTCCTGACGCTGATTCCCAAGGATCACCTGCTTGATCTCAAACGCCTGCACGAACTACTGGGCCGTGAACTCGTGCCCCTGCGTGATGCCGAGCTGCAACGCACCCTGGCCAAGCACCAGCTCAATGAATTGCCGGCACTGCCTATCCTGTTCAGCGCACCCTGTATCTATGAGCAAAGCCTGCTGCAGCACGATGAAGTCTGGCTGGACAGCGGCCTGCATGGCTGGTGCCTGCAACTCCAGCGCAATGACGCGGAAAAACTGGTCACCAAGGCCAGTGCCGCCAAGCTGGGGGTGCCGCTGCGCAGCATTCCACCGCTGCCGGACGACCCAGAGCAGGACAGCGCCGATCTGCACCAGGCGGTGAGCAACTTTACCGCCCTGCGCATGCGCCAGCGACTGGAAGAAACCATCGAAATACCGCCACTGCCGGAAACCGCTCAGCGGGTCATGAAGCTGCGTGTCAGCCCCGACGCAACCGTGGATGATCTGTCCGATATCGTGGAAACCGATCCCAGCCTGGCGGCCCAGGTGGTCAGCTGGGCGGCGTCGCCGTTCTACGCAGCACCGGGCAAGATCCGCTCGGTCGAGGATGCCATTGGCCGGGTACTGGGCTTTGACCTGGTGATCAATCTGGCGGTAGGGCTGGCGCTGGGCAAAACCTTCAAATTGCCGGTCGATAGTGCCGAGCGCACCACCCCCTACTGGAAACAGGCCATCTATACCGCAGCCTGCATTGAAGGCCTGGCGCGTAAAATCCCCAAGGCACAACGGCCGGAGCTGGGCCTGGTGTACCTTGCCGGCTTGCTGCACAACTTCGGTTATCTGGTGCTGGCGTATATTTTTCCACCCTACTTCCGCACCATTTGCCGTCATCAGGAAGCCAACCCCCATGTTCCGCCGCATCTGATTGATCAGTACCTGATCGGGGTTACCCGTGACCAGATCGGTGGCTGGCTGATGCGCTACTGGGACATGCCGGTTGAAGTGGCCACCGCCATCCGCCACCAACACAGCATCGGCTTCAGTGGTGAGCATGCCGGTTACCCCAACCTGGTCTATCTGGCCCAGGCCCTGCTGCGTGAACACGGTATTGGCAGTGGCCCCAGCATGCCGATCAGTGATGACTTACTGGATAGCCTGGGTATCGCGCGCGAGGACGCTGTTGCCGCAGTAGAGAAGGTGATTGCCGCCGAGGATGCACTGAAAACCCTGGTCAACCAGTATCAGCGCGGCTAGCAAGGTGATGCGAGTTGGCCGGAGGCTGCAACAGCCTCCGGCCACAGGACTCAGTTGACTGCGTCCTTCAGGCTTTTGCCCGGTTTGAATGCAACGGTGTTGCTGGCTTTGATGGTGACTGGCGCCCCGGTTTGCGGGTTCTTGCCGGTACGCGCACCGCGATGGCGCTGAAGGAAGGTACCGAAACCCACCAGGGTAACGGAGTCTTTTTTACTGAGAGCCTGAGTAATTTCATCAAGCACGGCGTTGAGCACCCGATTAGCCTGATCCTTGCTAAGGTCGGCCTTATCGGCAATCGCCTGGGCGAGATCCGGTTTACGCATAGAAAATGCCTCTTTTCTGGACTGTTGTTGTTGTTTTACCGCCGAGCGGACGGCGCGTTGCCGACAATGACCGGATGGCCATTCTCAGCTGCAGACTCAGCATGGCATGACTTTCCCGCTTATGCCAGCCTGCGGCCAGCTGTTCAGAGGGCTGCAGGCAGATTTTCCCGATAAAATGACTGCTTTTGCCCTGCCCGGCCAGCAGAGCAGCAAGGCAACCGCTGGCATGCTACCCTTGGCGTCCCGCGATAACCCGAATCATTGCCGTGACCAAACCCTGCTGGCTTGCTGCCGACCACCACCCCCAACCTCCTGCAGCCCCGTTGATTGACTGGCTACGCGACCAGGGCTCTTTGACCCGACGCCTGACCGATGCCGGTAACGGTGATTTTGCCGTCGAGTTACTGCAGCAGGCCCAGGCCCCGGCACGGGCCGATGAAGCCGCCGTCCTCGGGGTTACTCCCGGCAGCCCCTTGTGGATTCGGGAAGTCCTGCTCTGGGCCGCCGGGCAACCCAGGGTATTTGCCCGCAGCGCCGCTACCCTGGCCAGCGTCAGTGCAGCAGGGCTCGAGCTGCAGGAGCTGGGTAACCGCAGCCTCGGCGAGCTGTTGTTCAGCCATCCAGATATTCATCGTGGACCGCTGGAAATCAGCCTGTTCCCGGCCAGCTGGCTACCCACAGACTACCAGGAAGACGGCTGCTGGGCCCGGCGCTCCCTGTTCCAGCGTGGCGACTTGCAGTTGCTGGTGTGTGAAGTATTCTTGAGCACCTGGCAGCCACTGGTTACTCCCACATCCACGACCCTATAGGTTCTTGCATGCTCGGTCTGTTGATCAAACCCCTGCATTATGTGCATCCGCGTGCCAGCGACTTTATCCAGCTGATGCGCCTGGATCGTCCGATCGGTACCTACCTGCTGCTATGGCCGACACTCTGGGCCCTGTGGCTGGCGGCTGAAGGTGTACCGGATTGGCATCTGCTGGTGGTATTTGTTCTCGGGGTGATTCTGATGCGCGCCGCCGGCTGTGTGATCAATGACTACGCCGACCGCAATATCGATGGCCATGTGCGTCGGACCCTGAACCGCCCACTGGCAACCGGCAAGATCCAGCCGCGTGAAGCCCTGGTCCTGTTCGGCATCCTGCTGGCTGCCAGTGCCAGCCTGCTGCTGTTCACCAACTGGCTGACTGCCTTGCTGTCACTGGGCGGGGCCTTTCTGGCTACCCTATACCCCTTCTGCAAGCGCTTTACCTTCTATCCACAGATCGTGCTCGGCGCGGCCTTTTCCTGGGCCATCCCCATGGCTTTCGCCGCCCAGAGTGGCGCCCTGCCGATTACCCTGTGGCTGGTCTATATCGCCAATCTGCTGTGGACTGTGGCCTATGACACCGAATACGCCATGTGTGACCGTGATGACGACCTGAAGATCGGGGTCAAATCCACCGCCATCATTTTTGGCGATGCCGACCGGGCCATTATCGGCCTGCTGCAGGGGCTCACCCTAATTTGCCTGCTCCTGGTTGGCGCCCGCTTTGACCTTGGCGTGTATTTCCACCTCGGGGTGCTTGCCATGGCACTCACCTTTGTCTGGCAGCACTGGCTGATACGCGAGCGCGAACCCCAGGCCTGCCTGCAGGCTTTTTTATCCAACCACTGGAGCGGCCTGCTGGTATTTATCGCTATCGTTCTGGATTATGCACTCTAGGTTGACCAGCAGCGACACACAGTGGGAGATGTGCCAGATTGTCATATAATTGCAACATAGATGTTATCTAATCATGCGGTATTGAAAACCTGTAACAGGACGCTGACGCATGGCAGGCAAGACCATTCTGATTGTCGATGACGAAACCCCGATCCGTGAAATGATTGCGGTCGCCCTGGAAATGGCTGGTTATGAATGCCTGGAAGCAGACAACGCACAGGCAGCCCATGCGCTGATCGTCGACCGTAAACCCGACTTGCTGTTGCTGGACTGGATGCTGCCCGGTACCACTGGCATCGAACTGGCACGGCGGCTCAAGCGTGATGAAATGACCAGTGACATCCCCATCATCATGCTCACCGCCAAGGGTGAAGAGGACAACAAGATCCAGGGCCTGGAAGTCGGTGCGGATGATTACATCACCAAGCCCTTTTCCCCGCGTGAGCTGGTTGCCCGCCTGAAAGCCGTGCTGCGCCGTGCCGGGCCTGCCGACAGTGAAACCCCGATCGAAGTTGATGGCCTGCTGCTCGACCCGATCAGCCACCGTGTGACTATCGATGAGTCACCGGCGGACATTGGGCCAACGGAGTATCGCCTGCTGCAGTTCTTTATGACCCACCAGGAACGTGCCTATACCCGCAGTCAGCTGCTGGACCAGGTCTGGGGTGGTAACGTCTATGTCGAGGAACGTACCGTGGACGTGCATATTCGCCGCCTGCGCAAGGCGCTGGGCGACAAGTACGAACATCTGGTACAAACTGTACGCGGTACCGGCTATCGCTTCTCCACGCGTAGCTGAGTGATGTCTTACCGCTGGCAACAGGATCCTCTGTGAGCAAAGGTGCATTGCGCTCTGCTGTATTCCAGATACTCAAGATCAGCCTGGCCGGCGCCTTGCTCGGCGGTTTGCTGGGTAGCGCAGGCATTGGCCTGGCCGTTGCCCTTGCCCTGTGCCTGATCTGGCATCTGCGCCAATTGCAGCGCCTGCTGCGCTGGCTGCAAAAGCCCTACAAAAGCCAGGTGCCGGAAGCCGGTGGGCTCTGGGGCGAAGTCTTCGACACCTTGCACACCATGCGCCGCCGCGAGCAGGAAGTGCGCAAGCGTATGCGCTCGGTGATCAATCGGATCCAGAGCTCCACCACCGCCCTGAGCGATGCGGTCGTGATGATTGATCGCGATGGCCATCTGGAATGGTGGAACCAGGCCGCACAGACCCTGCTCGGCCTGCGCAGCCCCGACGACACTGGCCAGCATGTCACCAACCTGATCCGCGATCCGCGTTTTGTGGATTATTTCGAGCTGACTCAACATGCCCGTGAGGGGCTGGACCTGCCCTCGCATATCGACCCCAATGTGCGCCTGATGTACTCACTCACCCGCTATGGCCGCGGTGAACGATTGATGGTCGTGCGTGATGTCACGCGGCTGCATAATCTGGAGCAAATGCGCAAGGATTTCGTCGCCAACGTCTCCCATGAGCTGCGAACACCGCTGACCGTAATTGTCGGTTACCTGGAAACCCTGAGTGACAATGTCGATGCCATCAACCCGCGCTGGAAGCGTGCGCTGGATCAGATGCAGCAGCAGGGGCGACGCATGCAGGCCTTGTTGACCGACCTGTTGTTGCTGGCCCGACTGGAAAATGACGAACTCGGTCGTGATGAAGAGACTGTGCAGCTGTCACCCTTGTTGCGCAGTATTTGTCAGGACGCGCGGGACCTCTCCGGCGAACGGGGGCACAAGATCACCCTGGACATTCAGGGGAGTGCGCTGATCAAGGGCGTCGAAGCAGAAATCCGCAGTGCCTTTTCCAACCTGGTGTTCAATGCGGTGAAATACACCCAGGATGGCGGGCAAATCACTATTCGCTGGTGGGAAGATGTGCATGGCGGCCATTTCAGCGTCACCGACAATGGCGCCGGCATTGCCCCGGAACACCTTAACCGGCTCACCGAGCGCTTCTATCGGGTGGATGCCAGCCGCAACAGCAGTACCGGTGGCACCGGCCTGGGGCTGGCCATCGTCAAACATGTCATGCTGCGCCATCAAGGTTATCTGAGCATTGCCAGCACCTTGCACAAGGGCAGTACCTTTACCTGCCACCTGCCAGATAGCCGCCTGCTGGATAACGACTAGCGACTCAGGCGCTGGGCGAGTAGTGTGACTGGGCCGTGCCCGAGGCAATCAACCGTGACAGATACTCCAGCTTCTCAGGGTCCTGATCGACAAACTTGACCGTAACCTTGAGCCACTCGCAGTCGACCTTGGGCTCCATGGCCGCAACTGCATGAATATAGCCATTGATACGCGCCACGGACTGGTCGCTGTCCTGCTCAAGGTCCAGCACACCCACCTCAAATACCTGCGGCATCCGCTCGCCGCGGCGCACCACGACCAGGGCATCGCGCAGACTGAGGGTTTTGACCACACAGGCAAACTGCTCACCAGCAAGTCGTAATTGCGCCTGCCCGCGCACTGGCGAGCTGCCCTTGGTCCCGGCTGCAGTCGCCGGTGGCGCAGCCGCCCTGGCAGGGGTTGTAGCCACCGCTGACGACGTGGCGGCGCCACCAGTCAGTGCCGCGATACTGCCGGCGCCGGGAGCAGCGCTGGGCGCGGGCGCTGCGACCGGTTTTTTCTCCGGCGCGCGACCGCCCATAAGTGCCGACACGCTGTCCTTGGCGGTGCCTTCACTGGTCTGTTTGCTGCGCTGCTGAAACTCCGACAACTTGCCGGCACGGTGCAGCGCCTTTTTGACCTTGGCAATCAACTGCTCGTTGGTAAAGGGCTTGCCGACATAATCGGAGACCCCGGCCTGGATGGCCTGCACCACATTGTCCTTGTCGCCGCGACTGGTGACCATGACAAAGGGCACTTTGCTCTTGTCCGGCTGCGCCCGCACCCACTCGAGCAACTCCAGGCCACTCATTTCCGGCATTTCCCAATCACACAGGATCAGGTCGAAGCTGGCGCGGCTTAGCAATTGCTGAGCCTTGCGGCCGTTGGTCGCCTCTTCAATCTGTAAGCCTGGGAAATAGCTGCGCAAGGCCTTCTTGACCAGATCACGAATAAAGGGGGCGTCGTCCACTACCAGGACGTTAACTTTAGCCATAGAAACAGATGTCCACTGATGCCAGTTAAGCAAGGCTGATATGCCTGCTAGCTTAGCGCAGGCGAGCAGTAAAAACTGCTGCAATTTGCCATCAGGCTAAAACAAGTTGGCAGCTGGGAACACAAAGCCCGCCAGTTGGCGGGCTTTGTGGGCACTCAAGGCAGGTTCAGAGCTTGCCTTGCAGGGCGTTGAGGAACAACTGCTGGTATTGCCCGGCATCCAGCTTGATCGGGTTGGTCGCCGCCGCCGGATCCTTGATGGACATGGCGCCCAGCGCTTCAGCATTGCTGTCATCGATATCCAGCGCCGCCAGCGTATGCGGAATATCCAGCTCCTGACGCAGGTCCAGCACCCACTCCAGCATGCCATCGAAGTTCTGCTTGGGCAGCCCCAGGTAACGGGCGGCACGCTCCATTTCCGCTTCAATCGCAGGGCGGTTGGTTTGCAGCGCATACGGCATGACGATGGCATTCAGGGTGCCATGGTGGGCGTCATACATGGCGCCGAGACTGTGTGACAGGGCATGAATAGCCCCCAGGCCACGCTGGAACGCGACACAACCCATGGTCGAGGCAACCAGCATCTGCATGCGTGCATCGATATCACTGGCACCCTGCTTGGTGGCACGTGGCAGGTACTCTTTAACCAGACGCATGCCTTCCAGCGCAATCCCTTCTGCCATCGGATGGAACAAGGGTACGCAGAAGGCTTCCAGATTATGTGCCAGCGCGTCCATACCGGTCGCGGCGGTCATTTTCGCCGGCAGGCCCAGGGTCAGTTCCGGATCCAGGATGACAATCCCCGGCACCATCTTGGCGTGAAACAGAATACGCTTGGCGTGTTTCTCCTCATCGCTGATCACCGACGCCTGGCCCACTTCGGAACCGGTACCCGCAGTGGTCGGCACGGCAACTACCGGCAGCATCTTGCTGGCATCAACGTTGGATGGCTTGAGCGCATCCCACAGGGCGATGTCCTGCCGGGCAATCAGGGCAATGGCCTTGGCCGCATCAATGGCCGAGCCACCACCAAAGGCAATCACGCCGTCATGGTTGCCGGCCTTGAGCGCTGCCACGCCATCGAGCACGTTCTCACTGCTGGGGTTACCCTTGACCTTGCTGAACATCGCGGCCTGCAAACCGGCATCGCGACATTGCTGGATCGCCGCCTCAACCATCGGCAGTGCCGCCAGGCCCGGGTCAGTGACCAACAAGGGGGCTTGCATACCCAATTGTTTACAGGCTTTGGCCAGCTCACCGATCCGCCCCGGCCCCACACGTACTGAGGTCGGATAATGCCAGTTCATGCTGTAGGAAGTGATGTCCATGCTGTCTCCGCTGAATGCTCGTTATTGGAATCCGGTTATCGGTATGGCTACCAGCCGCTCAGGCCACTTGCCGGCGGGGGATACAGAACCGATTTATGTCCCGCAACATACCCAAAACAGCTGCCTACGTCCATGCCCGGCAACATTTGCTGCGACAATTGACCACTTGCGTTCCCCTGATCAGAGGGTAGAGTGACACCGATACCAACAGGTCCATCCTTGTTCATGCGAGCCTGGCAGACCGATAAGCGCTGAGCACAGTGCATTGCGTATTCGATTAAATGCCTTGAGGAAAACCATGATGAAAACCCTGATTTCCGCAGTATCGTTGGCTGCCCTGATGGCCGCCCCGGCCGTGATGGCTGAAGACCCTGAGCAGCTGTTCAACACCAAGGCCTGCATGGCCTGCCACGCACTGGATGACAGCCAGCGTGTTGGCCCTGGCATGGAGGCTGTACAAGCCCGCTATGCCGATGAAGACCTGGACGAGATTGTCGCTACCCTGGCTGGTTACATCAAGAATGGCAACTCGGGTAACTGGGGCCAGATCCCCATGCCGGCTAACGCCAACGTCAGTGAAGAGCAGGCTGAAATCCTCGCCCGCTGGGTAATGACCCGCTGAATGCGTCAGCAATACAACAAACCCCACACCGGCATGCCGATGTGGGGTTTTTTATAACCCTGGTGTTACCGGGTCAGGCCTGACTACCCTTGCCTCCGTCATCCTGCAATGTAGCTTCTATCTGCTTCAACCCCTGATAACGCACATCACGCCCAATCACCAGATAGATCACCTGCTCGGCAATATTGCGCGCATGGTCACCCACCCGCTCCAGTGAACGCAGCACCCAGAGTACGTTGAGTACGCGACCGATCGAACGGGGATCTTCCATCATGAAAGTGACCAGCTCGCGCATGGCGGTCTTGTATTCCTGATCGACGATCTTGTCTTCACGCGCCACGGCATAGGCCTGGTCGCTGTCCAGGCGGGCAAAGGCATCCAATGAGTCCTGCACCATCTTGCGCACATGAGCACCGATGTGTCGGCATTCAACGTAACCACGCGGCGATTGCCCTTCATCGACCAGTTGCAGGGCACGCTTGGCAATCTTTGATGCCTCATCGCCAATACGCTCGAGATCGACAATGATCTTGTTGATGCTCATGACCAGACGCAAATCGCTGGCCGCCGGCTGGCGACGGGCCAGGATACGCAGGCATTCCTCGTCAATCTGCAACTCCATCTGGTTGACCGCCTGATCACTGTCGCGCACCTTTTCGGCCAGTTCGCTATCGCCGCTGACCAGCGCGCTGACCGCATCATTGATCTGCTTCTCGACCAGGCCGCCCATCTCCAGCAACTGGGTGCGGATTTCCTCGAGTTCGGCGTTGAACTGCTGGGAAATATGGTGGCTGAAACCTTCAGTTTCCTTGTTCATGGTGCATTCCCCTCAAGGTTAGCCGTAACGGCCGGTAATGTAGTCTTCGGTTTGCTTCTTGCTCGGGTTGGTGAACAACGTATTGGTATCGCCGTATTCGATCAGGTCGCCCATGTACATAAAGGCGGTGTAATCCGAGACCCGCGCTGCCTGTTGCATGTTGTGCGTCACAATAACGATGGTGTACTGATCCTTCAGCTGGTTGATCAGCTCTTCGATTTTCAGGGTCGAGATCGGGTCAAGCGCGGATGCCGGCTCATCCAGCAGGATCACTTCCGGCTCGATGGCGATGGCGCGGGCAATCACCAGGCGCTGCTGCTGACCACCGGACATGCCGAAGGCGTTGGCATCCAGGCGATCCTTGACCTCATCCCAGAGCGCCGCAGCACGCAGCGAGCGCTCGACGACTTCATCCAGCTCGCGCTTGGAGTTGACACCCTGCAGGCGCAGGCCATAGGCCACGTTCTCGTAGATGGATTTGGGGAAGGGGTTCGGCTTCTGGAATACCATGCCCACGCTGCGGCGCAATTCCGCCACATCCCCCGGCCGTGATGGCTGAAGACCCTGAGCAGCTGTTCAACACCAAGGCCTGCATGGCCTGCCACGCACTGGATGACAGCCAGCGTGTTGGCCCTGGCATGGAGGCTGTACAAGCCCGCTATGCCGATGAAGACCTGGACGAGATTGTCGCTACCCTGGCTGGTTACATCAAGAATGGCAACTCGGGTAACTGGGGCCAGATCCCCATGCCGGCTAACGCCAACGTCAGTGAAGAGCAGGCTGAAATCCTCGCCCGCTGGGTAATGACCCGCTGAATGCGTCAGCAATACAACAAACCCCACACCGGCATGCCGATGTGGGGTTTTTTATAACCCTGGTGTTACCGGGTCAGGCCTGACTACCCTTGCCTCCGTCATCCTGCAATGTAGCTTCTATCTGCTTCAACCCCTGATAACGCACATCACGCCCAATCACCAGATAGATCACCTGCTCGGCAATATTGCGCGCATGGTCACCCACCCGCTCCAGTGAACGCAGCACCCAGAGTACGTTGAGTACGCGACCGATCGAACGGGGATCTTCCATCATGAAAGTGACCAGCTCGCGCATGGCGGTCTTGTATTCCTGATCGACGATCTTGTCTTCACGCGCCACGGCATAGGCCTGGTCGCTGTCCAGGCGGGCAAAGGCATCCAATGAGTCCTGCACCATCTTGCGCACATGAGCACCGATGTGTCGGCATTCAACGTAACCACGCGGCGATTGCCCTTCATCGACCAGTTGCAGGGCACGCTTGGCAATCTTTGATGCCTCATCGCCAATACGCTCGAGATCGACAATGATCTTGTTGATGCTCATGACCAGACGCAAATCGCTGGCCGCCGGCTGGCGACGGGCCAGGATACGCAGGCATTCCTCGTCAATCTGCAACTCCATCTGGTTGACCGCCTGATCACTGTCGCGCACCTTTTCGGCCAGTTCGCTATCGCCGCTGACCAGCGCGCTGACCGCATCATTGATCTGCTTCTCGACCAGGCCGCCCATCTCCAGCAACTGGGTGCGGATTTCCTCGAGTTCGGCGTTGAACTGCTGGGAAATATGGTGGCTGAAACCTTCAGTTTCCTTGTTCATGGTGCATTCCCCTCAAGGTTAGCCGTAACGGCCGGTAATGTAGTCTTCGGTTTGCTTCTTGCTCGGGTTGGTGAACAACGTATTGGTATCGCCGTATTCGATCAGGTCGCCCATGTACATAAAGGCGGTGTAATCCGAGACCCGCGCTGCCTGTTGCATGTTGTGCGTCACAATAACGATGGTGTACTGATCCTTCAGCTGGTTGATCAGCTCTTCGATTTTCAGGGTCGAGATCGGGTCAAGCGCGGATGCCGGCTCATCCAGCAGGATCACTTCCGGCTCGATGGCGATGGCGCGGGCAATCACCAGGCGCTGCTGCTGACCACCGGACATGCCGAAGGCGTTGGCATCCAGGCGATCCTTGACCTCATCCCAGAGCGCCGCAGCACGCAGCGAGCGCTCGACGACTTCATCCAGCTCGCGCTTGGAGTTGACACCCTGCAGGCGCAGGCCATAGGCCACGTTCTCGTAGATGGATTTGGGGAAGGGGTTCGGCTTCTGGAATACCATGCCCACGCTGCGGCGCAATTCCGCCACATCCACGTTACGGTCATAGATATTCTGACCATCCATCACGATCTCGCCGGTAATACGGCAGATATCCACCAGGTCGTTCATACGGTTGAAGCAGCGCAACAGGGTTGACTTGCCACAACCGGACGGACCGATAAAGGCGGTGACCTTCTTTTCCGGAATACGCAGATTGATGCCGTTCAGGGCCCTGTCATTACCATAGTGCAGCTCAAGGTTGTTCACCTCGATCTTGATCGTCTCATCGGCCAGCGACAGGATCTCGCTCTTGTGCCCCAGCGCCTGGCTGGGTGACATGGAAACCTGGCTCTGTGTGGACGGCTTGGCCGCTGTGTTCATATCGGAGTTCTCGGTAGTCATAAGATTGATTCCTGTCATCAATGCGCTTAATCGGAAGCGCTGCGGTAGCGTTCACGCAGGTGGTTGCGGATCGAGATGGCGGTCAGGTTGAGCACCACAATCAGCAATACCAGCACCAGCGCCGTGGCATAGACCAGTGGGCGAGCCGCTTCAACATTGGGGCTCTGGAAGCCGACATCGTAGATATGGAAGCCCAGATGCATGATCTTGCGTTCCAGGTGGATAAAGGGGAACTCGCCATCGATGGGCAGCGTTGGTGCCAGCTTGACCACACCCACCAGCATCAGTGGTGCCACCTCACCGGCCGCACGGGCAATCGCCAGAATCATCCCGGTCATCATCGCCGGGGTCGCCAGCGGCACGACCACTTTCCACAGGGTTTCCGACTTGGTTGCGCCCAGCGCCAGACTACCCTGGCGGATGGTGCTGGGAATCCGCGCCAGACCTTCTTCGGTCGATACAATCACGATCGGCAGGGTCAGCAAGGCCAGCGTCAAGGAGGCCCAGAACAAACCCGGGGTCCCGAAGGTCGGGGACGGCAGCGCAGCCTCGTAGAACAGACGGTCGATATTGCCGCCGAGGAAATACACGAAGAAGCCAAGACCGAATACCCCGTAGACGATCGAGGGCACCCCGGCCAGGTTGTAGACCGAGATGCGGATGATCCGCGTCATCAGGCCCTGTTTGGCATATTCACGCAAATAAATGGCGGCGAAGATACCGAACGGGGTAACAATGATCGACATCACGAAGACCATGGTTACGGTGCCGAAAATGGCCGGGAAAATACCGCCCTCGGTATTGGCTTCACGCGGGTCATGGGTCAGAAACTCGCCCAGACGCACAAAGTACTGTCCCAACTTGGCCGGAACACTCATGGCATTGGGTGCCGAGACGCGGACAATGTGGGCAAGACTGATATCCAGCTCCTGCCCGTCATTCATGCGCATACGCAAGGTATCGCGCTGGGTACTGGCGTAGAGTACATCCAGTTCGGCGCGCAACTCATCGTAGTCGGTATCCAGCTGGGCGTTCATCTCGGCAATGCGGGCCTCGGCCTGCTCGCGCTCGGCACCCTCGACATTGCGCAGATCCAGCGAGCGCCGATCCAGACGCAGTTGCTCGATACCCCGGTTGATGCGACCGATCTCACCGCGCTCGATAGCGCGGATATCATTATGCAATGCCACGCTGCGGCTGACCGAGTCCTGCACCGCCGACCAGAAATTACTGTCACCGACATTCAGCACTTCGCCATCGCGGGTCATGCTGACCGGATAACCATAGAAGTTACCCCACTCGCGGCGTTCGATAACCCAGACGTTCTCCGGATACTGGAACTCGCCCATACCGAACTCGGTGTACCAGGCAAAGTCGCGTCCGGTCTGGTCACGGTTACCCTGCTTGAACAGGTAGCGGGTCACCAGTTCGACCTCCGCCGGCACCACATAACCGGCATCACGAGCCACAGCGGCTGGAATGGTCTGCGAGCGCACTACTTCACCGAGGATTTCCGTGCGGTTACCCTCAGTATCAATGACCTCAACCTGGGCCACATCCGCCGGCCAGAAGTGCGCGAAACCGCGCACCGCAATCAGGCCGAGCAGGCCCACCACCATGATCATACAAATCGCCACTGCACCGGCATTCAGCCAGATCCAGGGGGAACCACTTCTAAACCAGGATTTCATCATATTCCCCTATTGACCGATTACAGGCTGCTGTAACGCGCGCGCAGGCGCTGGCGGATGATTTCTGCGACGGTATTGACCACGAAGGTCATCGCCAGCAGGACGAGAGCAGCGAGGAAGAGCACGCGGAAGTGCGAGGAGCCGACGGCGGTTTCCGGCAACTCAACGGCAATGTTCGCCGACAGGGTGCGCATGCCTTCGAAGATATTGAAGTTGACCACCGGGCTGTTGCCCGTTGCCATCAACACGATCATGGTTTCCCCCACAGCGCGACCAAAACCCATCATGACCGCCGAGAAGATACCCGGGCTGGCCGTTGGCAGCACCACACCCACAACGGTTTGCCAGCGTGTGGCACCCAGGGCCAGAGAACCCTGGGTCAAATGCTTGGGTACGGTAAAGACCGCATCCTCGGCAATCGAGAAGATGGTCGGGATCACGGCAAAGCCCATGGCGATACCAACAATCAGGGCGTTACGCTGGTCGTAGGTAATGCCGACATCGGTAAACCACTGGCGCATGCTGCCGCCAAAGAACCAGATCTCGATAAAGGGGCTCAGGATCACGGCGAACCAGACAAAGCCGATAATAATGGGCACCAGCAAAGCCGCTTCCCAGCCATCCGGCACAAAGCGACGCAGTGACGTTGGCAGTACCGTTGACCACAGCCAGGCGAACAGCAGCATCATCACCGGCAAAAGCAACAGAATGCTGAAGATCGCCGGTAGATGGGCTTCGGCAAAGGGCGCCAGCCACAAACCCGCCAGGAAACCAAGAATAACCGTTGGCAGCGCTTCCATGATCTCGATACTGGGTTTGACGAAGCCACGCAGCTTGGGGGTCATGAAGTAGGCGGTATAGATAGCCCCGGCAATCGCCAGCGGCATGGCAAACAGCATGGCGTAGAAGGCCGCCTTGAGCGTACCAATGGTCAGCGGTGTCAGACTGAACTTGGACTCGAACTCATCAGAGGCCGATGAGGACTGCCAGATATATTCCGGCTCGCTGCGGCCTTCATACCAGACCTTGTTCCACAGGGCACTGAACGACAATTGCGGATGCTGGTTCCAGATTTCAGCAACATGGATTTTCGCATCCGGTGTTTTTGCCAGTATCCGACCGTTCAGCGGCGAAATGGCCACCTGGGTAATCGGCTGCTCGACAAATTGATCAAGGTACAGGGTACGCGCTGAGGTGCCGTAGTGAATACCGACTTGACCGTCGGCATCACCGGCAACAAAGCCCTTGCGGTTGTATTCCGCCGCCAGGCTGGTAATGGCTGCTCCGTGCGCACGGAAGTCACGCACAAAGGTCAGCTCATACTGGTTATTCTCATCACGTACCAGAAACCACTGGCTCAGTTCACCGCGCTCGGTACCCACAATCAGGGACACAGTGCCATTGAGGAATTCGATAGCCGTAATCGGGCTGCCAGCACCGGCATCCACGCTTTGCACCAGCCGTGCATTGGCCGGGTCCCTGACATCGTAATAATGGATGCGACCCTGCCTGTCTGCGACGAACAGGCTACGTAACTGCTGATCCAGCAGCATTTTCACTGGTTCGCCCGGCACCGCCGGCAAAGTGTAGCGACTGGTCTGGACCGTGGTTTCTCCGGTCATCATATTGCTGCGGGTAGCAATATTCGCCAGCACCAGGCGCTGGTCCTCGGTGATACCCGCCATCAGCGTAGCGGCGCGGCCACGCACGCGGCGCTCGATAGCCAGATGCGTCAGCGCAGCGCCCTGTTCATCCAGCTGAATCGGCGCCTCGCCCAAGGGAAACTCGAATTTGGGTGCAATATGCCGCACCCCGTCCGGAAAGGTCAGGTCATAATCATGCTCGACCACCATTACCTGCCCATTATCCAGACCCTGGGCCACAATCTGCGAGCTCGGATTAGCGGATGCGAAGCTGGTGATGCGCGTGCCCTCCGGCAACCCTAGATCCAGATCGGCCCGCACGACACCATCGTCAAGCTGGAAAAAGGTTGCCCGCCCCTCGTTGGTGTACTGGAAGCCCAGCTCTTCATAACGCTCGATAAACAAGGCCTGGGTTTCAGCCTCAGTCACCGGCAACTCGAGGCTGACCAGCGGGGTTACCGTGGCACCGCGAATAATCGGCGCTACCTCGTAAAACAGATAGACAAAAATCATTGCCAGGGCGAAAACCACGCCAAAGCCTGCCGTGCTGATACCCCAGCGCGACAGGCTATCCTTGCGGGCGCGTCGCTTACGCAATTTCTGTCGCGCCTCGGCATTCGGGAGCAAAGAAGGTGCTGGCGCACTCTCTGCCATGGTTCTGGTCAAGTCAGTCATAATCGGCTACTCACAGGTCTCTGCCACGATGCTGCAGAGACTAACGGCGGGATATGACAGCTTTGTTACAGCGTTGAAATATAGTGCTGCCCGGGCAGTTTTTTCTGCGCAACAAAAAGGGGCCTCGCGGCCCCTTCCTGTCACTGCAAGCTGGCTTAGTTGATGCCCAGCTCGCCCAGTACACGCTCGCCAACGCTGTTCGGTACCGGCACAAAACCGTCACGATGTACCACACCCTGGCCTTCCTGGGTGAAGATCATGCGCACGAACTCGCGGGTCAGCGGGTCCAGGTCTTCGTTCGGGTTCTTGTTGATATAGACATACAGGTAACGAGCCAGCGGGTAATCACCCGTCGCCGCGTTTTCAGCAGTCGCTTCGAAGTGCTCACCACCTTGCTCGGCAGCCAGCGGAACGACGCGAACACCTGAGGTGCGGTAGCCGATACCGGAGTAACCGATACCGTTGATCGACTCGGTCACACCCTGAACGACCGAAGAAGAACCCGGCTGCTCGTTGATGCTGGACTTGAAGTCACCGCCACACAGGGCGTTATCCTTGAAGAAACCGTAGGTACCGGATACAGCGTTACGGCTGTACAGGGCGAAGTCACGGTTGGACCAGGCACCGGTCAGACCCAGCTGGCCCCAGCGGGTGATATCTTCGCTGGCACCACAACGGCGGGTAGCGGAGAAAATGGCATCAACCTGCGGCAGGCTCAGGCCTTCAATGGGGTTGTCCTTGTTGACATAGACAGCCAGCATGTCAACGGCAACCGGCAGGGCGTAAGGCGCATAGCCGTGGCGCTGCTCAAAGGTCTGGATTTCCGAATCACGCATGGCGCGGCTCATCGGAGCAAAGTTGGCAGTCCCTTCGGTGATCGCCGGCGGCGCAGTAGAAGAACCGGCACCCTGGATCTGCACGTTCACGTTCGGGTAGAACTTGTTGAACTCTTCGGCCCACAGGGTCATCAGGTTGTTCAGGGTATCGGAACCGATACTGGACAGGTTGCCCGATACACCACCAACGCGCTCGTAGCTCGGCAGGTTCGGATCTACATCAGCGACGCTGACGCTGCTGAATACAGCCGCGCTGGCAAGACTTACGGCGACACAGAGT
This sequence comes from Gammaproteobacteria bacterium, assembly GCA_023475025.1. Taxonomy (GTDB): domain Bacteria; phylum Pseudomonadota; class Gammaproteobacteria; order Pseudomonadales; family Pseudomonadaceae; genus Halopseudomonas. The sequence goes on from JAMCWB010000067.1 coordinate 76,263, forward strand.
TGCTTCAGTTTCATGCTTGTCTCCTTCAGAGGACGTGTTTGGCATCACGTGGCTCAGTATCGGGATGCCATGTGACAACTCTATGCCTGTAATATGACAGTTTGGTTAAACCACACGCTGTCTGGAGACGGTTCGGCAACTTCTGTGTGCTTTTCATTGAGACTCGGCTGCGCAGGCCGTAATATAGCGCCGCCTGTCACTTGTCAAGCATGATACAGACTGCTTAAGTGACCCAATAACTACAATGGCCAAGACGAGTCTGACATGAATGATGTTGATCAAGATCCGATTCCACAGGGGGAGTTGGCCCTCAAGGTGACCGCACTACCGCGCGATGCCAACGCCTGGGGAGACATTTTTGGCGGCTGGCTGGTCTCGCAAATGGACCTGGCTGGTACCAGCACCGCTTCGCGCATTGCCCGTGGCCGGGTGGCGACTGTCGCCATCGACCGCATGGGCTTCATGGTCCCGGTACCGGTGGGCGCACAACTGGCGTTCTATTCGTTACTGCAGGACATTGGTCGCAGCTCGATCAAGATCACCGTCGAAGTCTGGAGCGAAGACCTGGCCCATGACGAGTGCCGCAAGGTCACCGAAGCCACCTTTGTTTTCGTGGCCATTGATGACCGTGGTCGAACGCGGATCATTCCCTCCTGATCACGACTGCCATGTCCAAACGCCTGCTGCTGCATACCTTGCCTCTGGCCGATACCATTGATCACCTGAATCGCACCCTGGGCCGCAGCCTGGCCTGGCTGAGCATCTTGCTGGTGCTGTTCACGGTCAGCGTGGTGTTGCTGCGCTATGGCTTTCAGCGCGGCAATACCGCGTTACAGGAACTGACCCTCTACGCCCATGGCCTGATCTTCCTCGGTGCTGCGGCCTGGGCCCTGCAACGGGATAGTCATGTGCGCGTGGATGTGTTTTACCGCCGCTTTTCCCGTCAACGCCAGGCGCTGATCGACCTCGCTGGCACCCTGTTCCTGCTGCTGCCGATGTGTCTGTTTCTGGCGTGGAACTGCTGGGATTATGTGGCAGCGTCCTGGGCCCGGCGCGAGGGCTCCGCGGACAGCGGTGGCTTACCTTTCGTGTATATCCAGAAAAGCTTTATCCTCGTGCTGGTCGCTACCTTGCTACTGCAGGCGCTGGCACAGGTCATCAAGACCCTGGCCGTACTCACCGGTCTGCGCGATGACTTTCTTGACCATCCCGATGACCATCAGGACGAGGTGCTCTGATGGGCTTTGAGTGGGTCGCCATCCTGTTGTTCGTGTGTATCTGTCTGGCACTGATGCTGGGCTTTCCGGTGGCTTTTACCCTCGGCGGGCTGTCCTTGCTGTTTGCCGGGGCAGGTATCCTGTTCGGCGTATTTGAGCCCGGTTTTCTCGGCGCCTTGCCCAGCCGTCTGTTCGGCACCATGAACAATCAGACCCTGCTGGCGGTGCCCCTGTTTGTATTTATGGGCGTGATGCTGGAAAAGTCGCGCATCGCCGACGACCTGCTGGATGCCATGTCACGCCTGTTCGGCAGCCTGCGCGGCGGCCTGGCGATTGCCGTCTGCCTGGTTGGTGCCCTGCTCGCCGCCAGCACCGGGATTGTTGGTGCCACTGTGGTTACTCTGGGCTTGCTGGCGCTGCCGACCATGCTCAAGCGCGGTTATGACCCGGCGATTGCCACTGGCACCCTGGCCGCGACCGGGACGCTGGGGCAGATTATTCCACCCTCTATCGTCCTGGTGTTGCTGGGTGATGTGCTGTCCAGCGCCTATCAGCAGGCGCAACTGCGCCAGGGCATCTTCTCGCCGCAGACGGTCAGCGTCGGTGACCTCTTTGTCGGCGCCCTGTTGCCCGGCATTCTGCTGATTGGACTGTATCTACTGTATTTGCTGGTGATGGCCTGGTGGCGGCCGGACAAAATGCCGGCCCTGCCGGTCAACGCATTGCCGGCCATCAGCCTGCCACGCTTGCTGCTCAGCCTGTTCGCCCCTTTGCTGTTGATCATGTCGGTGCTCGGCTCGATCCTCGCCGGTATCGCCACCCCGACCGAAGCGGCCGCCGTCGGCGCCCTGGGCGCCAGCCTGCTGGCGATCCTCAAGGGCCGCCTGAGCCTGAGTCGCCTGCGAGCCGTGGCCGAGTCCACCACCCTGATCAGCGCCATGGTGTTCATGATCCTGATCGGTGCCTCGATTTTCTCGCTGGTGTTTCGTGGCTTTGGTGGTGAGGATCTGGTGCACAGCCTGTTCAACGCCCTGCCCGGCGGCGTATTTACCGCCACCTTGCTGGTGATGCTGCTGATCTTTCTGCTCGGCTTTATTCTCGATTTTATCGAGATCACCTTTGTCGTGGTGCCCATTGTCGGCCCGGTACTGCTGTCCATGGGCCTGGACCCGATCTGGCTCGGCGTGATGATCGCGCTGAACCTGCAAACCTCCTTCCTCACCCCGCCCTTCGGCTTTGCCCTCTTCTATCTACGCGGGGTCACCCCGCCCAGCGTACCTACCATGGCGATCTACAGGGGTGTACTGCCCTTTATTGCCATCCAGATCCTGTTGCTGATGATCGCCGCCATCTGGCCGGGGCTGATTACCTGGTTGCCGGGAAAACTCTGAACTATTGCCAGCTCAGCTTGAGCTCTTTCTGTGACTGGGCGCAGTCACGCAAATAGAGATTGATCAGGCTCTGGTACGGCAGATCCTTCTCTTCGGCCAGTTGCTTGAAGTAGGCAATAGTGTCCTCATCCAGGCGAATGGTTACCTGCTTTTTCAGCTTCTTCGCGTAGGGGTTCTTGACCGATTCGGAGAAATCATAGTGATCACGCATATCTGTACTCCTGATATACCTTGGCCTCACGCCTGTTGGCCCTGCGCGCTGAAATGATGCGGATTGACTCGCCATCTCTGATGCAGTGGCACACCAGCAAAAGACGTGCATTGATACTGGTTCCGAGCAGAATAAAGCGGTCTTCATCGCCTGAGTGATCAGGATCGGCAATCAAGCGAGCATAATCGTCGGTAAACACTGACTTTGCTTCATCAAAAGAAACGCCATGCTTCCTTTGATTGGCAGCATCCTTGCGCACATCCCACTCGAATATCAGTCTATCCATAATTATATTGTAGTTATATTGTTGTTGCTTTCAAGATCGCTCAACAAATCACCAGTGGTTGACTAACACGATCTAGCCCAACCGTGAAATAGACTGCCAACCCAACCAATACCGCGCACTCAACAAGCTCAACCGTGGCTCCGGCAGTATCTCCGGTGGTTCCGCCCAGCCGGCGCAGGAAGTGCCAGCCGGCCCAACTGCAGGTGACCGCAGCGATAGCCATTGCCAACAGGCCAGACCAGCCGAGGGCCAGCATCAGCAGGCCATGCACCAACAATATGGCGAACAGGCTTTTTCGCGGCAGGTTAGCCGCCATGGTCGCCCCGAGGCCATTGGCACGTACGTAGGGCAAGCAAAGCAACAGGATTGGCAGGCAACTGCGCCCGAGCCAGGGGGCGAGCAACAGAGCCCAGTACAGATCCTGTTGCAGCAGGCCATAGAGCGCGGCCCATTTCAGCAACAACACCAATACCAGAGCGGTCACGCCCATGGGGCCACAGGCCGGGTCTTTCATGATCGCCAGGGTGCGCTCGCGGTCACCATAGCCACCGACCCAGGCATCCACCGTATCGGCCAGGCCATCCAGATGCAGCGCGCCGCTGGCAAGGACCCACAACGCCAGCAGCAAGGCAGCCAGCAGCGCTGGCGGCACGGCACTGAATAACCAGGCCAGGCTGGCCAACAGACCGCCGAGCAGCAAACCAACCAAAGGGTAATGCAGCAATGAGCGCCCCTGTTCCGCCGGGCTGGGTGCGCGCGGCAAATGAATTGGCAGACGGGTCAGAAACTGCAAGGCAATCAGCAGGGGCATTCGCTCAGCTCTCCGTTGCTCGTCAAGCGCAGGCGGAACAGGCCGCCATGCGGCACCTCGACCTGCAACAGGTCTTTGGCTGGCAGGCCGCGGGCCCGCGCCAACAACAAGCGCATTACCCCACCATGAGTAACCACCAGCAAATGCTGCTGTGGATACGCCCGCGGCAAGGCTCCAACGGCCGCCAGTACTCGGTCAGCAAAAGCAACCATGGGCTCGGCTGCAGGTGGGGTAAAAGCGTAGGGATCGGCCCAGAACTCGCCCAGCGCCTCGGCGCTGGTATGCATCAACTCACTGGCACTGCGCCCTTCCCAGTCGCCAAAATGCATTTCACGCAGCCCGGGCATGCGGATCAGCTGGCAGCCGTTGGCTTCAGCAATCCCGGCAGCAAAATCGGCGCAGCGGCGCAGCGGCGAGCTGACAACCGCCGACCAACCCGTACGACCACTCAGGCTGTCTTGCATCTGCTGCCAGCCCTGCGCGGTCAGCGCATCATCGATACTGCCGCGAAAGCCGCCGCCGAGTTCGGTTTCGCCGTGGCGCAACAGATCAAGCGTGAGCGTCATCAGCCCTCCGATCCACACCGGCAGCGGCAAAGCTGGCCATGCTGTTGTGCAGCAGACAGGCATGGCGCAACAGGGGAACCGCCAAGGCCGCCCCGGAACCTTCACCCAGGCGCAAACCCAGCTGCAGCATGGGTTCCGCTTGCATGGCGGCCAGCAAAGCGGCGTGCCCCGGCTCCGCACCCCGGTGGCTGAACAACCACCAGTCCCGGCTGGCCGGGTTGAGCCGTGCTGCGCACAGCGCCGCTGCACTGGCGATATAGCCATCAATCAGTACCGGCAACGCCAGTTGCGCCGCACTGACATAGGCGCCGACCAACGCAGCCAGCTCAAGACCACCGAGATGGCAAAGCCAGTCAAAGGCCGTGGCGCAGGCTGGCCGATGCAACGCCACTGCCTGATCGATCACCTGGGCCTTGTGCGCCACCCCTGCCGCATCCAGCCCGGTACCCGGGCCCACCAGCGCACTGGCCGGGAGCTGCAACAGTGCACAGGCCAGGGCACAGGCAGCCGTGGTATTGCCAATACCCATCTCGCCGCCAATAAAGACCTCACAACCTCGACCGGCAGCCTGCATAACTACCTCGCGCCCTACGGCCATGGCCTGCTCACACTGTTCCGCTGTCATTGCCGCTTGGCGGCGCAGGTTGGCGGTACCCGGGGCCAACTGCCAATGCCGCACGCCAGGCATGTCTGCCACCGGCATGGCCAGGCCCAGGGCATGTAGCTGCAGCTCGGCATTCAGGCTGTCGGCAAGTACACTGATAGCCGCTCCCCCCGTAGCGAAATTGCCCAGCATCTGCCCGGTCACCGCTTGTGGATAGGCCGAAACGCCCTCGGCAACAACGCCATGATCAGCGGCAAAGATGGCAATGGTTACTCGCTCGGCCTGCGGTCGGTCACTCGCCTGCATGGCGGCCAATTGCACGGCCAGGGCTTCCAACTGCCCAAGTGAACCCGCCGGCTTGGTCAACTGCGTCTGCCGGGCGCGAGCCCGTTGCGCATACACCTCGCTCGGGCGAGCAACCCGGCCCTGCCACCATGGCTGTTTCATGCCGGCCCCCCTTTGAGCAATTGCGGCAAGCCGGCAACACAAAAGGTCACTCGCTGGCAGTGTGCCGCCAGCGCCTGATGCAAATGGCCGGCTGCATCCACATAGCGCCGGCTGAGTTCACCCATGGGCACCACGCCGAGGCCGGTTTCATTGCTCACCAGAATGACCTGCCCCGGCAGTGCCGGCAGCAGTGTTAGCAGTGCACTGGTTTCCTGCTCTAGACGCCCAGGCTCATCGACCAGCAGTAGATTGCTCAGCCACAGGGTGAGGCAGTCAACCAGCAGACAGCGCCCGACAGCCGCTTCGCGCTGCAGGGCAGCAGCCAACGCCAGTGGCTCTTCCACCAACGTCCAATCCGCGGGGCGCTGCGCCCGGTGCTGATCAATCCGCGCGGCCATCTCGTCATCCAGTGCCTGGGCGGTAGCGATATAGACCACCGGCAAACCCGTGGCACGGGCCAGCATTTCGGCGTGACGGCTCTTGCCCGAGCGGGCACCGCCAAGAATCAGTTCATGCATCGGTTACTCCACATAATTGCCGCAGCTGCCGGGTATCCAGGTGGACCGCGACCAGATCAGCCAGGCGATCAATATCGCGGGCACGCAGGGCCGGGTAATCCAGGCCGCCGGCCTGCGCCAGCCCGGCCCAGCGCAACAAGGCGGCGTTTGCCTGCGGCTGTTCGAACAGGCCGTGTAGATAAGTGCCCGCGATCTGTCCATCCGGACTCAGGGCACCTTCCAGGCTGCCATCGCTCAGGGTCAGCAACGGTCGCTGCAAGGCCGCACCCTGACTGCGCCCGGCATGAATCTCATAGCCTTGGACCAGCGCCTGCTCCAGCTGCAACTGGCCGCTGACCCGGGTCAGGCGCTTGTGGGCGGTCAGTTCGCTCGTCAAGGCCAGTAGCCCAAGGCCGGCACTGATGCCCGGCGCACCTTCCAGCCCCAGAGGGTCGGCAACCTGCTCGCCGAGCATCTGCAAGCCGCCACAAATACCCAGTAGCTTGCCGCCGTAGCGCAAGTGTCGGCGCACACCGTCGTCCCAGCCTTGCTGGCGCAGGAACTGTAAATCGCTACGCACGCTTTTCGAGCCGGGCAGAATGATCAAATCCGCTGGCGGCAATGGCTGCCCTGGACCAACGAACTGCAAATCAACCTGTGGATGCAGGCGCAGCGGATCAAAGTCGGTGTGGTTGCTGATGCGCGGCAGCACCGGCACCACCACCCTCAAGGTATCGCCCAGCTTGTCTGGCTGACGGGCATTGACCGCATCCTCAGCCTCGATATGCAGGTCATGCAGATAGGGCAATACGCCGAGCACCGGCTTGCCGGTGTGCTGCTCGAGCCAGTCCAGCCCCGGTTGCAGCAAGGCGATGTCACCGCGAAAGCGGTTGATGACAAAGCCTTTTATCCGCGCCTGCTCACTGGCGGACAACAAGGCCAGAGTACCGACCAGGTGAGCGAAGACGCCGCCTTTGTCGATATCGGCAATCAGGATTACCGGGCAGTTGACCGCCTCGGCAAAGCCCATGTTGGCGATATCACCGGCGCGCAGATTGATTTCCGCTGGCGAGCCGGCCCCTTCAACCAGCACGGTCTGATACTGCTGGCGCAGCCGCTGATGCGAGGCCAGCACCGCCTCCAGGGCGATGGGTTTGTAAGCGTGATAGGCCACGGCATCCATGCTGCCCACCGGGTGGCCATGAATGATCACCTGAGCGCCAATATCGGTATTGGGCTTGAGCAGCACCGGGTTCATGTCGGTATGCGGCTGCAGCCCGGCGGCTTCGGCCTGTACCGCCTGGGCGCGGCCGATCTCGCCACCGTCGATGGTGACCGCCGCGTTCAGCGCCATGTTCTGCGGCTTGAATGGGGCCACAGCAACCCCTTGGCGCGAGAGCCAGCGGCACAGCGCGGTGACCAGGGTGCTTTTGCCGGCATCCGAGGTGGTGCCCTGGATCATCAGGGTGGTCATAACGCAGATACCTCCTGAATCAACTGCGGTGCCGGCAGAGCTAGCCCCTGCAAAGCCTGCTCCAGCCGGGTCCAGCCCGTTTCATTGCCGGGCAGACCGATGCGCAGCGCGGCCGGCTGACTGAACAGCCGGGTCAGAATCCCCTGCCCGGCCAGAGCCTGATGCAGGTCTGCGGCGTCCGTGCGGCAAACCCACTGAAACAGGGCGCAGCCACCGTCCGGCGTCAGGCCGCAGGTACTCAGCAATTGCTGCAAGCGCTGGCCTTCACGCTGTAGCCGCCAGCGCCAGACCTGCTGGGTATCACGCTCGGCCAGCACCTGCTGGGCAACAAAGCGGGCCGGACCATTCACCGTCCAAGGACCCAGACGCTGGTTCAGACGCGCCAGCAGCGCGGTGTCGGCCAGCACAAAGCCCAGGCGGGCACCGGCCAGGGCGAAGAACTTGCCCAATGAGCGCAATACAATCAGCCCCGGCCGGTCGCTACAGGGCGCCAGACTGTACTCGGGTTGCAGATCGGCAAAGGCCTCATCGACCACCAGCCAGCCGCCACGCGCGGCCAGCTCGGCCTGCCAGGCCAGCAGGGTTGTCGGGGCCAGCAGGCGACCGGTAGGGTTGTTCGGGTTGACCAGCACCAGCACATCGCAATCATCCAGCGGCGGCAGGCCCTGCGCCCGTTCATCCCAGACCTGTACCTGATGCCCGGCCTGACGCCAGGCTTGGGCATGCTCGGCATAGCAGGGCCCGAGCACCCGCACCCGACAGGCCGGGCGCAGGCTCGGCAAGGCCTGAATCGCCGCCTGCGAACCGGCTACCGGCAGCAGCGCCGGGGCTTGATAGTAGTCACGGGCGACCACCTCCAGGCCATCATCCGGCTCCGGCAACCGACTCCAGCAACTGGCCGGCACCGCCGGCAGCGGCCAGACCCAAGGGGCCAGACCGGTGGACAGGTCCAGCCAAGCGTCCTGCGCGATGCCGTACTGGCGGGCAGCCAGGCTCACACGTCCTCCATGTTCAAGCATGACTAAGCCCCCAGATGATCAAGGCCAGCAGTAGCCACAGGGCCACGCCCTGACGCACCAGTCGCACGGCGCGGCCAATATCCACGGCCGTCGGTGGCCCGCCGGCACCCAGATCGGGTTTGTCTTGCCATTGGCCGTGATAGCAGCCCCCGCCACCCAATTGCAGATTCAACGCCCCGGCCCCGGCGGCCATGACCGGGCCAGCGTTGGGGCTATCCCAGTACGGTGACTGACGGCGCCAGCAGGCAAGCGCCTGACGGGTACGCCCACAGAGTGCATAGGTCAGGGCCACCAGCCGCGCCGGCAGGTAGTTCAGCACATCATCCAGCCGCGCCGCCGCCCAGCCAAACTGCCGGTAGCGCGGATTGCGGTAACCCCACATGGCATCCAGGGTATTGGCCAGGCGGTACAGCACTACCCCCGGCGCGCCGAGCAGGGCAAACCAGAACAGCGCGGCGAATACCGCATCGCTGCCGTTTTCCAGCACCGACTCGGTGGCCGCCCGGGCCACACCTTCGGCATCCAGTGCCGAGGTATCGCGGCTGACGATATAGCCCACCCGCTCGCGGGCCAGCGGCAGATCGCCCGCAGCCAGTGCCTGAGCGATCGGCAGGGCATGCTCGCTGAGACTGCGCAATCCCACCGCCAGATACAACACCAGCGCCGCCACCAGCCAGCCGATCCAGGGCAAGGCGGCCAGCGCAGCGGTCAGCAGGGTCAAGGGCACAACCGCCAGCAGCCAGGCCAACACGCCGTGCCAGCGGCTGGCGGCTGGCCGGTTCAGCCATTGTTCCAGCCGGTTGGCCAGCCGGCCAAAACCGACCAGCGGATGCCAGCGTTTCGGCTCACCCAGGAGGTGGTCGAGCAGCACCCCGGCCAGCAGCAGCGGCGCCAGGCCCATCAGCGCTGGCTCCAATCCCGGATCAGGCCATGCAATTGCTCCAGGCCGATGGTCAGCGCGGAGATGCCCGGCTGCAGGATATCCGGCGACTTGATCTCGAATACTTGCCCGTCACGAACCGCTGGCACGGTCTCCCAGCCGGGCCGCGCGACTACCTGCTCGGGGCGGAAACGCTTGCCGCACCAGGAGCCGACAATGATCTGCGGGGCACGGCGTACCACGTCCTGCGGGTCGGTGATGTAACGCTGGCGGGCTCGTGGGAACTGGCTGAGTTCGGCAAAGCAGTCCTGGCCACCGGCAATCTCGATCAGCTCACTGACCCAGCGGATGCCACTGATCAGCGGCTCATTCCACTCCTCGAAGTACACCCGAGGGCGAGCCGGCAGTGATGCCGCCTGGGCCTGGACCTGCTCCAGCCCCTGCCGCAACTCGGCCACCAGCTGCTCGGCGCGGGCATTGGCGTGCACCAGCGCACCCAGAGTCTCGATCATGCGGAAAATGCCGGCGATATCGCGCTGGTTGAACAGGTGCACCTCCAGCCCTTCACGCGCCAACTCGGCGGCGATATCGGCCTGCAAATCGCAATAGCCGATCACCAGATCCGGCCTAAGTTCGAGGATTTTCTCGGTCTTGGCGCTGGTGAAGGCCGACACCTTGGGCTTTTCCTTGCGTGCCTGCGGCGGGTGCACGGTAAAGCCGGAAATGCCGGCGATGCGCTCCTGCGCGCCGAGACGATAAAGCACTTCGGTGGTTTCAGTGGACAGGCAGACGATGCGTTGCGGCCCCTTCATGGTGATTCTCCCCAGTGATCGGTATACAACAGCTCGGCCAGCGGGCGGGGTGCGGCCCAGCCTTGTTCGACCAGCATCGGCTGCTCATAGAAGGCGGTGACCGGGCCCAGACACAAGATCGCGACCGGCTCGGCGTCGGCCGGCAAACCCAGCAACTCCGCCACGGCCTGCGGGTCGAACAGCGACACCCAGCCCAGCCCCAGCCCCTCGGCGCGGGCCGCCAGCCACAGGTTCTGGATGGCACAGGCCAGTGAGGCCAGGTCCATCTGCGGCAGGGTGCGGCGACCAAACACATGCGCCTCACGGCCTTCCGGTAGCGCCGCGACAAGCAATTCAGCGCAGTCGCGGATACCTTCAACCTTGAGCTGCATGAAGGTGGCACTGCGCTCCCCCAGCGCCTCGGCAGTGCGCAGCCGTTCCTGTTCGACCAGCCGGTGCAACTGCTGGCGTAGCGCCGGTCGGGTGATGCGAATAAAGCGCCAAGGCTGCATCAACCCCACACTGGGCGCCTGATGTGCTGCTTCGAGCAACTGCGCCAGCAGCTCGGGAGCAACCTCACCACCACTGAAATGGCGCATGTCACGGCGCTCACGGATCACCCGGTAAATGGCCGCGCGCTCGGCGTCGCTGTAGCGCGCGCTGCTCATGGCGCAAACACCGCCGCAGCCGCCTGCGGGTTACCCGGCAGATAGCAGTGAATGTAGGACGCCGTCAGCCGGCCCAGACGCCAGACCGCCTCGCTGGTGCGTTTATAGTTCGGGCATTCGCCACGCACCAACGGCTCCAACGCACACTCGATCGCCGAGTGATGATAGGTATGCCCGCGCAGCGACCCTTCCGGCAACTCCACTTCCTGCAGGGCCAGCGCGGTCAGGCGCGGTTGCATGGTCGCCGTCGCCGGCAGCAGGCCGAGCATCTCGCCGCTGTGACCCTGCACATCGGTCAGACGCTGACACAGGTAGAGCATACCACCGCATTCAGCGTGAATCGGTTTGCCGGCGGCATGGTGGGCGCGGATAGCTGCCGCCATCGGCGTATTGCCGGCCAACTGATCCAGATGCAGTTCAGGATAACCGCCGGGCAGATACAGGCTATCAACCACCGGCAGGGCGCTATCGATCAGTGGCGAAAAGAAGCACAGCTCGGCGCCCAGTGCTTCGAGCAGATCAAGGTTGGCCTGGTAGATGAAGGCAAAGGCCGCATCCCGGGCAACGCCTATGCGCACTCCGGCCAGCAAGGGTGGCAATTGCTGGGCATCCACCGGGGCAAAACTCACGGCCGGGGGCAGCCGGGTGTCGGCGCTGGCGGCCAAGGCATCCGCGGCGGCATCCAGCCGGGCATCCAGGTCAGCCAGCTCCGCCGCCTGCACCAGCCCCAGGTGTCGGCTCGGCAGCTCCACCGCGGCATCACGGGTCAGGGCGCCAAACCAGGCGATACCGGCGGGCAAACAGTCACGCAGCATCTCGCCATGGCGGGCACTGCCAACCTTGTTGGCCAGCACCCCGGCAAACGGCAGATCGGGCTGGTAGCTGGCCAGCCCGTGGGCCATGGCACCGAAGGTCTGGGCCATGCCCGAGCCGTCGATCACCGCCAGTACCGGTACGCCGAAATGCCGGGCCAGATCAGCCGCCGAGGGGGTGCCATCGAACAGCCCCATCACCCCTTCGATCAGGATCAGGTCATTGTCGCGTGCGGCCTCGGCCAGCAGACGCTTGCTTTGCGCTTCGCCAATCATCCACAGATCAATCTGATGTACCGGCTGGCCGCTGGCCCGAGCCAGAATCATCGGATCGAGGAAGTCCGGCCCGCATTTGAATACCCGCACCCGCCGGCCCTGGCGGCTGTGCAAACGTGCCAGCGCGGCGGTGACCGTGGTCTTGCCCTGACCCGAAGCCGGGGCGGCGATCAATACCGCCGGACACTCATGCTGATTCAAAACTCGACCCCCTTCTGCGCCTTGATACCGGCTTTGAAGGCATGCTTGACCATGCCCATCTCGGTTACCGTATCGGCCACCTCCAGCATCGCCGCCGGAGCCCCGCGACCTGTCACCACCACATGCTGGTGAGGCGGTCGGCCAGCGATATCCGCCAGCACCTGATCCAGCTCCAGATACTGGTATTTGAGCGCAATATTCAATTCATCGAGAATCACCAGCGCTACCGCCGGGTCGCGCATCAGCTCGACAGCCACCGCCCAGGCTGCCTGGGCCTTGGCGATATCGTCCTGGCGATCCTGGGTTTCCCAGGTAAAGCCGGCACCCATCACGTGATAACGCACCTGCTCGGGAAAACGCCGAAAGAACGCCTCTTCGCCGGTGCTGCTGGCGCCCTTGATGAACTGCACGATCCCCACCTGCAAGTCGTGCCCCAAGGCACGAGCAGCCATACCGAAAGCCGAGCTGCTTTTGCCCTTGCCGTTGCCGCTGAGCACCAGCAGTAAGCCGCGTTCGTCCTGCGCCGCGGCGATCTTTTCATCGACTACCGCTTTCTTGCGTTGCATGCGCTGGCGGTGACGCTGATCGCGCTCGCTCGGATCGCTCATGCCTTGCGCCCCTGGCCCAACAGCCCTTGCTGAGCCAACAGACGCAACACCACATACACGGCGCAGGCCGCCACCACGTACATAACCAGCGTGCTCAGGTATTGCGGATAGTAGTAGGCAATGCGCTCAAGCAGGCCGACGAAGGTCGGGTTTTCATGCCGACCGGAGAAGAAATAGAAGCCGCCACTGGAAAACAGGTTGCACACCAGTGCGCCGGTTGCGACCGTCGGGACCAGAATCAGCAGCGTGGCTGGATGATCACGGTGCCAGCCCGCGTACAAGCGGCCAGCCAACCACAGGCTGCCGTAGGCGGGCAGCAAGGCCCAGTAGGCGATCGACATGCAGTGATGGCCGGCGTTGGTCCAGCCGACGCTGAGCACATCCATGACCACCGCTTGCAGAAACAGCAGCGGAAACGCCCAGCGCGGACGCAAAAACACCCCAGCCAGGAAAAATACCGCCCAGGAAGCGCTAGGCAAGTTGACCACACTGAAGTGACTGCCACGGGTCATGGCCATCAACAACACCAGTACGGCGCCAACAGCCAGTTGGCTGCGTTTGGATAGTACGATCATGTCATCCTCCTTGGATGGGTGTAGATATTCGGTTCAACTGCTGTCATTACGTCTTCCCGCTAGTCCGTCATGACGGAGCTCCTGCACCAGGGCGATCCCCCCGCTACTCCTTCATTGCGAGCCGCATAGCGGCGTGGTAATCCATGCGCAGACCCCACCACCGAGGCAGGTGGATTGCCACGGGCCTGCGGCCCTCGACGAGTGTGAGGCAGGCCCGTTCCCCTCTCGCAATGACGAGTCCTTACAGCATCTGGTAGCGCACGGTCAGATAGCCGGCGCGGCCCTGCTGCTGATAGCTGGCAGCGGTTTCGTAATCGGTATCGAACAGGTTGCTGATCCGCGCCTGCAGTCGCCACTGCTGGCTGAGCCCGTATTCGGCGCGCAGGTCGACAGTGTTGTAACCATGCAGGCGGGTGGTATTGGCGGCATTGTCCCAACGCCGGCCTTCGGCATGCAGGCTGGCGCCGACGCCTAACCGGCCAAAGCGGCGGTCGACATCCAGATTGAACAGTTGCTCGGCACGGCGGGCCAGCAGGTCACCCTGGTTGGACCGTCTTGAGCGGTTTGATGGGTCCTGCAGGGTCAGGTTACTAGCGATATCCCAGCCCCACCAATAACCCGCTACGTCGAGTTCAATACCCTTGATTACCGCCTTGTCGATATTCTCCGCCAACCAGATGCCACCACCCATATTGACGCTGGCGATCAGGTCTTCGACTTCGTTGCGGAAGACATTGACGGCCCAGGTACCCCAGTCATGCTGGCCACGCAGCCCAAGCTCGTAGTTGCGCGAGGTCTCTTCCTTGATATCGGGGTTGCCGAAGCCGGGGAAGTACAACTGATTGAAGGTCGGTGCCTTGAACGCGGTGCCGTAGCTACCAACCAGTTGCAAGCTGTCCGTCAGGCTGATGCCGTAACCGATGTTGCCGGTGGTGTGATCACCGTGCTGCTGGTTGTCATCATGGCGCAGGCCAAGCTGCCATTCATGGATGCCACGCTGCCCCAGGTACTGGGCGTAATAACCCTTGTTGGTGCGCCGGCCCTTGCTGTAGTCGGTGCTGCTGCTGATCTCGTCGGTCAGATGGTCATAGCCCAGGGTCAGTACCTGGCCCGGTGCCAGATCAAAGTCGTTCTGCCAACCAACGCTATCGCGGCGAGTATCAAAGCGGCTGGTGAAATTGCTGCCGTTGAAGTTGTCGCTCTTGTCTTCGCTGCGTGCGGCCTGCAGGGTCACTCGCCAGGGATCAAGCGGAGCAAAGCGGGCATTGAGAGCGTGGGTCTTGAGTACCGAATCGGAGTTGGCCTTGAAACCGGAGTCGAAGTCATTGCTGGAGTGGGTTTCCAGTACCTGACCATCAAGTTCCAAGCCATTGGCAAAGCGGTAACCTGCCTTGAGATTGGCCGACCATTCGCGGTAGCCGTCGTTGTCCGGATCGCCTCGGCCCGGACGCGCATCAATGCCCCGGGTCCCCAGGCTGCTGATGCCGACGTTGTACCAGGCATTGCCCAAACCGCCTGACACGCCCGCACTACCTGCATGGTGGTTGCGGCTGCCCGTGGTCGCCGAAAACCAGGGCTGGGGCGCACCTGTGCTGCCCTGACGGGTAAAAATCTGGATCACCCCACCGATCGCTTCCGAACCATAGAGGCTGGAGCGCGGGCCACGGACAATCTCGATGCGCTCGATCTGCTCCATCGGCAGGTTCTGCAAGGCAGCGTTACCACTGGTGACCGAACCGATGCGTACACCATCAATCAGCACCAGTACATGATCACTGTTGGTGCCGCGAATACCGATACTACTGGACTTGCCCGGCCCGCCATTGTTGACGATGCTGACGCTCGGCGAGCGGCGCAGCAGATCCAAAGCATCGGTGGCTTGCAGGCGTTCGATATCGGCCCGCTCAATAACCGTAACCGCAGCCAGGTTGGCGGCAATCGATTGGTTGGTGCGGGTCGCGGTAACCACCTGGCTGTCCAGGTGCAGGGATTGGGCATGGGAAAAGCAGGCGCTGGCCATCAGGGCCAATGCCAGCGGCGTGCGCGGCAACGTCTTCATCTGTTCGCTCCGTCGTACTCACCCGTACGACATCAGGTAGCTGGATGCAGGCAGCTAAGCGAACAGGTAGACAGCCGGAAGTAACAGGGCCAACCACCCACAGCGCCCGCCGCACTGCAATGAGATGCGACAGGCCGGTCTCCGGGCTCACACGTGGACCTGAGTCCGACGATCCGACCTTCCCATGCAGCGCACAGTGGTCATGCTGGATCATCTGCCGCAGCTCAGCCGAAGGCTGGCGGGCACGCGTTTACCGTTGCGGGGGCAGCGCCGGAATTGTCCCATTGACATGGACGCACCGGCTTCCCTGTTTCACCCTGTGGCACTTGGCCCAGGGCACCTGAAGCAGCGCAGGAGAGTAGAGCCTTTTCCTGCCTTGGTCAATCAGCCTGGCATCAATCGCGCAACGCATACATCGCCTGCTCGCCCAGCGCCTGGTTGGGCCAGACAGTCTTGCGGAAGGTTTCCATCGAGTCCCAGATTTCGCGATTCAGCGCGCTGCGATTGGCGGTTTCTTCCAACACCTCGCCGGATAGCTCGCGCAGCCGAGCCAGCACGTCATCCGGCAGCTTGCGCAGTTGCACCTGATGCTGGTTGACCAGGGTATCCAGCGCCTCGGCATTGCGCAGGGTGTATTCGTCGTGCATGACCTGGTTGGTCGCCCGCGCGGCCGCGCGCACCACCGCTTGCAGATCGGCCGGCAACTGCTCATAAGCGCGCTGGTTGATGGTCAGCTCCAGTACCGCGCAAGGCTCCTGCCAGCCAGGGTAGTAATAGTAGCGAGCCGCCTGATGCAGGCCAAAGGCGAGGTCGTTATACGGGCTGACCCATTCAGTAGCATCGATCACCCCGGTTTGCAGCGCGGTGAACATTTCGCTGCCCGGAATGCTCACGGTAGTGACCCCGGCCCGCGACATGACCTCGCCGCCGAAACCGGGAATACGCATTTTCAGCCCACGCAGGTCGCTCAGGCTGTTGATTTCACGGTTGAACCAGCCCGCCATCTGCACCCCGGTATTGCCACAAGGCAAGGGCAAGACGCCGAAATCGGCATAGGCCTTTTGCCACAGCTCGAGCCCGCCGCCGTTGTACAGCCAGGCGTTCATTTCCTGGGCATTCAGGCCAAAGGGCACGGCGGTAAAGAAGGACGCCGCCGAGGTCTTGCCGCGCCAATAATAGGCGGCGCCGTGACCCAGCTCGGCAGTGCCGCCGGCAACCGCATCAAAGACTTCCAGTGCCGGTACCAGCTCACCGGCGGCAAACAACTGGATCTGCAGGCGGCCACCAGAGAGCTGGTTGACCAGGTCGGCAAAATACTCCGCGGTGGTGCCCAGGCCAGGAAAGTTTTTCGGCCAGGAGGTCACCATGCGCCAGCGAAAACGCTGCTGCGCTTGTCCGTCACCCGCCGCCACCGGTTCATCACTGCGGCAACCCGCCAAGGCCGCCGCACCCAGGCCCAGACCCGCAGCAGTCAGTAGTTTGCGTCTATTCATTTGTTTCTGTCTCTCGTCAAGTCGGAAGCTAGAAGCTAGAAGCTAGAAGCTAGAAGCTAGAAGCTAGAAGCTAGAAGCCAATGATCAGGTGGGCCATGTTCTCACGGTCAAGCCCGCTCTGTGCTGCTTTCAGCTTTTAGCCTCCAGCTTCCAGCTTCCAGCCGCTGCAAGCGCTACAGCGCTTGCAGCTTGGCATAGGCCACCATCAACCACTTGCTGCCTTCGCCATCAAAATTGACCTGGATTCGCGCCTGGGCGCCCTGGCCTTCGTAATTCAACACCACCCCTTCACCAAAGAGGCTATGCATGACCCGTTGACCAAGTGCAAAACCGGTACTTTCGCTAGCCTCGGCCTGGAACATGTTGTTGCGCGGACCGAAGGGGCGGCTGACCTGGTTGCCCAGGCGCACTTCACGGATCAGCTCGCTGGGGATTTCACGCACAAAGCGCGAGACCTTGTTGAAGGTTTCGCTACCGTACAGGCGACGGGTCTCGGCCCAGGTAATCACCAGTTGCTGCATGGCGCGGGTGATGCCGACATAGGCCAGGCGACGCTCCTCTTCCAGCCGACCCGGCTCTTCCAGGCTCATCTTGTGCGGGAACAGGCCCTCTTCGACCCCAGCGAGGAACACCAGCGGAAACTCCAGGCCCTTGGCGCTGTGCAAGGTCATCAGCTGCACGCTGTCCTCATACTGATCGGCCTGGGTATCGCCGGCTTCCAGCGAGGCGTGGGCGAGGAAGGCAATCAGCACATCGCCCTCGGCCTCCAGCTCGGCCTGGTCGTTTTCAAAGGCACGCGCCGCGGATACCAGCTCTTCGAGGTTTTCCACCCGCGCCTGGCCCTTGTCACCCTTTTCTTTTTCATGAAAGGCCAGCAAGCCGCTCTGCTCGACCACCTGCTGTACCCGGCTGTGCAGCGGCAAGCCCTCAGTGCGCTCGGCCAGCTCTTCGATCAATTGCAGAAAACCCTGTACCGCATTGGCGGCGCGCCCGGGCAGCGCCTTGAGGTCAATCAGGTCGCAGGCCGCCTGCCATACCGAGGTACCCCGTTCACGCGCCTGCTGACGCAGGGCTTCGACGGTCTTGTCACCGATGCCGCGGGTTGGCAGGTTAATCACCCGCTCCAGCGCGCCATCATCATCGCGGTTGCCGACCAGGCGCATATAGGCCATGGCATTCTTGATTTCCGCACGCTCGAAAAAGCGTTGGCCACCGTAGATACGATAGGGCACGCCGGCGCGCAACAAGGCTTCTTCAAGTACCCGCGACTGGGCATTGGAGCGGTACAGGATGGCCATTTCACTGCGCGCCATGCCCTCGCCTACCGCCTGCTCGATACGATCAACGATAAAACGCGCTTCATCCTGTTCGTTGAAGCCGGCATAGAGGGCAATCGGCTCACCCTCACCGCCATCAGTCCACAATTCTTTACCGAGACGTCCGGCGTTGTTGTCAATCAGCGCATTGGCCGCCTTGAGGATGGTGGTGGTGGAGCGGTAGTTCTGCTCCAGACGGATCAGTTCGGCATTGGGGTAATCACGCTGGAATTGATGAATATTCTCGATCCTGGCACCGCGCCAGCCGTAGATCGACTGATCATCATCACCCACCACCATCAGGCTCGGACTCTTACCGGCAATCAGCCGCAGCCAGGCATATTGCACCGCGTTGGTGTCCTGGAACTCGTCAACCAGCATATGCCGGAAACGCGCCTGATACTGCTCGCGCAGGGCATGGTTATCGCGCCACAACTCCAGCGAACGCAGCAGCAGTTCGGCAAAGTCGACGGACCCGGCGCGCGCGCAGGCCTCTTCGTAGGCCTGGTAGATGCGCACCATGGTGGTCAGGTAGAGATCGCCCGCCGGCTGGATATGCTGCGGCCGCAGGCCTTCATCTTTCTGGCTGTTGATCCACCACTGGGCCTGACGCGGCGCCCACTGATTCTCATCCAGCCCCAGCTCACGGATGATGCGCTTGAGCAGCCGGAACTGGTCATCACTGTCGAGAATCTGGAACTGCTCGATCAGCCCGGCTTCCTGCCAGTGGGCACGCAGCAGGCGGTGGGCCAGGCCATGAAAGGTACCTATCCACATGCCGCGGGGCGAAATACCCAGCAGCTGTTCGATTCGCTGGCGCATTTCGTGCGCGGCCTTGTTGGTAAAGGTGACCGCCAGAATGCTCCAGGGCGAGGCCTGCTCGACCTCGACCAGCCAGGCAATACGCTGGACCAGTACACGGGTTTTGCCGGAGCCGGCGCCAGCCAGCACCAGTTGTTGGCCCGGGCTGGCACTGACCGCCTGGCGCTGGGCTTCGTTGAGTGAGTCGAGCAGATGCGAAATATCCATCGACGCATTCTAGCAGGCTCACCAGCGGCGCCGGAAGAAAAGCCGCAATTGCCCGCCTAGAGGCATTCCTGGAAAAATTTCATACTCCCGGGGGCTGGGCCGGGGCATACGGCTGGTGTAAGGTAAAGGGCTATCAGGGGCAGTAAATCTCGCCTGCTACGTCAAAATTATAACAAAATGCCCTGTGCTCTGAGGTACAGTCAACTCCATGACCTCTCATGATTCTCGCGCCACCAGCGAGCGTGTACAGACCCGCCAACTGGACCTGCTGTATAGCTATTCACGCCTGCCACAATGGCTGATGCTACTCAGTGCCTTCGGCATCGTACTGGTGATGTGGTCGCATGTGGCGCACAACCTGCTACTCGGCTGGCTTGCTGTGGTGGCGGGCCTGGCCCTGTTGCGTGCCATCCTGGTGCGCCGCTACCGTGCCTGCACAGCTACCGAACGCCAACGCTTGCGCTGGTATGCCCTGTTCTATCTGGGCAATCTGGCATCCGGGCTGTGCCTTGCTTTCGTGCATATCTATATCGTGCCGCTGGAGCACTTTGAATTACAGGCAGTGGCCTATGCGCTGGCTACCGGCATCGCTCTCTGTGTCAGTATCATCTATGCCACCCAGTTCCTCGCCTTCCTCAGTTTTGCCGTACCGGCCTGGCTGCCCGCCACCTTGTACCTGCTGGCTCAGGATGACCCGACCAGTCCTTACTGGGGGTTGATCGGTATCACCCTGGCAGGTTGCCTGTTACTCGCTGCGGCCTTTCTCAACCGCACTGCCAGCGCCATTCTTGCCGCCAATGAGCGCAACAAGGCACTGGTTCGCAAACTCGATGATGCGCACCAGCAGTCCGAAGAGCTGAACCAGCAATTGACCCAGGAGATCAATCAACGCCGCCAGGCCGAACGTGAACTGCGCCAAAGCCATGAGGAGCTGGAAGGGCGGGTGGCTGAACGGACCGCTGCGCTGCAGGCTGCCAGCGAACGCCTGAAGGCCAGCGAGGCCAGACTCAACCTAGCAATCGAAGCCAGCCAGCTGGGTCTCTGGGACTGGAACCTGGCAACCGATGAAGTTTTTCATTCTGACCTCGAAGCCATTTTCGGCTTGCCCGATGCAGCAGCTACCCACATGCGCCTGCATCTGCAACCACTGGTACACCCCGATGACCGCGAGCTGGTACGCAGCACCCTGATTGACCATATGAAAGGGCGTAGCCCGTCCTACCGCATCGAATACCGCATTCGCCATGCCGAGGGTCACTGGGTCTGGGTTGAAGACAGTGGTCGCGCGGTTGAGTGGGATAGTCAGGGCCGGGTAAGCCGCATGATCGGTACCCGCCGGGATGTCAGTGAACGCCTCGGGCGTGAACAGCAGGCCCAGTTGGCCGCTACCGTTTTCAATGCCACCGCTGAAGGCATCTTTATTCTCGACCCGGATTTCACCATCCTGACGGTCAACCAGGCCTTTTGCTTTATTACCGGCTATTCGGCTGATGATGTCTGTGGCATGCCGATGCACCGGCTCAGCGACGACCCCGACCGCAATCGCTTCTACCAGCACTTGCAAAGCACCCTGGATTCCGAGGACCGCTGGCAGGGTGAACTGATGGAGCAACGCCGCAGTGGTGAACGCTACCCCCAATGGCTACAGTTAACCGTTGTTCGCAACCAAAAAGGACAGATTACCCATTATGTCGGCTTTTTCAGCGACCAGACCAGTCATCGCCAAACCGAACAACGCCTGCAGTACCTGGCCAATTTCGACCCCCTGACCCAATTGGCTAATCGCAACCTGTTCACCCAGCAACTGGAAGAGGCCGTCAGCCGGGCCCGTCAGTTCCAGCAGGACGTCGCCTTGCTGCACCTGGATCTGGACCGTTTCAAACATATCAATGAGACCCTCGGCCATCATGTGGCGGATAACTTGCTGCGTCAGGTTGCCCAGCGTCTGCTCGATACCGCCGGCGACAGTGCTGCTGTTGCCCGCCTGTCAGCCGACGAGTTCGTACTCATTGTTGAGGGCCACCTGACGCGCCCTGAGCTGGGTAAACTGGCCGAACTCTTGCTGCAGGCACTACGCCGCCCGCTGCAACTGGATGGCCATGAACTGGTCATAACCGCCTCCGTCGGTATCAGCCTGTTCCCTCACACGGCCCGCGACGGGCTGTTATTGATTACCCAGGCCAATCAGGCCATGCAACATGCCAAGCATCTGGGCGGTAATGGCTACCAGTTTTACTCCGATCGCTTACAGGCTCACGGTATCGAACGCCTGCAACTGGAAAATCAGTTGCGCAAGGCCCTGGATGACAACCAGCTGGTGGTTTACTACCAGCCCAAACAGGACCTGCCGGACGGCGAGCTGCGCGCAGCTGAGGCCCTGGTTCGCTGGCAACATCCCGAACGCGGGCTGCTGGCTCCGGGCGCCTTCATTGAACTGGCCGAAGAAACCGGCATGATCATTCGCCTTGGTCACCAGGTCCTGCAAGCGGCCTGCGAACAGGCCAGTAGCTGGTATCAGTCCGGCCAGCCGGTGCAAGTAGCGGTCAATCTGTCAGTGCAGCAATTACGCCAGCGCGGCTTTGCCGAACAGGTTGCCGATATACTCAGGACCACGGGCCTGCCGGCCAGCTATCTGCAGCTGGAGCTGACCGAAAGCATGCTGCTGGAACAACTCGAGGTGGTCGAGCAAAACATTGCCGCGCTGCGCCAGCAGGGCATTACTCTGGCTATTGACGACTTTGGTACCGGTTACTCATCGCTTGCGTACCTCAAGCGCTTTCCGATTTCGACCCTGAAGATTGACCGCGCCTTTATTGCCGGCCTGCAGCAGGCCGCCGAAGACGCCGCCATTGTGCGCGCCATCATTGTCATGGGCCATAGCCTGGGCCTGCAGGTGGTTGCCGAAGGGGTAGAGAACGAGCGGCAACGCCAGTTACTGGCGGAGTATCAGTGTGACCAGTTACAGGGTTACCTGATCGGGCGGCCCATGCCCGCAGAGGAACTAACACCCATGCTGAGCCGCCACGCAAACGCAAATAACGGCTAGTCAGAGGCTTGGGTCAAACCACTGGTGGCCCAGGCGCTCAACCAGACTGTTGGCCGCTTCCGGCCCCCAGCTACCCGAGGCGTAGGGTTTCGGTGAGCGATAACAGTCCTGCCAACCGGTCAGGATGGGGTCGACCCAGCGCCAGGCCGCCTCGATCTCGTCACGCCGCATAAAGAGGGTGGCATCGCCCTGAATCACATCCAGCAACAGCCGCTCATAGGCGTCCCAGCGCCGCTTCTTGAAGGCCTCGGCAAAATTCAGATCCAGATCCACCGGCTGCAGGGTCATGCCACGCCCGGGGCTTTTCGCCATCAGCGACAAACGGATGCTTTCATCCGGCTGCAGACGTATCACCAGGCGGTTTTCAGTCGGCGTTTCCTGGTTCTGGGCAAACAGGCGGTGCGGCACTGACTTGAACTGGATGATGATTTCCGACTTGCGCTGGGCCAGGCGTTTGCCCGTACGCAGATAGAAGGGCACGCCGGCCCAACGCCAATTATCGATTTCTGCCTTGAGAGCAACAAAGGTTTCAGTATTGCTGTCGTGGTCGACGCTTTTCTCGAAGTAATACGCCGGCAAGGTTTCACCCGCGCGTTTGCCGGCAGCGTACTGACCACGCACAGTCAGGTCCTGCACATCCATTCCGGTGATTGGCCGTAGCGCTTCGAGGATCTTCAGCTTCTCGTTGCGCACCGCTTCCGGCTCGAAGTGGACCGGGGCTTCCATGGCTACCAGGCAGAGCAGCTGCAGCAAGTGATTCTGCACCATGTCACGCATGGCGCCAGCCTGGTCGTAGTAGTCACCGCGATTTTCTACGCCGACGGTTTCCAGCACGCTGATCTGCACATGCTCGATGTGGGCATTACGCCACAGGGGCTCGAACAGTGCATTGCCAAAGCGCAGAGCCAACAGGTTCTGCACGGCTTCCTTGCCCAGGTAATGATCGATACGAAAAACCCGCGATTCGCTGAACACCTCACCGATTTCATCATTGATCCGCCGCGCTGTCGGCAAGCTTTCGCCCAGGGGTTTTTCCAGCACGATACGCGCCTGCTCATCAACCAGCCCGGCCGAGGCCAGATGCCGGGCAGTGGCGGCAAACAGATTAGGCAAGGTAGCCAGGTAGAACACCCGCACCCGACCCGGATGATCGCCCAGCTGCCGCGCCAGGCGGGGAAATTCGACCCGCTGACTGGCATCCAGGCTGAGATAGTCCAGCCGCTGGACAAAAGAAGACCAGACCGCCTGGGTAAAGTCGCCGGGAGCCAGATGCTGGCTGATCTGGCGTTGTACCCACTGGCAATAGCCCTGACGGTCTTCCTTGCGGCGGGCCAGCGCCAGGATTCGGGTATCGGCGTGCAGGTGACCTTCACGGTGCAGGTAGTAAAGGGCGGGTAGAAGCTTGCGCAGCGCCAGATCCCCGGTGCCGCCAAAAACCACGATATCGCAGGCGATACCCGCTTGCACTGCCATCTGCTACCCCCTTGTATAACAGGCATTGTCGAGTGTTTTGTAGTATAACTACAAGAAATCCCGAGCCACGTGCCTAGCAGACTACCACGAAGCCACTGTGAATCTACTTCAACACATCGCCGCCAGCCGCCCTGTCCTGCGCAAATCCGAGCTCAAGGTAGCCGATCATGTGCTGGCCCAGGCCGCTCAGGTCATGCATTCCTCCATGGCCGATCTGGCGCAGCAGGTGGGTGTCAGCGAGCCGACTATCGTGCGCTTCTGCCGCGCCATCGGCTGTAGTGGCTTTCAGGATCTTAAATTGAAGCTGGCCCAGAGCCTGGCTGCCGGCGCCAGTTTCGGTCAGTTTTCGATCAGTGAAGACGATGATGTTGCGCAATTGTCGCAAAAGGTTTTCGACACCACGCTGGCCACCCTGATGGATGTGCGCGAACGCCTGGATCCGGTGGCGATGGAGCAGGCCATAGCCGCATTGGCCCACGCCCGTCGGGTCGAGTTCTATGGCTTTGGCGCCTCGGGCGCGGTCGCCAGCGATGCCCAGCACAAGTTCTTCCGCTTGCAGGTGTCGACCGCCGCCTATTCCGACCCCCATATGCAGGCGATGTCAGCGGTGACCCTGGGGCCAGATGATGTCGCAGTGGCTATCTCGCAAACCGGGCGCACCAAGGACTTGCTGCATTCGGCGGGCCTGGTCGGTGAAACCGGTGCTACGCTGATCAGCCTCTGCCCCAGCCAGACCCCCCTGGCCGACCTGGCCGGCATCCATATCCCGATTGATGTGCCGGAAGATACCGATATCTACACTCCGCTATCGTCACGCATTGCCCATCTGGTAGTGATTGATGTACTGGCCATGGGTACCGCCATGCGTCGCGGCCCGGAATTGGTCAATCACCTGAAAAACGTCAAACGCAGCTTGCGCAGCCTGCGGCTGTCGACCAAGGCCGCTGCCCGCAGCACTGACGTCGGTGACTGAGCTCGATCTGTTGTCGACAAGCCTGCCATGACACCCTGTTGCTTCGGTCAATTCGTCAGATAATGCCAGTTTAGGCTACAGTGCAAGAACACCAGCCATATACGCTTTCCGGTATTGAGGCGATTTATGCAAGACCCTGTGCTCGACAAACTGGCAACCACCATCACAGAAAGCCAGGACCTGGAAAGCCTGACGCGACCCCTGCTGGCCCTATTGCAGGAGCTCAGTGGTCTGGAGTCTACCTACCTGACCACCATTGATCCCGAACAGACAGAGCAGCACATCCTGTTCGCCCACAATGTCAGCAAGATGCAGATTCCGGAAGGCCTGAGCGTGCCCTGGAGCGATACCCTGTGCAAACGTTCGCTGGATGAAGGGATACCCTACACCGACCAGGCGGACAAACGCTGGGAAACCGTGATAGCAGCCCGCGCGCTGAACATTGTCACCTACCTGAGCGAGCCCCTGTGTGGCGATGATGGCAGACTCCATGGCACCTTGTGCGGAGCCAGCAGCTCGCGCCAGCCTATCACCGACCGGACCCGACAACTGCTGGCCATGTTTGCCCGCTTGCTGACCTTGCATATCGAGCGTGAGCAGCTGATCCAGCAATTGCAGGATGACAACCTGCGCTTCAACCAGGCCGCCCTGCTTGATCCACTGACTAACATCCCCAACCGGCGCGCTATGGAACAGGAGCTGGCGCGCACCCTGGCCAATGCAGAGCGTAACCATCTTCAGGTACATCTGGCCTTTATTGACCTGGATGGCTTCAAGGCGATCAACGATACCTATGGCCATGATGCCGGGGATCGCTTTCTGCTCTCCTTCACCTCCGCCCTGAATCAAGGCCTGCGTGAAGGTGACTTTATCGCGCGGGTAGGTGGTGATGAGTTCATTTTCTTTTGCAGCAGTGCGCTGGCGAACAGCAGCAGCCAACGCCAGGCCATCATTCGCCGCCTGCGCAGACTGACCCAGGGCCAGTTTTCCATTGGCGAGCAATCGCTGGCGTACGCCGGGCCCAGTATTGGCCTGATCAGTGCGCATCCCCATGAAACATGGCAGGACCTGCTCAAACGAGCCGATGCCGCCATGTATCAGGAAAAGCAGGCACGCAAGGCCACGAAAAAACAACCCCAGGACACCCAGCCCCCGGCATGAAATTCATTTTTGAAGTACGCATCAAGGATGGTTATCAGGCAGAGGACTATGCCGATGCCTGGCTGCGCGCCAGCGCCATCATCCAGCAGGCACCCGGTGCGCGTGGTACCGAATTACACCGCAAACTGGACGACCCCAAACACCTGATTGCCATTGCCCGCTGGGACAGCAAGGCCTCACGCGATGCCATGGAGTCCACTCCTGACCCCAGGGTGAAGCAGATCATCCAGAGCGCTGCGCCCTTTGTCGAGATTCGCCTGCTGGGTGAGTTCGATGAGCCGGAATGGGTGGTCTACCCGCCTGAGCATCAGACATCCTGAGAATTGTGGTTCTGATCGGCATCTGAACTGCGCTAGCATGGGCTGCCAAGCGATTCACAAGGACATTGCATGAATCAGTTACTGGCGACGGAAAAACGTAATCTGTCGATCCTGGTGCTGTGCCAGATCATTTTCATGATTACCTCGATCGGTGTGCTGACGCTCAGCGGCGTGGTCGGCTTTCAGCTCAGCCCTGAGCCGGCCTGGGCCACCCTGCCGATCGCCATGATGATGTTTGGCACCCTGCTGACCACCCTGCCCGCATCATTGCTGATGAAAGCCATTGGCCGTCGCGCCGGCTTTATGCTTGGTACCGGGGTCGGCGGTCTTGGCGGTAGCGTACTCTGCGTACTGGCCATCAATGCCCACAGCTTCTGGCTGTTTGCTCTGGGTAACCTGTTGCTGGGACTCTATCAGGGCTTTGCCATGTACCACCGATTTGCCGCAGCCGATGTCACCCGCCTGGAAGTGCGTAGCAAGGCAATTGCCTGGGTCATGGCCGCCGGGGTTGCGGCAGCCTTTCTCGGCCCATGGAACACCAGCCTGAGCCAGCGGCTGCTGGCCGATCAGCCGCTGGCGGGACCCTATCTGGTCATGGCCTTGCTGACCGGGCTGGCTATCGTCCTGCTCAGCCGGCTGCGCGTTCCGCCCAGTGGTGAACCCCAGGCCGGTGAGGTACAACGCCCCATGCCGGTGATTGCCCGTCAACCCGCCTTTGTCCTTGCCGTCAGTGCTGCCGCAATAGGTTACGCGGTGATGCTGCTGGTGATGACGGCAACCCCCCTGGCAATGGCCGCGCAAGGCCTGGGCATGCACCAGGTCGCCCAGGTCATGCAGTGGCATGTGCTCGGCATGTTCGCACCGTCTTTCATTACCGGCCACCTGATTGCCCGCTTTGGCCTGTTGCGTATCCTCCTGGCCGGCTGCCTGCTACTTGGCGCCAGCGTGCTGGTGGCGCTGAGTGGCAATCAGCTGGGCCACTTTATTGCCGCACTGGTCTTGCTCGGCATCGGCTGGAACTTCCTGTTTATCGGCGGCAGCGCGCTGCTCACTCAATGCCATAACGAGAGTGAGCGCGGCAAGGTCCAGGGTATCAATGACCTGCTGATTTTCAGCCTGGTTACCCTGGCCTCGCTGCTCGCCGGCAGCCTGTTACACGCGCTGGGCTGGGCCGGGCTGAACCTGGCCATGCTGCCAGCCATTGGCGTGGTAATGCTGGTCATGCTGCTTTACCACTGGCAAACCCTCAAGGCGCCATCAGCCGCTGCATGATGTCAGGCGAAGGTACGCCCTGATGCTGCTGGATCATACCCTCGGCATTCAGGGCAAAGCTGGACGGCGTTGCCTGTACACCCAACTCGCGCATCAAGTTCAGGTTGCTATCCAGCTGGGCCTGGACTGCAGATGGAATACTGCGCATGGCCGGGCTCTTGTTCCCCTGTTCATGCGCCAGCAAGGCCGCTTCAGGATCATCGGCAGCCATGATGCTGGCGGCACGGGCGGCACTGTCAGCCCGAAGCATGCCCACCATGACGTGGCGTATCTGCGCTTCACCGGACTCAACCCAGGGCCGCGCCTGCTGCCAGAAGCGGTTGCAGAAAGGACAGTTCGGATCATTGAACATATACACGATCTGCGGCGCATCGGCGTCACCATCGAGCACCCAATGACTATCCGCCAGCTGCTGCCAGATCTTTTCGGTCTGAGGCCCCAGAGTTACCTGGTCAATGGCTGCCGATGACAGGTCGCGGCCCTCAGCATCCAGCAGGGTACCGACAATGACATGGGCATTATCCGGCGTCAGGTACACGCCCACCGACTGCCCCGGTGCAAAGCTGGCAGCAAAACCGCGCAGCCCGCCGGGCGCATCAAACTCGCCGACAATCTCGCCACCGTGCTGCTCGATAGCACGCACGGCTGCGGGCCAGTCGTCTGCCGGGACCAGTGCCGGCATGGCCAGCAAGCTCCCCGCCAATGCCATGCCGGAGCCTAATTTAACTGCCTGTTTGTTCATCGTGTTGTCCTCTGCTTATCTAGTCTGCTTGTTTGACCTGTTGCACATGCGCCAGGAAGTCTGTCGCATCAACCTCACCGGTGATGCGTAACCCCCGTCGCTCTTCGCCATCCGGCCCGATCCACAAAATACTCGGCGGGCCCATCACGCCGTAGTCCGCTAACAGGGCGCGGCTGGCGGCAGTGTTGGCGGTGACATCGAGGCGTACCTGCTGCATGGAGGCCAACGCGCTCTGCACCTCGGCACGGGCAAACACGCGCTGCTCCATCACCTTGCAGGACACACACCAGTCGGCGGTATAGACCAGCATGGTCCATTGTTGCTGCGCCTCGGCCTGGTCCAGCCGTGCCTGCAATGCCTGCGGGTTATCCACGATATCTCCGGCCGGTGCCACGGGGGCACTGGCAAGCTGTCCACTGTATATGGCCAACGGTTGCCGCCAGTCGGTCGCGCCACCGGCGGCGCCGATCATCAACAACAGGCCCCAGAGCAAGCCAAGGCCGGCAGTCGCCCCGAACAGGGTCTGGGCGCGAGGTACTGCGCCCCGCAGTGTATTAAGCCCCAGCGACAGACAGATCAGCCAGGCGCCCCAGAGCGCCAGCCAGAGTGCGGGGTCAAGCAAGGGGCGGGCAACAAAGACCGCAGCCGCCAGCAGCAGAAAACCGAAAGCCGCCTTAACCCGCTCCATCCAGGGTCCCGGACGCGGCAAAAAGCGTTTGCCGACAGTCACGACCAGCAACAGTGGCAGGCCCATGCCCACCCCCAGTGCGAACAGCACCAAGGCGCCCAGCAGCATGTCACCGGTCTGCGCGATATACAGCAAGGCCCCGGCCAGAGGGGCGGTCATACAGGGGCCGACCAGCACACCCGAGAGCAGCCCCAGCAGCCCCGCGCCAAGCAGGCTGCCAATCCGGCTGCAGGCCGGAAAACTGCATGCGATCACGATACAGGTAGTAGCCTGGCGCGATATCCCATTGCACCTGCAGCGCCCCATCCGGCAGGCTGTGCTGACTGAAACTGAAGGCCTTATCCACCGGTAGAAAGTCATTCGACGAGCTGGCGAACAGGCTGGCCCAGGCCAGTGCCGGCAACAAGCACAGGGCGGCTAACAACAATCGCATGGGATGACTCTTTGGCAGCAATGATCATGCAAGCCTGGCCAGCCGGGATTAACCCAGGATTAAGCGGCATAATGTTGGCTTAATCCAGCCGCTACAGGCTACGCATGAACACGGGAGAGACGCTGCGTGCACATCTTGTTATGCGAGGATGACCCACTGATTGCTGCCGGCATCGTTACCGGCCTGCAGGCCGACAACCTGCTGGTCGAAGTTGCCGGCACCGCCAGCAGAGCCGAGCACCTGCTGGCGTGTGCCGATTTTGATCTTCTGATACTGGACCTTGGGCTACCCGATATGGATGGCCAGCGCCTGCTGGAACGCCTGCGGCGTCAGGGGCAGCGCCTGCCGGTGTTGATTCTGAGCGCCCGCGACACCATTGATGACCGGGTCAACGGCCTGCGCGCCGGAGCCGATGACTATGTGCTCAAACCCTTTGACCTGCGCGAGCTCAGCGCCCGTGTGCTGGGATTGTTACGCCGCGCCGGCGGCCATGGCGCCGCAGTACTGCAACACGGCGCGCTGCAGTTTGATCCGGCCAGTGGCGAATGCCTGCTGGGGCAACAGCGGGTCGAACTGTCACGCCGCGAACAGGCGCTGATCACCGCACTGTTGCAGCATCCGCAACAGATTCTCTCCGCCGATCAGCTCAAAGACCGGGTGTATGGTCTGCAGGACGACGTCGAAAGCAATGCGCTGAATGTGCATATCCACAACCTGCGGCGCAAACTCGGCAACGAGCTGATCGACACCGTGCGCGGCCTGGGTTACCGGCTGGGCAAACCCGTTACAGGAAAACCCTCATGAGCTTGCGCCTGCGCCTGACGCTGATCATTGGCAGTAGCTTTGTCCTGCTCTGGCTGCTGGCCGCCGGCTGGTTGCTGCATGACTTGCGCCAGCAAACCATGCAGGCCTTTGACCAGCGCCTGACCGCCTCGGCGCGCATGGTTGCCGGACTGCTGGAACAGATGCCACAACAGAGCAGCTCGCCAGCCCTGTTCAACCCGACCTCTGCGGCCGAGCTGGGTATTCCCAACGAGCTGGCCTGTCAGGTCAGCTCGTTACAGGGCGAGATTCTCGCCAGCAGTAGCCGCACCACCGGCCAGCCTCTGCCAGCCCGGCAACCGGGGTTTGCTGAACAGGAACTCGATGGGGCGTATTGGCGCAGCTTCACCCTGCAGCATGGCGATTTGCTGATTACCACCGCCGACCGCCTGGCTGAGCGTGAACAGCTGTCGACCTCTGCCCTGCTGGCCGCCGGTATCCCGGTGGGGCTGGCCCTGCTCGGCAGCCTGCTGATGCTGTGGCTAGCCAGCGGGCGCGGGCTGGCTCCGCTGCAACACATGCAGGAGGCACTGGCGCAGCGCAACGCCGATAGTCTGGAGCCACTCGCTGAACACCCCTGGCCTCGCGAATTACGGCCACTGGTCGCCAGCCAGAACGCGCTCTTCGCGCGCATCACCTCTGCCTTTGCACGGGAGAAGCAACTCACCCATGACCTGGCCCACGAGCTGCGCAGCCCCTTGACCGCGATCAAGACGCATCTGCAGATTGCACGCCGAAGTTCGCCTGAGGTTGCCCAGCAGAGCCTGGCACTGGCGGAAGCAGGCAGTGACCGGCTACAGCACACCCTGGAGCAGCTCCTGTTACTGGCCAGGCTTGACGGGCAACTGGAAGCCAGCAAGTCACCACAGGCCGATGCGGCAGAGATTACCCGTATGGCTCTGGCTGATCTGGGCGCGGTTAGCCGCGACATTGAATTGCATTGGCGGATTGAGCACGCCCAGACACCCATTGCCGTGCCCGCGGTGCTGGCGATTGCTGCCCTGCGCAACCTGCTGGAAAATGCCCTGCGCCATGGGCCGGAAACAGGGCAAAAAACCCTGACGGTCAGCCGGACGCAGGAGCAGCTGGTATGGACTGTTACTGATGGCGGCGGCGAGCTGCCTCCAGAGGCACTGACGCAGCTGACACAACGCTTCTGGCGCGCCTCGGCAGACCAGCGCGGCAGCGGGCTCGGGCTGGCCATCGTCAGCGCCATTTGCCAGCGCTTTGGCGGCAGCCTGGAGCTCAGCAACAGCCTGGCAGGTGTCTGCGCCCGGTTGGCATTGCCGCTGATACCGCCCCCTGCTCAGAACCCCAGTGCCATTTCCCAGTCTTCCTGATCGAGAAAGCCGAGAACCTGCAGAGATTTCGGGTCATCAGCGGTGGAGAAAAACAGCGCTGCGCCATAGCCCGGGCTCTCATCGGCATAACCCAGCGCCTCGTTGAAGCGTTTGATGCATCGGCTGTGGGTCACCAGGGCCAGATTGCGCCCGGGGCGCTTGTTGGCCATGACATCGCCCAACAGGTTGTCATGACAGTTGATCAGCCAGTCACGATCCTCACCCTGGTCAGCAAATACGATGGCTTCAGTTTCTGCCGTGCGTAGCATGGGACTGTTGAAGATATCGGTATTGCCCAGCCCCAGCTGACTGAAATCTTCCTGCAGAGCCCGACCTGGTTCGATTGCACGTGACGTAATCCCCTCCTTGTCGGTGAGGCAGGGGAGATCATATCTGTCACAGCGCTCCAGGTGCCGCAACAACACGACAACCTCGCCGGCCCGCCAGTCTTCCAACAAATCAGCCGTGTACTGCCGGTTTTCTTCCGACAGATCAGCAATGGCGGGCGGCTCAAGCAGCAGAAAGGCCGTGATAAGGACACCGACTACGCTGCCTGCTTTCAACTTGTGTTGCCACAGACTGCGCCGCAGGCAGTGGACACGGGAATAACGGGACTGCACGGCCATAAGCCTCTCCATTCAGTATCAACCAACCAAGACTAGACCGCGTGCATGACAAAAAGTTTACCTGGCAAGCCGCGCCAGTCCGACCGGCTGCCCTATGCCCCCCGCGACAAAGCCCGTACAATGCGCCGCCTCGTTGTCGGTCGTCGACACTCCATTTCTTTTGTTCCGCAGGTTCTTCCCTTGATCTCTACCGCCAATATCACCATGCAGTTTGGTGCCAAACCCCTGTTCGAAAACGTCTCGGTCAAGTTTGGCAATGGCAACCGTTACGGTCTGATCGGCGCCAATGGCTGCGGCAAGTCGACTTTCATGAAAATTCTCGGCGGTGATCTCGAGCCTTCCGGCGGCCAGGTCATGCTGGAGCCCAATGTGCGTCTGGGCAAGTTGCGCCAGGACCAGTTCGCTTACGAGGAATTCAGCGTGCTGGATACCGTGATCATGGGGCATGCCGAACTCTGGCCGGTACATGCCGAACGTGCGCGTATCTACAGCCTGACCGAGATGAGCGAAGAAGATGGAATGAAAGTCGCCGAACTGGAGACGGAATACGCCGAAATGGACGGCTATACCGCCGAATCCCGCGCTGGCGAGCTACTCCTTGGCCTGGGTATTCCGCTGTCACAGCACAGCGGGCCGATGAGCGAAGTTGCACCCGGCTGGAAGCTGCGCGTACTCCTGGCCCAGGCACTGTTTGCCGACCCGGACCTGTTGCTGCTGGATGAGCCCACCAACCACCTCGACATCCACACCATCCGCTGGCTGGAAGACATCCTGACCGCGCGCAACAGCACCATGATCATCATTTCCCACGATCGCCACTTCCTCAACAGCGTGTGCACGCACATGGCAGATCTGGATTTTGGCGAGATTCGCCTGTTTCCGGGTAATTACGATGAATACATGATGGCTGCGACCCAGGCACGCGAACGCCTGCTCTCGGATAACGCCAAGAAGAAAGCCCAGATTGCCGAACTGCAACAGTTTGTCAGCCGCTTCTCGGCCAATGCCTCCAAGGCCAAGCAGGCCACCAGCCGGGCCAAACAGATCGACAAGATTCAGCTCGATGAGGTCAAACCCTCGAGCCGGGTCAGCCCCTTTATTCGCTTTGAGCAGAACAAGAAACTGCATCGCCAGGCCGTTACCCTGGACAAGGTCAGTCAGGGCTTTGACGGCCTCACCCTGTTCCGCAACTTCAGCCTGCAGATCGAGGCCGGCGAGCGGGTCGCCATCATTGGCCCCAACGGGGTGGGCAAGACCACGCTGCTGCGCACCCTGGTCGGTGAATTGCCGGCACAATCGGGTAACGTGAAATGGACCGATAGCGCCGAGGTGGGCTATTTTGCCCAGGACCACGCCGATGATTTCAGAACTGACTGCACGCTGTTCGAGTGGATGAGCCAGTGGACCCAGGGTGGCGAGCAACTGGTACGCGGCACCCTGGGCCGTATGCTGTTTTCCAATGACGACATCAACAAGTCGGTCAAGGTGATCTCCGGCGGCGAGCAGGGCCGCATGCTGTTCGGCAAACTGATCCTGCAAAAAGCCAACGTCATGATCCTCGATGAGCCCACCAACCACCTGGATATGGAGTCCATCGAGGCGCTCAACCTGGCACTGGAAAACTATCCGGGAACGCTGATTTTTGTCAGTCACGACCGTGAGTTCGTCAGCTCCCTGGCCACCCGCATCATCGAACTCTCTGCCGATGGCATCACCGACTTCAGCGGCAGTTACGACGATTACCTGCGTCAGCTGGGTATTGCTGTCTAGCCAGAAGAGCTGATCCGGTATCAGTCGCCGGGGTGACCTTCATCCCGGCTTCATCTGCCTGTCATCAAGGCATCATCTTCTCGCCTGATCCTGTTTGGCACAGCCAAAACGGAGGATGCAGCATGACGCTGATGCAGGAAGATAGCCAGGAAGATACCCGGAACGCCGTAGTTTCCGTGCGCAAACAGCGCCGCCTGGAAGAGGATAAAAAGCGCATGGCCTACCGCCGGGCGATTGAAGACTACCGTGACAGCCAGGCGTTACAGGCGCAGATGACGGACTTTCCAGAGCTGCTTGGTCAGAGCAGCCGGTCACCCTGCGGTCTGTATTGAGTTCAGCGACTGTGTCCTCTTGCCAAAAGCTGGCGTCTGAGTAGACAAGCTGGCAGCTATCTGCCAGCCTGTATCGGCACAGACTACGGGGGATGCAGCATGGGGTGGGATCCGGTTGTACTGTTTTTTGTCTTTGGCCTGTTTGCCGGATTGGTCAAAAGTGAGCTGAAGCTACCGGCAGCCCTGTATGACACGCTGTCGATCATCCTGCTGCTGGCCATCGGTCTGCACGGTGGTGTCGAGCTGGCAGCGCAGGCCAGTCCCGCCCTGCTCGGTCAGACCCTGGCCGTGCTGGCACTGGGTATAGTGCTGCCGCTGATTGCTTTTCCGCTACTGCGCGGCCTGCGCTTCAACCGCATTGATGCGGCCAGTATTGCCGCCCACTACGGTTCGGTCAGTGCCGGTACCTTTGCGGTGGTAATTTCCTACCTGCTGGCCCGCGACATCCTGTTCGAAAGCTATATGCCGCTCTTCGTTGCCGTGCTGGAAGTGCCGGCGATCATTGTCGGCATCCTGCTGGCCAAAGGTGTCCGCCGTGATACCGACTGGAAGGCCCTCGGCCACGAGGTATTTCTCGGCAAGAGCATCATGCTGCTGCTCGGCGGCCTGCTCATCGGGGTACTCGCCGGCAAGGAAGCCATCGCACCCCTGGAGCCCTTCTACACCAGCATGTTCAAGCCGGTGCTGGCGCTGTTTTTGCTCGAGATGGGCCTGATTGCCTCGCGCCAGCTGGGTAGTTTGCGTCACAGCGGTGTGCGCCTGGTGATCTTCGCGCTGACCTTTCCGCTGCTGGGGGCGCTACTTGCCGGCTTGCTGGGTTATGCCATGGGGTTGTCCGTTGGCGGCATCACGGTACTGGCCACCCTCGGCGCCAGTGGCTCCTATATTGCGGTACCAGCGGCCATGCGTCTGGCCTTGCCGGAAGCCAACCCTGCCCTGTCACTGACCGCCTCCTTGGGGATTACCTTCCCCTTCAATATACTGGTCGGCATACCGCTGTACCTGTCATTCGCCCAATGGCTGGCCGGCTGAGGAACTCATCATGCAATTACCTACCCGTACCCTGCTTACGCTGATTTGCGAAGCCGCACTGGAACAACGCCTGATCAAGGACCTTGAGCACCTTGGCGCCCCCGGCTGGACCCTGTCTGATGCCCGCGGCACCGGTACCCGTGGCGTGCGCAGCGCTGGCTGGGACAATGACGGCAACATCCGGCTGGAAGTGGTATGCAGCCGCGAACTGGCAGAAAAGATTGCCCACTTCGTGCAGGAACGCTACTACCACAACTTCGCCATGATCTGTTACCTGAGCACTGTCGAGGTACTGCGGCCAGAAAAGTTCTAGCCAAGCACGCCGCTTGCCGCTAAGGAAATACTGATTAAACAGGTATAAGTGTATCAGCCTGCTTGGCACGGACCGGCCCTGGACACGCCGTAAACCCTTCCCTGGGGGCTCGTAGATGCCATCCCTGGCATCTAACGGTCCAGTGCCGGTCCGCGCCAAGCAAGCTGTCAAAGATTGTGCAATTAATCAGTCTTTCCCTAATAGCTTGTAGCTTCACCACCGTAACTTGTAAAATGACCGGCTTTTCCTGTCCGCCAGCTGGCGGAACACCTGAGCGAGGCACTGCAATGACCGCACTGGTAGGCGTGATCATGGGCTCCAAGTCGGATTGGTCAACCATGAGCCATAGCGTAGAAACGCTCGAGCAATTGGGCATCCCCCATGAGGTCAAGGTGGTATCCGCCCATCGCACCCCGGATCTGCTGTTCGATTACGCCGAACGGGCCGCCGAGCGCGGTATTGAAGTGATCATTGCCGGCGCCGGCGGCGCCGCGCACTTGCCGGGCATGTGTGCCGCCAAGACCCATTTGCCGGTGCTGGGTGTGCCGGTACAGTCGTCCATGCTGTCCGGCGTCGACTCTCTGCTGTCAATCGTGCAGATGCCCGGCGGTGTGCCGGTCGCGACCCTGGCCATTGGCAAGGCGGGCGCGATCAATGCGGCGCTGCTGTCTGCGAGTATTCTGGGCGGCAAACACCCGCAATTCCATCAGGCGCTGCAGGATTTCCGTCAGCGTCAGACCGAGACCGTCCTGGATAACCCTGACCCGCGTCAGGCTTGAGGTAACCCGCATGAAGATCGGCGTCATTGGTGGTGGTCAACTCGGCCGCATGCTGGCATTGGCTGGCACCCCGCTGGGCCAGCAGTTTGCATTTCTCGACCCGGCCCCGGATGCCTGCGCACAGGCACTCGGTGAGCACATTCGCGCCGATTACAGTGATCGCGATCATTTGCGCCAGCTGGCTGATGAAGTCGATGTGGTGACCTTCGAGTTCGAGAGCGTGCCGGCTGACACCGTCGCTTTCCTGTCCCAGTTTGTGCCGGTCTACCCCAATGCCGAGTCGCTGCGCATTGCCCGCGACCGCTGGTTTGAGAAATCCCTGTTCCGTGAGCTCGACATCCCGACCCCGGCTTTTGCCGATATCCAGTCACAGGCGGATCTCGATGCTGCCGTGGCCAGCATAGGGCTGCCGGCGGTACTGAAAACCCGCACCCTGGGTTACGACGGCAAGGGTCAGAAGGTCCTGCGGGCCGCCGCCGATGTGGCCGGTGCCTTTGCCGAGCTGGGCAATGTGCCCTGTATTCTCGAAGGCTTTGTGCCCTTCAGCGGCGAAGTCTCGCTGATTGCCGTGCGCGCCCGTGATGGTGAAACCCGTTTTTACCCGCTGGTGCACAACACCCACGAAGACGGCATTCTGCGCCTTTCCGTGGCCAGTACTGACCACCCCTTGCAAGTCCTGGCCGAAGACTATGTTGGCCGGGTACTGAACAAGCTGGATTATGTCGGCGTACTGGCCTTCGAGTTTTTTGAAATTGATGGCGGGCTCAAGGCCAACGAAATCGCCCCGCGCGTGCACAACTCGGGCCACTGGACCATCGAAGGTGCCGAATGCAGCCAGTTCGAGAACCACCTGCGCGCCATTGCCGGCCTGCCGCTGGGCTCAACCGCCAAGCTGGGTGAAAGCGCCATGCTCAACTTTATCGGCAGTGTGCCTGCCGTCGAGCAGGTCACCGCGATACCCGACTGCCATCTGCACCACTACGGCAAGGCCTTCAAGACCGGCCGCAAGGTGGGGCATGCCACGCTGCGCTGTGCCGACCAGTCAAGCCTGCAGTCTGCCATTGCCACTGTCGAGACACTGCTTGCCAGATAGAGCCCTCTGGCGGCAGACTGAGTAAACAGCCTCTGGCAGATAGCCATTGGATGCACGGATCACCGCTATACTGCGGTGATCACTGACACTGCCTGCTGTGACTGCCTCAAGCAGGCCTTTGTCGCTCGGGACGACAAGGTGAAGCAGGCATGATAACCGGCTTTTTTTATCAGCCAGAGAACGTTCAGCACTCCTTGCTCCATGGCCAGCATGATACCGCCCTGATGCTATTGTCGGTGGTTATCGCCATTCTGACCGCCAGCTTTGCCCTGCAGGTCGCCAGCCTGGCCCGGATCGCAGCCAACACCCTGACGCGCAATATTGCCCTGTGGTCCGGCTCCCTGACCCTGGGTGGCGGCATCTGGGCCATGCATTTTATCGGCATGCTGGCCTTCCAGCTGGATATTCCGGTCAGCTATGACCCGACGATAACCCTGGTATCCGTGTTACCCGCCATCCTCGCCTCCTGGATTGCCCTGCGCATACTGAGCCAGGCGCAGAGCAGCAGACGCCAGATAGCCTTGGGTGGCCTGCTCATGGGTAGCGGTATCGGTGCCATGCACTATATGGGAATAGCCGCCATGCGCATGGATGCGCACTTGCTGCTGGATCCAGCCTGGTTTATTGCCTCACTGATAGTCGCCGTGCTACTGGCCATGGCGGCGCTCTGGTTACGCTTTGGTCTGCGCCGGCATATGCAGGTAAGTCACATCAACAGTATCCTGCTCGGCGGAGTGGGCATCGGCCTGGCAATTGCCGCCATGCATTACACCGGCATGGTCGCGGTACGCATTGTCGCTGTTGTCGATGCACCACCCACCGTCGCCAATACCGATCAACGCATCATGGCCATGGGTATCGCACTGATGGCGCTGGCTATAGGCCTGGCCGTCGGCGTCACCAACGGTATTCTGCGCTATCGCCATCTACTGGGCCGCATGCGGGCCAATGAGGTATCGCTACGTCTGGCTAAGGAAAATGCAGAGCAGGCCGCCGCAGCCAAATCCGTATTTCTGGCCAATATGAGCCATGAAATCCGTACCCCGATGAATGCCATTATGGGCTTCAGTGAGCTGTTGCTGGATACCCCGCTTAATGACGAACAGAGACGTCATTTGCAGACCCTGAGCTTCTCGGCGCAGGCGCTGCTGCAATTGCTCAACGACATTCTGGATACTGCGAAACTTGAAGGCGGCGCGGTCGAACTGGACGAACAGCCCTTTTCGCCACCGGCACTGGCCCAGGGCACCCTCGATCTGCTCAGCCTGGAAGCAGCAAAAAAGGATCTGCTGCTGCGCATGGAGAATGCGTTACCGGCCCGGCGCTACCGTGGTGACCCCTTCCGCATCCGGCAGATATTGCTCAATCTGTTGGGTAATGCAATCAAGTTCACAGCCAGTGGTTCAGTGACACTTCGACTGTTTGAGGATGGGAAAACACTCTGTTTCAGTGTTACCGACACCGGTATCGGCATCAGCCATGATCGCCTGGAACGTATCTTTGAGCCCTTTGCCCAGGCCGATGCCAGCATGACCCGCCGCTTTGGTGGAACAGGCCTGGGCACGACCATTGCGCGTCAACTGGCGCGGTTGATGGGCGGTGATATTGACGTGCAGAGTGAGCTGGAGGTTGGCTCCTGCTTCACGCTGCGCATTCCACTCCAGGTTGACGACGCCCTTGCCGATCCAGATGAGCCACCAGCTCAGCTCGCTGCACTCAGCGAAGCTGCTACGCCAGCCGCCGCCAACACACCCATTGACCATGCCCGCTGCCGCCAGCACCTGCAGGGTTTGCTCGACAGCCTGCAACGTGGTGAGATTATCGACAGTCATGTGCAGGCGCTGGCCAGCCTGCTGCCGGAAAACCGCTGGCAAGCCATTGAGCACGCACTGGCAGACTTCGACTTTGAACTGGCCAGCCAACGCATGCAAGCCGTGCTCGATGAGGAGAGCCAATGACACCCACGCCTGATTTTCGCCCTCGCTTGCTGCTGGTCGATGATGAGCCGGCCAACTTGCAGATCCTGCGTCAGATCCTGCAGGCCGACTACCGCCTACTCTTTGCTCGGGATAGCGAACGCGCGCTGGCACTGGCCAACAGTGAACGGCCAGATCTGATCTTGCTCGACGTAATGATGCCCGGTATCAGCGGCCTGGAAACCTGCGTCGCCCTCAAACAGAACCCGCAGACCGCAGCCATTCCGGTGATTTTTGTCACTGCCATGGCCGAGGTCGCTGACGAAAGCCGTGGCTTTGAAGCCGGCTGCGTCGACTACCTGACCAAGCCGCTGAGCGCACCTATCGTCAAGGCTCGCGTACGTACCCATCTGTCACTGGTCAGTGTTGACGAGCTACGCGAAACCCGTCTGCAAGTCGTGCAGCGCCTGGGTCTGGCCGCAGAATACAAGGACAACGAAACCGGCCTGCACGTTATCCGCATGAGCCACTATTCACGGCTGATTGCCGAGGCGGCGGGCTTTGCCACCGAACACTGCGAACTTCTGCTGCACGCCGCGCCCATGCACGATATCGGCAAGATCGGTATTCCCGATGCAATTTTGCGCAAGCCCGGCCGGCTGGATGCGGATGAGTGGGCGGTGATGGCGCAACACCCGGCGATCGGCTCACGTATCATCGGTGAGCATGCATCCGGGCTGTTACACATGGCCGAGGCCATTGCCCGTTGTCATCATGAGAAATGGGATGGCAGCGGCTATCCGGCCGGGCTGGCCGGCGAAGCGATTCCTGTCGAGGCGCGTATCGTCGCCATCGCCGATGTCTTTGATGCCCTGACCAGCGAGCGCCCTTACAAGAAGGCCTGGTCGGTAGATGATGCTATCGCTCTGATCAAACGTGAAGCCGGCCAGCATTTCGACCCACAGCTGGTCGAGCATTTCCTTAGTCAGATGCCCGCCGTACTGGAGATCAAGGAGCGCTGGGCAGAAACCAGCGCCCAGATCTGACTGATGCTGGCCCGCAGTACCCTGGAGCGGCACCAAGTCTGGCTTTACCTGGTCAGCATCGGTCTCGGACTGCTGCTGGGTAGTCTGCTGCCGGCATTTGCCCAATGGGCATCGAGTCTGATCTGGCCAGTATTGATGCTGCTTCTTTACAGTGCCTTTATCCAGGTTCCATTGCTGCATTTGCGTGCAGCGCTGATGGACCAACGTTTCCTGTTGAGCCTGCTGCTGGGTAACTTCCTGCTGATTCCCTTGTTGCTCTGGGTCGTATTACCCTGGCTACCGGCCGATCCAGCCATTCGGCTGGGCATCTTGCTGGTGTTGCTGGTGCCCTGCACCGACTGGTTCATCACCTTTGTACAACTGGGTAAGGGCGACACATCCCGTGCCATCACCGCAACGCCTGTCAATCTGCTGCTGCAGATCATGCTGCTGCCTGTTTACCTCTGGTTGATGCTGGGCAATGAGATCAGTGTTGCTATCGGTCCCGCGCAGGTCTGGCCGACCTTGCTGGTTGTGCTGCTCCCGCTGGGGCTGGCCACGCTAAGTGAGCGTTGGGTTGAAGCCAGACCGCAACGTAAGGCTTTACCTGATCATTTAGCCTGGTATCCCGTGCCTCTGCTGGCGCTGGTGCTGCTAATGGTTGCCTGCAGCCAGGTAACGGCGGTTGCAGGCAACCTTGGCCTGCTGCTCACGGTTGTGCCCTGGTTTATCGGTTTTCTGGTATTTGCTGCACTGCTGGCCAAAACCCTGGCGATCTGGTTGCGGCTACCGGATAC
Source organism: Gammaproteobacteria bacterium (assembly GCA_023475025.1). GTDB lineage: Bacteria > Pseudomonadota > Gammaproteobacteria > Pseudomonadales > Pseudomonadaceae > Halopseudomonas. Next base: position 117,447 of record JAMCWB010000067.1, read on the forward strand.
TCAGGGCCGCACCCTGGCCTTCAGCATGGGCACCCGCAATTCTTTCGTAGTGCTGCCGCTGGCGCTGAGCCTGCCCGCCGGTTGGGAGCTGGCTGCACTGGTCATTGTGCTGCAATCTCTGGTCGAGCTGTTCGGTATGCTGTTCTATTTATGGTGGCTACCACGGCTCAGACTTGGTACTGACCAGAATCTGTAGAGCAGTTCCCTTATGGTGTCGAACTTGCCGGTGAGCAGCCGGTCTTACCCTGATCAATGCATTATCTATCGCGAGACCCTTCCATGCGCTACTGGCTCTACCTGCTCCTGCTGCTACCCCTGCTTGCTCAGGCCAATCCACAGACCATCGACTGGCTCGATCTGTTGCCCGAGGAAGACCTGGAAGCCATTCTGAATATGCCGGAAATCGTGCATGATGAAGCCGATTACGCCGAGGATACCGACGACGCCGCAACCTTCGAGCAGAACCTGCGCCAACGTGACCCTGCGTTGCCCGAGGTGATGTATTCGACCCGTGTCGTCGCGGCGATGGACGGCATCCAGGCGCGCCTGGCTGGTTTCCCGGTACCGCTGGAAACCAATGAGCGAGGACATTACACCAGTTTTTTTCTGGTGCCCTATGCCGGTGCCTGCATCCATGTGCCGCCGCCGCCGCCCAACCAGATTGTGCTGGTTGATTATCCCAAGGGCTTACCTATTGAGGACATCTACACCCCCTACTGGGTTACCGGCAGTCTACATATCGACCAGACCAGCAATGAGCTGGCCGATGCCAGTTATCGCATCGAAGCACATGCGGTAAAGATCTACGATGGCGATTAACCCGTAGCGCGGTTATTCTCTTGTCATTCTCACCCATCTGGGTGGCGTCAAATTGCCAGCCCTCGGCTAAGCTGCACGCTAGAGGCAACCCGCAGTGCTGCGCTGACCACAGCACAGGTCGCCATGATGACAGGAGGTAGTTTTGGAACTGATTCTGGGCTTTCTCGGCCTTGCCGTACTCGTTGTGTTCTATTTGCGCAAGTGGTTGTTGCGTAAGGAAATCCCCCAACAACAGGCAATCGAATACAGCGGCGAAGTGTTCAGCATTGGCGCAGCAACCCTGGCCCGTAGTGGCCCCGAACAACCCCGGCAAAGCGTGGTTGCGGTTCATGGTTTTGTTGAGAACTTCCTCTACTTTACCGAGTTCTATAAAGACCCTGCGCTGGAGTTGATCCTGTTCACCAGTGGTGATTATCACACCCCGGTTACGCGTCAGAATGCCAAAGCACCCAGCTGGGCCAAGGTACCAAACGAGCGCCTGGGTAGTATTGCCTACGATGCCGAAGTGCTGATTCAAGCGCTTGAGCATCTGGTGACTGGTGAGGGAGTCCGCGTGCACGGCCATTCCCGCGGTGGCGCCGTCATTCTCGAAGCCGCCCGGCGCCGACCCGACCTGTTCGAGCAGGCCGAAGTCATTCTGGAAGCGCCGGTATTGCCCCAGGGCAAGCCCTACGCTGAACTGAGCCCTGGGGTGCGCTGGTTTCTGCCCTTTGTCCTGCCGTTCTGGCAGCAGCAGCCCATTTCACCGCGCAACAAAGCGATCTGGGGTCCCCTGGATGATAAGCGCAAACGCTCACTGATCATGGGACTGCCGTTCAACCCCAGGCATTGCAGTACCATGATGGCCAACCTGAAAGATATGGCCGACTGGATGCCGGGCACAGGTACCGAGGTCTATCAGCACGTCAAACGTGGCGCCATTCTGGTGCCTGACAATGACAAGGTACTGGATCCCAAGGCCATGCTGGCCAGTGCCCGACAGGCAGAAAATCTGCAACTTATCGCTGTTGAAGCGGGCAGTCATTTTGTCATTCCTGATTACCCGGACTCGATACCGCCGCTGCCGGCATGAGCATTGAACTGCAACCAATTGGCATTATCCGCAGTGCCTTTATGGAAAAGTTTGCGATTCCCCGGCAGCCCAGCCTGGCTCCGGCAGCTCGGGGACGTATCCTGCTCTCGCCCCCCTATGACAGTGCCGAGGCCGTTGCCGGCCTTGAGCAGGTCAGCCACATCTGGCTGCTGTTTGTCTTTCATCAGGCAGGCAGCGGGCCGCAGCATACCCGGGTGCGACCACCACGTCTGGGTGGCAACCAGCGTATCGGTGTGTTTGCCAGCCGTGCCACCCACAGGCCCAACCCGCTGGGGCAGTCAGTGGTGCGCCTGGAGCAGGTCGAGCCTGGCTGTCTGACGGTGTCGGGTATCGATTTGCTCGATGGCACACCGATTCTGGATATCAAGCCCTATGTACCCTATGCCGATGCCATCAGCACCGCGACCAACCAGTTGGCACCCGCACCACCGGCCCTGCTCCCGGTGCACTGGGAGCCTGACGCTCTGGCCGCCGCGCAACAGGCCGCTACCCGCCTTGGCGAGCCGGTCATCGAGCTAATAGAACAGTGTCTGGCCCAGGACCCCAAACCGGCCTATCAGCAACCCGGGCCGCAGCGTGAATACGGTGTACGCCTGTGGGACCTGAATGTGTGCTTTCATTACCCGCACAGTGATAGCATCCGCGTGCTCAGCGTCAGCCTGTCCCCCTGACCGCGTTTCAGCCAAGCACTTATCTTTTGTTATCAGCTGCGCGATTTCGGCAGCATGGACGCTATACTGCTCAGACCTGTCAACGAGTGCTGTGATGCAATGAGTGCGCTGTATTTCTCCCCGATGTTGCTTGGTCTTTGCCTGCTGCTGGCCATCGCGGTCGCAGCTACTGCGCTCTGGCTGGTATCACGCCCCATCGCCGGGCCTGGTTTCTGGATGGCTGGTAGCTGGACCCTGATTGGCGGCATAGTACTGTTTATCGGCTTCATGGTGACTGGCAGCCCCACGCTCAACGTTTTGGGCAATGCCGGCCAACTGGCCGGCGAAGCGATTTTCCTGCTGGGTGTTTTCCGCTTTATGGGCCGCCCCTTGCCCTGGTGGATTGTGCCGCTCAGTGTTGGCACCATGGTCGGTTTCAATATCCATTACTGGATCTACGCTGGCAATTCCGACTTCCTCATGGGTGTCTACTCCACCATTGCCGGACTCTTGCCGCTACAGGCCATCTGGCTATTGATGCGCGCTCGGGACGATGCTGTCACACGCCCCGCCCGTCTGTTGGTCGCCATCAGCCTGCTGATCTATTCCGTAGTCACCCTGATTCGTGGCGCCCTTGGCTATCTTGATTGGTGGCAACAACAGCCCTATGAAATGCCCTATGAGTCATTCAGCTACCTGTTGCCCTATAACTTTGCCATTCCGGCTATGGTCATGGGTTTTATCGGTGTCACCCTGATGACCATGCAGCGTATCCTCGCCCGCAGTCAGCACCATGCCCAGGCGGCAGAACACAGTGCCCAGCGTTTTGAGCGCCTGCTCAGCGCCACCAGCTCCGGTGTAGCTATAGTGCAGGCCGAACAGATCCAGGATGCGAACATCCGACTGGAGCAGATGACCGGTCGCCGGCGCTCAGAGCTACTCGGTTTACCGGTTAGCCGACTGTTCAACCACGACAGCCAGCCCGCGCTGCTGGCCAGCCTGGAGCAGGGCCGGGTCCGGCAGCTGGAAGTTCAGGTCTTGCATCAGCAACAAGGCCAGTTCGACGCAGAAATCAACCTGGAGCCGTTGGGCAATAACGGTGACCAGATTCTTGAGTTGCGTGATATCAGCCACCACAAGGCACTGGAAGCCCAATTACATGCGCTGGCTACCCGCGACTCCTTGACCGGTGTGTTAAATCGCCGTGCCTTTGATCAGGCAGTACAGCCCGAACTGGCTCGCTGCGAGCGACATGGCCATCCCTTGAGCCTGGCCCTGCTGGATCTGGATCATTTCAAGCAGATCAACGACCAGTATGGTCATAGCATGGGGGATAAGGTGCTGCAGTCATTTACCCTGTGCTGCCAGCAGCATATCCGCTCCAGCGATCGCCTGGCCCGTTTTGGCGGTGAAGAGTTCATCATCCTGCTGGTAGACACCGATGCAGCTGCAGCCCTGCGGCTGATGCAGCGCTTACGCCTGTCCGTACACCAGTTGCAAGCGGATCCGGCCCAGTCTGACCTGATGGTCCGCTTCAGCGCCGGGGTAACCCAATGGCAAGCAGGTGATACACTGGACTCTATGGTGCGCCGTGCGGATCGGGCACTCTATCAGGCCAAGGGAGCCGGCCGTGATCAGGTGCACTGCTGGCCACTTGCCAACGAGAAGATTGACCATGTTGACCCTTGAACATATCGCGCTCAGCCTGCCAGTGATTCTGCTTGCTGCCTGGTGGTGGCGTGGTATCGGGCTACATGATCTGGCCTTGCGACAGGTGCGTCAGCATTGCCGCAAGGCTGACGTACAGCTACTCGACGAGAGTATCGTACTGCGTCGACTGCGCCCCTGCCGCAACCGCCGCGGACGCTGGGGCATTGGTCGCACTTACGCCTTTGAGTTTACCGTGACCGGTGAACGCCGCTACAGCGGTCAGATTGATCTGCATGGTGCCCGCTTGCAGGGGATTGCACTGGATCCACACCCCTATCCGGGTGCAGCGGATGAAACGGGCACCACCATTCATCAAAGTAATAATGTGCGCTCTTTGCATTAAGGACGTTCCACGTGGAACCCGCCACACTGGCCAATATCCCAACCCATGTGATTGCCGGCCCTTTGGGTGCTGGTAAAACCACTCTGCTACAACATCTACTGCAACAGCGACCGGCGCATGAGCGCTGGGCCATACTGATCAATGAGTTTGGTCAACTGGGCCTGGACGCTGCCTTGCTTGAGGTGGATACCCGGGACGGGGTCAGCCTGGCGGAAATACCCGGTGGCTGCCTGTGCTGTGTCAACGGCTTACCCTTTCAGGTCGGCTTGCAACGCCTGCTTCGCCGCAGCAAGCCCCAGCGTGTCCTGATCGAAACCTCAGGCCTGGGCCATCCCGTTACGCTGTTACAGCAGCTGCAGCAGCAACCATGGATGGGCGTGCTGACCATGCAGCCCTTGGTCATGGTTCTCGATGCCAGTGCCCTCGCGCGCGGACAGCCATTGCCCGCAACCCAACAGGCCGCCCTGCCCCTGGCTGGTTGCCTGTTACTGAACAAATCCGCCCAACTGACTGAAGAGCAGCGGCAACACGTGTTGCTTTCTCTGCCGGCAGTCGTTCAGCACTGGACCGAACAGGCGGCGATTGACTGGCAACAGATACCTGGAGCAGGGGCAGCAACCCCAGATCAGGCCGCGATTGCCTCCAAACCTGCAGACCCATCTGGTCTGCGCGTGCTCTGGCGCAGCCGTGATGAGATCCATTGCCAGCAACAGCGTCAGGATGAGCATCTCAGCATGAGTTGGCGCCTGCACCCGCAACAACAGCTGGATCGCCGGCAAATGACGCACTGGCTTGGCCTGTCGCCCTGGCTCAGAGCCAAGGCAATTATCCACGCTACCGATGGCTGGTTCAGCCTGAATGCCCTGCCTGATAGTCCTCTGCGCTGGAAGCCAGCTGCACCAGCCAATGAACAACGTCTGGAATTGATCTTTGGCCAGCCACAGGATCAGCAGGCATTGACCACCGCCTTGCGGCAAACCTTGATCACAGGGTAAGGTGTTCAGCCTTGAATGGGGTCAAGCCGGTGCTTGCCCGAAGAGCAATCAGACTGACTATTCAGGTTCGCATGCGCCCGACCCGATTGATGTATTCCCTCTTTCTGCTGCTTTTTCTGACAAGTCATCAGGTACTTGCAGCGGCCTGTTTGATCGAAAGCGATGATGACGAGTTACCCATACGCCTTTGTCAGCAGAATATGACGATTCCCGATAACCTGTTCCAGGACAGCTTCTGCCAGCCACAGATTCCTGATCGCAGCTTCAAGGTTAGCCAGGTTGAGCGTTGCCCGGACGGGGCTTATGGCGTCTGTGCCGGAGCCTATACCGAAGGCGTGGGTTATCAACAGTCGATTTTTTATTACTCTGACCCGGATGATGCACCCTACCTGAAAATCTACTGCGAGGATGTCAGTCGTGGTGAGTGGCAGGAACTTGCTCAATAACGCGGTACAGGCCGTTGCAGAATATCCGGCATGGTCACTTGCATACCCGATTCCAGCTGAAGTGCCTCGACGGTGCCGGCTGGCACTTCAATCACAAAACGCAGTGGCTGACTGGCGGGATAAACCTCGCAGGGCATGCTGAGGCACGGCGGTACTTGCTGATAGATATCCACTACACGGCCATGGTTGTCCACAAATAGCAGATCAAGGCTGATCTGCATATTTCGCATCCAGATCCGCGGCTGCGTGCCCTGCGGAAAATCAAACAACATTCCCCCATCAGCAGCCAGAGAGTCCCGCCCCATCAGCCCTTGACGACGACTTTCTGGATCTGCCACATACTCCAGATGAAAGTTTTTCCCGGCCAGGTCAACACGTACCAGCGGGTTGCCTGCGGCTACAGTTATCCACAGGGTGTTAACAACCAGCAGAAATATCGTCAGCACGATTTTCATTGATGAGTTTTACCGGTAAGTGCAGCAGGCCAATTTATTGCACATGCCTTGGAAGCATGTGCTCGAGTATCAGTTTCACGTTCAATCCTGCTTGCTGGGACGTTTCCAGCCGGTGATATTGCGTTGGCGCGCGCGGGCCACACCGAGGGCTGCCGCGGGTACATCCTGATTGATCACCGAGCCGGCGGCCGTGGTTGCACCATCGCCCACGCTGACCGGAGCGACCAGTGCGGTGTTGGAGCCAATAAAGGCCTGGGCACCAATCTGCGTATGGAATTTATTCACGCCATCATAATTGCAGGTAATGGTCCCCGCCCCGACATTGGCTTCTGCACCTACGCTGGCATCACCGACATAGGATAGATGATTAATCTTGGCGCCCGGCCCGATATCGGCTTTTTTGGTTTCTACAAAATTACCGATCTTGGCCTGACTGGCCAGCCGCGTGCCGGGGCGCAGGCGCGCATAAGGCCCGACAACGCAGTCAGTACCCAACTCGCTGCCATCTAGATGACTGAACGCCTTGATCCGGCTGCCACTGCCAATCACGCAATCCTTGAGCACACAGTTGGCCTCAATCACTACCCCATCAGCCAGCACCACCTTACCTTCGAGCACGACATTGACGTCGATGCTGATATCCTGGCCAACTATGACTTCACCCCGTACATCGATACGTGCCGGGTCCAGCAGGGTCACACCGGCTGTCATCAGCCTGTCGGCCTGACGGCGCTGGTAACTGCGCTCCAGCGTTGCCAATTGCTGGCGGTTGTTGGCGCCCAACACCTCTTCCTCATCACCGGCATGCACCACCTCAACAGCCACACCCTGCTCTACCGCCAGCGCGACCACATCGGTGAGATAGTACTCACCCTGCGCATTGTCACTGGACAGACTGGTCAACCATCCCTGTACCTGGGTACCGGGTATGGCCATGATCCCGGTGTTGCCTTCACGGATCAGCAGCTGCTCAGCACTGGCATCTTTCTGCTCGACAATGGCCTGCACCTGCCCGGCAGCATTGCGCACAATGCGCCCGTAGCCGCTGGGATCATGCATCATGACCGTCAACAGACCGAGTGCCTGGCTGCCGGCCTGCTGGCTCAGCTGTTGCAGGGTCGCCTGCTGTAGCAAGGGAACATCACCGTAGAGAACCAGTACCTGATCAGCGTCTTTAACCTGTGGCAATGCCTGGGCAACTGCATGACCCGTACCCAGCTGTTCAGCCTGAACCACCCAGTTGATGTCCGCTGCCGCCAACTGCTCGCGCACCTGATCAGCGCCATGCCCGATCACCACATGAATCTGCTGTGGTTGCATCGCCCGCGCGCAATCCAGCACATGCCCCAGCATCGGCTTGCCGGCCACCGGATGGAGCACCTTGGGCAAGGTCGAACGCATGCGAGTTCCTTGTCCGGCGGCGAGAATAACGATGTGCAGATTCATGGCGGAGGATCCTTTTCGGCAATGGGGTATTGGGGTGGGATGATAGCAAAACGTGCTTGCAGAGGTTGGTTTCATCCGTCCTGAAGGCTGAAGGCTGAAGGCTGAAGGCTGAAGGCTGAAGGAAAATGGTGCGGCTGGATTGCTGATTGTCAAGGTCTTGGCTGGCATCGGCAATCAACAACTACTGGTGGCTAACGCTTCCAGCCTTTAGCCTCCAGCTTTCAGCGGTCTTAACGGCATTTAAAAAAAGGCAGCCTCGGCTGCCTTTTTCGCGACTTACCGGTTGTTGAGGGCCGGTCCGCCGTACTTCTTGCGCATTTCCTGCACGGTCCGCAGCTGGGCTGCGGCCTCGGCGAGGCGGGCTGAGGCCGAACCGTAGTCGAACTCGGCGCCTTTCTCGTTGAGGGCTTTCTCTGCGGCTTTCTTTGCTTCCACAGCAGCTGCTTCGTCGATGTCACCAGCACGGATAGCCGTGTCGGCAAGCACCTTGACCATGCTCGGCTGAACTTCCAGATAGCCGCCAGAGATGTAATACACCTCTTCACTGCCATCCTGACGAATCACCCGAACCGGGCCCGGCTTGAGGTCGGTGAGCAGTGGTGTGTGACCGGGCAGAACACCCAGATCACCCATGTTGCCATGGGCCACGACCATTTCGACCAGGCCGGAGAACAGCTCTTCTTCCGCGCTAACAATATCGCAGTGTACTGTCATAGCCATAATCTTGCCTCGGTTCTGCGCCCGCTTGCGCGGGCGCTACCATTACATTTTCTTCGCTTTCTCGATGGCTTCATCAATGGTGCCGACCATGTAGAACGCCTGCTCGGGCAGGTGATCGTAGTCGCCATTGAGGATGCCCTGGAAGGCACGAATGGTATCTTTCAGTGACACGTACTTACCGGGCGCACCGGTAAAGACTTCTGCCACGAAGAAAGGCTGCGACAGGAAGCGCTGCATCTTACGTGCGCGGGCTACCAGTTGCTTGTCTTCTTCCGACAGTTCGTCCATACCCAGAATCGCGATGATGTCTTTCAGTTCCTTGTAACGCTGCAGAACGTACTGCACGTTACGGGCAACATCATAGTGCTCCTGACCAATAACCAGCGGGTCCAGCTGCCGGCTGGTAGAATCCAGTGGGTCAACCGCCGGGTAGATACCCAGAGAAGCGATGTCACGGGACAGTACGACGGTCGCATCCAAGTGAGCAAAGGTGGTGGCTGGCGAGGGGTCAGTCAAGTCATCCGCCGGTACGTATACCGCCTGGATCGAGGTGATTGAACCTTGCTTGGTGGAGGTAATACGCTCCTGCAGCACACCCATCTCTTCAGCCAGTGTCGGCTGATAACCTACCGCAGACGGCATACGACCCAGCAGTGCAGATACCTCAGTACCGGCCAGGGTGTAACGGTAGATGTTGTCGATGAACAACAGTACGTCACGACCTTCGTCACGGAACTTCTCGGCCATGGTCAGGCCGGTCAGTGCAACGCGCAGACGGTTACCGGGCGGCTCATTCATCTGACCGTAAACCAGGGCAACCTTGTCCAGTACGTTGGAGTCCTTCATCTCGTGATAGAAGTCGTTACCTTCACGAGTCCGCTCACCCACACCGGCAAATACGGAATAACCGCTGTGCTCGATGGCGATGTTACGGATCAGCTCCATCATGTTGACGGTTTTACCCACACCGGCACCACCGAACAGACCGACCTTACCGCCCTTGGCGAAAGGACACATCAGGTCGATAACTTTAATACCGGTTTCCAGCAACTCGTTGGAACCCGCCTGTTCGGAATAGGAAGGCGCCTTGCGGTGAATACCCCAACGCTCTTCTTCACCGATAGGACCGGCTTCATCGATCGGGTTGCCAAGTACGTCCATGATCCGACCCAGAGTTTTCACCCCGACCGGAACCTGAATGGCTGCACCCGTGTTGCTCACTTCCAGGCCACGCTTGAGGCCTTCAGTGGTACCCATGGCGATGGCACGTACCACGCCATCACCCAATTGCTGCTGCACTTCAAGTGTCAGGCTTTGCTCGCCCGCTACTTGCAGCGCGTCATACACCTTCGGCACGTCTTCGCGGGAAAACTCCACGTCGATGACGGCGCCGATGATTTGAACGATACGTCCGCTACTCATGTGTTGGTTCCTCTAAAAGTTTGAAACCTGACCGTTAAACCGCGGCGGCGCCGCCGACGATTTCCGAAATTTCCTGGGTGATCGCTGACTGACGGGCCTTATTGTAAATAAGCTGCAAGCTGCTGATGATATCGCCAGCATTGTCAGTCGCACTCTTCATCGCAATCATCCGCGCTGCTTGTTCGCAAGCGTTGTTCTCGATCACTGCCTGATAGACCTGGGACTCGATATAACGGGTCAACAGACCATCCAGCAACAGCTGGGCGTCGGGCTCATAGACATAATCCCAATGGCCCTGCAGCTCTTCCTTGCTGGTCGGAACCAGAGGAATCATCTGCTCAACCTTGGGTTGCTGAACCATGGTGTTAACAAACCCGTTGGAGACCAGATACAAGCGATCGATACGGCCTTCCTGATAGCCATCAAGCATTACCTTGATGCTGCCGATCAGATCATTCAGCGAAGGTGCTTCGCCCAGATCGGTGATCGCTGCTACCACGTTGCCGCCAAAGCTGCGGAAGAAGCTGGCGCCCTTGCTACCGATCACACAGAGGTCGGTTTCAACATCTTTATCGCGCCATTCCTTCATGTTCTGGATCAATGCCTTGAACAGGTTACCGTTCAAGCCACCGCAGAGACCACGGTCCGTGCTCACCACGATATAGCCAACCCGTTTTACCGTGCGCTCCTGCATAAAGGAGTGCTTGTATTCCGGGTTGGCATTGGCCAGATGGCCAATTACCTGGCGAATACGCTCAGCGTAGGGACGGCTGGCGGTCATGCGCTGTTGAGCTCTGCGCATCTTGCTGACCGCGACCTTTTCCATCGCGCTGGTGATCTTCTGCGTACTTTTAATACTCGCAATCTTGGTGCGAATCTCTTTTGCGCCTGCCATATGACACCTTTCAGGTTAGCCCGTAGCCGGGTCGCACGACGCGGGACAGGACAACTGTCTGCCCCGCACTCGGCTTACCAGCTTTGGGTTGCCTTGAAGTTCTCGATGCCAGACTTGATACCGGCTTCGATCTCGTCGTTGTAGTCGCCCTTCTCGTTGATCTTGGCCATCAGATCGGCCTGGTCACGTTTGAAGTAAGCGAGCAAAGCCTTCTCGAAGGCGCCGATCTTGTTCAGTTCGACGTCGGTCAAAAAGCCTTTCTCAGCGGCGAAAATGCTGACGGCCATATCGGCAATCGACATCGGCGCATACTGGTTCTGCTTCATCAGCTCGGTAACGCGCTGACCATGCTCCAGCTGCTTACGGGTGGCCTCATCGAGGTCCGAAGCAAACTGGGCGAATGCTGCCAGTTCACGGTACTGAGCCAGAGCGGTACGAATACCACCAGAGAGCTTCTTGATGATCTTGGTCTGTGCCGAACCACCTACCCGGGATACTGACACACCCGCGTTAACCGCAGGGCGCACGCCGGAGTTGAACAGGTTGGACTCGAGGAAGATCTGACCGTCGGTGATCGAGATCACGTTGGTCGGTACGAAGGCAGATACGTCACCAGCCTGGGTCTCAATGATCGGCAGGGCGGTCAGAGAACCGGTCTGGCCTTTCACTGCACCCTTGGTGAACTGCTCAACGTACTCCTCGTTCACGCGTGAGGCGCGCTCCAGCAGACGACTGTGGAGATAGAAGACGTCACCCGGGTAGGCTTCACGGCCCGGCGGACGACGCAGCAGCAGTGAAATCTGACGGTAGGCGACAGCCTGCTTGGACAGGTCATCATAGATGATCAGAGCGTCTTCACCGCGATCACGGAAGTACTCACCCATGGTGCAACCGGCATAAGGTGCCAGGAACTGCAGGGCAGCCGGATCGGAAGCCGAAGCCGCCACGATGATGGTGTGATCCAGAGCGCCGTGCTCTTCCAGTTTGCGTACCACGCCAGCGATGGTCGACTGCTTCTGACCAACAGCTACGTAGATACACTTAACGCCGGAACCTTTCTGGTTGATGATGGCGTCAATCGCCATCGCCGTCTTACCCGTCTGGCGGTCACCAATGATCAGCTCACGCTGACCACGGCCAACCGGGATCATGGCGTCAACCGACTTGTAACCAGTCTGGATCGGTTGATCAACTGACTTACGCCAGATTACACCGGGAGCGACCTTCTCGACCGCATCGGTTTCCTTGGCATCGATAGTGCCCTTGCCGTCCAGCGGGTTGCCCAGAGCGTCAACGACGCGACCCAGCAACTCGGGACCAACCGGCACTTCGAGAATACGACCAGTACACTTGGCGGTCATACCTTCGGCCAGGCCGAGGTAGTCACCCAGAATTACCGCACCTACCGAATCCTGCTCCAGGTTAAGTGCCATACCATAGACACCACCGGGGAATTCGATCATTTCACCGTACATCACATCGGCCAGGCCGTGGATACGGACAATACCGTCAGATACGCTGACGACAGTACCGACATTGCGAGCTTGAGAAGTGACATCGAGTTGATCGATGCGCTTCTTGATAATGTCGCTAATTTCGGAAGGATTCAATTGCTGCATGCCATGTCCCTCAAATCAGGATTTCAACGCCTCGGCAAGCTGTGCCAGCTTGCCGCGGACCGAACCATCGATAACCAGGTCACCCGCCCGGATCACCACACCGCCAATCAGCGCGGGGTTGATCTTCACCTGCGGGGTCACTGCTCGGTCCAACCGCTTGGATAGTGCGGTTACCAGCGTTTTCTGTTGATCTTCGCTCAGCTCGAAGGCGCTTTCGACTTCGACTGCGACGCTCCGATCGTGCTCCGCCTTATGCTGCTCGTAGAGCTCGGCGATAACCGGGATCAAGGGCAGACGGTCATGCTCGGCGAGGGTTCTGATAAAATTGCCGAACCCCGCGTCGATCTGACCTTCGCACACCATGAGCAGGTCGTCGGCCTTGCGCGTCCGCGTCAAACCCGGATTGCGCACTCTATCGGCAAAGGCCGCATCGACCACTGCAGCACTGGCCAGGGCCAGCATACCGGACCAGGCGTCAAGCGCTTGGGCACCGGCTGCATGTTCGAATGCGGCTTTGGCGTAAGGCCGAGCTAGCGTGTTGATAGTAGCCATCGCTCGCCTCGCTTAGAGTTGTGAGGCCAGTTTGTTGACCAGCTCACTGTGGGCCTTGGAATCAACTTCTGATTCCAGAATGTGCTCGGCACCTTTGACCGCCAATTCGGCGACCTGGGCACGGAGTTGTTCTTTGGCGCGGTTGATCTCCTGGTCGATCTCAGCCTTGGCTGACTCGATCAGACGCTCACCTTCGGAACGTGCCTGTTGCTTGGCTTCCTCGATGATCTGGTTGGCGTTTTTATTCGCCTTGTCCAGAATCTGGGTTGCCTGTTCCTTGGTGCCACGCAGGGTATCAGCAGCTTTTTCCTGAGCCAGACTCAGGTCACGCTGAGCGCGGCCAGCCGCGTCCAGACCTTCAGCGATTTTTTTCTGGCGTTCAGCCATGGCAGCCGTAATCGGCGGCCACACAAACTTCATGCAGAACCAGACAAAAAGTGCGAAGGCAATCGTTTGACCAATTACAGTCAGGTTAATATTCACAGCGATTTACCTCGTGCTATTCGTTGATTCCCGGGTACTCAGAGTCGATAAGGCAGGGCATAAGCCCTGCCTGCTATCGCAGAACGATAGATCAACCAGCAACGCCAGGGGCAACAACGAAGATCAGGTACATCGCGATACCAACACCGATCATCGGA
>JAMCWB010000067.1:131262-179487 GCA_023475025.1 Gammaproteobacteria bacterium
TTTGGTTTGCAGCTGCGGAGCCAGCTCAGGCTGACGGGCAGTAGATTCCAGCAGCTTGCCACCCAGCAGGGCGAAGCCGATGCCGGTGCTCAGAGCGCCCAGACCGATGATGATGGCGGCAGCAATGATAACGAGTTCCATAATTACTCCTAAGTTTCAAGTTTAAGTTGCAGTTGGTTGAAAACGGGTTACCGCGTTAGTGATCCTCGTGAGCCTGACTCAGATAAACGATGGTCAGTACCATGAAGATAAAGGCCTGCAGCGGAATAACCAGAAGATGGAAGATCGCCCAGGGCAGATAGAGCGTCCATTGCAGGAAGAACGGCAGCAATGCAATCAGGATGAAGACGACTTCACCGGCATACATGTTACCGAACAAACGCAGTGCCAGACTGACCGGTTTGGTCAGCAGGCCAAGAATTTCCAGGAACAGGTTGAACGGAATCAGCGCCCAGTGCGGGAAGGGCGTGAACGACAGTTCCTTGGCAAAGCCAGCAGCACCCTTGATCTTGATGCTGTAGAAGATGATCAGCAGGAAGACACCCAGTGCCATGCCAATGGTGGCATTCACATCGGTGGTGGGAACAATTTTGAAGAACTCGGTGCCTGTGGTCATCATGACCAGGCCGGGAATCCAGTCAACTGGCAGCCATTTCAGCGAGTTCATCAGGAAGATCCAGACGAAAATGGTCAGTGCCAGCGGGGCAATCATGGCGCTGCGGCCGTGGAAGGTGTCACGCACCATGCCTTGCACAAACTCGACACACATCTCGACCATGTTTTGCAGGCCGGTCGGCGTATCCGCACTGGCTGCCTTGGCGGCACGGCGGAATACGAACGCGAAAATCAAACCCATCAGCAGAGAGAAGATCATGGTGTCGACGTGGATGGACATAAAGCCCATTGCATCAACATCTTCATAACTCTGCGCCATAATCCAGCCTTTCTCGGGATGGGCTCCGAAGACTGCGTTTTGCAAGTGGTGCTGAATGTAGCCAGCTGAATCGTCTGCCATAATTGCCTCGAACGCTAATGCTTTTGAAAGCTTTTAACCAGCAAGGGAGCACTGGCACTTACCGCCAATCCCGCGAGGTAGCCGATAAACAGGGCTATTTCCTCCAGCGGACTTACTCCCAGCCACACCACAATGAAGAGTGCGGCGGTCAGAATCAGTTTGCCTGCCTCGCCCGAGAACATTTCGGTGACGATGGCGCGTGTCGATCGGGCTCCACTGTAACGGAATACCCGAAACACAAAATAAGCGTTGGGGACCAATGCAATCAGTCCACCCAACAGGCCGGAATAACCGGCAACAGGGCCCTGGAAAAACCACAGAGCCAAGGCAATCCCGAGGGTCAACAGGGCTTGCCACTTCAACACCGGAAAACCCGGCCAGCGATGGAAGGGGGTACGATTGGGCGTTCTTGCGTCCATTTACCCTGCCTGCTGGTGAGTAAGTGCGTTCGGGCCAGGAACGCATTGCTGCAACACTCCGGTGCATTTACAAGGCCAAAATAGCGCGAGGAGTATAGGTCGAATAGCCCCGGCGTTCAACCGTAGTGGCACAAAATTCAATGTCTTCACCCCGATCTGTCGCGGCTCGGCAGTCGTTGTCTGCCTGGCCACGCACTTATTTGATATGGGCCAATACTCCGTCCAGTTCATCCAGTGAACTGTAACTGATCACCAGCTTGCCTTTACCACGCGCACCGTGCTGGATTTTCACTTCGGCACCCAGGCGCTCGGACAGGTCGCTCTGCAGGTGTTCGATATTCGGATCGGGGCGCTGATTGGGCTGCGCCTGACGCGGTTTGAGCAACTGGCGAACCAGGGCTTCGGTCTGACGGACCGTCAGCCCCTTGGCCACTACCTGGCGCGCGGCGGCGGTCTGCTCTTCCAGTGGCAGACCCAGCAGGGCACGGGCATGGCCCATTTCGATATCGCCGCGCTCAAGCAACAACTTGACCTCATCGGGTAATGCCATCAGGCGCAACAGGTTGGTGATGCTGACCCGCGACTTGCCCACGGCGTTGGCCACCTGTTGCTGAGTCAGTTCAAACTCTTGCTGCAGGCGATGCAGCGCCATGGCTTCTTCGATCGGATTGAGATCTTCGCGCTGGATGTTCTCGATCAACGCCATGGCAATGGCCGCTTCATCCGCCACTTCACGGATGACCGCAGGAATACTGTCCAGGCCAGCTTGCTGAGTGGCCCGCCAGCGCCGTTCACCGGCGATGATTTCGTAGCGTCCACCACCGATCGGGCGCACCACTATGGGTTGCATGACGCCCTGGGCCTTGATCGATTCGGCTAACTCTTCCAGCGCTTGCGGATCCATGTCCCGGCGCGGCTGATATTTGCCACGCTGGATCAGATCAACCGGCAAGTCCTTGAGCAAGTGATCCTGCGGCTGTTCACCGTCATGCTGACCTTGCGGGGTAGTGCTCTGTCCCAGCAAGGCATCGAGTCCTCGTCCCAAGCCACGTTTCTTGGCCGCCATGGCGCTAGTGTCCTTCGTTCTTGTTAATCGGTTACCGGGGCCGGTTGCTTACCGGCTGCCTGCTTGCTGCGTCGTATCAATTCGCCCGCCATCGCCAGATAGGCCACCGCCCCCCGGGATTGCTTGTCATAGACCAGCGCCGGCATGCCGAAACTGGGCGCTTCGGCCAATCGCACATTGCGCGGGATAACCGTCTGGTACAGCTGCTCGGCAAAGTGCTGGGTAAGCTGGGCTGACACATCCTGGGTCAGGCTGTTGCGCGGGTCGTACATGGTGCGCAGCAAACCTTCAATCTGCAAGTTGGGGTTCAATACACTGGTAATGCGATTGATGGTGTTGATCAATGCGGACAAGCCCTCAAGGGCGTAATACTCGCACTGCATGGGGATAATAACCCCATCGGCTGCGACCAGGCCATTCACTGTGAGCATGTTCAGTGAGGGTGGACAGTCGATGATGATGTAGTCGTAGGTGTTGCGCACATTGGTCAACGCGTAGCGCAGACGGCTTTCTTTCATCTTGATCTCCAGCAGCTCGACTTCCGCTGCGGTGAGATCACCGTTGGCTGGCAACAGATCATAGCCTCCGTGTTCGGAGACCAGTACGGTGTCCTCGAAACGACTGCGCCCGGTCAGCAACTCATACACCGAGTTGTCCAGTTCACTCTTGTCGATACCGCTGCCCATGGTGGCGTTACCCTGGGGATCGAGGTCAATCAGCAGCACCTTGCGCTTGGTGGCCGCCAGTGAAGCAGCCAGATTGATACTGGTGGTTGTCTTGCCGACGCCGCCTTTCTGGTTGGCTATGGCCAATACCTTGCCCACTTTGACCTCCTATGTAGTCTGCTCTTGCGGCTGACGTTGCAGTATCAACAGATGGCGACTGCCCTGACAACCGGGTACCTGCAAGGTATGGCTGGCAAGCAGTTGAAAATCCACTGGCAGGGCAGCCAATTCATCGGCGGGATATTGCCCTTTCATGGCTAACCAGCGCGTTGTCGGTGTGCCCAGATGACGGGTCAGCTGGACAAAATCGTTCAGCGCGCTGAAGGCTCGGGAAACAATACCATCGAATGGCTGCTCAGGGCCAAAGGCTTCGACCCGGGTATTCACCACCGTCAGGTTATCCAGCTTGAGTTCGATTTTCGCCTGGGTCAGAAAACGGGTTTTCTTGCCGTTACTGTCGAGCAGGGTAAAGCGCGACTGCGGTTGCATGATGGCGAGGATAAGCCCCGGCATACCACCCCCGCTGCCGACATCCAGCCAGTTTCCCGGCTCGACAAAGGGCAGAATGCTCAAGCTGTCAAGCAGATGGCGGCTGACCATCTCATCCGGATTGCGCACCGCGGTCAGGTTGTAGGCCTTGTTCCATTTGTTCAATAACGCCATGTAGGCGAGCAGCTGATCCACCTGACTATTGGTCAGACTGAGCCCGAGCTGGCGGGCACCCTGATGCAATTCCCTGCTGTGGTCAGACATGCCTGTCATGCCTCCTGGGCCAGGCGACGACCGCCCAGGGCATTGCGTTTTTTCAGATGAATCAGTAACAGACTGATGGCGGCCGGCGTACCCCCGCGGCGGCGCGGGATGCGCGAGGCCTGGCCCAGGGTTTGCGGGCGCACATCGGCCAGTTTATGGCGGATTTCATTCGACAGGCCATTGAGCGCCGCATAATCGAGGTCTTCAGGCAACAGGGTTGCCTCGTGTTGACGCAGCTTGTCGATTTCTTCCTGCTGGCGTTCGATATAACCCGCGTACTTGCACTGGATTTCTACCTGTTCAGCGGCATCCATGGCCACGTCCGTGGCACCACTGAGTTCACATAGCCCGGCATAGTCGACTTCAGGGCGGCGCAGCAGATCGAGCAAATTGTATTCGTGGGTCAGTGGCGTGCCGTAGCGCTGGGTAAAGGCCTGACCGGCGGGGCTGCCAGGCTGCACCCAGGTGCTGCGTAAACGCTGGGTTTCCTGCTCAATGGCTTCGCGCTTGTTACTGAACACTGACCAGCGATGATCATCCACCAGCCCCAGTTCACGACCCTGCTCGGTCAGGCGCAGATCAGCATTGTCTTCGCGCAGTACCAGACGGTATTCAGCCCGTGAGGTAAACATGCGATAAGGCTCACGGGTACCCATGGTGATCAGGTCGTCGACCAGCACACCGATGTAGGCTTCATCACGGCGCGGGCACCAGGCTTCCAGACCTTTGGCTCGGCGCGCGGCATTCAGCCCGGCGAGCAGGCCCTGGGCAGCAGCCTCCTCGTAGCCGGTGGTGCCATTGATCTGGCCGGCAAAGAACAGGCCACCGATTACCTTGGTTTCCAGCGAATACTTCAGATCTTGCGGGTTGAAATAATCGTACTCAATGGCATAACCGGGGCGCAGGATATGGGCGTTTTCCAGCCCCTGGATCGAGCGCACGATCTGCAATTGCACATCGAAGGGCAGACTGGTGGAAATACCGTTGGGATAGAGTTCATGGGTGGTCAAACCTTCCGGCTCGATAAACACCTGATGCTGGTTCTTGTCGGCAAAACGATGGATCTTGTCTTCAATCGACGGGCAATAGCGTGGCCCGATACCTTCGATGACCCCGGTATACATGGGCGAACGATCCAGGTTCTGGCGAATGATCTCGTGGGTCTTTTCGTTGGTATAGGTAATCCAGCAATTGACCTGCTCCGGGTGCTCTTCGACCGAGCCCATGAAGGACATCACCGGCAGAGGCGTATCGCCCGGCTGCGCCTGCATCTGGCTGTAATCGACGGTTTTACCATCAATGCGCGGCGGGGTTCCGGTTTTCAACCGGTCAACCCGCAGGGGTAACTCACGTAAACGATCAGCCAGAGCTATGGCCGGCGGATCACCGGCGCGACCGCCGGAGTAATTGTCCAGGCCGATATGGATCTTGCCACCGAGAAAAGTACCGGCGGTCAGTACCACGTTCTCTGCCTTGAAGCGCAACCCCATCTGGGTCACTACGCCACAGACCTGTCCCTGATCCACAATCAGGTCATCACAGCCTTGTTGGAAGATTGACAGGTTGGGTTGGTTTTCAAGGATCTCACGAATGGCTGCCTTGTAGAGCACGCGGTCAGCCTGAGCACGGGTGGCGCGAACGGCAGGGCCTTTGCGGCTGTTAAGGACGCGGAACTGGATACCGGCACGGTCGGTTGCACGCGCCATGGCACCGCCAAGGGCATCAATTTCCTTGACCAGGTGACTCTTGCCGATACCACCGATAGCCGGGTTGCAGCTCATCTGGCCAAGGGTTTCCACGTTGTGGCTGAGCAACAGGGTTTTGCAGCCCATACGAGCTGCCGCCAGGGCAGCTTCGGTACCGGCATGGCCGCCACCGACGACGATCACGTCAAAACGTTCGGGATAGTCCACCAGTCACCTCATTGCCCGATTGCCTCGGACGTGGAAAAAGGGGCTGATTATAGGCTTTCAGGCAGAAAATTGCAGCATGCTGGATATTTTTTGTACAGCCTGTTTGCCCGTTGATGGATGGTCGGTCTGGGCCAGGTCATTAAACATATAAATTAAAAAGGTTTATAAAGGATAAATACTAATGATGTTAATGGGCAGGTGGTTTTCTGTGGAAAACCAGCTTTAACCCTTCTGTTACGGTATTTTCAGCGTTGAGAAAGTCTGTGTACTGTATGCCGGTAACAAGGGGACATCCCCCTTGATAGCCTGTGCATAACCCTGTCAGTTATCCACAAGACAGTTATCCACCGGGTTTGACCCCGGTTTACCGACAGGGCTTAAAGCGCTTTGTCCACAAGGTTCAGGCGCAGGTTTTTGCCTCAGAATGCATCCCAATAGGGAGGATCACCATAAAAGCCTTCGATGAAGTCGATAAAGCACCTGACCTTGCTGGCCAGCAGGGTGCGATGGGCATACACCGCGTAAAGGCCGAGTGGCGCTGGGGCATGCTGGTCGAGCACGATCTGTAATTGACCGCTTGCAATGGCCTCGCCACAGATAAAGGTGGGTTGCAGGGCGATACCGAGGCCTTCTATGGCAGCCTGCACCAGAACGTCGCCGTTGTTGCTGACCAGTGCATGGTGACCGCTCTGTTCACACCTGCGTAGCCAGGCTTGCAGGGCTTGGTTGGTATCGCTTTCCATATAGCTGTAACGCAGATAACGGTGGCCCTGCAGGTGCTCCAGTTGTGTTGGTGTGCCATGCCGGGCGAGGTAGTCCGGTGCGGCGCACAGTACTATGCGTACGGGAGCAATGGCCCGCGCAATCAGGGATGAATCTTTCAGTTGCCCGATGCGCAGGGCAACATCAAAGCCTTCCTCGATAATATCGACCTTGCGGTCGTTCAGTTGCAGATCAATGCTGACGTCAGGGTGTTCCCGCTGGAAAGCACTCATCAAGGCTGGCAGGTGGCGACTGCCAAAGGAGACTGGTGCGCTGATACGCAATACACCCCGGGCCCTGTGCTGCAGGTCACCCATCTGGCTGTCCAGTTCCGCCAGGTCATCCAGCAACAGCTGTGCTCTTTGCTGGTAGTGGCTGCCGGCTTCGGTCAGGTGGACCCGGCGGGTGGTACGGTTGAGCAAGCGGACACCCAACTGGCTTTCCAGTTGAGATACATATTTGCTCACCAGTTGGGGTGACATATCGAGCCGTTCGGCAGCACGGCTAAAGTTGCCTTCGCTGGCGACGGTGACAAAGGTACGCATGGCAGTAATACGATCCATGACGGTCTCCGGATTATTATCAATACAGCATTGTTAATAATGCAATGATAGCTTGGTTATTAGTTTTTATCGTTGATAGTAATCTGTGTGCAGTGCTTGTTGCAGTGGGTAACAGGCAATTCTTTGCTACTGGAGACTAATGATGAACAGCACCAAGATCCGCTCG
Source organism: Gammaproteobacteria bacterium (assembly GCA_023475025.1). Classification (GTDB taxonomy): domain Bacteria; phylum Pseudomonadota; class Gammaproteobacteria; order Pseudomonadales; family Pseudomonadaceae; genus Halopseudomonas. The sequence continues at coordinate 138,645 of JAMCWB010000067.1, forward strand.
CTACTGCACTCTGACGCCGGCTTCGCTGCGCTGGTCCTGCGTGTGCCGCTGGGCATTATTCTCGCCGCTCACGGGGCGCAAAAACTCTTTGGCTGGTTTGGCGGTAATGGCCTCAGTGGCACGGCCCAGTGGATGGGCAGTATTGGTCTTGAGCCGGGGCTGTTGATGGCCTTGCTGGCCGGTAGTGCCGAGTTCTTTGGTGGCCTGGCACTGATTCTTGGGCTGTTGACGCGCCCTGCCGCGGCTGTAGCTGCCTTTACCATGGTTGTCGCCATCTTCAGTGTGCACATCAGCAATGGCCTGTTCATGAGTAACAACGGCTATGAGTTTGCCCTCAGCCTGCTGGCTGCCAGTCTGGCGTTGACCCTGCAAGGTGGTGGTCGTCTGGCAATGGATAACGGCCTGCTTCGCCGCCTGTCCTGAGATTGATTTTGTCGCGCCCTGTCTACTGCCAGGGCGTTGGAGGGTTCTGCGATGCAACACACCGATATTCTGTTTATTTCCCATGGCGGCGGCCCCTTGCCCTTGCTCGGTGATCCCGATCATCAGGCCTTGGTGAGCAGTCTTCAGGGCTATGCCGAGCGTTTGCCCAGACCCGATGCCATTGTGGTTATCAGCGCCCACTGGGAAGCCTGGGTACCCAGCCTGACAGCGGCGGCTCAACCCGGCTTGCTCTATGACTATTACGGTTTTCCGGCTGCCGCCTACGAGGTTGCTTATCCCTGCCCTGGCCAACCAGTTCTGGCGCAACAGATCCAGCAGCATTTGCTGACTGCAGGCATCAAAACCGATCTTGATAGTGCGCGCGGTCTCGACCATGGCGTTTTTGTCCCGCTCAAGGTCATGTACCCGGACGCCAGTATCCCTTGTATCCAGCTGTCATTGATCAGTAGCCTGAGTGCGCAGCAGCATCTGGCCCTCGGTGCTGCCCTGCACGATTTACCGGTAAAGAATCTGCTGGTAATAGGTTCAGGCTTTTCCTTCCACAACATGTCGGCTTTCTTTGCCGCTGAATCGGCAGAGACTGAAGCCATGAACCAGGCCTTCGAAGACTGGCTGACAGAGACCTGTGCATCGCCGCAACTGAGTGAAATCGAACGCTGGCAACGCCTGGCCCATTGGGAACAAGCGCCCCACGCACGTTTCTGTCACCCGCGCGAAGAGCATTTGCTGCCCTTGCAGGTTTGCTACGGGCTGGCTGGCAAAGCCTGTGATGCGCATCAGTCGGTGCGGGTACTGGGTCGACGTGCGGGCATGTTCCACTGGTCGCTCTAGTGCCGGATTTGGGTTTATTTCCCGATACAGAAGCTGGAAAAGATGCGTCCTAGCAGGTCATCGGCACTGAATTCACCGGTGATCTCGCCCAGCGCCTGTTGCGCCATGCGCAGGTCCTCGGCCAGCAGCTCTCCCGCGCCCATCAGGGTCAATTGCTGGTAACCGTGATCAAGGTGATCACTGGCCTGCTGCAGCGCTTCCAGGTGGCGTCTGCGGGCACTGAACAGGCTTTCCGCGGTCTGTACGAACCCCATGCAATCTTTCAGGTGCTCGCGAAGTAAGTCGATCCCTTCGCCCTGGCGGGCACTCAGGTGTAGGTGGACACGACCATTGTTGTCGGTCTGTAAGCCAACAGGCTGACCGCTGAGATCAGCCTTGTTGAAGATCAGTGTGGTTTTTGCCGGATCGGGCTGTTGTTGCAGAAACTCTGGCCACAGCTGATCGGGATTATTCGCCTCTGGCTGGCTGGCATCGATCACCAGCAGGATACGGTCCGCCTCGGCAATCGCCGTCATCGCCCGTTCAACGCCAATTCTTTCCACTACATCATCGGTATCACGCAGACCGGCGGTATCGATGATATGCAACGGCATACCATCGATATGGATATGTTCGCGCAGGATATCCCGGGTGGTGCCGGCGATTTCAGTGACAATGGCGCTGTCCTTGCCGGCCAGGGCATTGAGCAGACTGGATTTACCCGCATTGGGGCGTCCGGCAATCACCACGCTCATGCCCTCGCGTAACAAGGCGCCCTGCCCGGCTTCACGCTGCACCTGGGTCAGGTGTTCGCGTATCTGCTGCAGTTCCTGCAATACATGGCCATCGGCGAGAAAATCGATTTCCTCTTCCGGAAAGTCGATGGCGGCTTCCACATAGATACGCAGCGCAATCAGGGCTTCGGTCAACGCCTTTACCCGGCGTGAAAATGCCCCCTGCAAGGACTGCACAGCATTGCGCGCAGCCTGCTCGGAGCTGGCTTCAATCAGGTCGGCTATGGCTTCGGCCTGGGCCAGGTCAAGCTTGTCATTGAGAAAGGCCCGTTCGCTGAACTCCCCCGGCCGAGCCAGGCGTGCACCGGCCTGCAGGCAGGCCTTGAGCAAAATATCCATCACCACCGGGCCACCATGGCCATGCAGTTCGACCACATCTTCCCCGGTAAAGGAATGGGGACCCGGGAAGAACAGGCTGAGGCCTTGATCCAGAACCTGACCATCCGTGATGAACGGACCATAGTGGGCGTGTCGCGGACGTAATTGCAGCCCGCTCAGTTGCTGGCCAATGGCTTCGGCACGGGGGCCGGACAGGCGCACAATACCGACCCCGCCCTGACCGGGTGGGGTAGCAATGGCGGCGATGGTATCGGTTGCGGTCTGTTGCATGCTGGCTCCAGCGGCAGAATGCAAAACGCCCCGCGAGGCGGGGCGTTTGCTGGGTATGGCCGCGGCTTATGCCTGGGCGCCCTTCTCAATCTGTCGGGTAATGTACCACTGTTGGGCAATCGACAGAATATTGTTCACCACCCAGTACAGCACCAGACCGGACGGGAACCAGAGGAAGAAGAAGGTAAAGATGATCGGCAGCATGCGCATCACCTTGGCCTGCATCGGATCTGGCGGGGTCGGATTCAGTCGCTGCTGGATGTACATACTTGCACCCATCAGGATCGGCAGGATGAAGTAGGGGTCTTTCAACGACAGGTCGGTAATCCAGCCGAGCCATTCGGCCTGGCGCATCTCGACACTTTCCATCAGTACCCAGTAGAGGGCAATGAACACCGGCATCTGCACCAGAATCGGCAGGCAGCCACCGAGCGGATTGATCTTCTCTTTCTTGTACAGCTCCATCATTGCCTGGGACATTTTCTGCCGGTCATCACCGAACTGCTCACGCAGGGATTGCAGTTTCGGACCGACGCGGCGCATGTTGGCCATGGAGCGGTAACTGGTGGCTGACAGCGGGAAGAACACCAGCTTGATCAATACGGTCAGCAGGATGATGCTCCAACCCCAGTTACCGACAAAGCTGTGGATAAAGCTCAGTACCCAGAACAGCGGCTGGGCAATCCACCAGAGGAAACCGTAGTCTACGGTCAGGTGCAGCCCCGGCGAAATTTCTTTCAGACGATCCTGGGTTTTCGGACCAGCATAGAAATCGGCCTGAATCACGCCTTGCTCACCGGGTGCCACCTGGGTAGTCGGGCTGGTAAAGCCAACGATGAAGTTACCCTCACGATCCAGACGGGTCTGGTAGACGTGGCTTTGTTCGCTATTGGGTACCCAGGCAGAAACAAAATAGTGTTGCAACCAGGCCATCCAGCCACCCTGCACGGTTTCGCGCAGATTGCCCCGGTTCATGTCTCGCTGGCTGATCTTGGTGTAGGAACTGTCAGCATCCCAGTAGGCAGCACCCAGGTAAGTTGCCATACCGGTGGCGCCACTGCTGGAAGGATCACCGCTGTCATCGCGCTTGATCTGGCCAAACAGGTTGCCGGTCCAGGTTTCACTGCTCTGGTTGTCGATCAGGTACTCGACATTGATCAGGTAGTCACCACGATTGAAGGTAAACCGCTTGATATAGGTGATGTCATTTTCGCTGAAGTACAGATCGACCTGCAGGCTGTCTTCGCCATCAGCCAGGGTAAATTCGGAAGCCTCTGCGGAAAACAGCGGTCGGCCCACTTCGCGGGCATCCGGGCCATTGCGACCGGTCAGGCCGCTCTGCGCGATATACAGGCGGTTATTGCTCTGCTCCAGCAACTGGAACGGCAGGTCAGGCCGGTCCCGATGGCGCGGATACAGCGGCAGCGAGATGCTGACAATATCACCACCGCGCGGATCGATACTCAGATTGAACACATCGGTCTCAACCCGGATCAGATTAGAGCTGGCAGCGACAGGTTCGCTAGGAACGCTGGCCGGAATATCCACATCGGTCGGCTCGACGGCAACCGGAACGTCATCACTGGCACCACCATTGGCGGTAGTTTGCCGGTCTTCTCCGGGGCCCATACTCGGCAGGTCCATGGCTTCAACCTGCTGTTCGCTCTGGTCGACACTGTCGCCGAGATCGGGCTGGCCATAATCGCGATTCCACTGCAACACCATCATGTAGGTCAGTACAAGCAAGGCAGCAATGAGGATATTTCGTTGCATGTTCATGGTTTGTTGGTCATCTCGGAAGGCGCGGATGAAGAGTCTGCGGAAGCAGGCGGAACCGGATCATATCCACCAGGATGCCAGGGATGGCAACGGCCCAGACGACGGGCACTGAGCCAGCTGCCTTTGAGCAAACCATGTTGTTCAATGGCTTCCAGGGCATAGCAGGAACAGGTGGGATAGAAACGACAATGACTGGCCATCATGGGACTGATAGCGTAACGGTAAACCTTGATCAGTCCGATTGCGGCTTTACGCATTGGATGATGGCGGTCCAGAGTTGGGCGAACGGGCGCGTTTGCTGGCCGATCGGGCCAATCTGCGCCACATGTCCTGGTACAGGGCATGAAGTTGGCCATTATCCAGATTCCCCAGACCCTTGCGGGCGAGAATCACAATATCCAGCGTGCCGAGAGCGTCCTGGTGATGACGGAAAGACTCACGGGCGATGCGTTTGATCCGGTTACGATCAACCGCATGGCGGACATGTTTTTTGGCAATGACCAATCCCAAACGCGGGTGGGTCAGGGTGTTCTCCCGAGCCAACAGCAGAATGAGGGGCGCAGAGGCCTTGCAGGTGGTGCCATCAAAGACAGCTTTGTAATCGCCAGGTGTCAGTAACCTGTGATTGCGGCTGAACTCATAGCCCACCTGGTGACCGGTGCTTAAGCTGACAGGCGCTGACGGCCTTTGGCACGACGACGAGCCAACACGGCGCGGCCGTTCTTGGTGGCCATACGTGCACGGAAACCGTGGTTACGCTTGCGCTTGAGGACGCTGGGTTGGAATGTTCTTTTCATGATTCAGATACCTGAGTAGATCAAACAAGGACTGTGAGCCCTTTCAAGGGACCGGCAATTCTAGAGAAATGCCAGCCTCAGGTCAATTTGATTTGCATCACTGCTTGCACAATTCTTCATAAATAAATCAAAGGTTTAAAAAGATAGATTTAGTTAATGTAAATAGGTCCGAATTTTCTGTGGATACCTGGCTGTAAGTACTGCTGGATCTGGCATTCAGTCAATCACAACCCTGTGTGCCGAGCGTGTGTTGCTTCTGTATCTGCTGTGTGTAGCTTGTGGGTAACTGCATGGGTTATCCACAAGGTAAGTTATCCCGGGTTTTATCATCGTATTATGCACAGGCTGGTACAGTCGTTAAGCACAGGGTTCAAGTCACCCGTTTTAACTTGTTGCCCGCAGTTTTATCGGTTGTATCTGTTTCCTCAACAGCGATGCCCTGGGTGTATATTCAGCCAATCGAGGATGCTACCGGTGTGGATAACTCAGCCCCCAAAGGCTAGAATGGGATGCTTGTCGCAGTATGGAAAACCACTGGTTTTTGCTGCGAACGTATCTGTGCACTCGCGGCCAATGGCCATTGGGGGGATTTAGTGTCTGTTGCACTCTGGCAGCAATGCGTCGATTTTTTGCGTGATGAGCTTCCATCGCAACAATTCAATACATGGATTCGTCCGTTGCAAGTGGACGGTGATCAGGATGAACTACGCCTGTACGCCCCTAACCGTTTTGTGCTTGATTGGGTCAATGACAAATACCTGAGCCGTATTCAGGAACTGCTTGATGATCTGTCCCAGGGGCAGGCGCCCATGGTGGCGTTATTGATTGGCAGCCGTCGGCATGCCTCGGCCAGTGCCCCGGTGGCCAGGGTCGAATCACCAGTGGCAGCGCAACAACCGCAAGCAGCTACTGCTCCGGTTACGCCCAGGGCTCAGGTGACCGGCCAGGGCTTTGTTCCTGATGCGGAAACCAGTCGGGAAGAGTCGATCAATAGCCGCCCGCCTTCAGATCCATCACCGTCCTTGATCAAGCACACCAGTTATCTCAATCGCAGCTTTACCTTTGATAATTTTGTCGAGGGTAAGTCCAACCAGTTGGCGCGCGCAGCAGCGTGGCAGGTTGCCGATAATCCCAAGCATGGCTATAACCCCCTGTTCCTGTACGGGGGGGTTGGCCTGGGTAAAACCCACTTGATGCACGCGGTAGGTAATCATTTGCTGAAGAAGAACCCGGCAGCGAAAATTGTCTACCTGCATTCGGAGCGCTTTGTCGCCGATATGGTCAAGGCGCTGCAAATGAACGCAATCAATGATTTCAAGCGCTACTATCGCTCAGTCGATGCCCTGCTGATTGATGACATCCAGTTCTTTGCCAAGAAAGAACGTTCCCAGGAAGAGTTCTTCCATACCTTTAACGCTTTGCTCGAGGGTGGCCAGCAGGTAATTCTGACCAGTGATCGTTACCCGAAAGAAATCGACGGTCTGGAAGAACGGTTGAAATCCCGGTTTGGTTGGGGCTTGACGGTTGCCGTTGAGCCACCGGAACTGGAAACCCGTGTTGCCATCCTGATGAAGAAAGCCGAGCAGACACGCGTGGATTTGCCGCACGATGCCGCATTCTTTATTGCTCAGCGTATTCGTTCCAATGTACGTGAACTCGAAGGTGCCTTGAAGCGGGTGACTGCCAGTGCGCATTTTATGGGGCGTGACATCAGTATCGAGCTGATCCGTGAGTCCTTGAAAGACTTGTTGGCATTGCAGGATAAGCTGGTCAGTATTGATAATATCCAGCGTACGGTTGCCGAGTATTACAAGATCAAGATTGCTGACGTGCTGTCTAAACGCCGTTCGCGTTCGGTAGCTCGTCCGCGTCAGGTAGCCATGGCCTTGGCCAAGGAATTGACCAATCATAGTCTGCCGGAAATTGGTGATGCTTTTGGTGGTCGTGATCACACCACCGTATTACACGCCACGCGCAAGATTGCTGAATTACGTGAAGCGGATGCTGACATCCGTGAAGATTACAAGAACCTGCTGCGGACCCTGACCACCTGACGGTGGCAGTGGCTGCTCAACCTGCACGAGGTCGAAGGAAGACTATGCAATTTTCCATACAGCGCGAAGCTCTGTTGAAGCCCCTGCAACTGGTGGCTGGGGTAGTGGAACGGCGGCAGACCTTGCCGGTCCTGTCCAATGTTTTGCTGGTAGTGGATGACAACACCCTGTCATTGACCGGGACAGACCTGGAAGTTGAACTGGTAGCACGCATTCCCCTTGAAGACGCCGCAGACAGCGGGGAAATTACCGTACCGGCGCGCAAGTTGATGGATATCTGCAAGTCCTTGCCAGATGACGCCACCATCACTTTTACCCTGGACGAATCCAAGGCCAGCATCAAGACCGGGCGTAGCCGCTTTTCACTCAGCACCTTGCCGGCCAGCGATTTCCCCAATGTTGAGGAAAGCCAGGGCTCGATTCATTTTGCAGCCAGCCAGAAAACCCTGGGGCGTCTGATTGACCGAACCAGTTTTGCCATGGCACAGCAGGATGTGCGTTATTACCTGAACGGCATGTTGCTGGAAATCAATCGTGGGCAGTTGCGCTCAGTGGCAACCGATGGTCATCGCATGGCCATGTGCACGCTGGATGCCAATATCGAGAACAGCGAAAAGCATCAGATCATTGTGCCGCGCAAGGGCATCCTGGAGTTGAGCCGTTTGCTCAATGAAACCGATGACCAGGTCAATGTGGTGATCGGGACTCATCATATCCGGGTCAGTACCGGTGACTTTACCTTCACTTCCAAACTGGTTGATGGCAAGTTTCCGGATTACGACCGGGTTCTGCCGCGTGGTGGTGATAAAGTCGTATTGGCTGATCGTCACGTTCTACGCGATGCGTTCAGTCGTACCGCTATTTTGTCCAACGAAAAGTACCGTGGCATTCGCCTGATGCTCAGTGACGCCCTGTTGAAGATTCAGGCCAATAACCCTGAGCAGGAAGAAGCAGAAGAAGAGATCGCAGTGGACTATGCAGGCGCTCCGCTTGAGGTTGGCTTTAATGTCAGTTATCTGTTGGACGTCATGAATGTACTCAGTGGCGAACAGGTCAAGCTGGTTATGTCTGATGCCAACAGCAGTGCCCTGGTGCAGGAAGCCGACTCCGATGACAGTCTCTATGTTGTCATGCCCATGCGCCTCTGATGCGCTGATATGCCACTGACCCGCCTGAGTGTCACCGGTGTGCGTAACCTGCAGCCGGTGACACTTCACCCCTCCCCGCGTATCAATCTTGTTCACGGCGCCAATGCCAGCGGTAAAACCAGTTTGCTGGAAGCTATTCATCTGCTCGGCCTGGCCCGTTCTTTCCGTACCAATAAACTGCAACCGGTTATTCAGTATCAGCAAGCCCAATGTACGGTGTTTGCTGAGTTGCAATCTGACGGTCAGGAAAAGAGCCAGATTGGTGTGCAGCGCTCTGCTGACAGTGAATTTGTTATCCGTATCAATGGGCAGAATGTGCGCAGTGCTGCTCAGCTGGCCAGAACCTTGCCATTGCAGCTGATTAATCCTGACAGTTTTCGTTTGTTGGAAGGCGCGCCCAAACAGCGTCGGCAATTTCTAGACTGGGGTGTGTTCCACGTGGAACATTCTTTTCTACCGGCCTGGCAACGCCTGCAAAAAAGCCTCAAGCAACGGAATTCATTGCTTCGACGTGGTAGAATCGATAGCTTGCTATTGGCGCCCTGGGAGCTGGAACTGATTCAGGCTGCAGAGCAGATTGACCATTACCGTCAGGCCTACATCGGTCGTCTCAAGCCGGTGTTCGAGCAGGTGCTCGGTGACATGCTCAGCATTGAAGGTCTGACATTAAGTTACTTCCGCGGTTGGGATAAAGAAAAACCCTTGGCGGATGTACTGGGTCAGCAATTTGAGCGGGACTGCCAGCTGGGGCATACGCAGGCAGGGCCGCAACGGGCTGACTTGAGAGTACGGGTAAACGGCCTGAATGCCGTTGATGTTTTATCCCGCGGACAACAAAAGCTGGTGGTCAGTGCGCTGAAAATAGCGCAGGGCTATTTGCTTAAACAACAATATGGGCCGCAATCCTGCGTTTTCCTGGTCGATGATTTGCCCAGTGAACTGGATGCCCAGCATCGGCAAGCGTTATGTCGTTTGCTGGAACAGCTGGATTGCCAGGTGTTCATAACCTGCGTTGAGCCGGATCAGTTGACTGGCTTATGGCAGAATGAAACGCCAACAAGATTGTTCCACGTGGAACATGGACACATAGCGCAGACCGACTGACGTCTGGAGTGATGATAATGAGCGAAGCAACATCCTACGATTCATCCAGTATCAAGGTACTCAAGGGGCTAGATGCAGTACGTAAGCGCCCCGGCATGTACATCGGCGATACGGATGATGGTACTGGCCTGCACCACATGGTGTTCGAGGTAGTAGATAATTCCATTGACGAAGCCTTGGCCGGGCATTGTAGTGAAATCGATATCATCATTCATACCGATGAGTCTATTACCGTGCGTGATGATGGCCGCGGTATTCCAGTCGACAAGCATGAAGAAGGCGTTTCAGCGGCAGAGGTCATCATGACAGTGCTGCATGCCGGCGGTAAGTTTGACGACAACAGCTATAAGGTGTCGGGCGGACTGCACGGCGTTGGTGTCTCGGTGGTTAACGCACTCTCCGAATTGCTGGTGATGACCATTCGCCGTAATGGTCAGGTGTGGGAGCAGGAGTACAAGCATGGCGTGCCCCAGTCGCCCTTGGGCCCGGTGGGTGAAACCGACAAAACCGGTACCCAGATCCATTTCAAGCCCTCGGCGGACACCTTTACCAGCATCAGTTTCAGCTGGGATATTCTGGCCAAGCGTCTGCGTGAACTGTCTTTCCTTAACTCGGGTGTCGGTATCCGGCTCAAGGATGAACGCAGTGGCAAAGAAGAGCTGTTCAAGTATGAAGGCGGTCTGCGCGCATTTGTTGAGTATCTGAACCAGAACAAGAGCACCGTCAATAGTGTGTTCCACTTTGATTTTCAACGTGAAGATGGCATTGCCGTGGAAGTCGCACTGCAGTGGAATGACAGCTTCAATGAAAACATTCAGTGCTTCACCAACAATATCCCGCAGCGTGATGGCGGCACCCATCTGGCCGGTTTCCGCAGTGCCTTGACGCGTACCCTGAACACCTACATCGAGCAGGAAGGTTTACTGAAAAAGCTCAAGGTCAACACCTCTGGCGACGATGCCCGAGAAGGCCTGACGGCGATCATTTCGGTCAAGGTTCCTGATCCCAAGTTCTCTTCGCAGACCAAAGACAAACTGGTCTCGTCGGAAGTGAAAACCGCGGTTGAGCAGGAAATGAACAAGGCCTTTGCCGACTATCTGCTGGAGCGGCCTAACGAAGCCAAGGCCGTCGTGGGCAAGATGATTGACGCTGCTCGTGCCCGTGAAGCGGCCCGCAAGGCGCGTGAAATGACGCGCCGGAAAGGGGCGCTGGATATTGCCGGCTTGCCAGGCAAACTGGCGGACTGCCAGGAAAAGGACCCTGCCCTGTCTGAACTCTACATTGTGGAGGGTGATTCTGCCGGCGGTTCTGCCAAGCAGGGTCGCAACCGCAAGACCCAGGCAATCCTCCCGCTCAAAGGTAAAATCCTTAACGTAGAGAAAGCACGTTTCGACAAGATGCTGTCCTCGGCCGAGGTCGGTACCCTGATTACCGCTCTGGGTTGCGGTATTGGTCGCGACGAGTTCAATATCGAGAAGCTGCGCTATCACAACATCATCATCATGACCGATGCCGACGTCGATGGTTCGCACATCCGTACCCTGCTGCTGACCTTCTTCTTCCGTCAGATGCCCGAACTGATCGAAAACGGCTATATCTATATTGCCCAGCCGCCGCTGTACAAGATCAAGAAAGGCAAGCAGGAACAATACCTGAAGGATGATGAAGCGCTGGAAGATTTCCTTATCCAGTCAGCGTTGGAAGACTCCTACCTGTTCGTCAATGAGGATGCACCGGGGATTACTGGTGAAGCACTGGAGCGGATCGTGCAGGAATTCCGCTCGGTGATGAAAACCCTCAAGCGTCTGGCCCGCCTCTACCCGGAAAACATGATGGAGCATTTTATCTATCTACCGCGGTTGAGTGTTGAGAATCTGGCGGACCAGGCCTATATGGCGGAATGGATTCAGGGTTTTGCTGCGCGTTTGAAGGAAGACGAACGTTCAGGTCAGGAGTACAAGGTCAGTCTACGTGAAGACACAGAGCGCCGCCTGTGGCTGCCCGAAGTGGAATCCATCAGCCACGGCCTGTCCAGTTACTTCACCTTCAACCGTGACCTGTTCGCCAGTAATGATTATCGCACCATGGCCGAACTGGGTGAAAAGCTGCAGTCACTGCTGGATGAAGGTGCCTATATGCAGCGTGGCGAGAAGAAGAAGCCGGTGCGTACCTTCAAGGAAGCATTGGACTGGATGATGAACGAAACCGCCCGTCGCCATAGCGTGCAGCGCTATAAAGGGTTGGGTGAAATGAACCCGGAACAGTTGTGGGAAACCACCATGGACCCGGAAAGCCGGCGTATGTTGCGGGTGAACATTGAAGATGCCATCGCAGCAGATCAGATCTTCAACACCTTGATGGGTGACCATGTAGAGCCGCGCCGGGAATTCATTGAGAGTAACGCCCTGGCGGTGGCTAACCTCGACGTCTAGAATATCCAGCGTAGACAAAATCCCCCGTCACCTGGTGTGACGGGGGATTTTTTTTTGCAGGAGCAAGTGTATGAATAGGCATGAACAGGAACTCAGTCGGCTCGATCGCAGGTTGATATGGCAAGGGTTTATGCAACTGGCGCCGATTTCCATGTTTGTGATTATCTTCGGGGCTGCCTTTGGTCTGGCCGCGACACAAGCAGGGCTGTCTGACGCTATGAGCGTGAGTATGAGTGCGCTGGTCTTCGCTGGTGCATCGCAATTTGCGGCACTGGATCTGTGGGGTACTCAGGTGCCGCTGTTTACCCTCTTATTGACGGTATTTGCCATCAACTCGCGGCATCTGCTCATGGGGGCAACCCTGTACCCCTGGTTGCGCACGCTGCCAGTCGCGCAGCGTTACGGCATCATGATGGTGGTGTCTGATGCCAACTGGGCGATGTCGATGCAGGCGTTCGGTCGGCAGCAGCCGGGCCTGGGTCTGCTGTTTGGCGGCGGGCTGGCACTCTGGCTGTTCTGGATACTGGGGACCTGGCTGGGTCTGTATTTTGGTAACGCCATCCAGGACCCCTACAGCCTGGGCCTGGATATGGTGATGGGGTGTTTCCTGCTGGCGCTGGTGGTGGGTGGGGAAAAGAACCTGCGCATTGTACTGATCTGGGCCTTTGCTGCCGCTGCGTCCTTGCTGGCCTTTCGTTTCTTACCGGATAACAGCCATGTGGTGGTGGGTGCGTTGGTTGGCGGTGTTGCCGGCCTGTGCCTGAAGGAGACCCGCCATGTGGATTGAAACGACCGGTTTCAGTGGTGTTCTGCTGCTGGTGGCCATGGCGCTGGTGACTCTCTCGACGCGCTGGGGCGGCGTTCTGGTGATGTCGCATATACCCATAGGCTATCGGGTAAAACAATTCATTCAGGCGATGTCGGGCTCGGTTCTGGTGGCCTTGCTGGCCCCGATGGCGCTGAACGGGGATCACGCCGCCCGACTGGCGTTATTGACCACAGCAATCACCATGCTGGTACTGAAACGGCCGTTACCTGCGATTGCTGCGGGTATCCTGGTGGCGGCTGGCATCCGCCACCTGTGATGCCGCTGTTACTTGAAGTCGTCCGTCAGGTCTTCACTGTTACTCTGTAAAGCCATGCTGCTGTCTTCACTGGAAAAACCTTTTTCCAGCTTGGTCTTGAGCATGAAGTCTGTCCGCGAGTCGGCAAATTTCAGCGCATTTTTCAGCGTGATCGCATTGCGGTTGACCAGCGCATGCAGGTGTTGGTCAAAGGTCTGCAGACCTTGTTCCAGGCTGCGGCTCATGGCTGTGCGTATTTCATGCAGTTCATCACGGGCAATCAGGTCGACGATATAGGGCGTGCGCAGCATGAGTTCAACTGCAGCTACGCGCTTCTTGTCGACACCGGGTACCAGACGCTGGCCAATAATGGCTGCGAGGTTCATCGAGATATCACTGAGCGTCTGGTGACGGGTTTCTTCCGGGAACAGGTTGACCATGCGTTCTACCGCCTGCACGGTATTGGTCGCGTGCAGGGTTGCCAGCACCAGGTGGCCGGTTTCGCTGTAATGCAGGGCATGCTGCATGGATTCACGGTCACGGATTTCACCGATCATGATCACATCGGGCGATTCGCGCAGCACATTGCGCAATGCCTCGCGGAAGCTATGGGTATCCAGGCCAACTTCACGCTGGTCAATAATTGACCTTTTGTGGTCGTGAAGAAACTCAATCGGGTCTTCAATACAGACGATGTGACCACCGCGATTGTTGTTGCGGTAATCCAGCATGGACGCCAAGGTGGTGGATTTGCCTGAGCCGGCGGCACCGACAACGAGGATAAGCCCGCGATCGAGCATCACCAGTTTTTCCAGGCTGCGTGGCAGGCCGAGCTCGGCAATGCGTGGAATCTTGTTGTTGATATGGCGAATGACCATGGCCACTTCACCACGCTGGAAATAGATATTGGTGCGAAAACGGCCCACTTCGGGGATGCCGATGGCCAGATTCATTTCCAGTTCGCGTTCAAATTCCGCCGCCTGCTTCTGGTTCATCAGCTGGTAGGCCAGCTGCTTGAGATCAGCACTGCCAAGGCGTTTGTCATCCAGGGCAGTGAACTCCCCTTCGCGCTTCATGTTGACCGGCGCACCGACACTGAAAAAAAGGTCAGATCCACCCTGCTCAACCAGGGCATGCAAATACTCGAAGACATCCATGGTGACTAGCTCAGCGTAAGATTGTTGTGCTCACAGAGTAGGGTTTCAGGCGTCAAGGGTAAAGCCTTGCTGGCCTTTTCAGCGCGAAGACTTGACCTGGCTCAAGGCCTGGGTGATCCACTGTTCAGCGCGCTGGTTGAGCTCGACAATTGCCCGTGGATCAGTACCGACCGGGTACATGGCCGGACCAATCATCACGTCGATCGTCCCGGGATGCTTGCCCCAGCCATGGCGTGGCCAGAAACAGCCGGCGTTATGCGCAACCGGAATCACCGGGACCTGGTTGGCACAGGCCAGTGCCGCGCCACCACGGGAAAACTTGATCGGGCTACCGGGCTCTTTACGGGTACCTTCGGGGAAAATCAGGATCCATAAGCCTTCAGCCAAGCGTTGACCGCCGATACGGCTGAGTTGCTTCAGCGAGTCACGGGCGTTGCCACGGTCAATGGCGATGGGCTTCATCAACGCCAGTGCCCAGCCGAAAAAGGGCACATAAAGCAATTCCCGCTTGAGCAGCTGGGTTTGTGGGGAAAAGACCTGTTGCAGGAAAAAGGTCTCCCAGGTGCTTTGGTGATTGGCCAGGATCACTCCGTGCTGATCGGGGATGTTCTCCAGCCCGGTGATCCGGTAACGGATACCGACCAGGTGTTTTGCCAGAGCGATGGCCCACTGGGTCCACCATTGGATCACCACCCTGAAACGCCAGCGGTAAGGCAGCAGGGGGGAAATCAGTAAAGCGACAGGTGCCCAGAGGATGGCGCTGGTCGCGAGGAGCAGATAAAACAAAATGATCCGCAGAGGCATCAATAACATGTTCAGGTTTCCAGTAAGTGATCAGCCACTGCGGCCAGGTCAGCAAAGACCTGCGTGCCCTCCGGCAAGGGCTGCGCGGATGTTTTCTGACCCTTGCCGGTGAGAACCAGATAGGGTGTGCAGCCTTGACTGACACCGGCTTGCAGGTCACGCAGGCTATCACCGACCGTGGGCACGGCATGCAGATCACAGGCAAAATGGGCTGCAATCTGCTGGAACAGGCCAGCTTTGGGCTTACGGCAGTCACAGCCGTCAGCTGGCCCATGCGGGCAATAACGGATGAGGTCGACCGTACCGCCCTGCTCGGCCACCAGCTGCTGCAATCGGGCATGCATGGCATCCAGTGTGGCGCGGCTGAAATAGCCGCGGGCCAGTCCGGACTGATTGGTTGCGATGGCTATGGTCCAGCCAGCCCGGCTCAGGCGTGCAATGGCATCGATGGCACCAGGTAATGGCTGCCATTCCTCGAGAGACTTGATATAGGCATCAGAGTCCTGATTGATGACGCCATCACGGTCAAGGATGATCAGTTGCATGCCGGTCTGCTCTCCTCAACCGAGCAGCGAAATATCCGCTACCCCGAGGAACAGGCCGCGCAGGCGAGCCAGCAGGGCGTAGCGATTAGCGCGAACAGCCGGGTCTTCCGCGTTTACCAGCACCTGATCGAAGAAGGCATCTACCGGTGCGCGCAGCGTGGCTAGTTGCTCCAGGCTGCGCTGGTATTGCCGTTCGCTAGCCAGAGGAACTGCCGCCTGCTCAGCGGCTTGCAGCGCATCAGCCAGGGTCTGCTCGGCAGCCTCCTGCAACAAGCGGTTATCAATCTGTTCGTTGATGCTGTTGTCGGCCTTGGCGAGAATATTGGACACCCGCTTGTTGGCCGCTGCCAGAGCGTCTGCTTCCGCTAGCCGGCGGAAAGCCTGTACGGCCTGAATGCGTTGGTCAAAATCTAGTGGTGAAACCGGGTTGACCGCACGCACGGCCTGATACACCGCGACATCGATACCCTCATCTTCGTAGCGTGCGCGCAGGCGATCAAAGATGAAGTCCTGAACCTGTGCCTGCAAGCCATCCGCCTTGACCTTGTCGCCATACTGATCGATAGCCATCTTCAGGGTGGCGCCAAGATCCAGCTCCAGGCGCTTCTCGATCAAGATGCGCAGTACGCCCAGGGCCGCTCGGCGCAGGGCATAAGGGTCTTTACTGCCGGTCGGCAGCATGCCGATACCAAAGATGCCGACCAGGGTATCCAGCTTGTCCGCCAGGGCAACAGCTGCACCTGTGGTTGTGCCCGGCAGTTCACCACCGGCACCGCGTGGCATGTATTGCTCATTGAGTGCCAGCGCAACATCTTCATGCTCGCCATCGTGACGGGCATAGTAATAACCAGCGATACCCTGCAATTCAGGGAATTCACCGACCATTTCCGTGGCCAGGTCACATTTGCTCAGCAGGCCGGCGCGCTGCGCCAGGCCGGTATCGCTGCCGATCTGACCGGCAATCCAGCCAGCCAGTGCCGAGACCCGTTCAGCCTTCGCCAGCACGGTTCCCAGTTCAGCCTGGAAGACCACCTTGGCCAGTTGCTGGTTGCGGGTTTCCAGCGGCTGTTTCTGGTCCTGCTTGAAGAAAAACTCGGCATCAGTCAGCCGCGGACGCACGACCTTCTCGTTACCGGAAATGATCTGCTGCGGATCTTCGCTGTCGATATTGGCCACGGTGATAAAACGTGGCAGCAGTTTGCCGTTGGCATCCAGCAGGCAGAAATACTTCTGGTTGTCCTGCATGGTCGAGATCAAGGCTTCCTGCGGCACATCCAGGAAGCGCTCTTCAAAGCTGCAGACCAGGGGTACCGGCCACTCCACCAGGGCAGTGACCTCATCCAGCAGGCTATCAGGCATGATAGCCGTACCCTGCTGCTCGGCGGCCAGTTGCTCGACGCGCTGACGAATCATTTCGCGGCGCTCGGTAAAGTCGGCAACCACAAAGGCCTGACGCAGATCTTCGGCATAATTGGCCGGCGCGCTGATAGCGATATCAGCAGGATGATGGAAGCGATGGCCGCGAGACTGGTTACCAGCCTGTTGCGCCAGAATCTCGCAGGGAATCACCTGCGCACCCATGAGCATGACCAACCACTGGGTCGGGCGGACAAACTCGGTCTTGCGTGCTGCCCAGCGCATGCGCTTGGGAATCGGCAGCTTCGCCAGTGCCTGGTCAACAATGGCGGGTAACAGCTCTACCGCTGGTTGGCCGGGAATGGTCTTGCTGTAACGCAGCTTGGGGCCGGACTGATCGATGTCACTCAGCTCTACACCACACTTGCGAGCAAAACCCAGCGCCGCTTTGGTCGGTGCGCCCTCGGCATCAAAGGCTGCCTGCACGGGTGGGCCATCGAGTTGCTGGCTGCGATCAGGTTGCTGGCTGCTCAGTTGCTCAACCAGAATCGCCAGCCGGCGGGGTGCGGCGTAATAACGCGCGCTCTGGTAGTCCAATCCTTGCTCTTGCAGGCCCTGGGTAACACCGGCGAGGAAAGCCTCGGCCAGGGTTTTCAGCGCCTTGGGCGGCAGCTCTTCGGTGCCCAGTTCAACCAGAAAATCAGCAGACGACATTATTCAGCCTCCTTCAGCTTGGCCAGGACTTCATCACGCAGGTCGGCAGCGGCCATGGGGAAGCCAAGACGCGCACGGGCATGCAGGTAGCTCTGGGCGATGGCCCGGGCCAGACTGCGTACGCGCAGAATGTAGCGTTGGCGCTCAGTTACCGAAATGGCCCGGCGGGCATCCAGCAGGTTGAAGGTATGCGAGGCGCGTACCACCATTTCATAGGCCGGCAACGGCAGGTTCAGCTCGATCAGGCGGTTGGCTTCGCTCTCGAAGTGATCGAAATGCTCGAACAGTTTGTCGACGTGGGCATGCTCGAAGTTGTAGGTCGATTGCTCCACTTCGTTCTGGTGGAACACATCGCCATAGGTGACCTTGCCGAAGGGGCCGTCAGAGTAGACCAGGTCATACACGGAATCGACGCCCTGCAAATACATCGCCAGACGCTCCAGGCCATAGGTGATCTCGCCGGTAACCGGGTAGCACTCGATGCCGCCTACCTGCTGGAAGTAGGTGAACTGCGTCACTTCCATACCGTTGAGCCAGACTTCCCAACCCAGACCCCAGGCACCCAGGGTGGGGGATTCCCAGTTATCCTCGACAAAACGGACATCATGTACCAGGGGATCAAGCCCGATATGCCGCAGGGAGTCGAGATACAGCTCCTGGATATTCTCCGGGTTGGGTTTCAGCACCACCTGGAACTGATAGTAATGTTGCAGACGGTTGGGGTTATCCCCATAACGACCATCGGCCGGGCGGCGGCTGGGCTGTACATAGGCTGCGTTCCAGGTTTCCGGGCCAATGGCGCGCAGAAAGGTCGCGGTGTGGAAGGTGCCGGCACCCATTTCCATATCGTAGGGCTGCAGGATCACGCATCCCTGTTCGGCCCAGTAGCTTTGCAGGGCAAGGATCAGTCCCTGGAAGGTGCTGATGTCTGGCTTGGTCTGAGTCACGTATTTCACCCGGTCAGGCTGAGAAATAAACGCGGAGTATACAAGCAGACGCGGCCGACATACAGGATTCGCCGCCGGTAACCGCATGCCTGACTATTTCCCTGGTCAATGCGGTCTGGCCAGACTTGCGCCCGGCAGCAGCCGTGCAGCATGCTTGCAGGCTGCCTAGATTGTTACCAGGAACTTTGCCATGACCGAGCCCACTGCCCGCCCCTTTCGTTGCCAGATCATGCCGCGCTATACCGATCTGGATACCTGGCGGCACGTGAACAACACCCGTGCCTACCATATCCATCAGGAAGCACGGATGCAGGCCCACATGCACCGCTTTGGTCCCGAAGCCTGGTTCGAAGATGGCGTGCAGCTGCGCCCGCAGCGCTGCCTTACCGATTACCGGCAGATCAGCTGGTACGGCCAGCCGCTGGAGGCTGAGGTCAGCTTGCTCGGCTGCGATAGTCAGCAGTTTCATCTGCGCAGCCAGCTGTATCAGAACGGTGAGCTGGTCGGCACCCAGGATGCGTTTATCGGCGCCTACGATCAGGGCCGCTGGGTCGACTTGCCGACAGCCATCCGGCAGCAATTGCACTCCGAGTGCGCAGCCCCGGTAGCCCGCGACCAGCTTCCGGATACGGATTACACCCAGCTTGCCAGCCAGGCGCACAACTTCCCGGTACGTCAGCAACTGACGCCACGTTACGGCGATCTGGATGCTGACAGCTTGCGCAGCGAGGCCGGGTTGGCCCGCTACATGGAGCAGGCTCGTTTCGGCGGTATTCGCCAGCTTGACATGCAGGGCCTGGGCATCCTGATTGCCCGCGCCGATATCAGCTACTGCAATTTCAGACCCGGTTGGCACGCCGTCGAGCTGGCCTCAGGCATCAGCCGCATCGGCAACAGCTCCTTTGTGTTTACCGGTTGCGCGCTGGACAAGGACGAAGTGCAGGCCGCTGCCAACAGCGTCATGGTGGTGATCAATCCCCAGACCAACCGCCCAGCGCCCATCCCTGCCGCACTGCGGGAACAGCTGGAGGCCTGGCAGATTTAAAATCATCGCTGGCTCGCACGCTCCGATTGTCCTGTTTACAATAAGGCCTTTGGCACATGCCTTATCCTGGCCGGAGTAGACTGTGGAGCGTTTCAAGGGTGCCCTGGTAGTCGGTTTTCTGCGCTTGTTTGCCAGCCTGCCCTTTGCGGTAGCGCAGCGCATGGGCGCTGCGGTTGGCTGGTTGATGTATCAGCTGCCTAACCGTGAACGCGAAGTAACCCGTATCAACCTGCAGCACTGCCTGCCCGAACTGGACAGTGCCGCGCGCGAGCAACTGGTGCGCCAGACCATGATGCAAAGTGGGCGCAGCTTTGCCGAAAGCGCCTGCGCATGGATCTGGAAGCCGGAAAAAACCCTGCGCCTGATCAAAGAAGTCGAAGGCGAGCATCTGCTGCATGAGGCCCTGGCCGATGGCAAGGGTGTCGTGGCCATCACCAGCCACCTCGGCAATTGGGAAGTGCTCAATCACTGGTACTGTTCGCGCTGCTCACCGGTCATCTTCTTCCGCCCGCCCAAACTCAAGGCCATCGACGAGCTGTTACGTCAGCAACGCGCGCAACTGGGTAACAGGGTTGCCCCGTCGAGCCGCGAAGGCATCAGCATGGTCATGCGCGAAGTGCGCCAGGGTGGCGCTGTCGGGATACCGGCCGACCCGGAACCGGCACGCAAAAGCGGTGAATTTGTGCCCTTTTTCGGCATTCAGGCGCTAACCAGCAAGTTTGTGCCCAACCTGCTCAAGGGTGGCCAGGCCCGCGGTGTGTTTTTGCATTGCGTCCGGCTGGAAGATCATTCAGGATTCAAGGTGATTGTCGAAGCGGCGCCAGAAGCGATGTACAGCGCCGATGCAAAGACTGCAGTTGCCAGCATGAGCAGTGTCCTCGAGCGCTATGTGCGTCAGTGGCCCAGTCAGTACATGTGGAGCATGAAGCGTTTCAAGAAACGCCCTGAAGGCGAACAAGAGTGGTATTGATGCCACCACAAGGGAGTGAGCATGGCTGACCAACGGCAATATCCCCGCACCATGATGCAGGCGCGGATCAAGATTACCCATCCGGATGTTGGTGAGGTGTTTGGTTTTACCCGGGATTTGTCGGATGGCGGTGTGTTTGTCGAAAACGCCGACCTGACCGTTCTGCCCCAGGGAACCGAGGTTGAGGGCCAGGTCCAGGGTATGCCGATCGAGGCACCTATCCTGCGTATGCGGGTGATGCGCGTAGTGCCCGGGGATGGGGTTGGCCTGGCGTTTGTGGATGAAGATTAGACTTTTTAAATTGGCTAAAGCACAAGGTCAGAGCGCCGGTTGGCGCAGGCTTGTGCTGGACCGTTAGATGCCATGGATGGCATCTACGAGCCCCCAGGGAAGGGTTTACGGCGTGTCCAGTACAGGCCTGCGACAAGTGGACTGCTGCACCCATAAGCCGATTAGTTTTTGTGCATAGCGGCATTGCCAGCCACCTGTGCCAGACACGCTACGAGCCGTCCCTGGGGCTCGACGATGCACATCCTTGTGCATCGACGGTCTGGCACAGGTGGCTGGCAACACCGCTAATCGATAATGTGCAGCGTCTGCCCTAAAACCGGGTTCTTACATCAGCGCCGCCAGAACATCGGCGTCAGAATCACCAGCAGGGTAAAGACCTCAAGCCGGCCCAGCAGCATGGCAAAGCTGAGGATCCATTTGACCCCCGCCTCCAGATCACCGTAATGCGTCGACACCTCACCCAGACCGGGCCCGAGGTTGTTCATGCAGGCCGCCAAGGCCGAAAAGGCGGTGACAAAATCCAGCCCGCTGCCCAACAACAGCAGGAACATCACCGCAAAGGTGAACACATAGACCGCACAGAACCCCCACACCGCCTCGACAATGCGATCCGGCACCGGGCGCTTGCCCAGCTTGACCGGAAACACCCCACGCGGATGCAGCAAGCGCTTGGTTTCCCGTGAGCCCTGCTTGTACAGCAAGAGCACCCGGATCACCTTCATGCCACCCCCGGTGGAACCGGCGCAGGCGCCCATAAAACTGGCATACAGCAACAGGAACGGCAGCAAGGTTGGCCAGGCAGAAAAATCGGTCACACCAAAGCCGGTGGTGGTGGCGATTGAAACCACCTGGAAAGCGCTGTAGCGCAGGATGGTCCAGGTGTCGTAAAACTGGAAGTGAATCAGTACCACAGTACAGACGATAAAGAGTGCACCCAGTACGGTGACATAGGCGCGGCACTCAGGGTCCTGCCAGTAATGCTTGATCGACTTTTGCCGCCAGGACAAAAAGTGCAGGGCAAAGTTGATCCCCGAGACCAGCATGAACAGGATGCAGATACTCTCAATCAGCGCGCTGTCGTAAAAGCCGATACTGGCATCGTGGGTGGAAAAACCACCAATGGCGACGGTCGAGAAACTGTGGCCGATGGCGTCAAAGGGCTCCATGCCCGCCGCCCAGTAGGCCAGCGCACAGGCCAGGGTCAGGCCGGCGTAGATAAACCAGAGCACCTTGGCGGTTTCAGCAATGCGCGGCGTCAGCTTGTTTTCTTTCAGCGGGCCGGGCATTTCCGCGCGGTAGAGCTGCATGCCGCCGACACCGAGCATTGGCAAAATGGCAACGGCCAGCACCACAATCCCCATGCCACCCATCCACTGCAGCATCTGCCGGTAGAACAACATGGCCCGTGGCAGGTCATCCAGACCGGTAAGTACCGTCGCCCCGGTGGTAGTAATCCCGGAAAAGGACTCGAACACCGCATCCGACACACTCATATCCAGCAGATAGAGCGGCACGGCGCCAAACAGGCCGAGCACCAGCCAGAAGAGAACGGTAATCAGGTAACCGTCGCGGGTGCGCAGCTCCTTGCGCTGGCCTCTGACCGGCAGCCAGATCAGGAAGCCGACTACCAGAGTGACCAGGAACGAGGTGATAAAGGCCTCACGCGCTTCCTCGCCGTACCAGACACCGACCAGCGCCGGCAGCAGCATGCTGCAGGAAAACAGCATGATCAGGATGCCGAGAATGCGCTGAATCTGAAAATATTGCATGCTGCTGCAAGCCTCAGGGCGGTCGGTAAAGGGTCAGAAAAAGGACAGGCCGACCTGGAACAGGCGTTCCACGTCACGGATATGCTTCTTGTCGATGACGAAGAGCACTACGTGGTCATCCGCTTCAATCACCGTGGAGTCATGGGCGATCAACACTTCCTGGTCGCGTACGATAGCACCAATGGTGGTGCCCGGCGGCAACTTGATATCACGGATGGCCTTGCCGATCACCTGCGACGAGCGCGCATCACCGTGGGCGACTGCCTCGATGGCTTCAGCCGCACCACGGCGCAAGGAATAGACATTGACGATATCGCCACGCCGCACATGGGTCAGCAAGGTGCCGATGGTCGCCTGTGAGGGTGAAATGGCAATATCGATCTCGCCGCCCTGGACCAGGTCGACATAGGCCGGGTTGTTGATCAGCGCCATTACCTTGCGCGCACCCAGGCGCTTGGCCAGCATGGCCGACATGATATTGGCTTCATCATCGTTGGTGACCGCGCAGAAAATATCCACTTCCTCGATATTTTCCTCGATCAGCAGTTCCTTGTCCGAGGCGCTGCCACTGAGTACCACGGTACGGTCCAGATTCTGTGCCAGGTAATCGGCCCGCACCGGATTCTTCTCGATGATCTTGACCCGGTAACGGCTTTCGATCGCCTCGGCCAGACGCTCACCAATATTGCCGCCACCGGCAATAATGATGCGCTTGTTGCCTTTTTCCAGGCGCCGCAACTCGCTCATCACCGAGCGGATATCCGGCGCGGCGGCGACAAAGAAGACTTCGTCATCGGCCTCGATCACGGTATCGCCCTGCGGCAGAATCGGCCGGTTCTTGCGGAAAATCGCCGCCACCCGGGTATCCACGCCGGGCATGTGCTGGCGCAGGAAGCGCAGTTCCTCAAGGACCAGGCGGCCACCGTAGTAGGCGCGTACAGCCACCAGTTGCACCTTGCCCTCGGCAAAATCCAGTACCTGCAAGGCACCGGGGTTATCGATCAGGCGCTTGATGTAGTTGGTAACCACCTGCTCCGGGCTGATGAGGACGTCGATCGGAATCGCCGCATTCTTGAACAGGCCACCGCGGGTCAGGTAGGCCGACTCGCGCACCCGGGCAATTTTGGTCGGCGTTTTGAACAGGGTAAAGGCAATCTGGCAGGCGATCATGTTGGTTTCATCGCTGCTGGTGACCGCAATCAGCATATCGGCATCATCGGCACCGGCCTGGCGCAGCACCGTAGGAAAGGAGCCACGGCCCTGTACCGTGCGGATATCTAGGCGGTCGCCCAGTTCGCGCAGGCGCGGGCCATCGGTATCGATCACAGTGATGTCATTGGCTTCGCTGGCCAGTTCCGCGGCAACACTGCCACCGACCTGACCAGCGCCGAGAATGATGATCTTCATTGTGCAGACTCCAGTGGCCGCTGCGCGGGGGGCGAAGAGGCGGCAATTTTTACCAGTTTGGCCAAGTAAAAGCCATCGTGCCCGTTTTCCTGCGGGAATAATTGCCGACCATGTTGATCGGCCAGCCCGGCGCTGACCGTGACCGGCAGTTCGCGGGCAGCGGATTGGCGCTGCAGGAAGGCGGCAATCACCTCGCGGTTTTCTTCAGGCAGTACGGAGCAGGTGGCATAGACTAGAATGCCGCCGACTGCGAGGGTCTGCCATAAACGGTCGAGCAGTTCACCCTGAAGCTGGGCCAGGGCGGCAATATCCTCAGCCTTGCGCGTGAGCTTGATATCCGGATGCCGGCGAATCACCCCGGTCGCCGAACAGGGTACATCGAGCAGGATGCGGTCAAAGGTCTGGCCATCCCACCACAGATCAAGGTCCCGCGCGTCGGCAGCCTTGAGCTCGGCAGACAGGCCCAGGCGTTGCAGGTTATCCGCCACCCGCTGCAAGCGCGCCGGTTCCAGGTCCAGCGCCAGCAAGTGGGCCAGGCCGGGCTGCAACTCGGCAATCTGACCAGTCTTGCCGCCGGGGGCGCAGCAGGCATCCAGCACCCGCTGGCCGGGCTTGAGTTCCAGCAGCGGCGTGGCCAGCTGCGCGGCTTCGTCCTGCACACTGACGCAACCGGCATTGAAGCCCGGCAAGCGGGTAACATCCTGCGGCGTTGCCAGGCGAATGCCTTGCGCTGCATACGCGCAGGGGCTGGCCTCTATCCCGGCAACCGTCAGCTCGGCCAGGTAGTCATCCCGGCTCTGGCGCAGCGGATTGACCCGCAGCGTCAGCGGCGGATGACCGTTGTTGGCCTGACACAGGCTTTCCAGCTGCTCGGGCCAGTCGGTGGCCAGGCGTTTATACAGCCAGCGGGGGTGGGCCAGGCGTAAATGCGCTTGCTGGTCGATACTTGCCAGCAGGTCGCTCTGCTCACGCTGGACCCGGCGCAATACGGCGTTGATCACGCCCTTGGCCCAGGATTTTTTCAGCGCACTGGCCTGATCCACGGTTTCACCGATGGCGGCATGTGCCGGGATGCGGGTGTAGAGCAACTGATAACAGCCCAGTAACAAGAGGATCTGGATATCCAGGTCGGCTGGCTTGAAGGGTTTTTCCAGGCAACGGCTGGTCAGCGCCATCAGACGCGGATACCAGCGCGCCGTGCCGAAGGCCAGTTCCTGCACCAACGGCCGATCACGCTCGGCAACCTTGGCCTGTTGTTCGGGCAGGCTGCTGCCCAGTGAGGCTTTGCCCTGAAGAACCGGCAGCAGGGCGCGGCAGGCAGCCAGACGTGGGCTCACTGTCCGTTATCCAGCAACTGACCGGGCGCGAACTGCTCGCGCCGGGCGTTATACAGATCAGCAAAGGCCAGGGGTTTGCCACCGGGCAGCTGTAGCCGGGTCAGCTTGACTGCGCCGCTGCCGCAAGCGACGGTAAGCCCGCTGCGGTCAGCCGCGAGGATTTCACCAGGCTGTCCGGCGCTTTGCGCGTCAGCCATCTGCGCCGCCCAGAGTTTGATCACCTTGTCCTGCAAGCGTGCCTGGCACAGCGGCCAGGGGTTGAAGGCCCGAATGCGATTGACCAGGACGCTGGCCGGTTGCTGCCAGTCGATCAGGCCATCGGCCTTGCTCAGTTTGTGCGCGTAGCAGGCCAGTGCATCATCCTGCACCTCGGCGCTCAGAGAACCTTCGGCCAGGCCTTTGACCGCTTCAGGCAAGGCGGCTGCACCCAATGCCGCGAGGCGATCATGCAGGCTGCCACCGGTATCGTCCGCGGTGATCGGGGTGGGGTGCTTGAGCAGCATGGGCCCAGTATCCAGCCCGGCCTCCATCTGCATGATGGTTACCCCGCTTTGCTGGTCACCCGCTTCGATGGCGCGCTGAATGGGCGCCGCGCCACGCCAGCGCGGTAATAAGGAGGCATGGCTGTTGATGCAACCCAGGCGTGGCAGGTCGAGTACCGCCTGCGGCAGAATCAGCCCATAGGCAACCACGATCATCAGGTCAGCTTGCAGGGCGGCCAGTTCGGCCTGGGCCTCGGCACTCTTCAGGCTGGCAGGCTGCAACACGGGCAGCTGATGCTGGACGGCCAGTTGCTTGACGGCACTCATGGCCAGTTTCTGGCCACGCCCGGCCGGGCGGTCAGGCTGGGTATAGACAGCAACCACATTCAGCTTGGCATCGAGCAGGGCTTGCAGGTGAGTGGCGGCAAACTCAGGGGTGCCGGCGAAGATCAGACGTAGCTCTGCAGGGTTCATGCTGCCTCGTAAACAAAAGGCTTGCCGAGGCAAGCCTTGCTAGCGGGATGTCAGGCCTTAGCCGTTGGCCTGGGCGCGGTGGATCTTTTCCAGCTTCTTGCGGATACGGTCACGCTTGAGGTTGGACAGGTAGTCAACAAACAGCTTGCCGTTAAGGTGATCGCACTCGTGCTGGATGCAGACGGCCAGCAAGCCTTCCAGTACACGATCAAAGGGCTCGCCGTTGCGGTCCAGTGCCTTGACCCGCACCCGCTCGGGGCGCACCACATTCTCATAGAAGCCGGGTACCGAGAGGCAGCCTTCCTGCATCTCTTCCAGCTCATCGGTCAGCGGCTCAAGTTCCGGGTTGATAAAGACCAGTGGCTCGGTCTTGTCTTCGGAGACATCAATGACGATCACGCGCTCATGCACATTGACCTGGGTAGCGGCCAGTCCAATACCCGGTGCGGCGTACATGGTCTCGAACATGTCATCGACCAGCTGACGGATACGCTCGTCCACTGCTGCGACTGGTTTCGCTATCGTGCGCAGGCGTGTATCCGGAAATTCTAGTATTGTCAAAATAGCCATAGCGGTTTTTACTGCATTTGTGGAATAAATCCAGTGGGTGCTGCTAAGATGAGAAGCAGCTAGGAAATCAACAGGTCCGAATATCTCGTCGTCTCGGACCAGGATGCTGGCCTCTATAATAAAGGGATTCATGTCATGAGGAAAACACTAGTCGGCCTCCTGTTACTGTCAATGAGCTTTTGGGCCGTGGCACAGGAGTCTGTTTTTAGGGACGATCACCCGGAGCGGTACACCGTGGTGCGTGGGGATACACTCTGGGATATTGCCGGGCGTTTTCTCAGCCTGCCCTGGAAGTGGCCGGAAATCTGGCATGCCAATCCACAAATCGATAACCCGCATCTGATCTACCCTGGCGACATCATTTCATTGATCTATGTTGATGGCCAGCCGCGTCTGACCGTAGGCCGGGGTGAGGGTGGCACCATCCGTCTGTCTCCAGGCGTGCGCAGCACCCCGATTGCAGAAGCCATTCCGACCATTCCGCTGGAAGCCATCAATGCCTTCCTGCAGGCTGGCCGTATTCTCGATGACCCAGCAACCATGGAACAGGCGCCCTATGTCATTGGCGGCCAGGCGGAAAGCGTGATCCAGGGTGCGGGTGGCCGCGTCTATGGTCGCGGTGAGTTTGAAGAAGGTACGCGTGCGCTGGGCATTTACCGTCGCGGCAGCAGCTACTCTGACCCGCAGAGCGGCGAATACCTGGGCCTGCATATCCAGGAAATCGGCAACGCCCGCGTACGTGCAGTGGATGACGACATCGCTACCCTGGATATTACCCGCAGCCGTCAGGAAGTGCGTATTGGTGACCGCTTGCTGGAAACCGAAGAACGTCCGGTGGCTTCAACCTTCTTCCCCAGCGATCCGGCTACCAACATTGATGGCGTGATTTTGGACGTGCCCAATGGCGTTACCCAGATCGGTCTCTATGATGTGGTGATCATCAACAAGGGTGCCCGTGACGGCCTGGAGGAAGGTAATATCCTGGCAATCTACAAGACCGGTGAACTGGTGCGTGACCGTATCCAGAACGAGCGCGTGCGTTTGCCGGCAGAACGGGCTGGTCTGATGATGGCTTTCCGTGTCTATGACAAGATGAGCTACGGCATTGTGGTCAACGCCAATCGTCAGATGGCGATCATGGATCAGGTGCGCAACCCCTGATCTGCGGGCCGGTCATGCCGGCCTGAATGACCTTCCGGGCCCGTCCTTTGGCGGGCCTTTTTCCGTTTGGACGATCATGGATGATCTGTTATGGCCTACCTTACTGAGCACCAGCGCCGCTGGCTGCTACTTACCCTGTTGCCCGGCCTGGGCCCGCGCTCCTGGCAGCGCCTGGCTGAACAGCTGACAGACCTTACCGCCTTATGGAGCCTTTCCCCTGCCAGTCTGCGCGCGCTCGGGCTGCGCTCTGCCACCATTGAGGCGATCTGTGGCTTGACGCACGCTGACAGCGAACTGACAGCTCGCCTGCAGGTGGTTGAGGACTGGCTGGCTGACGCGGATAACCACCTGCTCTGCCTGGATGATCCGGGCTATCCCGCCCAGCTCAAGGAAATCGCCGATCCACCGCTGGTGCTCTTTGTCCGCGGTAATCCGGCCTTGCTGCAGGACCCGCAACTGGCCATGGTCGGTACCCGGCATCCCAGTCCGCACGGCGGTGGTACTGCCAAAGCCTTTGCCGAGGCCTTTGTGCAGGCCGGGCTGACGGTTACCAGCGGTATGGCACTGGGCATTGATGCTGCCGCTCACCAGGGCGCCATGGACGGTGGCGGGCAGACCATTGCGGTCTGGGGCACTGGTTTGCAGCGTTGCTACCCGAAGCGTCATGCGCATCTGGCAGAACGTATCGTTGAGCAGGGCGGTGCTCTGGTGTCGGTTTTCTGGCCCGATATCGGGCCGCAGCCGGGTCAGTTTCCTACCCGCAACCGCATTATCAGCGGCCTGAGTCTGGGTACCCTGGTGGTCGAGGCCAGCCTGAACAGTGGTTCCTTGATTACCGCTCGCCTGGCTGCCGAGCAGAACCGCGAGGTCTTTGCCATGCCCGGCTCGATCCACAACCCGCAGGCGCGGGGTTGTCACCGTTTGCTACGCGACGGCGCCTGCCTGGTGGAGACGGTGCAGGATGTTCTGCAGGTACTGAAATTGCCCTTGCTCGATGCGCTCAGTGCCAGTCAGGCCGCCGCAGCCGCTAGCGCACCCAGTAAGGACCCTTTGCTGCGCTGGCTGGATACCGAACCCGTCACGGCCGACTGGCTCAGCCTGCAGGCGGATTTGCCGGTCCATCAGGTGCTGCAACGGCTGCTGGAGCTGGAGCTCGATGGTCAGGTGATCAAGAGCCCGCAGGGATATTGCCGCCAAGTGACTTGAGCTTGCGCAGACAACCGGCTAGTGTCGCCGCATGGGCCGGCGCTGTTGTCGGCGTGGATGGTGAGGAACAGGCATGCTGGCCGACTGGCGATGTAACAGAGTGGCGCGCATTGTGCGCGAAGGTGGCGTTATTGCCTATCCAACCGAAGCGGTCTGGGGGCTGGGTTGCGACCCCTGGCAGGCCGATGCGGTGGAATACCTGCTGGCACTGAAATCGCGCCCGGTCAGCAAGGGGCTGATTCTGGTTGCCGGGAGTATTGATGATTTTGATTTCCTGCTCTGGGATCTGCCGGAAAGCCAATTGGCCAAACTGCGCCTGTCCTGGCCGGGACCCAACACCTGGCTGGTGCCCCACCAGGGTCGCTTGCCGGCCTGGGTGACCGGAGAACACGATACGGTCGCCTTGCGCGTCAGCAATCACCCGCTGATTCGACAGCTGTGTGCCCGCACCGGACCCTTGATCTCGACTTCGGCCAACCCGTCTGGCCGCCCGGCTGCGCGTACCCGTTTGCGCGTGGAGCAGTATTTTCACCAGCAACTGGACGCTATCGTGCCCGGAGCCTTGGGTCGTCAGCGCAACCCCAGTATCATCAGGGATCTGCGTACCGAACAAGTCATCCGCCCTGCCTGAGAGAGTCTGCCGTGAAGGATATGCCCAGCCCTACCGATGTTGCCGCCGTCAAAGACTATCTGATGGCTCTGCAGGAGCGCATCAGCAGCGCCCTGGCCGCCGCTGATGGCAGCGCCAGCTTCAGCGAGGACGAGTGGCAGCGCCCCGGCGGTGGTGGCGGTCGTTCGCGGATTATTGAACAGGGTGCGGTCCTGGAGAAGGGTGGCGTGGGCTTTTCCCATGTCTTCGGGGATGGCATGCCGCCCTCTGCCACCGCGCACCGGCCGGAGTTGGCTGGACGCAGTTTTCAGGCCATGGGCGTTTCCCTGGTGATGCACCCGGAAAACCCGCACATTCCCACCTCGCACGCCAATGTACGCTTTTTCATCGCTGAAAAGCCCGACGCCGACCCGGTCTGGTGGTTTGGCGGCGGCTTTGACCTGACGCCCTACTACGGCAATGAAGACGATTGCGTACACTGGCATCAGGTCGCCCACGACGCCTGCGCACCTTTCGGTGCCGAGGTCTACCCGCGTTTCAAGCAGTGGTGTGACGAGTACTTTTATCTCAAGCACCGCAATGAAGCGCGCGGCATTGGCGGGCTATTCTTTGATGACCTGAATGAGTGGGGCTTTGAGCGCAGCTTCGATTTCCTGCGCGCCATTGGTGATGCCTACCTTGAGGCCTACCTGCCAATCATCGAGCGCCGCCGCCACCTGCCGTATACCCCCGAGCAGAAAGCCTTCCAGGAATACCGCCGTGGCCGCTACGTAGAATTCAATCTGGTCTGGGATCGCGGCACCCTGTTTGGTCTGCAGACCGGCGGGCGCACTGAGTCGATTCTGATGTCGCTGCCACCCACCGTACGCTGGGCCTACAACTGGGAGCCGGAGCCGGGCAGCGAGGAAGCCCGTCTGGTCGAGGAGTTTCTGCCACCGCGTGACTGGCTCAAGGGGGCGCACTAATGGATCACTATGCCGTTATCGGTAATCCGATTGCGCACAGCAAGTCACCGCAGATTCACGCGCTCTTTGCCCGCCAGACCCAGCAAGACCTGGACTACCGCGCCTTGCTGGCGCCGCTGGATGATTTTGCCGGCACCCTGCATGATTTTCTCGCCAGCGGCCTGGGCGTCAATGTCACCGTACCCTTCAAGGAACAGGCCTGGGCACTGGTTGACCAGCATACCCCGGCTGCCGAGCGCGCTGGTGCGGTAAATACCATCCAGCGGCTAGACGATGGCAGCCTGCTGGGCGATAACACCGATGGCAAAGGCCTGGTGCGCGATATTGAGGTCAACCACCAGCTGCCGCTCAAGGGGCTGCGCATTTTGTTGGTCGGTGCCGGTGGCGCGGCGCGCGGGGTGATTCAGCCGTTATTGGCGGCAGGGCCGGAGCAACTTTGCGTGGTCAATCGTACCGTGAGCAAGGCGGAAGAGCTGGCTGCCCTGTTTGCTGATCAGGGCCCGATCAGTGCGGCGGGCTTTGAGTGGATCGAGGAGCCGGTGGACCTGATCATCAATGCAACCTCAGCCAGCCTGGGTGGCAGCGTTCCAGGCATTTCCCCCCGCCTGATCAAGCCGGGCCACACGGTCTGCTATGACATGATGTACGCCAAAGAACCTACCGCTTTCAATCGCTGGGCTGCCGAGCACGATGCGGCACGCTGTATCGATGGGCTGGGCATGCTGGTCGAACAAGCTGCCGAGGCGTTTCTTCTCTGGCGCGGTGTTCGGCCTGAGACTCAAGCAGTTTTGGAGGCTTTGCGATAGGAATCTTTCAGTGCGTGCAGCTTTACCGAGTTGGCGTACTGCCCGGCTGGACACGCCGTAAATACGTCCCTGTAGGCTCGTAGATGCCATCCATGGCATCTAACGGTCCAGCCGGGCAGTACGCCAACTCGGCAGTGTAGTCCGTGCATTCTTCTAACCTCACCCCCCACCATCCAGCTTTTACCCAATGCTGCGGCTGAGGTCAGACACCCTAATCGGTGATGCTGCGCGGAGTAAAACCACTTAACCAGAAGCGGCTTCGCGGTTTTCCAGCTCCACCCCACGCACAGCCTCAGCCAGCTCACGGGTAAGCGCCAAAGCAGCCTCCACGCCATGCTCCAGCAAACATTCCACCAAGGCTGAACCCACCACAACACCGTCGGCGATTTGCGCAAAGGCGGCAGCCTGTTCCGGCCGGCGCACGCCGAAGCCAACGCAAAGCGGTAGCTCAGTTTGCTGGCGGATGGCCGCGAGATTGTTGGCGACTTGCGCGGTTTCCGCCTGGCCAACACCAGTGACGCCATTCAGGGCCACGTGGTAGATAAAACCGCTGGCCGCGTTGAGCACGTTGGGTAGACGCTTGGCATCGGTGGTCGGTGTGGTCATGCGGATCATATCGATGCCCAGCTCGCGGGCCACCGGTCCGAGTTCGTTGTCGTGTTCAGCGGGCAGGTCAACGATCAGCAGCGCATCAACCCCGGCACTGGCGGCAGCGCCAAGGAAAGTAGCAGGACCGAAGCGGTGGATCGGGTTGTAATAACCCATCAGCACCACCGGGGTATCACTGTCCTGCTGGCGCAGACGGCAGACCATCTCCAGGGTCTTGTGCAGGGTCTGGCCGTTTTTCAGCGCGCGCTGGGTAGCAGCCTGGATGGTCGGGCCGTCGGCCATCGGGTCGCTGAAGGGCATGCCCAGCTCGATGATGTCAGCGCCGGCTGCTGGCAGACCGAGCAGCAATTGCAGGCTGTCGGCATAGTTCGGGTCACCGCCGCACATATAGGTCAGCAACGCGGCGCGGTTTTGCTCGCGCAGTTGGGCAAAGCGCTTGGCCAGGCGTCGGTTGTTCATGCTGACTCCTCCATCATGCGCAGTACCGTAGGCATATCCTTGTCGCCACGACCGGACAGGCAGACCACCATCAGGTGATCAGGCGGCAGCTTGGGTGCGCGTTTGGCCACTTCAGCCAGCGCGTGGGCGGTTTCCAGTGCGGGGATGATGCCTTCCATGCGGCAGCAGTTGTGGAAAGCAGCCAGTGCCTCCTGGTCAGTTGCGGCAACGTAGTCGACCCGGCCCTGCTCATGCAGCCAGGCATGCTCGGGGCCGATCCCGGGGTAATCCAGCCCGGCAGAGACCGAGTGGGCATCGGTGACCTGGCCGTCATCGTCCTGCAACAGGTAGGTACGGTTACCGTGCAGCACCCCGGGCTGGCCGCCCTTGAGACTGGCTGCGTGCTGTCCGCTGTCGAGCCCGTGACCGGCCGCTTCTACGCCGATGATCTGTACTTCGGGATCGTCCAGGAAGGGGTAGAACTGGCCCATGGCATTGGAGCCGCCGCCAATGCAGGCAATAAGGCTGTCCGGCAGGCGACCTTCGCGGGCGAGCATCTGCTGGCGAGTCTCACGGCCGATAATGGCCTGGAAGTCACGCACCATGGTCGGGTAGGGGTGTGGGCCGGCGACGGTTCCGATCATGTAGAAGGTGTTGTCGACATTGGTGACCCAGTCGCGCAGGGCTTCATTCATGGCATCTTTCAGCGTGCCGCGACCGGAGGTCACCGGCACGATCTCGGCGCCCATCAGGCGCATACGCGCCACATTGTCGCGCTGGCGCTCAATGTCGGTCGCGCCCATGTAGACCACGCAAGGCAAGCCAAAGCGCGCAGCCACGGTAGCGGTGGCCACACCGTGCATGCCGGCACCGGTCTCGGCGATGATGCGGGTCTTGCCCATACGCCTGGCCAATAGCACCTGGCCAATGCAGTTGTTGATCTTGTGGGCGCCGGTGTGGTTAAGCTCTTCACGCTTGAAATAGATTTTGGCCCCGCCGTACTGCTCGGTCAGGCGCTCAGCAAAATACAGCGGACTGGGGCGGCCGACGAACTCGGCATTGAAGCGGTCCAGTTGGGCCAGAAAGTCCGGCTCGCTCATGGCCTGATTGAAGGCTTGTTCCAGATCAAGAATCAGCGGCATCAGGGTTTCGGCAACAAAACGGCCGCCAAATTGACCGAACTGGCCCTGGGCATCAGCGCCCTGGGTATAGGTAGTGGATTGCATGGCATCCTCCTCTGGAAGCATGCGCACACAATAGAACTGCCTGGGTCTGGAAAAAAGCGATATGCTGGCCGCAACCTGTGAGAAAAGTTGACATATTCATGGCCAGAGAACTTCCCTCGCTTAACGCCCTGCGGGTGTTCGAGACCGTTGCCCAGTTGGAAAGCGTGAGCCAGGCGGCGCACAGTCTGCATGTGACCCATGGCGCCGTGAGCCGACAGATGCGCACTTTGGAGCAGGAGCTGGGGGTTGCCCTGTTCGCCAAGGAAGGACGCGGAATCCGCCTGACTCCGGCCGGTCAACACTTGCAGGGTGCGGTCAAGGAAGCCTTCGAGCGTTTGCGTCAGGCCTGCAGTGAAGTGCGTGGCAGCGAGCTGGCCGCTCCCTTCCTGCTCGCCTGCCCGGGCAGCTTGCTGGCGCGCTGGTTTATTCCCCGGCTGGATCGACTGAACACTGAGCTGCCGGCGCTCAATCTGCATTTGTCAGCCAGTGAAGGCGAACTGGACCCGCGCCGCCCCGGGGTCAGCGCCACCCTGCTGTTTGCCGCCCCGCCCTGGCCAGCGGATATGCAGGTCTATCCTGTCGCTGCCGAGCGCATTGGCCCGGTATTCAGCCCGCGTTTTGCCCGCGCCAACAGCTTGCAGGGGCAACCGGCCGCAGCGCTGTTACAGGAGGCGCTGCTGCATACCCAGTCGCGGCCACAAGCCTGGACGGACTGGGCCAAGGCCAGTGATCTGGATCCGGCAAAGATTCAACAAGGGCAGGGCTTTGAGCATTTGTATTACTTGCTGGAAGCGGCGCTGTCTGGCTTGGGTGTGGCCATTGCACCGCAACTGCTGGTGGCCGATGATCTGGCAGCGGGCCGCTTGCTGGCGCCCTGGGGCTTCGTTGCCACCGGCAATCACTTGAGTCTCTGGGTGCCGGCACGCCAGCCGCAAGCAGCGGCGCGGGAGCTGGCGGAATGGCTCAAGGAGGCCTTGTGCGTGGACTGATGATCGGCGCGCTGCTGGTGCTGCTGACCGGCTGCAGTGGCCTGAGTTACCTGCATCAGGCCTGGCAGGGTCAGCGCGAGGTGATGCGGCTGGCGGTGCCGATAGAAAGCATACTGGCCGATCCCGAGGCCGACCGGGAACTGCAGCGGCGCCTGGCGCTGGCGCTGGAAGCCCGCCAGTTTGCCAGTGAGCAACTGGCCTTGCCGGACAATGCCAGTTATACCCGTTACAGCGCCCTGCCCCGGCCCTATGTGCTGTGGAACCTGTTTGTAACGCCGCAGCTGTCAGTCGAGCCGATCGAACAATGCTTTCCCTGGCTGGGCTGTGTCGGTTATCGCGGCTATTTTGCCCAGGCGGATGCGCAGGCCGCCGCGGCTGAGTGGCAGGCGCGTGGCAAGCAGGTGTTTATCGGTGGCGTACCGGCCTACTCCACCCTTGGTTGGTATGACGATCCAGTCCTCAGCTCCATGCTGCACTGGAGCGATGAAGAGCTGGTGCGGCTGATTTTCCATGAGCTGGCGCACCAGCAGGTCTATGTGCGCAATGACACCGCGTTTAATGAGTCCTATGCCACCTTTGTCGAGCAGCAGGGATTGCGCGAGTGGCGCAGACTGCACGGCTGGCCGGAACCGCAAGCCGCCGAACGTCAGCAGCAGCGTGAGTTTGTGCAATTGATGCTGACCGCGCGCGAGGACCTGCAGGCAATCTATACCCGGCCGCTGGCGGAGGCTGAAAAGCGCACCCAGCGTGACCGGCGCTTTGCCCGGCTGCGAGCTGATTATGCTGACTGGCGCGATCAGCAGTGGGCGGGTAGTCCACGCTTTGATCACTGGTTTGCCGGCGAGCTGAATAATGCCAGTCTGCTACCCTTTGGGTTATATGACCAATGGGTGCCGGGCTTTGCCGTGCTTTTTGCCGATATGGGCAGTGAC
Source organism: Gammaproteobacteria bacterium (assembly GCA_023475025.1). Taxonomy (GTDB): domain Bacteria; phylum Pseudomonadota; class Gammaproteobacteria; order Pseudomonadales; family Pseudomonadaceae; genus Halopseudomonas. Next base: position 174,490 of record JAMCWB010000067.1, read on the forward strand.
TGGGCCGCCTTTCACGCGCGTGTTGCCGAGCTGGGCCAGCAGTCTGCGGAGCTGCGTCGTGAGGTGTTGCAAGGGGAAGAGTAAAGCCTAATTGCTGCAAGGATTTATGCGATAATACTGCCCGGATCATACACAGTTGCCGGAACCTGCAGGCGGCTACCCGACCGGGATGTCAAACAACAATAGCGCTGCTTGATTGTGAGCCCCCGATGGTTGATCAGTTTTTCAAATTACCGGTTCGCTACTGGGCCTATGCCGGTCTGGCCTTCTGCCTCAGTCTGGCACTGGCTACGGCGCTTGTGCTCAACCTCTATGGCTACCAACAGCAAGAGCGGCAACGCGAGGCGACGGCGCTGGTGGGGCTGCATGCCAACGGTTTGCAGGATCACCTGACCCGGGCTTTCAGTGTCGCCGATGCGCTGGCCGGCGTGGTGCGTTTTACCAACGGTGAATTCAACGATTTCGAGCGCTTCAGCGCGGAATTGATTCGTAACTTCCCTGACGTCCTGTTTATTGCCCTGGCGCCGCAGGGGGTGGTCAACATGATTGCTCCGCTGCAGGGTAATGAAGCCAATATCGGTCGTGATCTGTTCGCCGATCCGGAAACTGAGCGCGATGTCTGGCTGGCAGTTGACCAGGAGAGTCTGGCTGTTTCTGGTCTGGTCACCCTGGCGGACGGTCAGAAAATCATCGTTGGTCGTGTACCGGTGTTTCTCGAAGATGCCCAGCGGCGACGTTTCTGGGGTCTGGTCAGTGTCGGGGTTGGCCTGCAGCAACTGTCCCTGGCCGCTGACTTGAATCATCTTGATGAGCGTGGTTTTGGCTATCAGCTGGTGCGCTTTGACCCGACAAATGGTGCCGAGACGGTACTCAGCAATCGCGAGACATTATCTGCCCATGTGGTCGGGGTGGATTTCGAGCTGCCCAATAGCCGCTGGCAATTACGCGTGGAGCAGTCAGCGGATGATGATGCACTGTTTATCACCACCCGCATGTTGCTGGCGATCTTGATCAGCCTGCTACTTGCCTATCTGGTGCTGTCGCTACTGCGTGTGCGCTGGCAGCGCGCGCACCTGGAACACGAGGTTACCCAGCGCACGGCGACTATCGAACAGGGCCGCCAACGCACCGACGGCATCATCAGGGCGATTCCGGATCTGCTGTTTGAAATGGATCTTGAGGGCACCTACCTGGCGTATTACTCCGCGCCTGAGCGACTGGAAGTTCCTTTCAGTCAGTTGCGTGGGCGCAAGGCCAGCGAGGTAATGCCGGTAGAATCAGCCAATGCCTTACAGGTGGCACTGCAGGAAGCCGCGCAGCAAGGCTGGTCAATCGGGCAGCGCCTGCACTTGCCGACGGGAGAGGGCTGGCGCTGGTTTGAGCTGTCGCTGGCGCGCAAGCCGGGCAGTGAGCCGCCGGTGTTTGTCGTGCTCTCGCGCAATATCAGCCAGCGCATCGAGGCCGAGCAGGCGGCACGGGATAATCTGGCGCGCTATCAGGCGCAGGTATCAGCGACCAATACCGGCGCCTGGGAATTTGATGCCCATACCAATACGCTGAACTGCAATGACCAATACTTTGCCTTGCTCGGGATTGAGCCGGCAAGTCTGACGCGAGCCCAGCGTGAAGATATCTGGTATGCCTGGGTTCGCCTGATTCACCCGGATGACCGGTCACGGGCCGTACGGCGTTTTGTGCGTTATATGCTGGACCAATCGCTGGCGCTCTACGAGCATCAGGTGCGGGTCCAGCATGCGGATGGACACTGGGTCTGGCTGCTGGTACGCGGCCGCTATATCGCCAGTGCCGACGGCGGGCGCAGCGGGCGCTTTGTTGGCACGGTCATGGACTTCAGCGAGCAGGTAGCGTCCACCGAGCGCCTGCGGTTGACCACGCGCGCCTTTGAACAAAGCACCGATGGCTTTCTGATCACGGATGCCGGGCAGCGCATTGTCATGGTCAACCAGGGTTTCACCCGGATAACCGGCTATGCTGAGGCGGATGTGCTGGGCAAGAACCCGAGGATTCTCTCATCCGGGCGCCACGATAAGGCCTTCTATCAGGCCATGTGGCAGGAAATTGCAGAGCAGGGCCAGTGGCAGGGTGAGGTCTGGAACCGGCGCAAGGATGGCAGCCTGTACCCGGAATGGCTGACTATCAGCCGCATGCTGGATGAGCACGGCCAGGTCAGTCATTACCTGGCAGTGATCAATGACATTACCCAGGGCAAGCAGGATGAAACGCGCATCTATCGACTCGCCTACTACGATCCCTTGACCGCACTGCCGAATCGAACCTTGCTCGAACAGCGGGCAACCCTGGCTTTGAGCCTGGCCTCGCGGCACCGTAATCAGGTGGCTTTGCTCTATATCGACCTGGATAACTTCAAGAATGTGAATGACTCACTCGGCCATCAGGTGGGTGACACCTTGCTGGTGGAGCTGGCCAGGCGTCTGCAAGCCATACTCAGGGATGAAGATACCCTGGCCCGCTCCGGTGGTGACGAGTTTCTGCTGCTGCTGCCCGAGGTGGATGCCAACGGTGCCAGCCACGTGGCTGACCGGGTATTGCATCTGATGTCCGAGCCGATAGAGGCGCAAGAGCATGATCTGGTGGTCACCGGTTCCATCGGTATTGCCATGTACCCGGATGACGCCGATGACCTGGCTGGACTGCATACCAAAGCCGACATTGCCATGTATCGGGCCAAGGCCCTGGGCCGCAATGCATTCAGCTTCTTCACCCCGGCATTGCAGACCCATTATGTGCGCACGCTGGAAATCGAGAATGCCCTGCGCCGTGCACTCGAACTGGAGCAGTTGAGCCTGCACTATCAGCCGCAGCATGAACTGGCCAGTGGTCGCCTGATCGGCTTTGAAGCCCTGCTGCGCTGGCAGCATCCGGAGCTGGGCCAGGTCTCGCCGGCAGAGTTTATTCCGGTGGCGGAAAACAGCGGGTTGATCCTGCCCATCGGTGACTGGGTGATGCAGCAGGCAATGGCCCAGTTGGCACAATGGCATGCTGCCGGGCATACGCAGCTGAGCATGGCCATCAACCTGTCAGCCGCCCAGTTCAGCGCCCAGGATCTGGCAGCTCAGGTGGCTGGGTTGCTCAAGCAATACCAGTTGCCAGCCGGCGCTATCGAGCTGGAGCTGACCGAAACCATTGCCATGCAGGACCCGGATCTGGCGGTCAATATCATGCAGCAGCTGCATCACCAGGGTATCAGTCTGGCGCTGGATGACTTTGGTACCGGGTATTCCTCGCTCAGTTACCTGAAGCGCTATCAGTTGCAGAAACTGAAAATCGACCAGTCCTTTGTACGACATCTGAGTGCGACCAATGACGACGCCGCCATTGTCAGCGTTACCATTACCCTGGCCAGAAGCCTGGGCATGCAGACGCTGGCAGAAGGGGTGGAAACGCCAGAGCAGCTGGACTTTCTGCGCCAGCAGGGCTGCGAGCTGGCTCAGGGCTATCTGTTCAGCCGGCCGCTGCCGGCGCCGCAGGCAACGGCTTACATCGACAGCTATGAGGTAATTCGTCCATGAGCGACCTTCTCTGGCAGCCCGCTGATAGCGGGGCCAGCAGTCGGCTGGCCCAGTATCGTGACCAGCTTCAGGCTGCCGGGCATGGGCCATTCGCGGACTATGCCGCGCTGCATGCCTGGTCGGTGGCTGACCCGGGCCGCTTCTGGCACAGCATCTGGGAGTTTACCGGGGTCCATAGCCACCAGCCCCCGGTCAAGCCCCTGGCCCGCGGTGGTATGCCGGGCGCCCACTGGTTTCCCGGCGCGCAACTGAACTTTGCCGAAAACCTGCTGCGCCATGCCCTGCATGCGGATGCCAGTCAGCCAGCGTTGATCTGCTACGCCGAGTCTCGCCCGGTAGAGCGTTGGAGTCGTGCCGAACTGCTGGCTGCAGTTGCTGCGCTGACTGCCTGGTTGCGCGAACAGGGCATTGAGCCGGGTGACCGGGTGGCCGGAGTGATGGGCAATACGGCAGAAGCCATCATTGCCATGCTCGCCTGTGCCAGTGTTGGTGCCATCTGGTCCTCGGCCTCCCCTGATTTTGGCCAGGCCGGGATACTGGACCGCTTTGGCCAGATCGAGCCGCGGCTGCTGCTGGCGGTCAATGGCTACCGTTATGGCGGCAAGACCCACGACCGCCGCGCCGAGATGCAGGCCCTGCGCGCCCGCTTGCCCAGCGTCGAGCAGCTGGTGATGATCGATCTGCTGCCGGACCTGCCGTTGCCGGCTGATTGTCTGAGCTGGAGCGAGGTGCTGGCAGCCCATCGCGGTGCGCGGCCGCTGTTCACGCCCCTGCCCTTTGATCACCCGTTGTATATCCTCTATTCCAGCGGCACCACCGGTGCCCCCAAGTGCATTGTGCATGGCGCTGGTGGCACCCTGCTGCAGCACAGCAAGGAACTGATGCTGCATGCTGATCTGGGCCCAGCAGATGTGCTCTTCTACTTCACCACCTGCGGCTGGATGATGTGGAACTGGCTGGCTTCCGGTCTGGTCACCGGCGCCAGTCTGGTGCTCTTTGAGGGCAATCCGGGCTTTCCTGATCTGTCGCGGTTGTGGCAGCTGGCTGAGGAGGAAGGCATCACCCATTTCGGTACCAGCGCCAAATTCCTCGGCGGTTGCCGCAATGCCATTCTGCAACCGGGTCAGCAGCATGACCTGAGTGCCATGCGGGTGCTGCTGTCTACCGGCTCGCCGTTGTTGCCAGAGGATTTTGACTGGGTCTACCAGGCGGTGAAAGCCGATGTACTGCTCGGCTCGATCTCCGGCGGTACGGATATCGTCTCCTGTTTTGTCGGTAGCAATCCCTTGTTGCCCGTGCGCCGCGGGCGTATCCAGTGCCGCATGCTGGGCATGGCGGTCGAGGCCTTTGATGAAACCGGCCAGGCGGTGATCGATCAGCGTGGTGAACTGGTGTGTACCCAGCCGGCGCCCTGTATGCCCCTGGGTTTCTGGAATGGTTTCGGTCA
>JAMCWB010000023.1 GCA_023475025.1 Gammaproteobacteria bacterium
ATACAGGGATTGTTGACTTACAATATACAAATAAATATATTGTTTTCAAGTAAATTATTGAGCACCTGCCATGAACCAAGCCCTGATGAATAAACGCCAATGGCTGTTTGCCCTGTTGATGGGTGCCCTCATGACCTTGATCCGTTTTGTCGCCGGCCCCCTGCGCGGTTGGATTGAACGGACCATAACCGGCTGAACGCTGTCTGCCAGGACCTTTCTGCAAGGACGCAAGCTGCTATCATGCTGTCGTGACTTCTGCCAGGAACGGCCATGGATACCCCCAGCCTGTTGATCAATACGCCGACCACGCTCGCTCTGGCGATCATCGCCCTGTGGCTGGGCTATCAAATCAACCGGCGACTGAGCTGGCTGGAGCGCTACAACATTCCCGCGGCGGTCAGTGGCGGTTTGCTGATCAGCAGCCTGATTGCCCTGAGCGAGGTCGCCAGCGGTTGGCAGATCCGCTTTGATCTCAGCCTGCGCGATATGCTGCTGATCATGTTCTTCAGCACCATCGGTCTATCGTCCCGGCTGCGCATGATGCTTGAGGGTGGCAAGCTGCTCGGCATCATGATCGGTCTTGCCGTGGTCTTTTTGTTATTGCAGAACCTGCTGGGCACCGGCCTGGCCTGGGTTATCGGTGAGAGTCCGCTGTATGGCCTGATCGGTGGCAGCATCTCGCTGGCCGGCGGCCATGGCACCGCCCTGACCTGGGGGCAGCTGCTGGAAGAGCATTTTGATCTGGCCAATGCCAGCACCCTGGGGCTGACCTTTGCCACCGCCGGGCTGATTACTGGTGGTCTGGTTGGTGGTCCGGTGGCGGCCTTTCTGATCCGCCGGCACAAACTGGCGCCTGAGGCGGTCGAGCATGAATTGCCGCATATCGAAGCCAACGGTCGCACCACCTATCTGATTGACCTCAACAGCCTGCTCACGGCGGTACTGCTGCTGGCGTTATGCTTTGCCATCGGCGCAACCTTCTACGATTGGCTCTCGGATATCGGCATCCGCCTGCCAGCCTTTCTCACCGCCATGTTCCTCGGCATAGTGCTGGCCAACGGGCTGGACCTGGCGGGCGTGCATGTGGATAACCGGCCGGTGCAGCTATTGGGCGACCTCAGCCTGCAGCTGTTTCTCGGCATGAGCCTGATCAGCCTGCCCTTGCTGTCCTTGCAGGGAGCCTTGGGCACCATCAGTCTGATCATGCTGTTCCAGGCCGTATTGATCGCCGCCTTTGCCGTATTGCTGATGTTTCCCTTGCTCGGCCGCAGCTATGATGCTGCCTGTATCAGTGCCGGCTTTATTGGCATGGGCCTGGGGGCAACACCGGTGGGCATCGCCAATATGAACGCTATCACCCAACGCTTTGGCCCCAGCCCCAAGGCTTTTCTGGTGATCCCGCTGCTCGGTGCCTTCTTTATCGATATCGCCAATGCAACCCTGGTGCAGTTGTTCTTGCATATGCTCGGCTAAGCGAGGGGCATTCAGCGGGTGAAAGCCGCTGGCATTGCTCTGCTATGCTGCAATAATGCCCCGCCACTCACTGCATTCTGGATAACCGCATGACTGATCACCTGTTTTCCCTGTCCCAGCAAACCGCCCTGATTACCGGTGCCTCCAGTGGCCTCGGTGCCCACTTTGCCAAGGTATTGGCCTCTGCCGGCGCGCGTGTGGTGGTGGCTGCGCGCCGTGTCGAACGCCTCCAGGCCCTGGTTGATGAACTGCAAGGGCAGGGGCATCAGGCGCTCGCTGTGGCCATGGATGTCACTGACGCCGACAGCGTCGAGGCCGGTTTTGCCGCCGCAGAAGCCAGCTTCGGCCGCGTTGATATCCTGATCAACAATGCCGGCATCGGCGATCCGGTCAAGTTTCTTGCCATGACCGAAGGCAACTGGCGCAGCATGCTGGACACCAACCTGGATGGCGCCTGGCGCGTTGCCCATCGGGCCAGCGTAGCCATGGCCAACGACGGCAAGGGCGGCAGCATTATCAATATCGCCTCGATTCTTGGTCTGCGCGTCGGCAAGGCACTGAGTCATTATGCGGTAGCCAAGGCCGGGGTGGTGCAGCTGACCAAGGCGATGGCGCTGGAGCTGGCCAGTGACAGGATTCGCGTCAATGCCATTGCACCCGGCTATTTCCGCACCGAAATGAATGGCGATTACTTCGATACCGAACACGGCCAGAACTATATTCGCAGCAAGGTTCCCATGCGTCGACTGGGCCAGCTGGACGAACTGTCCGGGCCCCTGCTGTTGCTGGCCAGCGAAGCGGGCAGCTTTATGACCGGCAGTGTACTGACCGTCGATGGCGGCCATGTCACTAACAGTCTCTGAGACCTGAACTCACATGCGCCATGCTGCCACCGGTGCGCGGCACTCCAGCCGCCTGATCATGTTGCTGGGCAGTCTGGCGCTGGCGCTGTTCTTTGCCTTTCTCACTGCCTGGGGCTGGCAGCAGCGCGAGAACCAGTGGGCGCAATACCTGGACACACAGGCTGAAGTGCAACGTCTGGCGGTACTTCAGGCCCAATTCGGACTGGAACAACAGGCGTTGTTGCTGGCCGAACAACTGGCGGCGGATGCCACCACCCAGCGACTGACCCGCGAACTGGCCCGACATATAGCGGATGACGGTCAGCAGGATCCTCAGGTAAGCGAGTTGCGCCGCGAGCTGCAGGGCCATTTGCACCCCCATTGGCAGGCCTTGCGCGCCCGTGGCGCCAATCAGCTGCCTGCACCTGATCCGCCAGCTGCTGAGTACCCGGCCCATATTGCAGGAGCCGGCGCTGCTGGGTCTGGCCAGTGAACTGACGGAACAACAGAACCAACTGGCCAAGACCCTGACCCGACTGGCTCCGCAGATGCACGCTGCTACCGATATCGTGCGCGCCGCGGTCAGCCTGTGCCGGATCGGTGAGCTCTCGGTGCTCTGCGCCATGCAGAATTTTATCAACTACGGCCAGCACCCGGATGCCGCCGAACTTCCGACATTGCTTGGCAAGCATGCCCCTGACTATGGCAACCAACTGAAAATCCGCCTCAAGCTGCCTTTTCCCCTGCGCCAGCTGATAGGGGCGCTCTTCGTCTTGCCCAAGACCCAGGTACACAAGGACCAGATCATCATGCACATTGCCGCCCTGGAAACGGGGCTGGCCGATAACCCGGGCGAACTGGCGCAACTCAAAGCTCAGATCAAACTGACTTAAGCTGCGCCAGTGGCCAGCCATAGCGTCAACTCCGCGGCTGAACGTGCCTGGTCGGGTATATGCTGCCCCGCCCAGAGCGGCGAAAAATCACCCTTGCCCGCAGCTTCGGCAGCCTTACGCAGGGGTACCAAGGCGTTACCCGCCCGCGGAAAGGCCGGAGCCAGCGCACTCATCGGCCCCTGCTCACGTATCAACCGATTGACGATACCCCGCGCCGGGCGGCCGCTGAACAGATTGGTCAGCGCGGTGTGCTCTGCGCCGGATGCCTGCAAGGCCGCGCGGTGCACAGCGCTGGTGGTGGCTTCCGGGCAAAGCAGATAGGCCGTGCCGACCTGCACCGCACTGGCGCCCAGCGCCATGGCAGCACGCACACCCGCAGGATCCGCAATGCCCCCGGCAGCAATCACTGGCACGTCAACCGCAGCGACCACCTGCGGCAACAGGGCAAAGGTGCCCAGCTGTTCGGTGATGTCAGTGCTCAGAAACATACCCCGATGACCGCCAGCTTCCAGCCCCTGGGCAATAATCAGGTCGGCACCCTGCTGCTCCAGCCAGCGCGCCTCGGCCACTGTGGTGGCGCTGGACAGTACCCGGCAACCCAGGGACTTCACCCCGGCCAGCAGCTCGGCGCTCGGCAACCCGAAATGAAAGCTGACCAGCGGTGGCGGACAGGTGGCCAGCACATCCAGCAACGCAGCGGCAAAGGGCTGACGGCCGGGGCCATCGGGAATGCCCGCCGGATCAAGTCCGAGTTCAAGGTAGTAGGGCGCCAGACTGGCCCGCCAGCGCGTTTCACTGTCCACATCCCGGGTCGGCGGCTGATGGCAGAAGAAGTTCACATTCCAGAGCCCCTCAGCGGCCTGCATGCGCTGCAACTCGGTGGCCAGGGCCTCGGCATTGAGCATGGCTGCCGGTATCGAGCCGACCCCACCGGCGGCGCAGACCGCCAATGCCAGCCGGCTGTCCTGCGAGCCAGCCATAGGCGCCTGGATGATGGGTAACTGACTGCCGAGCGGGTTGCTTACTGCCATAAGGACTCCAATTGACTGATCTCATCCAGCGCTTCCGGGTTGGCCAGCGCCTCGCGATTGTCCACGCTGTCGCCACGCAACAAGCGCGCCACGGCCAGCTCCACCTTCTTGCCACTGCGGGTGTAAGGCACCGCAGTGATGCTGGCAATCACCGCTGGCACATGACGCGGACTGGCGTTGTCGCGAATACGCTGGCGGATCTGCTGACGCAGGGCATCATCCAGTACTTCCCCAGAGTTTAGCACCACCAACAGCAGCACACGCACATCCCCTTGCCAGTCCTGGCCCACCACCAGGCTATCGGCAATCGCCGGCAGGGTTTCCACCTGCCGATAGATTTCTGCGGTGCCGATGCGCACGCCGCCGGGGTTCAGGGTGGCATCGCTGCGCCCGTGAATAATGCAGCTGCCATCGGCGGCAAACTCGACATAGTCGCCGTGCGCCCAGACACCCGGGAAGCGGGAAAAATAGGCCTGCCGATAGCGCTCACCCTGCGGGTCATTCCAGAAACCCAGGGGCATACAGGGCGCCGGCTGGGTACACACCAGTTCACCACGCT
>JAMCWB010000069.1 GCA_023475025.1 Gammaproteobacteria bacterium
CACCCATGCGACCCAGCACATCGTCATAGCGGCCAAAGGAACTACCCCCATTGGCACAATAGTGATTGCCGTTATTCAACTGCACAAAGGCTTTGTCGATACTGTCGGGGATATTGTTGTAGAAGGGCGAAGCATGGCTGCGCACCCGGGCAATGGTGTCCGACTCGCAGGCGAAGATCAAGGTCGGGGCGGCTACCTGACGAGAGGGGATATTTGACGTATCCCAGGGTGCCAGAGGAATGGCAGCACGGATGCGCCCTTCGCCCGCCACGCGGATGGTGCCACCACCGCCCATGGACCAGCCAATCACACCCAGGCGCTGGGTATCGATCATGCCACGCACCGAGCTGGTGCGGCTGGTGTTCTGGTCAATCAGATAATCCAGTGCATTGTTGATCTGGCGTGCACGGCTTGGCGGCTGATCAAAGCCGGTGTTGGTATCAATGGTCAACACCACAAAGCCATAAGACGCCAATTTCGGGCCCCACCAGTCAATCGAGGACTCGGAGGAAACAAAGCCCGGAATCACCACGATGGCTGCCATGGTGCCCGACGCATTGCTCGGGTAGTGAATAGTACCGCCACCAAAGCCACTGACCAGGCCGGACACATTCTGCGTCGACACACGGTACTGGCCGCGACTGGCCTCAAGGAAATAAACGGTCGGGTCCGGGCCGCGCTGGTAGGGGCTTTCAGCACCGGGGGGCGGCGGCTCAGGGGCCGGGTTTGAGGCCATGACCGAAGCCGAGAACATCAACGCGCTGGCGGCAACAGCCGAAAACAGCGTTTTGCCGATAGACAGGGTTTTCATAGGATCTCCAGGATCAGTTTTTTGTATTTGTTGTACTGAATACTCGTGGTGGCCAGAGTGACCAACTGCCGAGCCACGTATCGCATGCCTGTTCATTAGACCCAAGTGATGCCGCCAGTCCCATCCCCCTTACAGGTGAAATTGCACACCTCGCCTGATTGCGCCATAGCATCACGGCAAAACCAAAAAGCCCCGCAACATTGCTGTTGCGGGGCTTTTATCATGCAAGCGAAAGGTCCGGCTATCAGCCCTTGGCGGCACGCTTGCGCTGGTTTTCGTCAAGAATCTTCTTGCGCAGACGAATCGACTTTGGCGTTACTTCCACCAGTTCGTCGTCCTCGATGAACTCGAGTGCCTGCTCCAGAGTAAACTTGATCGGCGGTACCAGCTGGATAGTTTCATCCTTGCCGGAGGCACGCATGTTATCCAGTTTCTTCGCCTTGGTCGGGTTAATCACCAGGTCATTATCACGGCTGTGGATACCCGCCAGCTGACCTTCATAGATCTCGTCACCCGGCGACAGGAACAACTTGCCACGGTCCTGCAGGGTTTCCAGCGAATAGGTCAGTGCGGTGCCCTTGGCCATGGAGACCAGCACACCGTTCTGACGACTGGTGATCTCGCCACCCTTGATCGGGCCATAGTGGCTGAAGGTGGAGGTCAGGATACCGCTGCCTGACGTCAGGGTCAGGAAGCTGTTGCGGAAACCGATCAGGCCACGGGCAGGGATGGTGTATTCCAGGCGAATACGGCCCTTGCCATCCGGGATCATGTTGGTCAGATCACCACGGCGCAGACCCATCTGCTCCATGATCGGCCCCTGATGCTGCTCTTCCACGTCGATGGTGACGTTCTCGAAGGGCTCCTGCTTTTCGCCGTCGACTTCGATGATGACCACTTCCGGGCGACCGACGGCCAGCTCGAAGCCCTCGCGACGCATGTTCTCGATCAGCACAGACAGGTGCAGCTCACCACGACCGGAAACCTTGAACTTGTCCGGGCTGCCGGTATCTTCAACGCGCAGCGCTACGTTATGCAGCAGCTCTTTTTCCAGACGCTCCTTGATGTTGCGGCTGGTAACGAACTTGCCTTCCTTGCCGGCAAAAGGTGAATCATTGACCTGGAAGGTCATGCTCACGGTAGGCTGGTCAACTGTCAGCGCCGGCAGGGCTTCAACGTGTTGCTGGTCACACAGGGTGTCGGAGATGAACAGCGTATCCATACCACTGATACAAACGATGTCACCCGCCTGGGCTGACTCCACTTCCACCCGCTGCAGACCGCTGTGCCCCATGATCTTGAGGATACGGCCATTGCGTTTCTTGCCGTCAGCACCAATCGCCGTGACCGGTGAATTGGCGTTGATGGTGCCGCGAGCAATACGACCAATCCCGATCACACCGAGGAAGCTGTTGTAGTCCAGCTGGGAGATCTGCATCTGGAAGGGGCCATTCACATCCACCTGCGGTGCCGGAACATGTTCAACCACAGCCTGGAACAGCGCATCCATGTTGTCATCCATGGCCTCGTGATCAAGACCGGCAATACCGTTCAGGGCACTGGCGTAGACAATCGGAAAGTCCAGCTGCTCGTCAGTGGCGCCCAGGTTATCGAACAGATCAAAGATCTGATCCACAACCCAATCCGGACGTGCGCCCGGGCGGTCAATCTTGTTGACCACTACGATCGGCTTGAGACCGGCATTGAACGCCTTTTGCGTTACAAAGCGGGTTTGCGGCATGGGGCCATCCTGGGCATCAACCACCAGCAGGACAGAGTCAACCATGGACATCACACGCTCAACCTCACCACCGAAATCGGCGTGACCGGGCGTGTCGACGATATTGATGTGGTAGCCATTCCACTCGATAGCCGTGTTCTTGGCCAGAATGGTAATGCCGCGCTCACGTTCCTGGTCGTTGGAGTCCATCACCCGCTCGCCTTCTGCTTCCTTTCGGTCAAGGGTGCCGGAGAGTTTGAGCAGCTTGTCGACCAGCGTGGTTTTACCGTGGTCAACGTGGGCAATAATGGCGATGTTACGGAGATTCTCGATCACTTTGAACGTCCTGGATGGCGCGGCGGTGAGCCGGCTACTGAAAAAATGAGGTACGCATTATACAGACCCTGACGGCACAGTGTATGTTTTTTGCGCAAAAGGCGGAAACGGCGATAGGCGGAGCGCTGGAAGCTGGAAGCTGGAAGCTGGAAGCTGGAAGCTGGAAGCTGGAAGCTGGAAGCTGGAAGCTGGAAGCTGGAAGCTGGAAGCTGGAAGCTGGAAGCTGGAAGTATCAGGATGTGGGTGGGTTGTTGGGCTGTCAAGCCTGGATCTGGCCCCGGCACTGTTGATGCTCTGTGGATTGCTTCAAGCGCATTGCCCATCAGCTGGGGTTCCAGGTCGGCCTTCGCAATGACGGGGTGAAAGGCTGGAGGCTTGGTCACACCCAATGCGTCATCGTGAGCCGCCCAGCGGCGTGGCGATCCATTGTTGCGTACTCAACCCAGGTCAAGATGGATGGCCACAGGCCTGCGGCCTTCGCCATGACGGCGAGAGCGGCTGAAGGCTGAAGGCTGAAGGCTGAAGGCTGAAGGCTGAAGGCTGAAGGCTGAAGGCTGAAGGTATCAGGATCCAGGTGGGTTGTTAAGCTGTCAAGCCTGGGTCTGGCCCCGGCACTTTCGACGCTATGCCGTGTACCAAAACCTGCAACCCCGCAGACCTTAACCTTCCAGCTTTCAGCCTTAAGCTTCCAGCCCAAAGCCCCCCCCCTACAGATGCCGCCCCAACCTCCAGCCCGGCGTTTGCCGCTAGCCCGGGCGCAGCACCCGCACATGCCCAAAACCGGCATCCAGCAAGTGCTGGGCATGCATCTGACTCATCAGGCCCTTGTCGCAGTAGAGCAGGTAGATACGCGCTGGATCGAGCTTGGCGAAGGCTTTTTTCAATTCGTAAAAAGGAATGGTTTGCACTTCGACCCCGTCCAGCTGCAAGGGGCTGCTCTCAACCTCATCAGGGGCACGAATATCAATCACAACCTGTCCCGGCTGTGCCTGTGCCACCAACTCCAGGTCCTCGATACCCTCCAGTGGCTGATCCAGCAGGTTGCAGTCGGTATAGCTCGCCCGTTCGATTGCCCGCTCAAGCACGGCCAGATCAAAGCTGGCTTCAGCCTCAGCGACCCGGGCATGGGTGGTGTAGATGGCCGGACTGACCGAGATAACGCCACAGTACTCCGGCATGCTGCTGCACATGGCTTCCACACCGATATCCCGCGCCTGGGTGATAATCGCCTGCTTGCTGCTGGTGATCAGCGGGCGCAGCACCAGGCGCTCCACTGCGCGATCAATCACCGACAGGTTCGGCAGCGTCTGACTGGCTACCTGGGCAATAGCCTCACCGGTCACCAGTGCCTGGAACCCCAGCTGATGGGCAATGCGATCGGCGGCACGCAGCATCATCCGCTTGAGCACCACACCCATCTGACTGTCATCGACATGGCGGATCAGCTCACCGACTACCTCTTCAAAGGGCACACTGATAAAGCGTAAACGGTGACTCCCGGCATATTGCCGCCACAGGTGATGCGCGATCTGGCGCACGCCAATCTCATGCGCACGGCCACCCATATTGAAGAAGATAAAGTGTGGTAACAGGCCCCGCTGCAACAGCTGGTAGCTGGCAACCGTCGAATCAAAGCCACCCGACATCAGGCTGAGCACCGGCTCCATGGTGCCCAGCGGAAATCCGCCCATACCGGCATGCCGCGCCTGGATCAGGAACACCCGATCGTGGCGGATCTCCACTTCTGCACGCACTTCAGGCGCGGACAGAGATATGCCAGCCGCGCCGCAACGCTCGAACAGCTCGCCGCCCAGATAACGCGATACCTCGGGCGAGCTGAAGTCATGGTTACCGATGCGCTTGCAGCGCACGGCGAACACCTTGCCGGCCAGCTGCGCACCAAGATGCTGCACACAGAGATCTGCCAGATCTGAGAGGCTGGTCAGCGGGTATTCATGGACTTCCTGAATCTGCGCAATGCCTGGGGTACGTTGCAAACAATCGAGTGTGGCAGGCAGGTTCTCTGCAGTCACACCTTCGATCTGCAGACTGTCCCAGGCACCATGCACGCGCAGGTCCGGATCAATCTCGGCGAGCAAGCCACGCAGATTGATCTTGAGCTGCTTGACGAAGCGCTTGCGCACTGGCGTAGTCTTGATGGTGATTTCGGCAAAGAACTTGATGATCAGCTTCATAGGGTCTACAACGCAAAAACCATTCATTATACGTTGACCGGCCGACGCTGACGATGCCAGACAGATACCGAATGGTGCTGGCCATCCACAGACAAATGATCCACTATGGTGCAAAAGTAACCACGAACGCACCAAATTGAGTCAAATGCCAGCGAATAATGCCCGCTTAAAAGGCAGAATTGCTGCTAAACCGTGCGCTTGCGCGCTTTGGTAAAGCTGGCACAGCTTTTGCTCCTTTAATCGCCAAGCGGATTGCTGCACTGTCCGCCAGCAATCATTATCAAGGTCGGTAATATGCCGGCCACTCGATTCCCATTGGAGGAAACCATGTCGAAAACGATTCAACTGATCAAAGAATTTGACGTGAAGTGGGTTGACCTGCGCTTCACCGACAGCAAAGGCAAGCAGCAGCACGTCACTATTCCTGCGCGTGACGTCAATGATGAGTTCTTTGAAGATGGCAAGATGTTCGATGGCTCTTCCATCGCTGGCTGGAAAGGTATTGAAGCCTCCGACATGATCTTGATGCCGGATGACGAGACTGCGGTCATGGACCCCTTCACCGAAGACCCGACCCTGATCATTGTCTGTGACATCATCGAGCCCTCAACCATGCAGGGTTACGAGCGCGACCCGCGCGGCATCGCCAAGCGTGCTGAAGAGTACATGAAGTCTACCGGCGTGGGCGATACCGTGTTCGTTGGCCCAGAGCCCGAGTTCTTTATCTTTGACGAAGTCAAATACAAGTCAGACATCTCTGGCTCCATGTTCAAGATCATCTCTGAGCAAGGTTCCTGGAACACTGACGCCGACTTCGAGACCGGTAACAAGGGCCACCGTCCAGGCGTCAAGGGCGGCTACTTCCCGGTTCCGCCCGTCGATCACGACCACGAAGTCCGTACTGCCATGTGTAATGCCATGGAAGAAATGGGCCTGACCATCGAAGTGCACCACCACGAAGTGGCCACTGCCGGTCAGAACGAAATCGGCGTGCTGTTCAACACCCTGGTGAAGAAGGCCGACGAAGTTCAGACCCTGAAGTACTGTGTACACAACGTGGCTGATGCCTTTGGCAAGACCGCTACCTTCATGCCCAAGCCGCTGTACGGCGACAACGGCTCAGGTATGCACGTACACATGTCAATCAGCAAGGATGGCAAGAACACCTTTGCTGGCGAAGGTTACTCCGGTCTGTCTGACACTGCCCTGTTCTTCATCGGCGGTATCATCAAGCACGGTAAGGCGCTGAACGCCTTTACCAACCCGTCGACCAACTCCTACAAGCGTCTGGTACCCGGCTTTGAAGCCCCGGTCATGCTGGCCTACTCGGCACGTAACCGTTCAGCTTCGATCCGTATTCCCTACGTGTCCAGCCCGAAAGCACGCCGCATTGAAGCTCGCTTCCCGGACCCGGCAGCCAACCCCTACCTGGCCTTTGCCGCCCTGTTGATGGCTGGCCTGGACGGCATCCAGAACAAGATTCACCCTGGCGATGCTGCTGACAAGAACCTGTACGATCTGCCGCCGGAAGAAGCCAGCCAGATCCCACAGGTCTGTGGCAGCCTGAAGGAAGCACTGGAAGCGCTGGACGCCGACCGTGAGTTCCTGACCAAGGGCAACGTATTTACCGAAGAGTTCATCGACGCCTATATCGAGCTGAAGGCTGCCGAAGAAATCAAGGTACGTACTTTTGTTCACCCGCTGGAATACGAACTGTACTACAGCGTCTGAGCCCGGCCACAAGCCGCAATCAGTGAAAAGGGGCGCCCTCTCGGGCGCCCCTTTTTTTCGTCCGTCCGATAGCCCGGCGCGACACTTGCCTTTCTGCCCCAGCGGTGCAAGTCTTGGCAGACTCGTCACACAGGAGTGATCGCCATGAAACGCATGCTCAGCACAGGACTGCTAACCGGCCTGCTGGCCTTCGGCGCGCAGGCACAGATCTACAGCTGGACAGATGCCGACGGCAATCGGATTTTTTCCGATAAACCTCATCCAGGTGCCGAGACCATTCAGCTTGGTCCCACCAATACCGTCGAGCCACCCCCTGCGCCGGCTATGCGTGACACCTCGCGCAATGCCTCCGAGAGCAATGAGCGCACATCCGCGCCCTATCAGCACATGAGTATCACCAGCCCCGCTGACGACGAAGCCGTACGCAGCAATGATGGTGACCTGACGCTGCGGGTGGCCTTTGACCCGCCGCTGAGCAGCAATCACCTGTTACGCGCCGAAATCAGTGGCGAACTCAGTAGCCAAGGCATTCCCGGTACCGGCCAGGCAGAAACCAGCATCACCCTGTCGAACCTGGACCGCGGCACGCACCAGATCAGCGCAGTGGTGGTCAATGCCCGCGGCGAAGAATTGCAGCGCAGCAGCCCCATTACTGTGCACGTGCAACGCACCTCGTTGCTGCAACCCGGCCGCCAGGGTGGCGGTCAGGCTCCGCAGGCACCCAGCGCCCGCCCCGCGCCCAATGTCCCCGGCGGCGGCAATTAACCCAACCTTCACGCGCCAGCACAGCGCACCCCTGACCAACACAGCAGCCATGCACTATAGTAGTGCATGGCTGCTGCAGGTTACGTCCACACAGTGCAGATTCAACCTGCGACCGCACCCTTTGCGAACCCCTGCATTCGCTGCCAGCCCCCGGATCAAGCGGCCTGATCGCCAGCATGCGGTCACTGGCCTAAAATTCGTGCACCAATAAGAAGCTGGTTCGTTTTTTGCATCATCCTGGGCAACCAATGGATACCCAATATGCTTTCAGACGCTTTTCACCGCCAGTTACTGGATAACCTGACCACTGCCGTGCTGCTGCTGGATCAGTCGTTACGTGTTGAGTACCTCAACCCGGCAGCAGAAATGCTGCTGGCGGTGAGTGGTCAGCGGGTGCAGCAGCAACCGCTGGAAAGCCTGTTCCACGACAGCCAGCATGCCATTAACTCATTACACCGGGCGATTGAGACTGCCCACCCCTTTACCAAGCGCGAAGCCCAGCTAACCCTGAACAATGGCCGCCAATTGATGGTGGATTACTCGGTTACCCCACTGACCGGCAAACAGGCCAGCTGGATCCTGATGGAGGTCTACCCCCGTGATCGCTTGCAGCGTATCACCAAGGAAGAGGCTCAGCTGTCCAAGCAGGAAGTGACCAAGCTACTGGTGCGCGGCCTGGCCCATGAAATCAAGAACCCGCTGGGTGGTATCCGTGGCGCAGCCCAATTACTGGCAAGGGAGCTGCCGGAAACCGACCTGCGTGATTACACTGACGTCATCATCGAAGAGGCTGACCGCCTGCGCAACCTGGTCGACAGCATGCTTGGCCCCTACCGGCCACCGACACTGCGCGCCATCAATATCCATGAAATCACCGAGCGCGTCTGCAGCCTGATTGAAGCCGAAACCCAGGGTCGCCTACGCCTGCTGCGTGATTACGATCCGAGTATTCCCGAGCTGATTGCCGACCGCGAACAGCTGATCCAGGCCGTGCTCAATATCGTGCGCAACGCCATGCAAGCGATAGCCGGCGAGGGGGACCTGGAGTCTGGCCTGATCACCCTGCGCACCCGCACCTTGCGTCAGTTCACCATAGGCCAGGTGCGCCACCGGCTGGTGTGCAAATTACAGATCATCGACAACGGCCCCGGCATCAGCCGTGACATTGTTGACAGCATTTTCTATCCGATGGTCAGCGGTCGTGCCGATGGTACCGGCCTGGGTCTGGCCATTACACAAAATATCGTTACCCAGCATCAGGGCCTGATCGAATGTGACAGCCAACCCGGGCACACAGTCTTTACCCTGTTCCTGCCGCTGGAACCCACTTCTGGAGAATCCCCGTCATGAGCCGCGCCGATAACGTCTGGATTGTTGATGATGACCGTTCAATTCGCTGGGTACTGGAAAAAGCCTTGCAGCAGGAAGGCATGGAACCGGTCAGCTTTGACAATGCTGACACCGCGCTCAGTCGGTTACAGCGCCAGTGCCCGGATGTCTTGATCAGCGACATCCGCATGCCTGGCAGCAGCGGGCTGGAACTGCTCGCTGCCGCACGCGAACAGTACCCGCAACTGCCAGTCATCATAATGACGGCACACTCGGACCTGGACAGCGCCGTCGCCTCCTACCAGGGCGGCGCTTTCGAGTACCTGCCCAAGCCCTTTGATGTCGACGAAGCCGTTGCCCTGGTCCGCCGCGCCCTCGCCCATACCCGCGAGCAGGAAGCCCTGGCGCCGGAACAGGAACTGGGCCGCACGCCGGAAATCATCGGCGAAGCGCCCGCCATGCAGGAAGTCTTTCGCGCCATCGGCCGCCTGTCTCATTCCAATATCACCGTGCTGATCAATGGTGAGTCGGGAACTGGCAAGGAACTGGTAGCTCAGGCCCTGCACCGCCACAGCCCGCGTGCGCGCAACCCTTTTATTGCGCTGAACATGGCCGCCATTCCCAAGGATCTGATGGAGTCCGAACTGTTCGGCCACGAAAAAGGGGCCTTCACCGGCGCCGCCAGTCAGCGCCGCGGTCGCTTTGAGCAGGCGGATGGCGGCACCCTGTTTCTCGATGAGATCGGTGACATGCCGGCGGAAACCCAGACCCGCCTGCTGCGCGTGCTGGCGGACGGTGAGTTCTACCGCGTTGGGGGGCATACCCCGATCAAGGTAGATGTCCGCATCATTGCCGCCACCCACCAGAACCTTGAAGGCCTGGTGCAGTCCGGCAAGTTTCGTGAGGACCTGTTCCACCGCCTCAACGTCATCCGCATCCATATCCCCAAGCTGGCTGAGCGCCGCGAGGACATTCCGGCCCTGGCCCAGCATTTTCTCGCCAAGGCCGCGCAGGAACTCAGCGTCGAACCCAAGGTGCTCAAACCGCAGACCCAGGACTATATGAGCAGCCTGGCCTGGCCCGGAAACGTACGCCAACTGGAAAACACCTGCCGCTGGATCACCGTCATGGCCTCCAGTCGTGAGGTGCTGGTGGATGACCTGCCCCCAGAATTGCTCACCCAGCACCAGGAAAGTGCACCGGACGGGCATTGGGAGCACAGTTTGCGCACCTGGGCTGACCAGGAACTGGCCCGCGGCACCAGTAACCTGCTCGATATCGCAGTGCCCGCCTTCGAGCGCATCATGATAGAAACTGCCCTCAAACACACTGCCGGCAGACGCCGCGATGCCGCGCAGCTACTGGGCTGGGGCCGAAATACCCTGACCCGGAAAATCAAGGAGCTGGGCATGAACATGGCCGGCAATGACGACGACGAAAGCGAATAAATCAGCCGTCGGCAAACATTGGCACACTTGATGCTTTAGTTAACTTGGGTGTATTTGAAGCGATCTCAGTTCAGGCAGGCTGGGGTCGCTTTTTTTTAGCTGGAAGCTGGAAGCTGGAAGCTGGAAGCTGGAAGCTGGAAGCTGGAAGCTGGAAGCTGGAAGCTGGAAGCTGGAAGCTGGAAGCTGGAAGCTGGAAGCATCAGGATGTGGGTGGGTTGTTGAGCTGTCAAGCCTGAATCTTGCCCTGTTGCGCTTGGCGCTACCTGGATTGCCACAGGCCTTCGCCCTTCGCAATGACAGCCCGAACACAAAAAATCAGGCACTCCCGGAACCGCTGGCGGCCTCTCAGCGTCATCGCGAGCCGCATAGCGGCGTGGCGATCCATTGCTGTGCACTCAACCCAGGTCAAAATGGATTGCCACAGGCCTGCGGCCTTCGCAATGACAGCCGGTACACAAAAATCAAGCACTCCCGGAACGGCTGGTGGCATGCCCCCCTCTCAGCGTCATCGCGAGCCGCATAGCGGCGTGGCGATCCATTGCTGCGCACTCAACCCAGGTCAAAATGGATTGCCACAGGCCTGCGGCCTTCGCAATGACAGCCGGTACACAAAAGTCTGACACTCACGAAAATAGCCCCCCACCCACAACTCAACCTTCCAGCCTTCCAGCCTTCCAGCCTTCAGCTTTCAGCCTTCAAAACTAAAAGCCTGGATCCTGCTCGCACCCACATAAAAAACAACCCCACCTGCAGCCTGACCTTCCAGCTGTTTGCCGCTAGCCGCCAGCCGCCTGACCAACTAAACTGCCCGCTTTTACCTCTGCTGCGGCCCGCCATGTTCCATATCGCCCTGCTTGAACCCGAGATACCGCCAAATACCGGCAACATCATTCGCCTGTGCGCCAATACCGGCTGCCAGCTGCACCTGATCGAGCCCTTGGGATTTGTGCTGGATGACAAGCGTCTGCGCCGTGCCGGGCTGGATTATCATGAGTTTGCCCAGCTACAAGTACACAGCAACTGGACCAGCTGCCTGGCTACAGTAAAGCCAGCACGGGTGTTTGCCATGAGCACCAAAGGCAGCCAGACCTACAGCGAAGTAGACTTTCAGCCGGGGGATATGTTTCTGTTCGGCCCGGAAAGTCGAGGCCTGCCAAGCGAACTGCGCGAAAGCCTGCCAAAAGAACAGGTACTGCGCATCCCTATGCTCGCCAACAGCCGCAGCCTCAACCTGTCGAACAGCGCCGCGATCCTGATCTACGAAGCCTGGCGCCAGCAGGGGTTTGCTAGCTGGAAGCTGGAAGCTGGAAGCTGGAAGCTGGAAGCTGGAAGTATCAGGATGTGGGTGGGTTGTTGAGCTGTCAAGCCTGTATCGAGACCATCAGATCAGCGCAATGAACCCCTTGCTATCCTGTATGGGGATCGTCTCATCAGGCCCTCCTGATGACTTCATGGTCCATCAGGTGACGGGCCTAACCGGCCCGAACACAAAAAAGTCTGAAACCCCAGCTAGAAGCTAGAAGCTAGAAGCTAGAAGCTAGAAGCTAGAAGCCATGATCCCGGGCGGGCGGAAGACGTCAACCACCACACAGAAAACAGCCCCCACCCACAACTCAACCTTCCAGCTTTCAGCTTTCAGCTTTCAGCTTTCAGCTTTCAGCCTTCAGCCTTCAGCCTTCAGCCCTATAACCTGAAATTTTAACGCGTCTTGATTACCACCTTGCCGACTGCCTGACGTGAGGTCAGCATGGCCAGGGCGTCTTCGTACTCGTCCAGGTTATAGGTCTTGGACACCAGCGGCTTGAGTTTGCCTTCACTGAACCAGGCAAACAGCTGCTTGAAGTTGTCCAGGTTGTTTTGCGGTTCGCGGGCGGCGAATGAGCCCCAGAATACGCCGACCACGGCAGCACCCTTGAGCAGGGGCAGGTTGGCGGGCATTTCCGGGATGCGGCCACTGGCAAAGCCGACGACCAGCAGACGGCCATTCCAGTTGATGCAACGCAGTGACTGATCGAACAGGTCGCCACCGACCGGATCATAGATCACATCGGCGCCCTTACCGTTGGTCAGTGCCTTGACCTTCTCTTTCAGTTCGCCGTCGCCATAGTTGACCAGTTCATCGGCACCAGCGTCCTTGGCCACTTGCAGCTTTTCATCACTGGAAGCCGCAGCAATGACCCGTGCGCCCATGGCCTTGCCGATTTCAACTGCCGCCAGGCCAACACCACCGGAAGCGCCCAGCACCAGCAGGGTTTCACCCGGCTGCAGATTGGCGCGCTGCTTCAACGCATGCATGGAGGTACCATAGGTCATACTGAAACCCGAGGCGGTGACAAACTCCATATCGTCAGGCATCGGCAGTACCCGCATGGCGTCGACTGCGATCTTTTCAGCAAAGCTGCCAAAGCCGGTCAGGCCCATAACGCGATCACCCGGCTTGAGGTGTTTGACCTTTTCACCTACGCTCGCTACCACACCTGCGGCTTCGCCACCCGGGGAGAAAGGAAACGGCGGTTTGACCTGGTATTTGCCTTCGATGATCAGCGTATCGGGGAAATTGACCCCTGCAGCATGGATATCGAGTACGACTTCGTTGGGTTTGGCGACCGGATCGGTTGTCTCTTCCAGCACCAGACTGCTGGCCGGACCATAGGCTTTGCACAAGACGGCTTTCATGATGTCTCCCTGTTTGGGTTTTTGTTGCCTACAGTCTAGTCGCAACCCGGGCACGCGGGTCAATGACCATACTGCTGATTGATCTGGACCCATAAGGCCGGGCTCGTCCGGCACTGACCATGACCACAACCTGAGGACTCTGTATGCGTTTGCGAACTCTGGCCCCAATCCTGCTTCTGCTTGCCGGCCTGCAACTGCCCGGCACCGCCAGTGCCGTCGAATACGTAGAGCTGACACCCTCCTTTGTCGGCACCATAGGCCCTGGGCCGCGGATTCAGTACCTGCGGGTAGATGTCGCCCTGCGCGCCAGCAGCGCCGAGGCGGTCAGCCGCATCGAGCACCATGATCCGTTGATTCGCAATACACTGGTGAGTCTGTTCGCTCGCCAGACCGCTGAGGATCTGGCCAGCATGCAGGGCAAGGAAGCCTTGCGCAGTGAAGCTCTCGAACAGGTTAGAGCTGTACTCGAAGCCGAAGAAGGCCAGGCACTGGTCAGTGACCTGCTGTTTACCAACCTGCTGACGCAGTAATGCGCCGGCAGGCCGCCTCAGCCAGGCAGCTCCTGCGCCATATAGGCGGCAACATAGGCATCGAAGTCGAGCGTATCTGACGCCTCAATCTCAGCCTGCTCCGCCAGCGACGCCTCGGCCGCCGCCTGCATGGCTGCTTGCTGATCGGCGGGTAGCGGTCGATCAGCGAAATAAGCCTGATGCGCCTCTGACTGCGCCAGCGCGAAACGGAAAAAGCTGTCTCCATGCTCGGCAATCCCGGCCAACACCCGGGCCGAAGGGGTCAAGGCCGGATCCGCCAGCTTGACCGCCTGCGCCTGCAGGCTGGCGCTGTAATCAGTGCCACCATGCACCTGATCGAGCAGCGCCGCACAAGGTGCCAGTGCAGACACCAGCTGTTGTCCCCATGCGGTCAGTGGCCGGGCAACACCATGCTGATGCAATAACAGGCCAGGTTCGCGGCCACGGCGCACACTCAAGGCAAAGTTTTCCACCACTTCCAGGCACTCGGCCTGGTCCAGCGGCGGGCTCTCTTCCAGCGCGCAATAGAGCAGGAAGACATCGAGAAAACGCGCGGTCTGAAGGCTGATACCCAGCGGCTCGAAAGGATCGATATCCAGACAGCGTACTTCGATGTACTCCACACCACGTGCTGCCAGGGCATGTACCGGCTTTTCACCGCTTTGCGTAACCCGCTTGGGCCGGATCGGGCTGTAGAACTCGTTCTCGATCTGCAACAGGTTGGTATTGAGTTGCTGCCAGTTGCCGTCGGCATCATGGGTGCCGATTCTGGCGTAGGGCGCATAGGGCAGCCCGGTCGCTTCGGTCATGGTCTGAATGTAGTTGTCCAGACTGTTGTAGCAGATGTTCAGGCCGGCCTGGGCATTGTTGTTGTAACCAAGGTCACTCATGCGCAGGCTGGTCGCCCAGGGCAGGTAGAGGGTTTTCTCGCCCAGTGGCTGCAGGTTGTGTTCACGGCCGCGCAGAAAGGTACTGCACAGCGCCGGTGAAGCGCCAAACAGATACATCAACAGCCAGGAATAACGACGGAAGTTACGGATCATGCCGAAGTAACTGGCCGACTGCCATTCCTGCGGCGGGCGCTGATCGCCGGCGCTTTGCTGCAACAACTGCCAGAGCGCGGGCGACAGGGAAAAATTATAGTGAATACCGGCAATGCACTGCATCGCCTTGCCATAGCGTACTGCCAAGCCACGCCGGTAGACGTGCTTCAGGGTGCCAACATTGGAGCTGCCGTACCAGGCAATGGGAATCTCGTTATCCGTTGCCGGTAGGCGACAGGGCATGGATTCGGTCCACAACCACTCATCACCAATCTGGCTGTAGGTATAACGATGGATGTCATCCAGCTTGTGCAGCAAGTCCTGCACATCACGACAGACCGGGGTAATCAGCTCCAGCAAGGCTTCAGAGTAGTCGGTGGTGATGTAAGGATGGGTCAAGGCCGACCCCAGCCCGCGCGGGTGAGCGGTCATGGCCAGATGGCCGTCAGCACTGATGCGCAGGCTCTCTTTTTCGATACCATGACGGCAATCACGCAAGGTGTCAGCCCATTGCGCCTGTTGCAGCACGTCAAGATTGCGTTTCAAAATCGGTGACAAGGCTGTCACTCCCAGGCAGATGGGCGCCAATC
Source organism: Gammaproteobacteria bacterium (assembly GCA_023475025.1). Classification (GTDB taxonomy): domain Bacteria; phylum Pseudomonadota; class Gammaproteobacteria; order Pseudomonadales; family Pseudomonadaceae; genus Halopseudomonas. Next base: position 15,175 of record JAMCWB010000069.1, read on the forward strand.
GCGCCCGAGAACTAAAGTCCGATTCGCGCGAACGTGCCCAGGGCCTTGGCCACCAGCGCATCGTCCTGCCACACCTCACCATCAACCACTACCGTCCGGGTGCCGGCATGTACTACTTTGCCACGGCCTTCCAGCGCACCGCCGGTTACTGCCCGAGTGTAGTTGATCTTGCATTCTACCGTTGCCGTCATCTCGTTCGGCTCCAGCACCGTGAAGGCCGCAGCCCCCATCGCTGAATCAAGCAGGGTAAAGACCACCCCACCATGCACCCGCCCGGTGGAATTGAAATGGTGCTGGGCAATATCCAGGTGCAGGAAGCACTCGCCGCGACTGATATGGCGAAACTCCAGGCCGACCAGACGGGTGAAATCGCTCATGCGATTTTCCGCAAAGTTCTTCAGATAAGGATGATCAACCATAGTCAGGGCTTCTTCAGATGCTTCGCATTGGCGAACAGATCGGCAAAAGTACCACCTGAGGCCGGCTTTGTACCAGCATGAGACGCCGCAGGCTGGCGCCCGGTAGTCTTTTTGCGCTCTGCTGGCGGCTTGCCCGCGGTAACCCTGGCCTCGCCCGGCTTGTCGTCCAGCCGCATGCTCAGGCTGATACGCTGGCGCGGAATATCCACCTCCATCACCTTGACCTTGACGATATCACCGGCCTTTACCACATCACGCGGGTCCTTGATGAACTGGTGCGACAGCATGGAGATATGTACCAGGCCGTCCTGGTGCACGCCGATATCAACAAAGGCGCCGAAATTGGCGACATTGGTTACCACCCCCTCCAGGGTCATGCCTGGCTTGAGGTCGCTGAGCTTTTCCACCCCGTCCTGGAAAGCAGCGGCCTTGAACTCCGGACGCGGGTCACGGCCGGGCTTGTCCAGCTCCTTGAGAATGTCGCTGATGGTCGGCACCCCGAAGCGCTCATCGGTAAAGCGGGCCGGGTCGAGTTGGCGCAGAAAGCCTGAGTCACCAATCAGGCTGCGGATATCCCGTGAGGTATCCGCGGCAATCCGCTCAACCAGCGGATAGGCTTCCGGGTGCACTGCCGAGGCATCCAGCGGATTGCTGCCGTTCATCACGCGCAGAAAACCCGCGGCCTGCTCGAAGGTTTTGTCTCCCAGCCGGCTGACCTTGAGCAGCTCGCGCCGGTTACCGAAGGCGCCATGCTGGTCACGGTACTCAACGATATTCTGCGCGATCGCCGGGTTGAGGCCGGATACCCGGGTCAGCAGGGGTGCCGAGGCAGTATTCAGATCCACGCCGACCGCATTCACACAGTCTTCGACCACCGCATTCAGGCTGCGCGCCAGCTTCAGCTGGGATACATCGTGCTGGTACTGACCAACACCAATGGCCTTGGGCTCGATCTTTACCAGCTCGGCCAGCGGGTCCTGCAAGCGACGGGCAATGGATACCGCGCCACGGTAGGTCACGTCCAGGTCGGGGAATTCTTTGGCCGCCAACTCGGAGGCGGAATAGACCGACGCGCCAGCTTCCGAGACCATGATCTTGGTCATCTTGAGCGGCGCCTGCTGACGCAGCAGGTCAGCGGCCAGCTTGTCGGTTTCCCGCGATGCCGTGCCGTTACCGATGGCGACCAGATCAACTTTGTGCTTCTGGCACAGGGCGCCAAGCACGGCCAGTGAGGCGTCCCACTGGTTACGCGGGGCGTGGGGGAAAATGGTCACCGTATCGACCAGCTTGCCGGTGGCATCAACCACCACCACCTTGACCCCGGTGCGCAGGCCCGGGTCCAGCGCCAGGGTCACCCGCGGCCCGGCCGGTGCGGCCAGCAGCAAGTCTTTCAGGTTGCTGGCGAATACGCGGATGGCCTCATCCTCGGCCAGTTCACGCAGATCACCCAGCAGCTCGGTTTCCAGGTTGCCGAGCAGTTTGACCCGCCAGGTCCAGCGCACCACTTCGGCCAACCATTTGTCGGCGGCCCGGCCCTGCTGGCGAATGCCCACGGCCTCGGCAATGATGCCTTCGCAGGGATGCAAGCTGCCGGCTGCCGGCTCTTCATCACCCAGCTCCAGTCCAATCGACAGAACGCCCTCATTGCGCCCGCGCAGGATGGCCAGGGCACGGTGTGAAGGTACCCGCGCCAGTAGCTCGCTGTACTCGAAATAATCGCGGAACTTCGCCCCTTCGGTTTCCTTGCCGGCCACCAGCCGAGAGACCACTCGCCCCTCCTGTTGCAGTGTCCGCCGCAGCCGCTCAAGCAGGTTGGCGTCTTCACTGAACTGCTCCATCAGGATGTACTTGGCACCATCCAGCGCCGCCTTGATATCAGCCACACCACGCTCGGCATCAATAAAATCGGCAGCCAACTGCTCGGGGTCCAGCGTCGGGTCAGCAAACAGCTGCTCGGCCAGCGGACCCAGGCCCGCTTCCAGGGCAATCTGCCCCTTGGTCCGGCGCTTGGGCTTGTAGGGCAGGTACAGGTCTTCCAGCCGCGTTTTGGTGTCGGCAGCGCGAATATCACGCTCCAGTTCAGCACTCAGCTTGCCCTGCTCACCGATACTGTCGAGGATGGTGCTACGCCGGTCTTCAAGCTCGCGCAGATAGCGCAGACGTTCTTCCAATTGACGTAACTGGGTGTCATCCAGACTGCCGGTCACTTCTTTCCGGTAGCGGGCGATAAAGGGAACACTGGCACCCTCGTCGAGCAGGCTGATGGTGGCACTGACCTGTTGCGGCCTGACGGCCAGTTCAGTCGCCAAACGCGAGACGATGGATTCCATGCAAGTTTTCCTCTGGGCAGAACGAAAAAAGCGCAGTATAACCGACTCACCCGCGCGCGCGGGAGGCAAGCCACCCGCGGCATCAACCGGCTGGCACCTGGCCGGCAAAGATATTTCTACGCGGGACTGGCCAAAAGCCTACAAAACTTGTACAAAAGAAATCTGTTGTAACACTACGTCAACCCGGAGCTGACAGTGATCAGCCACAATAAGCAAAATCAAACGAGGTAGGGCTGTCATGACCACAACCACTGAAGGCGAAAAAATCCTGATTGTCGATGACGATGTCCGCTTGCGACGTTTGCTCGAGCGATTTCTCAGCGAACAGGGCTACCGGGTCCGGGCGGTAGAAAATACCGAGCAGATGGATCGTCTGCTCTCGCGTGAGCTCTACTCCCTGCTGGTACTCGATCTGATGTTGCCGGGTGAAGACGGCATGAGCGCCTGCAAGCGCTTGCGCGACCAGGACGACAAGACGCCCATTATCATGCTCACCGCCAAGGGCGATGAAGCCAGCCGCATCCAGGGTCTGGAGTCCGGGGCCGATGATTATCTGCCCAAACCCTTCAACCCGCGCGAACTGGTAGCCCGCATCAAGGCCGTGTTGCGCCGCCAGGCACCCCAGGTACCCGGCGCACCCAGCGCGGAAGACGATCAGGTCAGCTTCGGTGAGTTTGTTCTCAGCCTGGCAACCCGCGAGCTGAGCAAGGGCGAAGAAGTACACATGCTGACCACCGGTGAGTTTGCCGTGCTCAAGGCACTGGTTCAGCATCCGCGCCAGCCATTGACCCGTGACAAGCTCATGCAGCTGGCGCGTGGCCGCGAGTGGGATGCCCTGGAGCGCTCCATTGACGTACAGATTTCCCGTCTGCGCCGCATGCTGGAACCCGACCCGTCCAAGCCTCGTTACATCCAGACCGTATGGGGTGTGGGCTACGTCTTTGTACCGGATGGCAAGGCGGCGTGAAAGGAGGCCCCGGCTGGCACCCCCTACTGCCACGCAGTTTCTTTGCCCGCAGCATCCTGGTGCTCATGGTGGTGGTGCTGTTTTCCATGTTCCTCACCCTGGTCTACCTGCTCAGCAATGAAGACCTGCTGGTCGACCGCCAGTACAGCCATGGCACCGCCATGCTGGTAAAAACCTACTGGAGCAGTGACGCAGACACCCGCCGCGAGATTGAAGACATCACCGGGCTGCACCTGGTCAGCCCGGATGCAGTCCCCAGCGGAGAATTTCATTGGCCCTACAGCGGTATATTCACCCGTCAGTTGCGTGATGAGCTGGGTGACCAGACCCAGGTCAAGGTGCGTGTCAGCGAGAACCCCGCCATCTGGATTCATCAGCCGGGCTATTACCGTGACCACTGGCTGGAAATCCCCCTGCTGGCACATCCCCTGCGGGGCCAGCGGCTGTGGATGGTGATTAACTGGTTGCTCTCCATTGCCATGCTCTCGATCGGTGCAGCCTGGGTACTGGTGCGCCAGCTGATTCGCCCGCTGAAAGCCCTTGAACGCGCAGCCGAACGCATTGGCCAGGGGCGCAATGTGCGCTTGCTGGATACCGGTGGCCCGGCGGAAATCGCCCAGGTCTATCACGCCTTCAACCAGATGGCGCAGGATGTCGAGCAGGCCAGCCGCGAGCGTGGGCTGCTATTGGCCGGGATATCCCATGACTTGCGCACGCCCTTGACGCGCATGCGGCTATCCACCGAGCTACTCTCCAGTGCCGAGCCCGAACTGACCGATGGCATGATCCGTGATATCGAGGATATGGATGCCATCCTTGACCAGTTCATGACCTATATTCGCGATGGCAGTGCCGAGCCACTGGAGCAGACTGACGTCAATGAGCTGATCTGCGAGGTTGTTGCGCCACTGAACACCGGCGAGGAGCAGGTGCGCCTTTGCCTGCAGACCCTGCCCAGCCTGCCGCTGCGCCGACTGTCAATCAAACGGGTACTGACCAACCTGATCGAGAATGCCCTGAGGCACGGTGAGAACGAGGTAGAGGTAGCCACCTATATCACCCGCGCGGCAGCGCAGCCCTACCTGGTGATCAGTGTCATGGATCGGGGTCCGGGGATTGACCCGATTGAAAGTGAGACCCTGTTCACGCCCTTTATCCGCGGCGACCGCGCACGCACCACCAAAGGGACGGGGCTGGGACTGGCGATCGTCAAGCGCATCGCTGACAGCCACGGCGCTACCGTGCAGCTGCTCAACCGCAGCGGTGGCGGCACCGAAGCCAGGCTGAGCTTTCCGATCTAGACGAAAGGCTCAGCCAAAAGCACCCATGTCAGCCAGCTGCTGCTCCAGTGCTTGCAGGTCGGGAATCAGTAAAGGCTGTTCTACCTCGGCCAGCTGAACCTGTTGCAGCACTGCGGGCAGCGCCGGTTGTTCAGGAGCAGCGCTGATTTCTCCACGCAGCACCTTGCGCGAGCGTGGAATGCCGGCAACACGCAGGGCAAAAAAGCTCACCCCTGAGCGCCCGCCTATGGCATTCATGACCAGCGCCTGCTCCCTGCTGGTATCGTTCGAGCTGGGCAAGCCCAGCAACCGCGCCGGGTCCATTACCGCAACCCGCTGGTCACGCCAACGCATCCAGCCGAGAAACCAATCGGGGCTGCCCGCCGGCGGTGCTTCCTGACGGCGATAGGCAGTCAATTCAGCAACCGCCACGTTCGGCAGCAACAAACCGCGGTCGGCCAGCGGCACAATCAACCCATTGAGACTTTCCAGTGCATCGGACATCAACCGACTCCTCTCGATGTGGCCGCCTCACAGGGCAGCCACGGATTCCTGTTCCATCCAGCGCCGCATGGCTGTCGCCAACTGCTCCGGGTTACCTTGCAGACTACTGACGCCAGCCGCACGCACGGCTTCCGGCATGACCGCACAGGCGGCGCTGTCCGCGCTTTGGGTCCAGACCGGCATGCCCTGGTTGTGCATCCGGCTGCAGGCGTCTACACCATCTTCACCCATGCCACTGAACACGACAGCACCACAAGCCGGGGCAAAGGTCTGTCGCACCTCATCAATCACGGCAGCAATTGCCGGCTGATAGAGCCCCGGCCAGGTTTCCCGGCTCAACTGCACCCGACCTTCCGGACTGAACCGCAAGCGCTGCTCAACCGGCACCACCAGCACCTCACCATGCGACAGCCTGTGCTCAGGCTCACAGGTACGGATCTGCCAGGCATTATGGCGGCCGACAACCTGCGGTAATTGCTGCTCGAAACCCGGATCAATATGCTGCGCATAGACCAGCGCCAACGGCAGGTCAGCCGGCAAATGATCCAGAAAGGTCTTTACTGCTGCCGGCCCACCCAGAGACGCTGCCAACACCCAGACACAGGTCGCCACGGGTGCTGCACCCGCGTCGGTCCCGGCTTGCTGGCCGGGCAGGCGATGCAGTTCAGGCTTGCCACGAGGTGATTCACCGATCAGTCCGGCCAGCTTGGCATACAGCCGGCGCAGGCAGCGCGGATAATCTTCACTGCCCGGTGCAGGAATCTGCCCGACACCGAGCAGAACCGGCAGCTCGCTATGCTCCAACAGCCAGTCAGTCAATACGGAATCTTCCGCCAGCTCGACCAGCCAGGCCGCTGCCGGCTCCTGCTGTAACCGGGCCAGCGCATCAGGCTGGTCCGGATCAAAACAGCGCACGCCATAACCCAGCTGACTGACTGCCGCTGCCACGGCCGCCCGTTTGGGTTCACGGGCAATCAGGACCACAGGTGCCGCGCTGTCCTGGTCAGACACGCTCGGGCACCAGCTTGGCGATGGCTTCCAGCAGCTGGCTTTCCTGGTAGGGCTTGCCAAGGTAATCATTGACACCAATACCCTTGGCCCGCTCGCGATGCTTCTCGCCCT
>JAMCWB010000049.1 GCA_023475025.1 Gammaproteobacteria bacterium
AGGTTAATGCGAGCCATTAGTCAAAACTCCTCATTGCCAGACCACACGCAATCATCAGGGCCGGCGCATCGTTACTCAGAGCAACGGCGTTGACCTTGTTGGACAGCGTCATGTTTGCAAAGGGGTTGGCGACCAGCGTAGTGGTACCAATCTTTTGCTGTACCAGCTGGTCCAGTCCGGGAATCGAGGCGGTACCCCCGGCGAGCAGGATGTAGTCAACATCGTTGTACTGACCACCGGCAAAGAAGAATTGCAGCGATCGCGAAACCTGCTGCACCACGGCATCCTTGAACGGTCCCAGAACCTCGGTTTCGTAATCATCCGGCAAGCCGCCCTGCTTCTTGGCCAAGCCGGCTTCGTCCTGCGACAGGCCATAGCGGCGCTGGATCTCGTCGGTCAACTGCTTGCCACCGAACAACTGCTCCCGGGTGTAAATGGTGCGACCCTTACTGAGCACACTGAGCGTCATCATGGTGGCACCGATGTCAATCACTGCGATGGTCATCTGATCCCGATCGCCATCCAGCTGATCAATGATCAGTTCGCAAGCACGCTCCATGGCGTAGGCCTCGACCTCGACCACCTTGGGCTCGAGCCCGGCAAGCGCCAGGGCGGCTTCGCGGATATCGACATTTTCACGGCGGCAAGCTGCCAACAACACTTCCACGCGTTCTGGGTTACGCGGCGACGGGCCTTGCACCTCGAAATCGATGGCAACTTCATCAAGTGGGTAGGGAATGTACTGGTCCGCTTCGAGCTTGATCTGCTCTTCCATCTCGTCCGGACCCAGATCTGCGTCCATTTCGATGGTCTTGGTAATGACCGCGGAACCTGCAACCGCGACTGCGGTCTGTTTCAGAGAGGTTTTTGAACGGGAAAGCACTTTCTCCAGTGCCTGGCCAACACCGTCCAGTTCGACAATATTTTTCTCGACCACCGCACCGGGTGGTAGAGGTTCAACCGCATACGATTCGACTTTATACCGGTTGCCTTGACGACTGAGCTCAAGCAGTTTCACCGTGGTGGAACTGATGTCGACGCCCAGCAGCGTGTTCGCTTTTTTCTTTATGAGCCCTAGCACAGCCAATTTCCTATCAGCATCCGACACTTACGGACGGTTTATGTTTTCCTACATTAAATAACAGGTCTGGCACAAGCGCAAATGGCTTATTAGAAAAAAATACGCTTATAATGCAGACTGTTACCCCGTTCTCGATCAGTACTTCTGCTAACCGATTCATTCAACAGGGAATTCTCTATCCCTCATGCGCTTTATAAAATTTCTGCTCTGGTCAATGTTAGCTCTGATTTGCGCCCCTTTTCTGGCGCTGAGCGGTGTTGCGCTCTATCTCAGCCCTGCCTTGCCCGACGTTGAAAGTCTCCGCGAGCTGCAGTTACAGACCCCTCTGCGCATATATAGCACAGATAATAAACTTATAGCTGAATATGGAGAAATGCGCAGGATTCCTGTGAGTTTTGACCAGGTGCCGGAAGACTTTATCAATGCCTTCCTGGCAGCAGAGGATGACAACTTCCTGCGTCATCGCGGGGTCGACCCCAGAGGATTGCTGCGTGCAGCTACCGAACTGGCTCAGTCTGGACATATTCAGACCGGCGGTAGCACCATCACCATGCAAGTGGCCAAAAATGTATTTCTCACCAGTGACCGCGTCTTTTCACGCAAGTTAAACGAAATTCTGCTGGCTTTGCAAATCGAACGACATCTGGACAAGCAGGAAATCTTTGAGCTCTATATCAACAAGATTTACCTCGGCCATCGTGCCTACGGCATCGAGGCCGCTGCACAGGTCTATTATGGCCGCTCAATAGACGAGCTGACACTCGCTGAAATGGCGATGATTGCCGGCTTGCCCAAAGCGCCTTCGCGCTATAACCCGCTCAGCAACATGGAGCGCGCCACCCTGCGCCGCGACTGGATTCTCCAGCGCATGCTGCGCCTGGGCATGATTGACCAGCCAACCTTTGATACTGCGATCAACACCCCGGATGGCTCACGCCTGCACCGCGCCACGCCAGAACTGGATGCGCCCTGGGTGGCTGAAATGGTACGCCAGGAACTCTTTGACCGCTTTGGCGCCGACATCTATATCGACGGCTACCATGTTTTTACCAGCGTACATAGCGAACGCCAGGAACAGGCACAGAAAGCCTTGCGCGATGGCATGATGACCTATGATCGCCGACATGGTTACCGCGGTCCGGAAGCACGCCACCCGGATGCCAGCCCGGATGATGCGCCCACGCTGCTCTCCTCTCACCGTGCATTAGGCGGCTTGCTGCCAGCCCTGGTTATTGAAGTAGCTGGCGACCACGCCATCGCCCGACTGCGTAACGGCACGGATGTGCGTATTCCCTGGTCCAGCATGCAATGGGCGCGCCCCTTCCTCAGCGTCAACAGCATGGGGCCGCGGCCAAATCGGCCCGCCGATGTCATGCTACCGGGGGACATCGTGCGCGTCAGTCCGCTGGAATCGGGTGAGTATGCCCTGCAACAGCTGCCAGCAGCCCAGGGCACACTGATCGCGCTACACCCGGCAGACGGTCGTATCGAGGCGGTAGTGGGAGGCTTTTCCTTTGCCCAGAGCAACTACAATCGCGCCGTTCAGGCCAGACGCCAGTCCGGCTCAAGCTTCAAACCCTTCCTCTACGCGGCCGCGCTGGATGGCGGCTACACACCAGCCAGTCTGGTCAATGACGCCCCGCTGGTGTTCGCCAATGATCATCTGGATAACGTCTGGCGACCACAGAATGCCGGTGGTGACTTTCTCGGTCCGATTCGCCTGCGCGAATCCCTGTATCGCTCGCGCAACCTGGTCTCCATCCGACTGATGCAAGACCTTGGCGTTGACGAATCACTGACGTACGTCGAGCGTTTCGGCTTTGCCCGCGAAGAACTTCCGCGCCACCTGTCATCGTCGCTGGGCAGCCTGGAACTGACGCCCCTGCAACTGACCCGCGCCTATGCCGTATTTGCCAATGGCGGCTACCTGGTTGACCCCTGGCTGATCGAGCGCATCGAGGATCGCCACGGCCAGCTACTCGACTATGCCCGGCCAAAAGTCATTCCTGAACGACTGGAAGCCGAAAGCGAGCGACAACTGGCCTACTACCAGCGCCTGTCCGGCAGCCAGGTTACCCTGGAACCGGAGATAGCACCCCAGGTGCTTGACCCACGCACGGCCTACCAGATCAACAGCATGCTCAAGGATGTGATAACCCGTGGTACCGGCGGGCGCGCTCGCGTGCTGGAGCGCGGCGACCTGGCTGGCAAGACCGGCACCACCAACGAACAGCGTGATGCCTGGTTCTCTGGCTACAACGCTGAGCTGGCCACGACCGTATGGGCCGGTTACGACCAACCCGCGAGCCTGGGCCGGCGTGAATATGGCAGCACAGTGGCGCTGCCAATCTGGATCGACTTTGTCGGCGCGGCACTCGAAGGTCGCCCCGAAAACAGCCTGGCAATGCCGGATGGCCTGATCAATGTCCGTATTGATCCGGCGACCGGACGTTCAGCCCGCCCGGGCAGCAACAACGGTTATTTTGAAGTCTTCAAGGAAGAGGATGCCCCACCGCCCTTCAGCGAACTGGATGCCGGTGGCTACTCCAGTGATGGTGCGAGCACCCCGCTGGAACTGTTCTGAGCCTGGTGCGGCAAGACTGCGCCAGGCTCATGAATACCGCTCCTTTTCGGCAATGAATGGTTGTCGCTTTTAGTGCCGTTCGCAGCGCATTATGCGAACTGACAATGCGACTGACTGCCGAAAACAAAAAGGGGACACCCCATGCAGGAACAGGACTATCTCACCCGGCTACAACAACTTCATACGCAGAACTGGCCCGAAGGACATGCGCGCGAGCCGGAATACCCGCTCGGAGAGCGCCCCCTGACCAGCTACCTGCGCCATTGGGCAGACACCACCCCGCACAAAAGCGCGATTGCCTTTTATGGCCACAACACCAGCTTTGCCGAACTCGATGAGCTGTCCGACCGCTTCGCCAGCCTGCTCCAGGCCCAGCATGTAAAGCCAGGCGACAGGGTGGCGGTTTACCTGCCCAACTGCCCGCAATTTCATATCGCTTTTTTCGGCATCCTCAAGGCTGGAGCCATCCATTGCCCGGTCAGCCCTATGGCGGTTGGCATGGAGCTGGAATATCAACTCAAGGACTGTGGCGCCAGCGTAATCGTCTGTTTCGACCAGCTGCTGCCAGCGGTGCGTCAGGTACGTGACAGCACAGAGCTGCGACTGCTGATCAGCACCAGCCTGTCTGAGCTGTGCCCGGCCCAGCCGCCCATCCAGGTACCTGACCTGCTTCTCGCTCCCAAGCTGGAGGTCACCGACAGCCTGGATCTGCTGCCAGCATTAGCGCGCACCGAGTTGCCTGATGAGCTGCCTGAACCCATGCTCGATGATATCGCCGCACTCAACTACACCGGCGGCACCACCGGCCTGCCCAAGGGCTGCATCCACACCCACGGCGACATGCTCTACACCTGCGCCAGCTTTGTTCCCGCCGCACTGGGCCTGGACAGCGAGCGAGTCAGCCTGAACTTCATGCCGGAGTTCTGGATTGCCGGTGAAAACGCCGGCCTGCTGTTCCCCGCCTTTACCGGCACCACCCTTGAGCA
>JAMCWB010000065.1 GCA_023475025.1 Gammaproteobacteria bacterium
TCGTCATTGGCGCTGCGCTGCTGGGTATGCTGGGCGGTAAATGGCTGCCGGAGAAATTCCAGCTGGGTGGCGGGCATGGCGCGGCAGACACGCATTACGGCGCCGCCGTGATCGACGATGACACGCCCCTTGAAGAAGGTATGCACGGCCTCGTCGCTGGTCTGGGTGATATCCCATTGGGCAATGGCTTCTTCCATGCTGGCGCTGTGCACCGTAGGTACATCGGTATGCAGCAGGCCGCCGCGGGCCAGCGAGCCGAGGATGCTGAAAATACCGCCGGCACGGTGTACATCTTCCATATGGTACTTCTGGATATTCGGCGCCACCTTGCACAGCTGAGGAACCTTGCGCGACAAGCGATCAATGTCACGCAGGTCGAAGGCCAGCTCGGCTTCCTGGGCTGCGGCCAGCAAGTGCAGGATGGTGTTGGTCGAGCCACCCATGGCGATATCCAGAGTCATGGCGTTCTCGAAGGCCTTGAAGCTGGCAATATTGCGCGGCAGCACCTGTTCATTGCCCTTGGCATAGTACTCGTTGCACAGATCGACAATGGTCCGCCCGGCGCGCAGGAACAGCTGCTCACGGTCACTGTGCGTGGCCAACGTTGAGCCATTGCCCGGCAGCGACAGACCCAGCGCCTCGGTCAGGCAGTTCATCGAGTTGGCGGTGAACATGCCGGAGCAACTGCCACAGGTGGGGCAGGCACTGCGCTCGTATTCGGCAACCGTCTCATCCGAGACCGAATCATCCGCCGCGACCACCATGGCATCCACCAGATCCAGGCCGTGACTGGCCAGCTTGGTCTTGCCGGCTTCCATCGGTCCGCCGGAGACAAAGACCACCGGGATGTTCAGGCGCAGCGCGGCCATCAGCATGCCGGGGGTGATCTTATCGCAGTTGCTGATGCAGACAATGGCATCGGCACAGTGGGCGTTGACCATGTACTCCACCGAGTCGGCGATGATCTCCCGCGAGGGTAGCGAATAAAGCATGCCGTCATGGCCCATGGCGATGCCGTCGTCCACCGCGATGGTATTGAATTCCTTGGCCACACCGCCGGCCTTCTCGATCTCGCGCGCGACCAGCTGTCCGAGGTCTTTCAGGTGCACGTGACCGGGCACGAACTGGGTGAAGGAGTTGGCAATGGCAATGATCGGCTTCTGGAAATCCTCATCCTTCATGCCAGTGGCCCGCCAAAGTGCACGGGCACCGGCCATGTTGCGACCGAAGGTGGAAGTTTTCGAGCGATAGTCAGGCATGGCGATGATCTCGTTGTGCGTTGCGATGATCTCCCATCATAACAAGATGGAGTGGTGATCGCAGCCTGGCAAGATGAGGAAACCAGTAGAAACTCTGGATAATCGGGCATGCCTGCCTATGACAGTGGCGCAGGCAATACTGATTGATGCTCATGCTGGCGCAAGCGCTTATTTCTCTCATCGCTTTTCGCTATACTGTGTGCGGTGAGTTTAATCCTGTCTGACGCATCTGATTTACAATTTGGACATTAGTGCATGAGTGACGCCCGTGGCAGCACTGAAAGGCCTGTTTACCCCTCATTCCGCGAAGCTTTCTGGTACTGGCTCAAACTAGGCTTTATCAGCTTTGGTGGCCCAGCGGGTCAGATTTCCATCATGCACCAGGAGCTGGTCGAGAAACGGCGCTGGATTTCCGAGCGGCGCTTTCTGCATGCGCTTAATTTCTGCATGCTGCTACCCGGGCCCGAGGCCCAGCAGCTGGCAATCTATCTGGGCTGGCTGCTGCACCGCACCTGGGGCGGTATTGTTGCTGGGGTGCTTTTCGTACTGCCCTCGCTGTTTATTCTGGCCGGACTGACCTGGGTCTATCTGGCCCACGGCGATCTGACGCTGGTACAAGGGGTGTTTGCCGGTATCAAACCGGCCGTGGTGGCCATTGTACTCTTTGCCGCCTGGCGGATTGGCACGCGGGCGCTGAAAAACAACGTGATGTGGTGTCTGGCTGCCGCTGCCTTTATTGCCATTTTCGTCTTCCGCGTGCCGTTTCCCTTTATCGTCATTGGCGCTGCGCTGCTGGGTATGCTGGGCGGTAAATGGCTGCCGGAGAAATTCCAGCTGGGTGGCGGGCATGGCGCGGCAGACACGCATTACGGCGCCGCCGTGATCGACGATGACACGCCACCGCTGGCACATACCCGACACAGCCATTTGCACCTGATCAAACTGGTTGTTCTGGCGCTCGCGCTGTGGACGGTGGTGATCCTGCTGCTGCCAGCCGGCACCCTGACCGATATGGCGATTTTCTTTTCCAAGGCCGCTCTGATGACCTTTGGTGGTGCCTATGCGGTCTTGCCTTATGTCTACCAGGGTGGCGTGGAAACCTATGGCTGGTTGACCGGGGCGCAGATGGTGGATGGTCTGGCGCTGGGTGAAAGTACACCCGGCCCGCTGATCATGGTGGTGGCCTTTGTAGGTTATGTGGGCGGCTGGACGCACGCCATCTTCGGTTCCGACCACCTGTTTCTGGCTGGCTTTGTCGCCGCCAGTGTCGCTACCTTTTTTACCTTTCTGCCGTCATTCGTGTTTATTCTGGCCGGCGGGCCGCTGGTGGAATCCACCCACGGTGACCTCAAGTTCACCGCGCCACTGTCGGCGATTACCGCTGCCGTGGTCGGGGTGATTCTCAATCTGGCGCTGTTTTTTGGATGGCACGTGCTCTGGCCGCAGGCCTCGGCCGCGCAGGCGTTTGCCGGTGGCTTCGAGTGGTTTGCCGCGCTGTTAGCTATAGCCGCCTTTATTGCGCTCTGGCGCTTCAATATCAGCATTTTGAAAGTGCTGGGTGCTTGCGCTGTAGTGGGCTTGCTGCACACGTACTTGTTGCCAGTCTGATAACTGGCCAACCCATCAGCGCTTTGCGCACCAAGCGCTGATGCTCAGGGGGCGCCCACCAGCCAGTCCATGCGCCAGTCGGCGCCGGCAGACTGGGCCAGGCGCTGGTTCAGCCAGGGCAAGACGGTTTCCAGTTCTTCCCATAGCGGCCAGGGTGGGTTGACCAGCATCAATCCCGAGCCGTTCAGTCCCAGATGGGTGTCAGCCGGCCGCACATTGAATTCAATCCGCAGCACCTTTGGCCAGTCGCGCTCGGTGACCTGTTGATAGAAGCTTTTCAGGGCGCGGGTATCCTTGATCGGGTACCAGAGCGCGATAACTGTCTGGCGCATGCGCTGCAGCCCGGTATCCATGGCTTGCAGGCAGCGCTGCAGGTCGTCGGTTTTCTCGAAGGGTGGATCAAGCAACCAGAGGGCGCGCTTTTCGGCGACCGGCAGAAAGGCTTTGCCCAGCTCATAGCCGTCCCGCTGGTGCACGGCGATGGCGTCCTGGCCGGCAAAATGCCCTTTTAGCGTATCGGCATCGTCCGGGTGCAGTTCACTGAGGATCATCCGGTCCTGTTCGCGCAGGTTGTCGGCGATCAGCTGCGGCGAGCCGGGGTAGAGTCGCAGCGCATCGTCCGGGTTGTGGCGGGCAACGGCAGCGCGAAGGTCGGCCAGCAGTGGCGGTAAGTCTTCCGCCTGCCACAGGCGGCCGATCCCCTCACGGAATTCACCGGTCTTGCCGGCCTGTTCACCCAGCAAATCATAGAGCGCGGTGCCAGCGTGGCTGTCCAGGTAACACAGGGGGGTGTCCTTGCGCTGCATTAACTGCAGCATGCGCAGCAAGATGGCGTGTTTGAAAACATCGGCGTGGTTGCCGGCGTGATAACTATGGCGGTAATTCATGGCTGGCTCCGGTTGCAGGCCGGCATTCTAGCAGGCTGACACGGACAGGGCAGCGGATACAGCCCGAGTCAGCTACTTCTGTTGGCTGTTCGGTGTCACGCGCAGCACTTCCTCTATGGTGGTCAGTCCGGCGGCGATTTTCTGCGCGCCAGACAGCCGCAGGCTGTGCATGCCTTCCTTGTAGGCCTGGCGGCGCAGGGCGCTGAAGTCTGTGTCCGTTTTGATCATGTCGCGCAAGCTATCGCTCATCGGCATCAGCTCATACACCCCGGCGCGTCCGCGGTAGCCGGTGTCACGGCATTCTGTACAGCCCACCGGTTGCTGCGCCTGGCTCGGTAGCGGGGCATTCCACGGGCGCACCAGCTCGCTCCAGGCATCTTCGTCGATCTGTGCGGACGTCTTGCAATGCGGGCACAGGGTACGCACCAGGCGCTGGGCCATTACCCCGAGTACGGTAGCGCGAATCAGATAGGCTGGCACCCCGAGCTCCAGCAAACGGCTGATGGCGGTTGGGGCATCGTTGGTATGCAGGGTGGAGAGCACCAGGTGGCCGGTCAGGGCGGCCTGGATGGCCATTTCGGCGGTCTCCAGGTCGCGGATCTCGCCGATCATGATGATATCCGGGTCCTGCCGCATCAGAGCGCGCACGCCGCTGGCAAAGTCCAGTTCAATATTGTGCCGCACCTGCATCTGGTTGAAGCTGTCCTCGACCATTTCGATCGGGTCTTCAATGGTGCAGACGTTCACCTCAGGGGTCGCCAGTTGCTTGAGTGTGGTGTACAGGGTGGTGGTCTTGCCTGACCCGGTCGGCCCGGTAACCAGCACAATACCATTGGGCTGCTGCACCATGCCCTGCCAGCGGCGCTGATCTTCACTGGAGAAGCCCAGCTGGTCAAAGCTGCGCAAGAGCACATCGGGATCAAAAATCCGCATCACCATCTTTTCGCCGAAGGCGGTCGGCAAGGTGGACAGGCGCAGTTCGATTTCGCTGCCCTGGGGTGACTTGGTCTTGATGCGGCCATCCTGGGGTTTGCGCTTCTCTGCCACGTTCATGCGGCCAAGGCTTTTCAGTCGGCTGACGATGGCGACCGCAACCTGCAAGGGAAATTGATACACGGTGTGCAAGACGCCATCGATGCGCAGCCGCACGTTACCACTGTCGCGTCGAGGCTCGATATGGATGTCGCTGGCCCGCTGCTCGAAGGCGTACTGGAATAGCCAGTCGACAATGTTCACCACGTGGGCGTCATTGGCGTCCGGTTCCTGGCTCATATTACCCAGGTTGAGCAGTTGCTCGAAATTGGCGATGCTGCTGTTGCCTTGCGGGCCACCGGCAGTTGCTCCGCGCACGGAGCGTGCCAGACGGTAAAACTCGATGGTGTAGCGCTGAATGTCGGCCGGGTTGGCAACTACGCGGTGGATCTCGCGTTTGAGCACATGGGTCAGGTTGACTTCCCAGCTGTTGATGAAGGGTTGCGCACTGGCAACCACGACATGCCCTTCGGTCAGCTCCAGCGCCAGGATCTTGTGCCGCTGGGCAAAGGCAAAGGACATCAGCGGGGTCACAGTGGCGACATCAATTTTCAGTGGGTCGATACGGTAATAGGGCTGATTGGCTTCTGCTGCCAGCCATCGACTTAGCGTTTCCAGATCCAGCGGTTTACCCGGGCGGCTGATATCTGCTGGTGCCTGGCTGGCGATAAACTCCAGTGGATGCAGACGTGAGGTGTCACCGGTAGCGGAGCGGCGCAAGGTGCTCAGGTGCTCGGCGCTGTCCAGCGACAGGCGGTTCTGCGCCACCAGAACCTTGAGGATGTCTGCCAGGTCCAGCGGCCAATCCTGCCCGGAAATAGCCAGGTCTGCCAATGAATTCATAACTGCTCCTTGTTCTGGGTGGCGCCGGATCCAGGCAATTGTGACACTGATACTTGTGGCACTGCCTCAGCCGTTGAGTTCCCGCCAGGCGGGCAAGCGACGAATGCGCAAGCCCTGTTTGCGCAGGGTCGCCAGTAGCGCATCGCGTTGCGAGGCATCGACCTGACTGACCTGCTGCAGTAGCTCCTGCAGCTTGCTCAGTTCACCAAACAGTCGATCGGCCTCAGCGACCTTGAGCTGACGGCGGAACTGGTTGAGCAGAAAATGCAGACGCTGCAAGCGAGGCAGCTGATCGCACCATTCGCTGACACGGTCATCGTCGTCATTATTGTGCGGTACGCGCAGGGCCTGAATGTCCTTGCTCACGGCACCGAGTAACCAGCGGTCAAGGGGCAGTGCGGCCACCCGTTCACCGCGCGGGTGGCGGTTTTCGGTCCAACTACGTTGCTGCAGCCAGAGGGCGAGGCCGATAAACAGCTGGCCCCAGGCCGGTTCATTGCTCAGCCGAGCGAAAATACTGGAGGCTTCTGCGCGTGCAGCCTGACCCTGTGCATCATCTGCCCAGCCGGCCAGGTAGAGCGGGTGCAGGTACTCCAGCATGTCATCCAGTGCGGTAACAAAACCTTGTCCGGCGCTGCGCGGCAGGGCCAGATCAAAGACGCCGAAGTAGGCGCGCAAATGATGCAGTTGCACTACCAGTTCACGAAAATGCCGCCATTGGCCAGCAAAGCGGAATTGCTCGGCAAGGCGCTGGCTGTGTCCCAATAAAGCCAGGCCGGTGAGCGCTATCACCTCATCTACGGGTAGGTCTGCGGACCAGTCAGGATAGGACGGGCGCAGCTGATAACTGTTGGCGTCCAGCAGCCGGTAGCCGCGCTCGGCCTTGCTGATATCGCAGGGCATCAGGGGCAGGTCAGTGGCCAGTTCTGCTGCCAATTCAAGCAGTGCGTCGCTATTGCCCTCGCGCATCTCGAGCTCCAGCTCGCTGATCGGCTCTTCACCCTTGGCGGTGATCACTGCACCCTGATCCAGCGCCATGTCGACCACGACCTGTTCGCCGTTGCGTTGCCAACTGAGCAGGCAGTGTTGCCGCTCGAAATCCGTGGTAAACAGGGGGCTAAGGCTGTTGCGGTCACAGTCGGCCAGTGCCTCGGGCCAGTAGTCGCCCTGCAATACCTGAGTGTCGAGCTCCATCTGCTCCAGGTACCAGTCCCATTCATTGCGCTCTGACAGCCCGGCAACGCTGTTACCCCGGGTTTTCAGTGTCTGGATAATTTGCTCGCCATCACGGCGCAAGCGCAAGGCTACCCTGGCGGCTGCCAGCGACTGCTGTGGCGTATCAAAATACTGGTTGATCAGGGGTTTGCTTTGCCAGCCAGTCTGCTGACGTGCCAGCACCAGAGGGTGTTCACGCAGAGCGGCCAGGGTGTCGGCGTTGATGCGCAGTTTGATTTCAGTTTCCTTGAACATAAGCCTCACAGGAATCAGGGTGCAAGCAATACTTGGGTTAGTGTCCAGTTTACCGGAGTCACCGGGGCAGGGCACAGATTCTTTACCGGGTGTGGCGCTCTGGCTGACGGATTGGGCCAGAGCGCGTAAGCTGGATTTGAATTGTTAGTTACTGGAGTTACGCCATGGCTGTGCCCGATCTGAAAACCCAGTTTGCCGAGTTGCTGCAAAGCCCGTCGATCAGCTGTACCCAGCCGGACTGGGACCAGTCCAATCTGGGTGTAGTGCATTTGCTGGCAGACTGGCTGACTGACCTGGGCTTTGCCTGTGATATCCAGCCGATTGCCGATCACCCGGGCAAGGCCAACCTGATAGCAACCTACGGCAGCGGCCCCGGTGGCCTGGTGATGGCCGGGCACACCGATACCGTGCCGTGCAACCCGGAGCGCTGGCAGTATGCCCCGCTGCAGCTGACCGAGGCCGATGGTCGTTGGTATGGGTTGGGCAGCTGCGATATGAAGGGTTTTTTTCCGCTGATTATCGAAGCAGTAAAGGGCTATCTGGATCAACCCTTCAAGCAACCCCTGATCATTCTGGCTACCGCTGATGAGGAAAGCACCATGAGTGGTGCCCGGGCGTTGGTTGCCAGTGGCCAGCCCAAGGCGCGGCATGCGGTGATTGGTGAGCCGACCGGGTTGAAGCCGATCCGGGTGCACAAGGGCATCATGATGGAGCGGGTGGATATCATCGGGCAGGCGGGGCATTCGTCGGACCCGGCGCTGGGCAACAATGCGCTGGAGGCGATGCACTTTGTGATCAGCGACTTGATGAGTCTGCGCACTGAGTGGCAGAAGCGCTGGAATAATCCCTTGTTCGGGGTGCCGACGCCGACGCTGAACCTGGGCTGTATTCATGGTGGCGATAACCCCAACCGGATTTGCGCCAAATGTGCGTTGGAGTTTGATATCCGGCCTCTGCCGGGTATGGACCCTGATGAGTTGCGTGCGCAGATTCGTCAGCGTCTGGCGTTGATTGCGGCGGAGCGCGCGGTGGATATTCAACTCACACCTCTGTTTCCGGGTGTGCCACCGCTGGATACGGCGGCGGATGCGCCTTTGGTGGCAGCCTGTGAGCGTTTGACCGGGCATACGGCGGGGAGTGTGGCCTTTGCAACTGAGGGGCCTTATCTGAATCAGATCGGTATGCAGACGTTGATTCTGGGGCCGGGTGATATCGACCAGGCGCATCAGCCGGATGAGTTTCTGGCGATGGATAGAATCAATCCGACGGTGGAGATTTTGCGTGGGTTGATCCGGGAGTTTTGTTTGCGCTGAGTGCACCTTTCATCACTTGCAGTCCAGTGTCTGCGCACTTTGCTCTGAACAGTTCTGGACACGCCGTGAACCCGTCCATGGGGGCTCGTAGATGCCATCCATGGCATCTAACGGTCCAGAACTGTTCAGAGCAAAGTGCGCCTCACAGCCATTGGTGCCGCTGTCTGGTTTTTTGGGCGTTGATTAAAAACAAGACCTGAAATGGGGTATTGCCAGCCACCTGTCCCAGGCCGTCGATGCACAAGGATGTGCATCGACGAGCCCCATGGATGGCTTGTAGCGTGTCTGGGACAGGTGGCTGGCAATGCCCCTGAACACAAATCCAGGCTGTTTCCCTGAACCAGCTCCAAGGTTTCAGCAAAACTTATCTAAACGGCGGTTCATCAAAACTACGCAACTTACGCGAGTGCAGGGCGTTCAGTTGTCCGCGCAGCAGGTCGAGTGCAGCGATGCCGATATGCAGATGCTGGGTGACGGCGCGTTGGTAGAAGGCGCCGGCCGCGCCGGGTAGTTTGATTTCGCTGTGCAGGGGTTTGTCCGAGACGCACAGCAGGGTGCCGTAGGGGACGCGGAAGCGGTAGCCCTGGGCCGCTATGGTGCCGCTTTCCATATCCACGGCAATGGCCCGGGCCTGGTTGATCAGTGGCCGTTCCTGCGCCCAGCGCAGTTCCCAGTTGCGATCGTCGTAGGTCAATACCGTGCCGGTGCGCAGGCGACGTTTCAGGGCATCGCCCTGGTCGCCGGTGACCTCGGCGGCGGCGACTTGCAGCGCCTGTTGAACTTCAGCCAGGGCCGGTAAGGGAATATGCGGGGGCAGCACCCGGTCGAGGATGCCGTCGCGGCGCATGTAGGCGTGGGCCAGCACGTAATCACCAATGGTTTGCGACTGCCGCAGGCCGCCGCAGTGGCCGATCATCAGCCAGCAGTGCGGGCGCAGAACGGCCAGGTGGTCGGTGATGTTTTTCGCATTCGAGGGGCCGACGCCGATATTGATCAGAGTGATGCCGTCACCATCGGCGGCCAGCAGGTGGTAGGCCGGCATCTGGAAGCGGTGCCAGGCAATACTGTCGACCACGGCCTGCATATCGTCTTCGGCCATGCCACGTTCAAGCATGACGTTGCCGGGCAATACCAGACGCTCAAAGCGTGATTCGCTGAGCAGCATGTCCATGCTGTAGCGAATGAACTGGTCGACGTAACGGTGGTAGTTGGTCAGCAGTATCCACGGCTGCACGTGTTGCCAGTCGCTACCGGTGTAGTGCACCAGGCGGCGCAGGGAGAAGTCCACGCGCGGGGCGTCGAACAGGGCCAATGGCAGGGTGTCGAGGTCTTCCCAGCTGTGCTGGCCGTCGGCGGCGCGGTCGGTGATGGCTGACAGGTCGGTGCCAGCAAATACCCGTGACAGTTCGCCGGCAGTAATACCGGAGCGAGCCAGTTCATCGTGGGGCAGTACGTACGGATAGGGGATAGGCTGATCGCTGAGTCCGACGCTGAGCTCAATACTGAAGTCGCGCAGCAGGGGCTCGAGTTGTTCCATCAAGTACTGCCGGAAGGCTTCCGGGTGAGTCACGGTCAGGCTGTAGGTACCGGGCACCTGAACGCGGGCGAAGGCGCGCACGGTACTGGGTGCTTCGCCCTGGGCCCGGTAGCTCAGGCGTAATTCGGGGTAGCAGAAGTGGCTTAGTTGTTCAGCGTCGGGCTGGCTGCGCTGGCACAGGTAGTTGTGCAGGGCCTGCTCCAGCGCTTCAGTGGCAAACTGGTACAGCTCGGCGAGACGATCAACCGCGGCGCTGGCGCTGGTAACGGGCTGGAAATCGATATCAGGTGTCGACATGCAGGTATCTCTTGTCGGTTGATTGTTCAGCAAGTGATTGATGTTGATATGCTGGACAGTTGTGCTCGCCTGATTGCCGCTGACCTCTGCTGGACACGCCGTGAACCCGTCCCTGGGGGCTCGTAGATGCCATCCTTGGCATCTAACGGTCCAGCAGAGGTCAGCGGCAATCAGGCTGCCAAATAATTGTGTGATTATTCAACGTAATTCGTTATCTGTTGATAGTAGCAGCTGGCGCGGGCTTGCTGCGCAGGGTGAAAACTCCCTACACTGCATTTTTGCCCGGAACGCAGCGAATGCCTGATTACGTCAACTGGTTTCGTCACTCTACGCCTTATATCAACACCCATCGGGATTGCACCTTCGTCGTGCTGCTGCCGGGTGAGGCGATGGCGCACCCGAATTTTACCAATATCATCCATGACATCATGCTGCTCAACAGCCTGGGCGTGCGTCTGGTGCTGGTGCATGGTTCCCGCCCGCAGATTGAGGAAAGACTGAGCCTGCGCGGCCTGCCGTCGCGTTACCATCAGGATCTGCGGGTGACTGATATGGATACGCTGGCGGCGGTGATGGAGGCGGTGGGCAGCTTGCGTATCGCCATCGAAGCGCAGCTGTGCACGGCGCCTTCCGGTCAGCGCTCACGCTTGCGTGTGGTCGGTGGCAACCTGGTGACGGCCAAGCCGATCGGCGTGGTCGACGGGGTGGACTATCACCATACCGGTGAGGTGCGGCGGATCGACCGCAAGGCGATCAGCCAGCACCTGGATGAGCAGGCGATTGTGCTTTTGTCTTCACTGGGCTACTCACCGACCGGCGAGGTGTTCAACCTCGGCTGCGAAGATGTTGCTACCAGTGCTGCTGCAGCGCTGGGCGCTGACAAACTGATCCTGCTGGGGCCGGATACCGGGATTTTTGATAGTGAGGGTAGCCTGTTGCGGGAATTGCGTACCTCGCAGGCCCAGCCCTTGCTGGACCGGCTGGGCAACAGCCTGCAGGGTAACTTGCTGCAGGCAGCATGCAAGGCGTGCGCCAGCGGTGTTCGGCGAAGCCATATTGTCAGCTTTGCCGAAGACGGTGCCATTCTGACCGAGCTGTTCACCCGCGATGGGGGCGGTACCCTGGTCAGTCAGGAAGCCTTCGAGGTGATTCGGCCGGCAACCATTGATGATGTCGCCGGGCTGGTGGAGCTGCTGCGTCCACTGGAAGAGGCGGGCATCCTGGTGCGTCGATCACGCGAGATGCTGGAAACCGAAATCGGCCAGTTCACCCTGATTGAGCGCGACGGAGCATTGATTGGCTGTGCTGCGCTTTATCCGCTGGAAGGCTCAACGGCAGGGGAGCTGGCCTGTGTGGCGATTGATCCGGCCTACCGGCATGGTCAGCGCGGCGATCAACTGCTGGCGCATATTGAACGTCAGTGCAAGCAACTGGGCCTGGACACCCTGTTTGTACTCACTACACGGACAGCGCACTGGTTCCGCGAGCGGGGCTTTGTGCCCAGCAGTGTCGAGCGGTTACCAGCCAAGCGGGCATCTTTATACAATTACCAGCGTAACTCGAAAGTCTTCGAAAAGGCCCTGTAACGGGCCTCTTACCCCCGCCGTTTGACTTGCCGGTCGTTGCTTATACCTTGGTCGAATAACGCCATAGCTGGTGATTCTTTATGTTTTGCTGAATATTTCATTTATATTACCGCCCCTATCCCTCCAGGCCGGGATACAACAATGATTATTCAGGAGCATACTGATGAAACAGACTACCTTGGCGGCTGCGGTCGCGGCCAGCCTGCTGGCGACCAGCATGGCTTCCCAGGCGCAGGTTACCAACGGCTTTATCAGCGACAGCACGCTGAATCTCGGTCTGCGCAACTTCTACTTCAATCAGGACCAGCGCAGCGGTAATCCAGGTTTTTCCCGCTTCGAAGAGTGGGGGCAGGGCTTTCAGCTGCAGTTTCAGTCGGGCTGGGTTGATACTGGCGCGGTGAAGCTGGGTGTGGATGCGCTGGGTCAGTACGGTGTGCGTCTGGATGGGGGTAGCCGCGCTGACAAGACAGGTGTCAGTCGTCGTCCGGGTCAGCTGTTTCCGCTGGATTCTGATGGCAGTGCGGTCAGTGAGTTTGGCCGTCTTGACCTGACCGCCAAGGCTCAGATTGCCCAGACCCGTCTGGATGTCGGTATGCTGCGTCCACAGTTGCCGGTTCTGCGCAGCAACGATGGGGTCTGCTGCCACAGACTTTCCGTGGTGCTCAGCTGGTTTCGCGTGACATTGATGGTCTGACCCTGCAGCTGGGCCAGATCGAACGCGCCAGTGCCCGGGCCTCGACCAATTATGAAAATCTGCGCATTTCTGGTGGTGACCAGCGCGTCAATCAGTTCCGCTTCGCGGGGGGTGATTACAAGATCAATGACGATCTGACCACCAGCTATTATTTTGGTCAGCTGCAGGACTACTACCGCCAGCACTTTGTGGGTGTACAGCACCGCCTGCTGCTGGGTGAAGGTCGTTTGAATACCGACCTGCGTTACTTTGACAGCAACGCCTACGGGGCCAACCGTAGCGGCGACGCAGGTTACGGTAGCAAAGTGGACAACCGTGCAATCAGCGCCATGTTCACCTACCACCGCAGTGGTCACAGTCTGGGTCTTGGTCGTCAGCACCTGAGCGGTGACAGTGCCTTTCCCTTTATCAACAATGGCGATGGTGCAACAGCTCACCTGATTACCGATTCGCAGATCGGCAAGTTCCTGCGCGCCGAGCAGCGCACCTGGGTAGCCGAGTATGCCTATGATTTTGCTGAGCTGAATGTGCCAGGCCTGCGTGCCAGCGGTAAGTACCTGCGTGGCAACAACGTCCGGGGAGCCGAGTCCGGCCGTGATAATGAGTGGGAGCGCGATCTGCGGGTTGATTACACCCTGCAGGATGGGCCACTGAAAAATCTGGGTTTCTCGCTGCGTCATGCCAGTCTGCGCAGCAATATTGCCAGCCAGCGTGATATCGACGAGACACGGGTTTACCTGACCTATAGCTTCAAGCTGCGCTAGGTCCTGCGCGGTATGACAAAAAGCGCCGGCCACCTGAGGTGGCCGGCGCTTTTTCGTACACGGGGTTAGTCTTCCAGCTTGAAGGTCAGCCCGGCGTGTTCCTGCAGGCGCTTGATCAGCTTGTCGCCCATGGCCGGGGCAGTGGTCCAGATGCCGCCGGGGGTGTTGGTGGCATCGCGCAGCAGGCAAATCGCGCTTTCGGCGATCATGCGTGAGGTCGAGCCGTAGCCCGGGTCACGTTTGCCCGACACGCTGGCCTTGAGCGTTTTGCCGTCACTGCCTTCACCGATAAAGAGCACATCGTAAAAGCCGGTTTCGCGCTCTTCCTTGCTCGGGCCTTCGCCCGGCTTGGGTGCCTTGTCGCTGGCCAGTGAACGATCGCCGGCGACATGCTCAGCTGCGGCCTTGCCCTGATCGCCGGGGCCGGTCAGGATCATTTCGTCATAGACGAAATCCTTGCCGTAGGCATGGTCGAGCAGGTAGTTGGAGCGGTGCACGTTACGCGTGTTGATAGCGGCCATGATAAACGGCGCGGCCCAGCTATTGAGTGCATCCTCATGCTGTGGCTTGTCTGCTGGCGGCTGCTCGGGTCCGGTGAAGCCGGGTGCCAGGGCAAAGTGGTCGCTCAGTAGCTGGTAGATTTTCGGGTCTTTTTTGGCGGCAATCAGGGTCGCCTTGAGACTGGCGGCGGTACCGCCGGAGAAGGTGCCTTTCATCTTGCGAACCCGCCCCTTGACCCGTGGCAAGGTGGTGCCTAGCTTATCTTTGGCTGCCTGTTGCAGGAACCAGACACCCAGGTCGAAGGGGATGGAGTCAAAGCCACAGGAAAAGACAATGCGTGCGCCGCTTTGCTTGGCCGCTTCGCCATGGGCATCAATCATCTGCCGCATCCAGGCGGGTTCGCCGCACAGATCGACATAGTCAGTACCCAGTTCGGCGCAGGCAGCAACCAGCTCGGAGCCATACAGCTGGTAGGGGCCAACGGTGGTCAGGATCACCTTGCTGCTGGCCACCATGGCTTTCAGACTTGCCGGATCACTGGTGTCGGCAATCACCAGCGGAATATCCGCCGGTGCACCGATCTCGTCGCGCACCGCGGCGAGCTTCTCGGCGTTGCGCCCAGCCATGGCCCAGCGCAGGCTGCTGTCATTGGCATATTCCTGGCTCAGGTATTCGGCGACCAGGCGGCCGGTATAGCCGCTGGCGCCATAAACAATCAGGTCGTAGTCCCGTGCTGTACTCATGCGTGCAATTCCATAGTGATAACAAGTGAATGGATGAAACCTGATCAGTCTGGCACAAGCTGCCGTGACTGCCAGGTATACATCAAGGGTCGGTTATTCCGTGTGCCAAGATAAAGCCCCCTGGGGCCGGTTTCGTCGCTGCGAATGCTGCGCTATCAGCTCTTTGCATGGCGCTAAATGGCAATGTCGTGTGACCTGTATTAGTCTGTTACGCGTAGGATCCGATAACGACTCAGGAGAGAATCATGGCAGCAAGCAAAGCGGCAGCAAGCACTGACAAGGTGCTGGAAACCAGCAAGGATGAAGCCATGCAGGCCTATCAGAACCTGCTCGAAGCCAAGGAGCACTTTCGCAAGGCAGCCGAAGCGGCCGGCATGGATCTGAAGGCAGAGGCAACCGATCAGTTGCTCAAGGGCAAGGACAAAGCTGAAGCCCTGGGGCATGAAGCCAGCCGTTATATGCATGAAAAGCCCCTGGCGACATTGGGTATAGCCTTTATCGCCGGTTTTGTCTTTTCCCAGCTTTTTTCCCGTAAATGAGTCCAGCTCCGGGCCAGATACCACCCGGTACCGATGAAGCGCCGACCGATAAACAGGCAGCCGGGGTCGAGCATGAGTTGAATGCCTGGTTGTCCTGGGCGCAGCAAGCAGCGGCTGCAGGCGGCACCTTTGCAGAACTGCTGCGGACCGAGCTTCGGCTGGCGATACGTAGCGCCGGGCAGCTGTTTTTACTCGGGCTGTTAGTGCTGCCGTTGTTGTTGTTGGCCTGGCTCGGTACTTGTGTCGCTTTGGGCTGGTTGGCTTACAGCCTGTCGGGTTCGGTGTTGCTCGGGGTGCTGGCATTTACCGCTGTGCAGCTGCTGGTGCTGGCCTTGCTCGGTTACCAGCTAAAGACCTTGAGTGGTCGCTTGCGGCTGCCCGCCACGCGGCAGCAAATCGATGCCTTGATGCAAGGAGCTAGACAGGATGAGCACACGCCAACTGATCGCTGATCTGGATGCGCTGGAGCAAAAACTCAATCTGCAGCGTGCAGCGCTGCAGCTCAATACCCGGCAACGCATGAGCGTGCTAAAGAGTACGCCACCGCTCTGGCTGGTGCTGGGTGGGCTGGTCAGTGGTGCTGTGACCGGTCGCCTGCTGACAACCGGGCAGGATACCGCATACGTGTTGACGCTGGGCGGCCTCAAGGTCTGGCGTCTGTATTCACTGTTGATGCCCGGTTTGCGTGGAGCTGTCAGTGAATGACTGACCAGGTCAATGCAGAGGATGCTGACGCCTTACCGAGCAGGCAGACTGCCACCAGGCCCTTGGGTTGGCTGCTGGGGTTGGCGCTGCTGTATACCCTCTATTTTGCCAAGACGCTCCTGATGCCCGTGGTGGTGGCTGGGCTTTTTACCCTGCTGCTGGGTCCTGTGGTTGCCTGGCTCAAGTCCCGTCATGTGCCGCGAACACTCTCTGCGGTTTTGTTGTTGTGCGCCATTGGTGGCCCTTTCACCCTGCTGGCGGTTGAGTTGTCCGAGCCGGCTCAGCGCTGGGTCAAGCAGGTTCCTGAGTTGACCGCCAAGGTGACGGAGCAGCTGTCGATCCTGACTGATGGCCTGGAGCCGGAGCAGGGGCCCTTGATCGAAACCCGTGCTGAGCCCGCTGATCAGGGTGGTTTTTTTGCCTGGTTCCGCGGGGATGTTGAGCCAGAGGTCAGTGAATCCGCGCAGGATGAGGATCAGCGAGATGAAGACCCGGTCACGGCCAAGCTCAAGGAGGGCGGTCTGGAAATGCTGGTATCCATGCTGGCAGCGGCGCCGCTGATCATTGCCCAGCTGGTAACCTGCATCATGCTGACCCTGTTCCTGCTGGTCTTTGGCCCGCGATTGTTCGAAACCTTTGTCGATAACTTTCCGCAGGTGCGTGACAAGCGGCGGACCATTTGCCTGGTCGGGGCAATGCAGCGTGAACTGTCACGCTATATCGTGACCGTCAGCCTGATCAATACGGGGCTTGGGTTGACCACTGCGTTAGTGCTCTGGATGCTGGGTATGGATGATCCCTTGCTCTGGGGCGTCATGGTCGGCCTGCTCAACTTTGCCCCCTATATCGGTCCTCTGCTCAGTCTGGCAGTGCTCAGCCTGGCCGGTATCGCGCAATACGGTCTGGAATGGGTGGCCTTGTTGCCGGCGGTTGTCTATTTCAGTATCAACATGCTTGAGGCGCAGCTGGTCACCCCGTTGGTGCTGGGGCGTAATATGCGCCTCAATCCCTTGATTATCATTCTCTGGTTGATGCTCTGGGGCTGGCTCTGGGGTGCTGCTGGCGTGCTCCTGGCCGTCCCCTTGCTGGTCTGCCTGAAACTGGCGGCAGCCCAGCTGAACATCCTGGGTAATTGGGTTCGCCTGGTTGAAACCCGCGCCTGATCCGATGTTCGTCGTCGGATCAGGCCGGTGTTTCTGCGCCGGCTCAGCCCGGCATATTGACCCCGGTACCTTGCAGGCCACAGTAGCCGCCGGGGTTCTTGTGCAGGTACTGCTGGTGGTACTCCTCGGCATAGTAAAACTCACCAACCGGCAATATCTCGGTGGTCACCGGGTCCAGCCCGGCATCCTGCAGGGCGTTGGCGTAGTTAGCCTTGCTGACCTCGGCCAGGGTGCGCTGATGCATGTTGTTGACGTAGATACCTGAGCGATACTGGGTGCCCATGTCGTTACCCTGGCGCATGCCCTGGGTCGGGTCGTGGGCTTCCCAGAAGACCCGGAACAGGTCTTCCAGGCTGGTCTGTTCAGGATCGAAGACCACCAGCACCACCTCATTGTGCCCGGTCAGTCCGGAGCAGACTTCTTCATAGGTCGGGTTGGGCGTCAGGCCGCCGCAGTAGCCCACGGCGGTAGTAAATACTCCGGGTTGTTGCCAGAAGCGGCGTTCAGCGCCCCAGAAACAGCCCATACCAAAAACGATGTGCTGCAGGTTGTCCGGAAAGGGCGGCTTGATGCGGGTATTCAGAACTGCGTGCAGGGTGCTGGTGGCGATCGGTGTGTCACGACCAGGCAGGGCTTCTTCAGCAGTCGGCAGGCGTAGTTTGTGCTCGGGGGGTTGGCGACGAAAAAACATGCTTACACCTCGTGGCGGGGCTCAGCCCCGCAATAATTGCAGCCAGGCCGGATCTGGCCAGCCGCAGGCAATGAAATGCGGATTCAGCCAGGACTCCCGGCTGGGGTAGTCAAAACGTTGGCCATTGAGCTTGAGCACCTGTCCACCCGCGCCCTCCAGAACCGCCTGGGCTGCGGCGGTATCCCACTGGCAGGTCGGGGCCAGTCGCGGATACAGGTCGGCTACGCCTTCGGCCAGCAGACAGAACTTCAGCGAGCTGCCAATGGATACCAGCTCAAGCTGGCGCTTCAGCGCGACAGCGTCCAGCATGGCCTGCTGTTCCGGGCTGCTGTGGCGACGGCTGGCAACCACGCTGATGGTTTCGCCGGGCTGGCGGGTATGCAGCGGAGTGGCTTTCTGTTTGCCCAGCTGGCGCCAGGCGCCGAGGCCGTGTCCGCCCCAGTACAGGGTATCGCGTGCCGGGACGCCAACCATGCCAAAACGCACCTGGGCCTTGTCGATAAGGGCAATATTGACGGTGTATTCATCACTGCCATCAATAAATTCCTTGGTGCCATCCAGCGGGTCCAGCAGCCAGAAGCGCGACCAGTCAGCTCGCTCGGTCAGTGGAATGTCCGCATCTTCCTCCGAGATCACCGGCAAATCCGGTGTCAGCTGCTGCAAACCGGCGACCAGGATATCGTGGGCCGTCAGGTCTGCTGCGGTAACCGGTGATGCGTCGGCCTTGGCCTGCACCTCAGGGCTCTGTTGCCAGTAGCTCAGGGTTGCCGTACCGGCGTCCCGGGCCAGTTGTGCGAGCTGTTCGATCGAGCAGGGCAGGGTCATCGGCTGAGCTCCCCGCGCTGCTCCAGCAGATCGCGTACCAGATAGAGCGCGGCCAACGCCCGCCCTTCGGTAAAATTGGTCTGTTGCAGCAAGTCACTGAGCGCATAGAGGTCAACCTGATCAACGCGGATCGGTTCGGGTTCGTCGCCAGGCAAGCGCTTGTCGTAAAGATTGCGCGCCAGTACAACGGAAATACTTTGACTCATATAACCCGGTGACAGGGACAACTTGCCCAGCAGTTCAAGCTGTTCGGCACCCAGGCCGGCTTCTTCCATCAGTTCCCGGTTCGCCGCATCCAGCACATCTTCACCCGGCTCAACCAGGCCCTTGGGCAGGGACAGCTGATAGTCGCCAGTACCGCCGCAGTATTCCTCGATCAGCACAGCAGTGCGCACGTCGCGCATGGCTACCACCATCACAGCACCATAGCCCTGGCCCTTGTTGACCAGACGTTCGTAGGTGCGTTCCACCCCGTTGCTGAAACGCAATTGCAGCTGTTCCACGGTAAACAGTCGGCTTTTGGCGACAATGCGCGCATCCAGGGTTTCGGGCTTTTGTGGCATGCTGGCTCCATGGTGAATGGCCGAAGGCTGACGTATGATAGACCTACATTCGCTGCAAGCCCAACCATGATGCTTAACTGGACAACAATAGATACCGTCCTGCTGGATATGGACGGCACCCTGCTTGACCTCCATTTCGATAACCATTTCTGGGTCGAGTTCCTGCCGCGGCGTTATGCCGAACACCACGGCCAGCCGGTGGAGTGGGGCAAGGCGGAGATATACCCGCTGATGCAGGCCAAGCAAGGCCAGTTGGACTGGTACTGCCTCGACTTCTGGGAGCGTGAACTCAAGCTGCCGATTGTCGAGCTGAAGCGCGAAGTGGCGCACCTGATCAGCCTGCGCCCGGACGCGGACACCTTCCTGCAGGCACTGCAGAACGCCGGCAAGCAGGTGATCATGATCACCAATGCTCACCGTAACGCCTTGTCGCTGAAAATGGAGCGGGTCGAGCTGCACACCTACTTCCAGCGCCTGATCAGCTCCCATGACTTCGGCTACCCCAAGGAAGCCCAGGCCTTCTGGCACGCCCTGCAGGCAGAAGTCCCCTTTGATCCGGCGACCACACTCTTTATCGACGACAGCCTGCCAATCCTGCGCGCCGCCCGCGACTA
The DNA here is from genome assembly GCA_023475025.1 of Gammaproteobacteria bacterium. Classification (GTDB taxonomy): domain Bacteria; phylum Pseudomonadota; class Gammaproteobacteria; order Pseudomonadales; family Pseudomonadaceae; genus Halopseudomonas. The sequence continues at coordinate 19,635 of JAMCWB010000065.1, forward strand.
CGGCGTCGCTCACCTGCTCGCCGTGCGTCAGCCGGACAGTCGCAGTGCACTGCGTGATACCGAGGAGTTTGATGCGGTAGAGGACTACGCGAGGTTTACTTTGAGCCTGAAGGCTTAAGGCTGAAGGCTGAAGGCTGAAAGCTGGAAGCCATTTAATTGTGTGGGTGGTTTGGTTTTTGTTTGGGGGATGACGGGCTGGGGGGGGGGGACTATCGGGACTATCAGAAATTTTGTGTTCGGGCTTGACTGCACAACAACCCACTCACAGCCTTCAGCCTTCAGCCTTCAGCCAACACAAAAAATCAACAACCCACCCGACAAAGCGGAAAACCGGCTAGCCGCGCCCCCGCGTCCGGGTCTGGTGTGGGCGGGCGTTTTTCTCGATGTGCTGGATCAGCAGGGTGGCGACATCCTTGCCGGTGGTGGTTTCAATGCCTTCCAGACCAGGTGAGGAGTTGACCTCCATGACCACCGGGCCGTGGTTGGAACGCAGGATGTCTACCCCGGCCACATTCAGCCCCATCACCTTGGCTGCGCGGACGGCGGTCATACGCTCTTCCGGGGTGATCTTGATCAGGCTGGCGCTGCCACCGCGGTGCAGGTTGGAGCGGAACTCGCCGGCCTTGGCCTGGCGTTTCATTGCGGCAATGACCTTGTCGCCGACCACCAGGCAGCGAATATCAGCGCCACCGGCTTCCTTGATGTATTCCTGCACCATGATGTTGGCTTTCAGGCCCATGAAGGCTTCCAGTACCGACTCGGCCGCCTTCTCGGTTTCACACAGCACCACGCCGATGCCCTGGGTACCTTCGAGTAGCTTGATCACCAGCGGCGCGCCACCGACCATGCTGATCAGGTCGGGGATGTCATCGGGTGAGTGGGCAAAGCCGGTTACTGGCAGGCCGACACCCCGGCGCGAGAGTAATTGCAGCGAGCGCAACTTGTCACGCGAGCGGGTAATGGCCACGGATTCGTTGAGCGGATACACCCCCATCATCTCGAACTGGCGCAGCACGGCAGCGCCGTAAAAGGTCACCGAGGCGCCGATACGGGGGATCACTGCATCATAGCCGGTCAGCTCCTCGCCTTTGTAGTGGATCGACGGCTTATGGCTGGTAATGTTCATGTAGGTGCGCAGGGTGTCGATCACATGGATCTCGTGACCACGGGCTTCGGCCGCTTCGACCAGGCGGCGGGTAGAATACAGCCGCGGATTGCGCGACAGGATCGCGATTTTCATGGGGTGTCCTCGCTGCTCGTCAGGCAGGCAGCCATATTCGGTTTATCTTGTACAAAGCGCAGGCCGGGGTTGATCACCAGGTCGCCATCAATCATTGCGGTGCAGCCTATCAGTACGCGGTAGCGCATGGCCTTGCGACAGGTCAGGGTGAACTCAACCGGCCAGCTGCGATCGCCGAGGATCATGGTGGTGCGGATGGTCATGCGCTCCTGGGTCACGCCGTTCGAGCTGGTCACCGGGCGAATGGCGATCAACTCGGCTTCGCAGCGCTGCAGGCGCTGTTTCTTGCGGCTACCCGTATGTGCGTTGAAGCTGACCCAGGTCTGGCCATCGCGTTCAAAGGTGGTGATGTCGCTGGCATGCAGAGCAGAGGTCTTGGCCCCACTGTCAACCTTGGCCAGAATCAGCTCAAGGCCCAGATCAGGCAAGGCGATCCACTCGCGCAGGCCAATCACGTTAAGATGGTCAAAGGTTTTCATTGCAGACCTCGCAAGTGCCCGGCGGCTTGGCGCGCATCATGGGGCATGAAGGG
>JAMCWB010000066.1 GCA_023475025.1 Gammaproteobacteria bacterium
TTCTCTACGTGATGCGAGAAGAGCGGCAGCTTCGTGCGTACATGCTTGGTGGCAGCTAACCAGGCGCGTCACACGGATGCCTTTGTCTCCGCTTCGCTGCGCCAAAGTCACCGGTGCGCTTCACGTTGGGCGACAAAAAAAGGGGAGTTGATTCGGTGTGAGCAAGTAGTATGATATTGTCATACTCTTGCTACTTTAGGAGCACAAGGCCATGAGCATGCACCGGAAGACCATCACGCTGACTGAACAGCAAGACGACTGGGTGAAAGGCCAGATTGAGAGCGGTCAGTTTGGCAATGATAGCGAATATATCCGTGATCTCATCCGAAGAGACCAGCAGGCCAAGGAGCGTCTTGCTACGCTGAGGCAAGCGCTTGGTGAGGGTGAGTCAAGCGGGAAGCCTAAGCCGCTCGATATATCGGCTATTAAGGCGGCTGGCCGTAAGCGGATGAAGGCAGCTGATTAGTGCTCAGGCTAACCGTTAAGCCAAAGGCGGAGTCGGACCTCACCGGAATCTGGCTGTATACCTGCGAAGAGTGGGGGATTGATCAGGCGGATGTATACCTGGATCAGCTTGAGGCAGGAATGAATCAGCTGATTAATCATCCATCACTCGGCGCTGACTACGCCCATGTTCTTCCCGGATATCGCAGGTTGCAGGTAGAGCATCACGCTGTGTTCTATCAAGTGCACGAGCCGGAGGTGCTCATTGTTCGTGTCCTGCATGAGGACATGGATGCACCGCGAAGGCTTCTGGATTAGCGGCGGACAGCTTTTTGGCACTGCGCACGTTTTCTATCAAGCTTCCGTGCTGTTTCGCCCAACAAATAGCTGCACTCGGAAAAATCACTCATTGCGCTCCTGATTTTCCGGTGAGCAGAGCGTTATATTTCTTGCATCGCAGATTTAAGGAGTGCCCATGAAAGAGAGCGATTGAAAGAAGTTCAAGGTGATAAGGGAGAGAGCCATTGAGCGGTTCTGCACCCAGGCGCTTGATGAGTTTGGAGCCGTGATCGCCAATACCGATGAGCCTGTACACGATCGCTATCTGCGACTCTATGAGCTTGTCCAGCAGCGCGATAAGCAATTATCGTCAATCTTTGACAGTTACAGCCGCTCCATGGCTTCGCTGCAACCCACTCTGATTCGATCTAATGGCCTCGCTGATGAATCCTTGATTGCGGAGCTGTCTGAAGCGTTTCGCAAGCAAACGGCTCCGGCCATAGTGGACTCTGAATAAGGCCCTGGCACTAAGGCAGCCCGCTTCGGGCTGCCTCTGGTTCAGGCGGCGACGACGGATACCGGGATGCCGTTGAGCACGGCGTTGCCGGACAGCACGTCCACCAGCTGATCATCCGTGATGTCATTGACGTTGATGCCCGGATTGCTTTCGGCCACCCGCAGGCTGATGCCTTCACGGTCATGGCCCCAACCATGGGGCAGGCAGACGACACCGGGCATGACCTCATCGGTTACCTGCACATTGGCCAGCAGTTCACCTGTACGTGACATGATGCGTGCCTGTTTGCCGTTGACCAGGCTCAGGCGGTCAGCGTCGGCAGGGTTGACCTGCAGGGCACAGCGGTCACCACCTTTGATCAGACGCTGACTGTTGTGCATCCAGGAGTTGTTGGTACGCAGGTCACGGCGGCCGATCAGCATCAGTTCGCTGCTGTTCGCACCGCGCAACTCGGTCAGGGCGCGATCCAGGTCGGCTACCAGCTCAGGCGGCGTCAGGTGCAGGCTGTTGTCGGCAGTAAACAGATAGCCGGGGAAGGACTCACGCATCGGTCCCAGGTCCAGACCGTGGGGGTAGCCTTTGAGCACTGATACGCTCAAGGGTTTGTCATACGCGATGGGTTCGCCTGAGTTATAGGCCTTGAATCCCTTGGCATAAGGGCCGGTTTGCAGGCCGTGATCCAGGATCTGCACGGGGCTTGGCAACGGGCGAGCTGGTGGCGCATCCGGGTTTTTCAGTGCTTCGATGCGCTGGGTCAGGCCCATGACGATATCCCAGTCGCAGCGGGTGCCCTGTGGTGGCTCGAACACCGGATCACTGAAGCGGGCCAGGTTACGCACGGCGAGCATGTTGTAGACGATGTCGTATTGCTCGTGTTCCAGCGGGCCGGTGGGCGGCAGGATAATGTCGGCATGGCGCGAGGTTTCGTTCAGATAGAAGTCAATCGAGACCATGAAGTCGAGCTGTTCCAGCGCCGCGTCCATCTGTCGGCCATTGGGCGTGGACAGCACAGGGTTGCCGGCTACGCAAACAAAACCGCGTACCTGGCCGTCACCGGGGGTGAGCATTTCTTCCGCCAGGGTCACCGCAGGGAAGTAGCGGTCGAACTCCGGCAGTCCGCGGCCCCGGCTCTGGTAAGTGTTGAAACTGCCCATCGCACGGCTCTGCGCCTTGTTGAAGGCGGGGGTAGTAAACATCATGCCGCCGGGGCGGTCGAGATTGCCGGTGAGGATATTCAGTACCAGCATCAGCCAGTGGTTGAGTGCGCCGTAACTTTGCGTGGCGACACCCATACGGCCGTAGCAGACGGCGCATTCAGCGGCGGCAAAGTCTTCGGCGATGCGCTGGATGTCGGCGACGGCAATACCGCAGCGGGCGCTGACCTGTTCCAGTGAAATAGTATCGAACAGGGGCGCCAGCGCGTCCCAGTTGTCTGCCAGTTCACGCAGGCGTCCGGGTTTGACCAGGTCGCGATCCAGCACATGGCGGATCAGGCCGAGCAGGAAGAAGGCGTCCGTGCCGGGTTTGATGAACAGGTGTTGGTCGACATAGCGGGCCGACTCGGTGCGCCGAGGGTCGATCAGCACGACCTTGCCCCCGCGCTGACGAATTCGTTCCAGGCGTTTGAGAATGTCGCCAGCGGTCATCAGGCTGCCGTTGGAGGCAGCCGGATTGGCACCCAGCATCAGCATGTACCGGGTGCGGTCGATATCCGGAATGGTGAACAACTGGCTGTGGCCAAACATCAGGTAGGACACCAGCTGGTGCGGCATCTGGTCAAGCGAGGCGGCCGAGGAAATATTGCGGGTGTTCAGCGCCTTGCGCAGCCCGTTGGAGCCCATCATCAAGCCCAGGTTATGCGAGGAAGGGTTACCCCAGTAGCCGGCTACCGCATCGTCGCCATGCTGCTGCTGGATGGCCACCAGGCGGGCGGCAACCTTGTCCAGTGCCGTATCCCAGTCGATCGGCAACCACTGGCCGTTGACCTTCTCCAGCGGCGTGCGCAAGCGGTCCGGGTCGTTGTGCAGGTCTTGCAGGGCATAGCCCTTGGGGCAGATATGGCCTTCGCTGTGTGGGTCGTTCTCGTCACCACTGATGGACAGGATCTGTTCGCCACGGGTTTCGATGACCACGCCGCACATGGCCTCGCACAGGGTGCAGGCGCGGTGATGGGTTTTTACCGGCAAGCGGGCCTGCTCTTGCTCGCGGGCGCGGGCATCACGGATAACACTCAGCATCTCGGCGACATCCACGACCTTACGCCGGGTGCGGCCCTGCTCGCGGCCACGGGCCTGTTCGTACTGGTCCAGCAGGCGCCAGTCAGCCAGGCTGACGGTCTCGACCTGGCGGGCGTTCAGCAGAGTATCGATCTCTTCTCCGTTGCCGTCGGGCAGGCTGTCACCCAGGTCATCCAGCAGGCGCTGGACGCTTTCCGTGGCACATTGGCGGTTGCTGCCGATCACCCCGCTGGCGCCGCGCTTGATCCAGCCGGCAACATAATCACGGCTGTCCGGGTTGCCACTGATACGCCCCTGCTCATGCAGGATAACACCACGCCCGCTGTCAAAGGGCAGCTCGTCGATGGCCGAGCCCTGATAGCCGATGGCATGCACCACCAGGCTGGTGGGGATATCCAGGGTCTGCTCTGAGGGTCGGGCAATCAGCTCGCCTTGGTCGTTGCGCACCAGTTCGGTACGTTGCGCCTGTACGCCGCTGACCTGGCCGTTATCGGCGCTGAAGCGGGTCGGGTTGGTATAGAACATAAAGCGGATACGCTTGCCATCGGCCTGCGGGCGGGCGGCAATCTCGCGCAGCAGACTGAGGTTCTGGCGTGCTTCGGCGAACTCGGGCTGTTCCAGCTGTTTTTCGGTGGCGTCATCCAGTGCCAGATCGGCCGGGTCAACCAGCAGCTGCAGGCCTTCAATGGCCATCAACTGTTCCAGTTCTTTCGGGGTGAAGGCTGCCTGCGCCGGGCCACGACGGGCCAGCAGGCAGACCTCCTGGATACCGCTGCCTGCCAGGGCCTGCAGGGCATGATCAGCGATATCGGTCTTGGCCAGCTGGGCTTGGGGCAGAACCAGCAGACGGGCAATATCCAGTGCTACGTTACCGATACCAATGATGACCGCGGTCGGGCCGCTCAGGGCAGGGGCCAGAGCTACTTCATCGGGATGGCCGTTGTACCAGCCGACGAAATTCGACGAGCCGAAGATATTGCCGGCATCCGCGCCGGGCAAGCTCAGTGGCCGGCTTTGTGAACCACCGGTAGCGTAGATCACGCCGTGGTAGTGCTGGCGCAGGTCGGCGCTGGAAAGGTCCCGGCCAATCTGTACGTTGCCGAAGAAACGGAAGTTCTGTGACTCGGCAATGCGCTCGAATCCGGCGCTGACCGATTTGATGCGCGGGTGATCGGGTGCAACGCCATAGCGCACCAGGCCAAAGGGTGTTGGCAGGCGCTCGAACATATCAATACGCGCGGCAGGCATCTGCTTCATCAAGGCTTCAGCGGCATAAAAGCCGCTGGGTCCGGAGCCGACAATGGCAAAGCGGCCCGGCAGGCGCGCCAGTGGGCTGGCGGCCTGCTGGCCTGTCTGTATGCTCTCGCGGATGATCGGGTGGGTTTTTGCCCCCTCGGCATTACGGGCAATAAAGGCTTGCTGGTCAGCCGGCACCATGCTCTGCGGAAAAATGGCCCCTTCCGGGCAGGCCGATACGCAGGCGTTGCAGTCGATGCACACATCCGGGTCGATAAACAGCATCTCGGGTGCTTCACGGAACGCCTCAACCGGGCAGACATCAACGCAACTGGTGTGTTTGTTGCCAATACAGTTCTGGGTAACTACGTAGGCCATGATCGACTCCGGGGCAGGGACAGCAAAGCCGGTATTTTATGGCCTGGCTTGGTGGGCCGTATTGGCAGCAAGTGACTGATTGACATTTTGTGCCAGCCTATCAATAGTGTCAGCCATGAGCAAAACCGACTTTATTCCTTCCGGCTTTATCGAAACCCTGCAGGACTACGTGCGTGAGCGTGATCTGCCCGCGGCTGGCCTGCTGGACGCGATGGAAGCCGAGCTGGAGACTCCCTATGTCTCCGCGCAGCGCTTCTGTGACTTGCTGGAGTGGGTCTGGCAGCGTGACCCGGTGAGTGCGCTGGGCGTGCGGCTGGGGCTATCCAGTCAGCCTCGGCAGTTTGGTGTGGTCGGTTATATGGTGTCGTCTTGCGGCACCCTGGGTCAGGCTTTGGCCCGTTATCGCCGCTATCAGGGACTCTTGCAGGGCGGGCTGGTTTCGCGTGCCCGTCTGCATGACGGGGTGCTCTCCATGCGCTGGACCCAGGCGGTAGCCAACACCCCTTTGGCCACCGAATTCAGCCTGGCCGTCTTTGTCCGTTTGTGCCAGGCCCTGATTGGCCGACCGGTGACGCCAGTGCGCGCAGGATTACCCTTTCCTCGGCCGGCGGAGGCGGGTATTTATGAAGCCCTGATCGGCTGCCCGGTCGACTTTGACCGTGACAGTATCGAGCTGACCATTCCCGCTCATTTGCTGGCGCTTCCGGTATCCAGCAAGGACCCTTACCTGCTGCGCCTGCTGGAGCAGCAGGCGCAGGCCTTGCTCAACCAGCAGCCACGTTTTGATGACGCTGACTTGGGGCCCTTTTTTGCTCGCGTGCAGGAGCAAATCGTCGAGTCGATGAAAAATGGCGATGTCAGTGCAGACACGGTCGCCCAGGCACTGGGCTGCTCGCTGCGTACTTTTTATCGTCAATTGAGCAGCGCCGGCTACAGCTATCGCGGCCTGCTTGCACATACCCGGCACACGCTGGCCCGACAGTATCTGGCCGACCCGGCCCTGGCGCAGACGGATGTCGCGCTCTTGCTCGGGTATGCCGAGCAAAGCTCTTTCATCCGCGCGTTTCGTAGCTGGACCGGGATGACGCCAGGCGAGTATCGGACTCGCCTGGCGAAAAATCGCGACACTGTGCCGGGCTAGGCAGGTCATTCAGCGGTTCAGGCTGATCCAGGTCGCCTCGGCATAGGCCAGGCGTTCGCCACTCTTGCGATAGAGCGCGCTGCCGGCATTGTGTTTACGCCCGTCATGACTGATGGCCCAGGCGGAAACAATCAGCGTCTCGCCACTGTGTACCGGCTGTTCAATACAGGCGCTGAAGCGACCCAGCAAGGCCATACCTGAAACCGGTTTGACGGCAAAAAAGCCCGGGCAATCCAGTGCTGCCCAGAGAAACTCATTGGCAACCAGACCATCGGTGTCGGCCAGGTCGGCAGCCGGTTGCCAGAGGGCGGCGACCTGGCCTTTGTGCTCACTGACAGCACCGGTAAAAATCCGCAGTCCATCACCTTCATCACGGTTGGTGCCGCAGACAAAACAACCGGGTAGGTCGTGGTGACGGATCCCTTCAAAGCGCTGCTGTGCTTGCTCGGCTTGCTCGAATGTCGGCGCTGGCGGAATAGCCAGGTCGATGCTGTAGGGGCGGGCGCTGGCCAGTAACTGTTCGCCCTGTTTGAGCTGCAAGCCATCACCATCGGCATGTAGCTGCAGGTCAGTATCCAGGGGTGGTGGTGCATGCAGAGTTACCTGGCAGGGCTGGCTCATATGGTTGGCGACCAGGCCACAAACATAGCCGCCGTTGCCGCTGTTTGGCGGTCCACAGAAGCGGTGCGCGATGCGCAGTGTTGAATGGTTCATGATACCTCCGGGAGTAAATCAGAAATCATCTTACCCGGTTGCTGGCGGTGGCGGGACCTTGTGCGCCTGTCATTGTGGCGGCTGATAGTGTGCCATCACAGAATGGCTTTACTGCAATCCCCGGAAACGGGATTGAGTGGCAATCCGGGTGGCAAAACCGGGTTATAGCGCCCATAGTAGATGTAACAGGCTTGCACGAAATGCCTTGAATCCGATCATTTGAGTGGAGGACCCGCATGACTGACAAACCCTTTCTGACCGATATAAAGACCCTGCGCGAACGGGCTCGCAAGCATATTGAAGACATCCTGGCTCAGGAGGAAGAGCATGCCGAGGACATGGCCGGCCTGTTGAAAGACTTGCCGGCTGATGCCTGAGTAGCCTGCCAGCGTGCTGCAAGCTCGCTGGCGGTAATTGGCTATGCTTAGGGCAATACCAACCAACCAACAGACAGGTGATGCATGTCAGTTTTAGTCATTGTATTGGGGATTGTGATCTTGCTGCTCGGGCTGGCGGTGCTGATCAGGCCGAATCAGGTGCTGGCCCTGCTGGACGAGTATGCCGGTACCCAGTTGCTGTTCTATTCCTCGGTGATTGGTCGGGTTTTTCTGGGTCTGGTGCTCTTGCTGGCTGCCTTTGAATCGCGTTTTCCCGGTGTGTTGCAGGTATTGGGTGTGATTGCCATTGTGCTGGGTACGGCGACCGCGCTGATGGGACGTGAGAAGGTCGGTAAAGTCGCCAAGCGTATCGATGATCTGCCGGTACTCATCAAACGGGTTATCGGTGCCTTCTGGGTATTTATCGGCGCGCTGCTGATCTGGTTGGGCTGGCGCTGATGCGCTGTTTTTCCTGCACAGGCAAAGTTTTGTAGCACTCTGCTGGCTCGCTTTGCCGGCAGGTGCCTGATCAGGCTGCTAGGGTGAAAGGACTTAATTGACCAGCCAGACAAGGAATACACGCCTTATGAGCAAGCCAGTCATCGCAGATAACCAGCCGATCAAGAAAGAGCTCACCGAGGGTGAGGAGTATTTTTTCTGCACCTGTGGCCGTTCCAAGGACCAGCCGTTCTGCGATGGTTCGCATGCCGATACCGGCTTTAGCCCGAAAAGCTTCGTCGCCGAAAAGTCTGGTGATGCCTGGCTCTGTCAGTGCAAGCATACGGATGACGCGCCCTTTTGTGATGGTACCCACAAGGATTTTTCTGACGAGCAGGTCGGTGAAGAGGGACCAGGCAAGGAAGATGAAGACGACAAGCTGATTGCCAAAGCTACTGCGGAAGAGCCTACCGTCGAATTTATTCATCAGCTGGCTCGCGAGGGACTCAAAGGTGTGGGTCCACATGGGCCAGTGGCTGCGATGGGGGTGCCGCGGCACAGCTTGCCGGACTGGAATGATTTGCAGCTGATGGTGGCCCAGCTGGCTACCCGTCCGTTGATGGAAGATGAGCCGGTGGCGACTGAGCTGGTGATCGGGCCGGAAGCGAAAAAACCGCTGATACTGGATATTCCGCTGCTGGTATCGGATATGTCCTTTGGTGCCTTGTCACAGGAAGCCAAGATAGCTCTGGCCAAAGGGGCTGAAATGGCGGGTACCGGTATCTGTTCGGGCGAGGGCGGCATGCTACCGGAAGAGCAGGAGGCCAATTCCCGCTATTTCTACGAATTGGGTAGTGCCCAGTATGGTTACAGCGAGTCCCAGCTGAGCAAGGTACAGGCGTTCCATTTCAAGGCTGGTCAGGCGGCCAAGACCGGGACTGGTGGGCATCTGCCTGCAAACAAGAATATCGGCAAGATTGCCGAGGTGCGTAACCTGAAGGAGGGTACCTCCGCTGTATCGCCGCCGACCTTCAAGGATATGAGTTCAGTCGCCGACTTCAAGCGCTTTGCCGATCGGGTGCGGGAAGTTAGCGGTGGCATTCCGGTCGGTTTCAAGTTGAGCGCCAATCATATTGAACAGGATATCCAGTTTGCGCTGGATGCCGGTGCTGACTACCTCATTCTGGATGGGCGTGGTGGTGGTACCGGTGCGTCGCCGGAAATGTTCCGTGACCATATCAGCGTGCCAACCATTCCCGCACTGGCCCGCGCCCGACGTTATCTGGACAAGCAAAAAGCCAGCGGTCGGGTCACTCTGATCGTGACCGGTGGCTTGCGGGTGCCGATGGATTTTGTCAAGGCAATGGCGCTTGGTGCAGATGGCGTGGCCCTGGCCAACAGTGCGATACAGGCAATTGGCTGCGTGGGTGCACGCATGTGCCATACCAATAACTGCCCGGCTGGAATTGCCACTCAGCGCGAAGATTTGCGCAAGCGCCTGGATGTGGACAAGTCGGCCACACAGCTACAGACTTTCTTGCAGTCGTCTACTGAGCTGATGCAGGTGATGGCCCGGGCCTGCGGGCATCATGCCCTGAGTGATTTCAACCCGCGTGACCTGGCTACCTGGCACCGCGAGATGGCCTTGTTGTCGGGTGTCGAGTACGCCGGACTGACCAAGCTTTGAGCCATGGCCTGCCGGGCGGAAAGACCCGGCAATGAATTCCCTGTGCGGCCTGTCGCCGCACAGTCACCTGCTTGTGGCATGCTGTTGGCTAACAGAAGCACAACAAAGGACATGTCAATGAGTGATAACACCTACCAACCACCCAAGGTCTGGACCTGGGATGCCGATAGCGGCGGCAGGTTTGCCAACATCAACCGGCCCATCGCCGGCGCCACGCATGAACAGGAATTGCCCATTGGCGAGCATCCCTTCCAGCTGTATTCACTGGCTACGCCGAATGGCGTCAAGGTCACTATTCTGTTCGAGGAGTTGCTCGAACTGGGCTATACCGAAGCGGAATATGATGCCCATCTGATCAAGATCATGGAAGGTGATCAGTTTTCCAGCGGTTTTGTTGCGATCAATCCCAATTCAAAAATACCGGCCCTGCTGGATCTGAGTGTCACACCACCGCAGAGGGTGTTCGAGTCTGGTGCCATACTGCTCTATCTGGCGGAAAAGTTTGGCGCCTTTGTGCCGAAAGACCATCGCGGACGGACCGAATGCATGTCCTGGCTGTTCTGGCAAATGGGTAGCGCACCCATTCTGGGTGGTGGTTTTGGTCACTTCTATGCCTACGCGCCAGAAAAATACGAATACCCGATCAACCGTTACACCATGGAAATCAAGCGTCAGCTGGACGTGCTTGATCGCCACTTGGCTGAGCATGAGTATATGGCGGGTAGTGAATACAGCATTGCCGACATGGCGATCTGGCCCTGGTATGGTGCGCTGGTAACCAACAAGGTGTATGACGCCGCCGAGTTTCTCGATGCTGCCAGCTATACCCATGTGCAACGCTGGACCCGGCTGATCGAAGAGCGCCCAGCCGTGCAGCGCGGCCGTATGGTCAATCGCACCTGGGGTGACCCGCAGGAACAGTTGCCGGAGCGCCACCATGCCAGTGACTTTCGTTTGCGCACCCAGGACAAGCTGGATCAAGCGTAGCTGGCAGGCACTGTCAGGAGGGCCGGAGTCTGGATACATCGCCTGCCTGCGTTTATGCTGGCAGGCTTGATTCATTATCTGCCTGCCCGGCAGCAAGGATGCTTGCGTGACCACTGATCATTCCGTGCATGAGCTCTTCGGTATGCCGCATTCGCTGTATACCGGTATTGCCCGTGCCTACCTGCGTACCCAGGGTATTGCCTACCGTGAACTGGGCACACGCCACCCGGTTTTTGCTGCCGACATATTGCCGGTTACCCGGCGCAGCATTATCCCGGTGTTACGCACGCCCGGGGGCGAGATCATCCAGGACAGCCTGGATATCATCGATCATTTCGAGGCGCGAGGTGTGCCTTATCCGGCATATCCGGAGACTCCGTTGCAGCGGATTCTGGCCATTGTGTTGCAGTATTACGGTTATCAGAGCCTGCTGCGTCATGCCATGCATTACCGCTGGTCCTTTCTTGCCGAGCAGGAGACTTTCATTCGACATGCCTTTGCCAGTGCGCTGGGCGCTGAACTGGCTGAAGAGGTGATGCAGCGGATGCAGTCCTACCTGCCAGGGCTGGGCGTGACGCCCGATACCGCGCCACTGATCGAGGCGTCCTATCGGGACTTGCTGCAACTGCTCAATACTCACCTGGCGCAGCACCCTTATCTGTTTGGCGGTCGGCCCTCGATTGCCGACTACGGCCTGATTGGTCCGCTGTACGCGCACCTGGGCCGTGACCCGGTACCGGCCGGCATCATGAAAACCACCGCGCCCTGGGTCTATCGCTGGGTCGAGCGCATGCTGGCGCCGGGGCTGGATGTGGTCGAGTTTGCTGATTACGGGGCTGATTTTGTCGCCGATGATGCCATTCCGGACACGCTGGCGCCGGTCCTGACCCATGCCGCCGCGGAGATATTCCCCGAGTTGACTGACAAGCTGGCCTTCATGGATGCCTGGGTAGCGCAACAGCAGCCAGCTAATGGTCAGCCGATCGGCGCCAAACCCCACCAACGGCATATAGGTCAGGTGCAGACGCAGTTTCGTGGTGTGCCGATACAGGCCGGCGTCGAGCCTTACCTCCTGTATCTGTTGCAGCGTGCCGGTGACGTAATGCAACGCCTGCCACAAGCCGAGCAGCAAAGACTGCAGGCCGTGCTCGAGAGTTATGGGTTGCAGGCAGCAGTTCCGGCCGCGCGTGATTATCGCGTAGGTCGCGCAGGGCAGCTGGAAGTCTGGCAGCGCTAATGCGTTGAGAGCTGCCCGGCCAGTTCTCCCAGACGATAAACCGCCTGTTTGACGTTGCTGTCGACTGGCTGGCCGGTATTCAGGCGCAGGTAGTTGAAGTGGCGTGGGCCGGCAGAAAATACGTTGCCAGGGAAAATATGAATGCGCTCGTTGATGGCCTGGGTAAAGAGCAGGCGCGAGTCAATGTGTTGCGGCAAACCTATCCATAGCGCACAGCCACCGGCAGGCTGGGTAATGTGTGTGCCAGGCGGGAAGCTTGCGGCAACTGCCTGCGACATGGCGTTGCTCTGCTGCGCGAGCTCTTGGCGCAAACGCTCAAGGTGTCTGGCATAGAAGCCACTCTCAAGTAGCCGGGCCATAACCAGCTGTGGTGCGCTGGCGGTGGTTATGCTGCTGATCTGCTTGAGTTCACGCAGGCGCTTGTGGAAGCGCCCTGGCGCCACCCAGCCCAGGCGCATGCCCGGCATCAGTGTCTTGGAGAAGCTGCTGCAGTATATGACCAGGCCCTCCTGGTCCCAGGCCTTGGCCGGAAGACTGTCACCGGCAAAGCAGGTATCTCCCCAGACATCATTCTCGATGATCGGAATATCATAATGACTGGCCAACTCGACCAGACGTTGCTTGCGCGCTTCCGGCATGCAGAACCCCAGCGGATTCTGTGCATTGGCCGACATCAGGCAGGCGGCTACCTGGCCTCGCTTGAACGCCTGTTCCAATGAGTAAAGGCAGAGTCCGTCACGGCCGTGAGTCGGGATCTCCAGAGCCCGGCGGCGCAGCACGTCGAGGGCAACCAAAGAGCCGTAATAGGTGGGTGTCTCGACGGCCACTGTGTCGCCGCGACGGGTGACGGTTCGCAAGGCCAGTTCAATTGCCTCCATGGCGCCATTGGTCACGACAATGTCGCCATGCTTGATCGGTGCTGGGTATTTCAGACTGCGGTGTGACAGCTGATGGGTAAAGGCTTCAAGCCCATGTGGATGGCAGTAGTCCCAGGCTTGGCGGGCATGGTTACGAGTAACTTCACGCAGTGTCCGCATGACCCGATCAATCGGCATGATGTCGCAGGCGGGCAGGGCGATACCGAGGCGTACCAGATCTTCTTCGACATGGGGTTCCATGAAATGCAGGATATCTTCACTCAGAGACACTTCTACCGGCAACAGGGGGAAGCTGAGGATGTTGCTCGATGGCGGCTGGCCAGGTGGCGTGGCGTGGACGAAAACACCTGAGCGAGGGCGGATTTCGATGTAGCCATCGGCTTCCAGCTGGCGGAAGCATTGCACCACGGTGTTGACGCTGACACTGAACAGTTGACTGAGCTGGCGTACCGAGGGCAGGCGTTCTCCTGCGCTGTAACTGCCGGTGCGAATATGCTGGCGCAGCTGTTCGCTGATGCTTTCGTACAAATAGTGCTCGTGGGCCATGGGGTGCACTCGCCCGGTGGGCCGGGACTGCTCAGGTACGTTATTGTTATTGGCTCTGAGCAGTATAGGCAGCGCTGGGCGGGTGCGCCAATTCGGGGCGCGGAAAGGTCGACTTAACGGCGCTCGAGCAGTACCCCGGATTCCATATGATGGGTATAGGGAAACTGGTCGAACAGGGCGCAGCGCACCACGCGGTGGGTGGCGTTGAGTGCGGCCAGATTGGCAGCCAACGTTTCCGGGTTGCAGGAGATATACAGGATGCGCTCATAGCCCTTGACCAGCTCCAGCGTGGCTGGGTCGAGACCGGCGCGTGGCGGGTCGACAAACACGGTGGAAAAATCAAAGCCGCCCAGGTCAATGCCCTGCAAGCGACGGAACTCGCGCACACCGGTTAGCGCCTGGGTGACTTCTTCACTGGCCAGGCGCACCAGGGTGACGTTGTCGACGTCATTGTTGGTCAGGTTATCCAGTGCGGCATAGACCGAGCGTTTGGCCAGTTCGGTCGCCAGCACCCGACGGAAGCGGGTAGACAGCGGCAAGGTAAAGTTGCCGTTGCCGCAATACAGTTCCAGCAAATCTCGGGTGTCCTGGCCGGCAGCGTCCAGCGCCCAGGCAATCATTTTCTGGTTAACCATGCCATTGGGCTGGGTAAAGCCGCCTTCAATCTGCTGATAGCGCCAGTCGCGGCCATCGATATGCAGGCACTCGGTGATGTAGTCCTGGTCCAGTACCCGCTTGCGGCCACGGCTGCGGCCGATCAGCTGAATGTCCAGTCGAGCGGCCAGTTCGCGTGCCGGGGCATCCCAGTCCTCATCCAGTGGCCGGTGGTAGCAGAGGGTGACCAGTGCTTCGCCGGACAGGGTGGTGAGAAACTCGACCTGGAACAGCTTGCGCCCGAGGACGGGATCGGCTCTGCAGGCGTCCAGCAAGGGCCCCATCAGTTGGTTGATGCGCTGGCTGGCAATGGGTAGCTGGGTCAGCAGTATGGGTTGGCGCTTGTCACCCTGTTCGAACATGGCGTAATGCGGGGTGCCATTTTCATACCAGAGACGAAATTCGGCGCGTAAGCGAAAATGCTCCGTCGGTGAAGCAAACACCTCGGGTTCTGGCGCTTCATAGGGGCTCAGCAAGTCGATCAGGCGCTGGCGCTTGGCCGCGAGTTGGGCGTCGTATTGACTGGGGTCGAATGCGGTACTCATCAGTTAAAGAACGCCAGTTTGATGATGAACAGGGCCGACAGCGCGTACAGGCTGGGGTTGAGTTCGCGCCAGCGTCCGGAAAACAGCTTGATTGCGGTCCAGGTGATAAAGCCGATGGCGATACCGTGGGCGATCGAGAAGGTCAGGGGCATCATGATGGCGGTCACCACCACTGGTGCCGCTTCAGTCAGGTCTTCCCAGTCGACCTGCACCAGGCCGCCGGTCATCAGCACGGCAACAAACAACAGTGCCGGTGCAGTGGCAAAGGCAGGTACTGCTGTTGCCAGGGGTGACAGGAACAGGCAGAGCAGGAACAGGATGGCAACCACGCAGGCAGTCAGACCGGTGCGCCCACCGGCAGCGGTGCCGGCAGCCGATTCAATATAGCTGGTGGTGGTCGAGGTGCCCATCAGTGAGCCGGCCATGGTGGCGGTGCTGTCAGCCATCAGGGCGCGGCCAAGGCGCGGCATGCGGCCGTTTTCGTCCAGCAGGTTGGCACGTTGAGCTACACCGATCAGAGTGCCTGAGGTGTCAAACAGGTCAACAAAGAGAAACGCAAACACCACGCTGATCAGACCGATTTCAAAGGCGCCGCGTAAATCCAGCTGCATCAAGGTCGGTTCCAGGCTGGGGGGTGCAGACACCACGCCGGTCGCCTGGCTCAGGCCCAGCATCAGGCTGATGCCGGTCACTACCAGAATACCGATCATGACCGCACCGGTAACGCGCTTGAAGGCCAGTGCCACGATCAGCACAAAGCCCAGTGCGGCCAGAATAGGTGCGGGCTGGGTCATATCACCCAGGCTGACCATGGTGGCATCGTGGGGTACCACAATGCCGGCATTTTTCAGTGCGATCAGCGCGAGAAACAGACCTATGCCGGCGGCAATCGCGGAGCGCAGAGGCATGGGGATGCTATTGATGATCCATTCGCGCACCTTGAATGCGCTGAGCAGGAAAAACAGGAAGCCGGAGATAAAGACTGCGCCCAGAGCAACTTCCCAGCTGTATCCCATGGAGCCGACCACGGTGTAGCTGAAAAAGGCATTCAGTCCCATGCCGGGTGCCAGGGCAATCGGGTAGTTGGCCCACAGGCCCATGATCAGGGTGCCCAGAGCTGCTGCCAGACAGGTGGCGACAAAGGCAGCGCCAGGATCGATGCCGGCGTCGGCCATCATCGCCGGGTTGACGAAGATGATGTAGGCCATGGTCAGGAAGGTAGTCAGGCCGGCAATGATCTCGGTCTTGACGTTGGTGCCATGCGCGCTGAGTTGAAAGAGTCGTTCCAGCATCGGGATAGCCTGTGGCGAATGAGTGGGAAAACCGCCGATTTTAACGCAAATTGGCACGCAAAGGGGAGGCTCTCGCCGCTTTTGTGTGGTCCTGGGGTGGGCAAGTGCGCTTGCATTGTGGCAGGCTTGTCGACTTAATTTTCCCAAGAGGCCTTGCCCTATGAGCTTTGAAACCGAATCCCAGCGCGTCAGTTACGGCATTGGTCGCCAGATGGGCGACCAGTTGGCCAGCAGCAATATTCCCGATCTGGACCTTGATGCGGTTGCTGCGGGTCTGCGCGATGCCTTCAATCAGCTACCCAGCCAGGTTGCCGAAGCTGACCTGCAAGCTGCTTTCCAGAACTTGCAGGCAAAAATGCAGGCGCAGGCTGATCAGGCGGCGGGCGCCATGCGTCAGGCTGGCGAAGAGTTCCTTGCCGAGAACGCCAAGCGTGAGGGCGTGGTGACCCTGGCCTCCGGGTTGCAGTATGAAGTGATCAGTGCCGGTACTGGTGCTACACCGAATGCCAGCTCCACAGTGCAGACGCACTATGAAGGCACGCTGATCAACGGTGATGTGTTTGATTCATCCTACAAGCGCGGTCAGCCGGCAGAGTTTCCGGTCGGTGGTGTGATTGCTGGCTGGACTGAAGCGCTGCAGCTGATGCAGGAAGGTGCCAAGTGGCGTCTGTTTATTCCGTCGAATCTGGCCTATGGCGAGCGGGCTGCCGGCAGTATTCCGCCGCACAGCACGCTGGTATTTGATATCGAGCTGCTCAAGGTCCTCTGAAAGCAGCTTCGATTCACTTGTCCTCCGTATTCTGGCGGAGGGCAAGGATCGTCTGATTCTTGACAGCGCGCGGCCTGCCACCTAGCATGCCGCCAACCTTTCGGAAAATGTGCTGTCAATGTCCACCCTGCCTTTCTATGCCCCTGTTAGCGATGACTTTGAAGCCGTCAACGCCCTGATTCTGCGCCAACTGCACTCGCGCGTGCCCTTGGTTGAAAAAATCGGTGAATACATCATCAGTGCCGGCGGCAAACGCCTGCGACCACTGGTGGTTTTGCTTGCGGCGCGCGCCTGTGGCGAAGAAAGCGGCCGGCAGCACAGCCTGGCTGCGATTATCGAATTCCTGCATACCGCGACCTTGCTGCATGATGATGTGGTGGACACCTCCGATATGCGGCGTGGTCGTTCGACGGCCAATGCACTGTGGGGGAACGCGCCCAGTGTGCTGGTCGGGGACTTTCTCTACTCACGCTCTTTCGAGATGATGGTGGCCTTGGCTGATATGGGCGTCATGCAGATCCTCTCACGGGCAACCAATGTGATTGCGGAAGGTGAGGTGCTGCAGTTGTCCAAGGTCCGCGATGCAAGCACGGATGAGGCAACCTACATGGAAGTCATCCGCAGCAAGACAGCCATGTTGTTCGAAGCCTCCAGTCACAGCGCGGCAGTTCTTGCTGGCGCTGCGGAGCCGGTGGCCGACGCCTTGCGTGTCTACGGCGATGCCCTGGGTATTGCCTTCCAGTTGGTTGATGACGTGCTGGACTATCGCGGTGACGCAGACGCCATGGGCAAGAACGTGGGAGATGATCTGGCCGAAGGCAAGCCGACCTTGCCGCTGATCTATACCATGCGCGCAGGCACCGCCGAGCAGGCACAGTTGGTGCGCACGGCAATCCAGAAGGGTGGCAGCGAACAGATTGTTGCCGTGCAGGCGGCGGTCCGCGACTCAGGTGCGCTGGACTATACCGAGGCGTTGGCTCGCGAGCATGTGCAGCGGGCGATAGCAGCGCTGGATGTGCTGCCGGCATCACCTTACCGGGAAGCGCTGGAGCAATTGGCCCGGTTTGCCACTGAACGCCAGTTCTGAGCAGTTTTGCCGCTTTTAAGCTTGCGTCAGTGATGACGAAAGGCTAGAATCCTCGCCCCTGAAAAACCGATTTAGAGCATCCCTGTTTTGACAATGGCAAGGTAGGGCCCGATGGGCGGGTTCACTTGCAGCCATGCCGGCCACTAACGATTATACCCAAGCGCCGGGTGAGCAGGATTACGGAGAAAGCAAACATGTATGCAGTGATAGTTACCGGTGGCAAGCAGTACAAGGTCGCTGAAGGCGAATACCTTCGCGTAGAGAAACTGGAAGCCGAAACCGGTTCCAGCATTGAATTTGACAAAGTGCTGCTGGTAGGCAATGGCGACGACATCAAGATCGGTGCACCGGTTGTTGATGGCGCGAAGGTAACTGCCGAAGTCACCGAGCACGGTCGTGGCGACAAGGTCCGCATCATCAAGTTCCGTCGTCGCAAGCACCACATGAAGCGTCAGGGCCACCGTCAGTGGTTCACCGAAATCAAGATTACCGGCATTTCAGCCTAAGCCGATTCTGGAGGTACTTACTCATGGCACACAAAAAAGCAGGCGGTTCCACACGTAACGGCCGCGATTCAGAATCCAAACGCCTTGGTGTGAAAATGTTTGGTGGCCAGGCGGTCAACGCCGGCAACATCCTCGTTCGTCAGCGTGGCACTCAGTTCCACCCTGGCAAGAACGTTGGTATCGGTAAGGATCACACCCTGTTCGCCAAGACAGAGGGCGTGGTCAAGTTTGAAGTCAAGGGCAAGTTCGGCCGCCGCTACGTGAACATCGTAGCCGCCTAAGCGCCGCCTTGTACTAAAAGCCCTGTCATGTGACGGGGCTTTTTTGTTTGTGAGTGGTGGGCTGGGCCTTGGAGCCTATTCGGCGCTAATCTGACAGTGTCCAGAACCTTAACCCATCCCGTGAGGGAGGGAGAACGATGAAATTTGTTGATGAAGTATCCATTACGGTCAAGGCCGGTGATGGTGGTAACGGATGCATGAGCTTCCGTCGGGAAAAATTCATTCCCAAAGGTGGCCCGGATGGCGGCGATGGCGGCGATGGCGGCTCTATCTACCTGGAAGCCGATAGCAACCTGAATACCCTGGTGGACTACCGTTATACCCGCCGTTTCAACGCCCAGCGCGGTGAGAATGGTCGTGGCAGCGACTGTACCGGTGCCAAGGGTGAAGACATGGTGCTCAAGGTGCCGGTCGGTACCACTGTGGTTGATGCCGGTACCCAGGAGATTATCGGTGACCTGACCAAAGAGGGTCAGCGTCTGCTGGTTGCTCAGGGTGGTTTTCATGGCCTCGGCAATACCCGTTTCAAGTCCAGCGTCAATCGTGCTCCGCGGCAGACTTCCCAGGGTAGCCTGGGTGAGCAGCGTGATCTCAAGCTGGAAATGAAAGTGCTGGCTGATGTCGGTTTGTTGGGGCTGCCCAATGCCGGCAAGAGCACGCTGATCCGCGCCGTATCTGCGGCCAAGC
Source organism: Gammaproteobacteria bacterium (assembly GCA_023475025.1). Lineage (GTDB taxonomy): Bacteria > Pseudomonadota > Gammaproteobacteria > Pseudomonadales > Pseudomonadaceae > Halopseudomonas. The sequence goes on from JAMCWB010000066.1 coordinate 18,918, forward strand.
CCAAGGTGGCGGATTATCCCTTTACCACTATGGTGCCCAACCTGGGCGTGGTGGATGTGGGGCGTTTGCGCAGTTTCGTGATTGCCGATATTCCCGGTGTCATCGAAGGTGCAGCTGAAGGCGCTGGCCTGGGCACGCGTTTTCTCAAGCACTTGTCGCGCACCCGCTTGTTGTTGCACCTGGTGGACATGGCGCCTATGGATCAGTCTGATCCGGTCGAGGCAGTGGAAACCATCGTACATGAGCTGGGCAAGTTCAGTCCGGCACTGACCCTGCGCGAGCGCTGGCTGGTGCTGAACAAGTGCGATCAGCTGCTGGAAGATGAGCAGCAGGCGATTCTGGATGATGTGGTTGAGCGTCTGGAGTGGGAAGGGCCGATCTTCGTCATTTCGGCAGCCGATCGTCAGGGTACCGACGAGCTGGCCAAGGCAGTAATGAACTGGCTGGAAGAGCGTCAACAGCGTATTGCCGACGATGAAGACTACGCGGCGGAAGTGGCTGCACTTGATCAGCAGGTTGAGGATGAGGCGCGCGCGCATCTGCAGCTGCTCGATGATCGTCGCGCTCTGCGCAAACAGGGTCTGCTCAAGGATGCTGCGGACGACGACTTTGATGATGAGGATGATGACGACGAGGATGGCGCGGAAATCATCTACGTGCGTTAACCCGCTGCCATACGCCGCCCGCCAACTACCAAAAAGCGGGTGGCTTGTGGCTGGCAGCCTGTCTCGTCTGGCGAGTACAATAGCGCCTTTCCTGTTTACTCCGGCTGGTGGAATCAAGATGCGAGACAAGGTAACCAATGCGCGGCGCTGGGTGGTCAAGATTGGCAGCGCCCTGCTGACGGGTGACGGTCGCGGCCTGGATCAGGACGCCATGCGGGTCTGGGTCGAGCAGCTGGTGGCCTTGCGTAATAGCGGTGCTGATCTGGTGCTGGTCTCGTCCGGTGCGGTTGCCGCTGGCATGAGTCGTCTCGGCTGGGCTGAGCGGCCAAAAACCATTCATGAATTGCAGGCAGCGGCAGCTATCGGTCAGATGGGGTTGGTGCAGGCTTGGGAGTCGAGTTTTCAGGCGCATGGTCTGGCGACGGCGCAAGTCTTGCTGACCCATGACGACCTGTCTGACCGCAAGCGCTACCTGAACGCCCGCAGCACCTTGCGGGCGTTGCTGGATCTGGGCGTGATTCCGGTGGTCAATGAAAATGACACTGTGGTCACTGATGAGATCCGTTTTGGTGATAACGATACCCTGGGTGCCTTGGTCACCAATCTGGTCGAAGCCGATCTGCTGGTCATTCTGACCGACAAGGACGGCCTGTACACCGCTGATCCTGGTCGCGACCCCAATGCGGAACTGATTGCTGAAGCCATGGCCGATGATGCCCGTCTGGATGCCATGGCCGGTGGCAGCGCGGGTGCCCTGGGTCGTGGCGGTATGCTGACCAAGTTGCGTGCGGCACGGCTGGCGGCGCGCTCGGGTGCCGGTACTGTGATCGTGGGTGGGCGCATCGAGCGGGTGATTGATCGCCTGCAGGGGGGTGAGTCTCTGGGCACCTTGCTGTTGCCGGAGAAGGGGTTGCTGGCTGCTCGCAAGCAGTGGCTGGCCGGGCATTTGCAGATTCGTGGGCGTTTGCTGGTGGATGCGGGTGCGGTCCAGGCGCTGACCCGTGGGCGGCGTAGTTTGCTGCCGGTCGGGGTGACAGCGGTAGAGGGTAGTTTTCGCCGTGGCGAAATGGTTGCCTGCGTCGGCCCTGATGGGCGCGAAGTGGCGCGTGGTCTGGTCAACTATGGTATTCAGGATGCCCAGCGTATTCTTGGTCAGCCGACTGAGGCGATCAGCGGCATTCTGGGGTATATCGATGAGCCCGAGCTGGTACACCGGGACAACCTGGTGCTGCTCTGAAGACAGGGTAGTTGTCAGACACAAAAAAAACCGGCCGAGGCCGGTTTTTTTACGACAACTGCAACAGCATCAAGCGGCTTCAGCCAGCGCCTTGATGTGAGCATTCAGGCGGCTCTTGTGGCGAGCGGCCTTGTTCTTGTCGAGAATGCCTTTGTCAGCCATGCGGTCGATAACCGGAACAGCTGCAGTGTAAGCGGTTTTGGCTTTTTCCAGATCTTTGGCGTCGATCGCCTTGATCACGTTCTTGATGTACGTGCGGACCATGGAGCGCAGGCTGGCATTGTGGCTGCGGCGCTTCTCGGCCTGCTTGGCGCGTTTTTTGGCTTGAGGTGAGTTGGCCACCGTCGTGCTCCTCAGAAATACTGAATGAATAAGGGTCGAATAAGGCCGCGTACTATGCCGCCGGGTTTGCCGAATGTCAAGCCTGCAGCACATTATCTCGCAGCTGTCTGGGGTATATCGATGAGCCCGAGCTGGTACACCGGGACAACCTGGTGCTGCTCTGAAGACAGGGTAGTTGTCAGACACAAAAAAAACCGGCCGAGGCCGGTTTTTTTACGACAACTGCAACAGCA
>JAMCWB010000030.1 GCA_023475025.1 Gammaproteobacteria bacterium
AAAGCGACGTGGCAATCCATTTTGCCCCAGACAATGGATTGCCACAGGCCTACGGCCTTCGCAATGACGGCGGAAAGCTATTGGCTTGTCGCTGAGGGCGTAAGGCTGAAAGCTGAAAGCTGAAAGCACCAGCCTGGTCGTTGGCTTTACGATGAGCGCAGCGACATGGCAATCGTGTATCCGCAGCATGGATTGCCACGGCCTGTCGGCCTCGCAATGACAGTGGTGATCAACATAGGCACAAGCCCGAGGCCATCCCCCGTGGTCATTGCGAGGAGCAAAGCGACGTGGCAATCCATTTTGCCCCAGACAATGGATTGCCACAGGCCTACGGCCTTCGCAATGACGGCGGAAAGCTATTGGCTTGTCGCTGAGGGCGTAAGGCTGAAAGCTGAAAGCTGAAAGCTGAAGGCATCAGCCTGGTCGATGTCTTTGTGATGAGCGCAACGACATGGCAATAGACTATCCGCAACATGGATTGCCACGGCCTATCGGCCTCGCAATGACAGTAGTGGTGAACATTGGCACAAAACCGAAGCCAGGCCCCCGTGGTCATTGCGAGGAGCAAAGCGACGTGGCAATCCATCTTGCACCAGACAATGGATTGCCACAGGCCTACGGCCTTCGCAATGACCTGGAAAACAACCACAACCTTCTGACTTCCAGCCTTCAGCCTTCAGCCGATAGCCGATAGCCTTCAGCCGATAGCTTACGACTTCTTGGTCTTCGCCTTGGCTGCTGCAATAAAGGCGGCCATTTCCGCGTTCTTGTCGGCTTCGATCTTTTTCACGTTGGGGTTTTCTGCCAGTTTGGCCAGCAGTGCCTTGGCTTCCGGCAGGTCGGCGAGCAGGTCGATGCCGAAGAGTTTTTTGCCGACGCCCATGGCCAGATCCATGCTGTAGAGGAACATCAAGTCGGCGATGCTCATCTCGCTACCGGCGACATAGGGTGAGAAGCTGGCGTGGCGCTTGAGGGTGGCGATGCCAGCTTGCAGATCGGCCTTGGCTTTTTCCTTCACTTCATCCGAGACCTTGCCACCAAAGTAAACTTCCGCGTAACAGGTCCGTGCCGGCAGCTCGATGTACAGCTCGATTTCCTTGGTCAAGGCACGGGCCATGGCACGCTGGTAGGGGTCGGCTGGCAGCAAGGCCTTGCCGCCCTGGGTGTCTTCCAGGTATTCCAGGATCACGTTGGTTTCATTGATAAAACCCTGCTCGGTTTCCAGGCAAGGTACCTTGCCGCGCGGGCTCATTTTCAGGAAGTTCTCATCCTGGCTGCCGAAAACCGTATTGATCTTGAACTCGACGCCCTTTTCCATCAGCGCCAGCTTGACCATGTTGAAATAGTTGCTGACCGCGAAACCGTGCAATGTAAGCATGCTGCAAACCTCTTGAAGATGTATTTTTGTGCCTCTGTTGTAGACCCTTGCCGAGAAAAATACCAGCGCCATCACTGGGCTGAATACAAGCCGCCAGATCATGCCGAGATGGCAAAAAACAGCCACTTTTGATCGTGGTCACCCCAAGGCAGGTTTTCCGCGCTAGACTGAGGTGGCACCCATATCCCGGGGACTGATGAAGGATACTGCCTATGCTCAGCAACGATGAAATTGCCGAAATCAACCTGCTGGCCCAGTTCAACCTGGCCAACACCCAGGAAGGCCTGAAGATCCACCGCCATGAAGCCACACCGGAAGCGGTTGCCGCCGCTGAACGCCTGCACCGCAAGGGGCTGACCAGCCAGGCAGATGGCGGCTATCTGACCAGCCTGGGACTGGACGCGGTCGAGCACAGCCAGACACTGCTGACCATTCTGCGCACCGCCTGATACGAGAAACGCATGCCGGTTACGGGTGAAATACGCCTGGCGTTGCAGGAGGGCATTGATCGTAAGACCCTGACCACACTGCGCAAGCGCTTCAGTCAGCTCAACCAGACCCGCCTGCGCCGTGTCACCCAGGCGCTGGGCAACCGGCAGTATCTGGTACTGCAGCTGATCCCCCTGCTGTTTGATGTCAATCATCCGCTGCTGCCCGGCTATATTGCCGGGCAAACCCCTCACGGGTTGAGCGGCTATACACCGGATAACGACACCTTGCTGGCCGCGCAAAGCCTGACCCGCAGCTTTAGCTGGCGCAAACACCCGGCAGGCTTCAACCCGCAGATTCACGGCCTGTACCTGATGGGCAGTGGCGGCACCATTGGGCAGTCGGACAAGAGCGACCTGGATATCTGGGTTTGCCATGATCCAGACTTGAACGAGGCCGAACGTCTGGAGCTGGCGAGCAAATGCCAGCTGATTACCGACTGGGCCGAGGCCCTCAATTGCGAGGCACATTTCTATCTGATCGACCCGGTGCGTTTCAGCCGGGGCGAACGTGATAGCGACCTGACCACGGAAGATTGCGGCAGCTCGCAGCATTATCTGTTGCTCGACGAGTTCTACCGCACTGCCATTCAGCTCGCCGGGCGCTACCCGCTGTGGTGGATGGTGCCGGTTGAGGAAGAGCGCAATTATCCGGCCTTCACCGGCGAGTTACTCGGCAAGCGCTTCCTGCGCGAGCGCGACACCCTGAATCTGGGTCACCTGGCTGAAATCCCCGCCGGTGAATATGTCGGTGCCGGGCTTTGGCAGCTGTACAAGGGCATCGATTCACCCTACAAATCCGTACTCAAACTATTGCTGACCGAGGTCTATGCCAACCATCACCCCGAGGTTGAATGCCTCAGCCTGACCTTCAAGCGCGCCGTGTTTGCTGGTGAGCCGGATGCTGATGAGCTGGACCCTTACATCATGCTGTACCGCAAGGTTGAGGCTTATCTCAAAGCGCGTAATGACCCGGAGCGCCTGGAGCTGGTGCGCCGCTGCCTGTATTTGAAAGCGGATGTACGCCTGAGCCGGCGGGGCGGCATGCTGGACTGGAAGCGCCAGCTGATGGAGAAGCTGGTTGCCGAGTGGCAGTGGGATACCCGTCAATTGCAGCAGCTGGACAACCGTCGCCAATGGCGGGTGGAAGAAGTCAGCCGCGAACGCCGCCAACTGGTCAGTGAACTGACCCACAGCTATCGCCTGCTGTCACACTTTGGCCGCAGCCATCAGGTGATCAATGCAATCAACAATCGCGACATGTCACTGCTTGGCCGCCGCTTGCATGCAGCCTTTGAGCGCAAGGCAGGCAAGGTCGAGGTGATCAACCCCGGGATTGCCCCCGACCTGGCCGAACCCTTGCTGACACTGGCTACCGAGCAGGTCGACGATCAGACCAGCTGGAAGCTGCTGCGCGGCTCACTCAGCCTGCCGGAAGTGAACGACCACAAGCCCCTGAAACGCACCCGGCACATGATGGAATTGCTGGCCTGGGGCTATCGCAATGGTGTGATCGATGCCGCCAGCCGCTTTGTGCTGCATCCCGGTGACAGCGCCCTGAGTGAGTTTGAACTGAACAACCTGCTGGTGAGCTTACGCCAGACGTTCCCCTTGCCGCTGCCACTGCTGACCGAAACGGCCCTGTCCCGTGCCAGCCAGCCCTGCCAGGTGCTGCTGCTGGTCAACGTCGGACTCGACCCGCTGCCTGCCAGCAGCCAACGCAACCTGCACCTGATCACCAGCCATACCGATGCGTTGGGCTACTCCGGCCTGCGTGACAACCTGATCCTGAGTATCGACCAGATCACCCTGAACAGCTGGAATGAGTTACTGGTGAGTCGCTACGACGGTGAGCAGGCCTGCATACAGGCCTTGTGTGATTTTCTCAATCAGGGTCAGGCACACCAGCGCCTGCCCGAACTGCAAGTGGCCTGCTATTGCCGCAACCGTTCCAGCGCGATTGCCGAACGGGTAGAAAGCCTGTTCCGCGACGCTGCCGAGCGCTTGCTGGCAGAGCCGCCGCAGCAGTTTCTGTTGCAGGTACAGACCGGCTTTCGCCTGCTCGAACGGCGCAATGGCGTGATCGAGGTTACCGCACTGGAAGACCAGGAGGCACTGCAGCGCCATCTCGGCCGCAGCAAGCAACGGCATACCGGGCTCTATCTGGATAACTACGCACTGCAGGGCCAGGACCTGGCGCTGGTTCTGAGGCAGGACAAACCAGGACGCATTCAGGTGTTCTATCGCTTGCTCGGCAACCAGCAGGCTGAATTCTATGTGCTGGATGAACGCGGCTCACTCTGGCGCCAACGGGCAGGCTATCAGGACGAGCAAACCCTGCTGCTGCCGTTGCTGCGCTTTTTGTACAGCGTGCGCCTGCGTCGTCAGATCAATCAGCCGCTGGATGCCCAGCGTAATCAGGATGAACTGCAGATTGGCGAGATACTGCCCGCCAGCGCCAATCACCCGACCCGTATCTTGCCGCGCCCGGTCCCGGAACTTAAGCTGGAAGCCGACTTCTACGCCGTTCAGGCGATTGCCGAACCCAGTGCCCAGCATAACAACTGGGTGGTGAGCATCTTTTGCGAGCATCGCGAGTTTTCTGCGCTCGAACATGGTGATCAATTGTTTGCCGCCGTCGCACGACATATCCTCGATCGCCGCCGCGAGCACTCCCGCTACCCCTGCTACATCACCGACCTTGACCTCTCGGCTGCCGACCCCGCCGGCAAGATGCAGACCATTCATTACCTGCGCTACCGCCAGCAGCTGGAGCAGGCACTGAACCAGGCCATGGACAGCCTGCGCCAGTGACCCTCAGGGCTGGTATACTGGCTGACAAGTTTACCGATTGCTCAAGGACGCCCCGATGAAAATGCTCAGCGCTGCCTGCCTTCTCCTGCTCATGCTTGCCGGCTGCGGCCAGAAAGGCCCGCTGTACCAGCCCGAAGGTACCGCACAACCGACCAGCCAGGCCGAAGAAGAAGTCACCCAGCAACCTACGCAACGATGAGTGAGCGCATGTCAGCTTTTGAATACCGTGATGGCGAACTCTTCGCCGACGATGTTGCCCTGCGCCAGGTCGCCCAGCAGTACGGCACACCCTGCTTTGTCTACTCACGCCAAGCCATTGAACAGGCCTGGCTGGCCTGGGATCAGGCCCTGAAAGACTGCTCGCGGCTGGTCTGTTTTGCCGTCAAGGCCAATTCCAATCTCGGCGTGCTGAATGTACTCGCTCGCCTTGGTGCCGGTTTCGATATCGTCTCTGGTGGTGAGCTGGAACGGGTACTGGCCGCTGGTGGCGATCCGGGCCGTGTGGTGTTCTCCGGCCTGGGTAAAACCGCCGAAGAAATGCGCCGTGCGCTGGAAGTAGGTATTTACTGCTTCAATGTGGAATCCACGGCCGAGCTGGAACGTCTGCAGCAGGTCGCCGCCGAACTCGGCGTCAAGGCGCCGGTCTCGCTGCGCGTCAATCCGGACGTGGATGCGGGGACCCACCCCTATATCTCTACCGGCCTGAAAGAGAACAAGTTCGGTATCGATATTGCGGACGCCGGTGCGGTGTATCGCCATGCCGCCAGCCTGCCAAATATTGCCATTCACGGCGTTGACTGCCATATCGGCTCGCAACTGACCGAGGTCAGCCCCTTCCTTGATGCCTTGGATCGTTTACTGGTGCTGGTCGACGAACTGGCTGCCGAAGACATCTGTATCCATCATCTGGATCTGGGTGGTGGCCTGGGCGTGACCTATGCCGACGAACAACCACCAAGCCCGGGCGATTACCTGCAGCAGGTGCGCGAGCGCCTGGGTGAGCGCCAGCTGACCTTGCTGTTCGAGCCTGGGCGTTCGATCGTCGCCAATGCCGGCGTGCTGCTGACCCAGGTCAACCTGCTCAAGCCGACCGCGCACAAGAACTTTGCCATTATCGATGCGGCCATGAACGACCTGATCCGCCCGGCCCTGTACAGTGCCTGGATGGGTATTGATCCGGTGCGCCCGCGTGACGATCAGCCAGCCCAGGTCTGGGATGTGGTTGGCCCGGTCTGCGAGACCGGTGATTTTCTCGGCAAGGACCGTGAACTTGCACTGGCCCCGGGCGATCTACTGGTGGTGCGTTCGGCCGGTGCCTATGGCTTTGTCATGAGTTCGAATTACAACACCCGACCGCGTGCCGCCGAGGTACTGGTGGATGGCAGCCAGCACCATCTGGTGCGGCGACGCGAAACCGTTGCCGAACTTTTTGCCGGCGAAAGTCTGCTGCCCGAGGCCTGACATGCTGTTGCGATTCACCAAAATGCACGGGCTGGGCAACGACTTCATGGTCATCGATCTGGTCACCCAGCACGCCAGCCTCAACCCGAAACTGATCCGCCAGTGGAGTGACCGGCGCTTTGGTATCGGCTTTGACCAGTTATTGCTGGTCGAGCCGCCAACCAACCCGGATATGGACTTTTGCTACCGCATTTTCAATGCCGACGGCAGTGAGGTGGAGCAGTGCGGCAATGGAGCACGCTGCTTTGCCCGCTTTGTGCAGGACAAGCGGCTGACCGCCAAAGACGAGATTCACGTGCAGACGGCCGGCGGCCCCATTGTGCTCAAGGTGCGACGTGACGGCCAGGTACGGGTCAATATGGGCGCGCCCCGGTTTGCACCCAGCGAAATCCCGTTCCAGGCTGACAGTGAAGCGCAAACCTACACGCTGGATGTTGGCGGGCAAAGACTGGATATCGCCACTGTCTCCATGGGCAACCCCCATTGCGTGACGCTGGTGGACAATCTGGACACCACCGAGGTTGAGCGACTTGGCCCGCTGATTGAAAGCCACCCGCGCTTTCCGCAACGGGTCAATGCCGGCTTTATGCAGCTACTGGATGCACACCATGTGCGCCTGCGGGTGTACGAGCGGGGTGCAGGTGAAACCCTGGCCTGTGGTACCGGAGCCTGCGCCGCGGCGGTAGCTGGCATTCGCCAGGGCCTGCTGCAATCGCCGGTCAAGGTTGACCTGCCAGGCGGGCAACTCTTGATTGAATGGGCCGGAGCCGGTAAACCGGTCATGATGACCGGGCCAGCCACACGGGTATACGAGGGGCAGATACGGGTATGAGCGACCAACGCGCCAAGGCCGATGAGCCATTGCCAAGTGCCGAGCAGGTAGCCAGCTACTTGCGCAAGCATCCGGCTTTTTTCGCCGAGTATGACGAACTGCTGCCGGAGCTGATTATCCCGCACGAGCGCGGGCATTCGATCTCGCTGGTTGAGCGCCAGGTAAAGTTACTGCGCGAACGCAATATCGAGATGCGCAACCGCCTGAACCAGCTGATGGATGTAGCGCGGGACAACGACCGGCTGTTCGAGAAAAGCCGCCGTTTGATCCTTGACCTGCTCGAAGCAGAAAGCCAGGAACAGATCATCGCCCAGGTTGAAGACAGCCTGCGCAACGACTTTCAGGTGCCTTATGCCAGCCTGATCCTGTTCAGCGAAACCGAACGTTTCAGCAACGCCCGTTGCGTCACCCATCAGGCAGCACGTGAGGCCATCGGCCACCTGCTCGACAGCGGCAAGACCCTGAGCGGCATCCTGCGCCCGGAGGAACTGGTGTTCCTGTTCGGCGACAGCGGCAAAGAAGTTGCCTCCTGCGCCGTATCACCTATTCAGTTCCAGGGCCTGCATGGCGTCCTCGCCCTGGGCAGCCGGGACTCCGGGCACTACAAACAGGCCAGCGGCACCCTATTCCTCGGCTTTATTGCCGATGCCCTGGGTCGCCTGCTGCTGCATCCGCCACATATCCGCGACGAAGCACCGGCCAACGATGCCTGAGCAGCCAGCTCTGCTACCGATGCTTGATGCCTTCCTGCATCACTTGCAGGCAGAGCGTCAGGTATCAGCACAAACGGTAACCGCTTACCAGCGCGACCTGCAGGCGTTGGTCAGCGCCATGACCGAGCACGGCATGGACAGCTGGCAACAACTGGATCAAGCACACTTACGGCCCTTGCTGGCGCGCCGGCACCAGCGCGGCCAGTCACCGCGCAGCCTGCAGCGCTGGCTGAGCGCAATCCGCAGTTTCTATCGCTACCTGCAGCGTGAAGGCCACTGCCAACATAACCCGGCGCTGGACCTGCGCGCACCCAAGGCTGGCCGCAAGCTACCCAAAACCCTGGATACCGACCGCGCCGCGCAACTGTTCAGCAACAGCACAGAGCCCGACTGGATTGCCCTGCGTGACACCGCCATGCTGGAGCTGTTCTATTCCTCCGGCTTGCGTCTGGCCGAACTGGCGGCGCTGAACACCCAGGATCTGGACCTGAGCCAGGGTGAAGTGCGGGTCACCGGCAAAGGCAACAAGACACGGATTCTGCCGGTCGGCCGTAAAGCCCGCGAAGCGCTTGACGTATGGCTGACAGCACACCCTCGATTGGAAGCCACCGGCAGTCCGCTGTTTGTCAGCCAGCGCGGCCAGCGTCTCGGCCATAGATCCATCCAGTTGCGGGTGCGCCAGGCTGGTCAACAGGCGCTCGGCCAGAACCTGCACCCGCATATGCTGCGACATTCCTTTGCCAGCCATATGCTGGAATCCTCCGGTGACCTGCGCGCAGTACAGGAACTGCTCGGGCACGCCGATATCAGCACGACGCAGGTCTATACCCATCTGGACTTTCAACACCTGGCGCAGGTGTATGATCGCGCCCACCCACGCGCCAAACGCAAAACGAGCGACTCATGATCCAACTGTTGACCTTTGATCTGGACAATACCCTGTGGGAAACCGAATCCGTGGTGCAGGCTGCCGAAAAGATCCTGCTCAACTGGCTGGATCAACAAGCCCCTTTGTTTACCCGCAATCTGGACAGCGATGCGCGCCGCGCCTTGCGTCAGCAAGTGCTGGCCATGGACCCCGAGCTACGCCACCGGGTAACCGATTTGCGCATTGCCGTACTGCGCCACGGCTTGCTCCAGGCCGGCCATCCTGAAGCTGAAGCCGAGGCACTGGCCTTGCAGGGCTTTGCGGTATTTCTTGACGCGCGCCATGCCGTCGAGCTGTTTCCGCATGCCGAATCACTGCTGGCTGAGCTATCAAAACACTATGCACTGGCGACCATTTCCAACGGCAATGCCGATGTGCGCCGGCTGGGCCTGGACAAGTATTTTCAGGCGATTGTTTCGGCGGACGAAGTCGGCATCAGCAAACCCGCACCAGAGCCCTTTATGGCTGCGCTTGAGCGCGTCGGCGTGGAACCGGGCAATGCCCTGCACATTGGCGACCACCCCTCCGATGACGTGCATGGCGCCCGCAGCGTCGGCATGGCCAGCCTCTGGTTCAACCGCCTGAACGCGCCCTGGCCAGAGGAACTCTCGCCGGCGGATGGCGAAGTGAAATGCCTGAGTGAGATCCAGCCCTGGCTGAAGGCGAACGGCGGTAAGTCTTAGGCTGGAAGCTGGGAGCTGGGAGCTGGGAGCTGGGAGCTGGGAGCTGGGAGCTGGAAGCTGGAAGCTGGAAGCTGGGAGCTGGGAGCTGGGAGCTGGGAGCTGGGAGCTGGAAGCTGGAAGCTGGAAGCTGGAAGCTGGAAGCTGGAAGCTGGAAGCTGGAAGCTGGAAGCTGGAAGTATCAGGGTGTGGGTGGGTTGTTGGGCTGTCAAGCCTGGATCTGGCCCCGGCGCTTTTGATGCTCTGTGGATTGCTTAAAGCTCGATGAACATGGATTGCCACGCCGCTGCGCGGCTCGCAATGACGCCCAGCAGGGGCGGCAGCACTGGGTGTGAGGTTACTGCACGCTGTCATTGCGAAGGCCGCAGGCCTGTGGCAATCCATCCGAACCCGCCACAAAAACCAACAATCGTCAGCCCGGCAACTCGGTCTTAAACTTCCAGCTTCCAGCCTCTAGCTCCCAAACAATGAAGCCCTAGATCGGCCGGCTACCGTATTTGGACTCGGGTTTGCGCGGTGGGTCGTTCAAGACGTCGTCATTGACTTCCTGCACCTTGCCGCCACGGGCGAGGTACTCTTCGATCTGCTGGGCCAATAACTGACGCTCGCGCTCCTTGGCCGCCAGGGAGGCGCTTTCCAGCTCATCCTTGGAGCTGGCCGCCGTTTTCTTGCGCTTCTTGCTGACGGCGTCACTGTCGGCATCCTCCGTTTCCGGCAGATCGTCCAGTTCTTCGTCGTCTACCGCATCCATGTCATCATCTAGATCATCAGCACTCACGGCAGCCACCCTTGTGGTTGGAAATCAGGCTATTTATAGCCCAACTGGAAATTTTAACCAGTCCTGACAACAACTTTTTTCGCAGGCCTGGACATTATCACGCAGAAACGAAACAGGGCGCCCGAAGGCGCCCTGTTGCTTGCTACAGCGTTCTACCCAGTATTACTTCTGAGTGAACTCGGGGTAGGCTTCCATACCGCACTCGGCAATGTCCGCACCCTCATACTCTTCTTCTTCACTGATACGCAGACCGATAGTGGCTTTGATAATGCCCCAGACGATCATGCTGGCAATGAACACCCAGGCGAAGATGGCAATCAGACCGACGACCTGCGGACCGAAGCTGGCATCAGCATTAGTCAACGGAACAGCCAGAACACCCCAGATACCGGCAGTACCGTGCACCGAGATAGCACCCACCGGATCGTCCAGCTTCAGCTTGTCCAGTGCCAGGATCGAGAAGACCACGATCACGCCACCAACGGCACCGATCAGCATGGCCTGGAAGCCACCCGGAGCCAGCGGCTCGGCAGTGATCGAGACCAGACCGGCCAGTGCACCGTTGATCATCATAGTCAGGTCAGTCTTGCCGAACAGGATGCGTGACACGATCATCGCCGCAATCAGGCCACCAGCAGCAGACAGGTTGGTGTTGACCAGTACCTGAGCCACGTTGTTGGCTGACTCGATGTCCGACATTTTCAGCTCGGAACCACCGTTGAAGCCGAACCAGCCCATCCACAGGATGAACATACCCAGGGTAGCCAGCGGCAGGTTGGAGCCCGGAATGGCGTTGACCTGGCCATTGGCACCGTACTTGCCTTTACGCGCACCCAGCAGGATCACACCAGCCAGTGCACCGACGGCACCCGCCATGTGAACGATACCCGAACCGGCATAGTCGGAGTAACCGATCTCGTCCAACCAGCCTTCGCCCCAGCTCCAGGCACCCTGGATCGGGTAGATGAAACCGGTCATGACCACTGCGAAAGCCAGGAAGGCCCACAGCTTCATGCGCTCGGCAACAGCACCGGAGATGATCGACATACAGGCACCAGCAAACACCAGCTGGAAGAAGAAGTCGGAACGGTTGGAGTAGTAAGGCGCATCATCGCCGCCGGCCAGTACTTCTTCAACGGTGTTTTCCGCACCGATCAAAAAGCCCAGGCTGGGGAAGATGGAGCCAGCAGAGTCATACATGATGTAGTAACCGATGATGAGGTACATCACCGAGGCAATCGAGTACAGCGCAATGTTCTTGGCCAGAATCTCGGTTGTGCTTTTGGCGCGGACCAGGCCCGCTTCGAGCATGGCGAAACCAGCCGCCATCCACATGACCAGGATACCTGCTACCAGAAAGTAGAACGTATCAATGGCATAACTAGTGTGAAGGATCTCTTCCATTGGTAAGCCCCCCATATAGGCTTAGATGCAATGTAGTTGGTTGAAACCGCCTTAAACGGCGTCGGTACCGGTTTCCCCGGTTCGAATGCGGATGGCCTGTTCCAGATTGACCACAAAGATTTTGCCGTCACCGATCTTGCCGGTGTTGGCTGCCTTGGAGATGGCTTCAATGACGCGATCGAGCATGTCGTCACCGATCGCCACATCGATTTTCACCTTGGGCAGGAAGTCGACAACATACTCGGCACCACGATACAGCTCGGTGTGACCTTTCTGCCGACCAAAGCCCTTGACCTCAGTGACCGTGATGCCCTGAACGCCAATTTCGGACAGTGCTTCACGCACATCGTCCAGCTTGAATGGCTTGATTACAGCCGTTACTAATTTCATGTGAATACTCCCGTGTTATTCAGACTTGCCCTGGGGGGACAGTGCAAGTCTATGCCGAGTTAGAGGCTTTTAGAAACGGACATTGGCTTTTCTCAAAGTCTCGCTGGTTTAAGTGGCATGCCCGGTGTTGGTCAGGCCAGCAAATCGCAGCTGACAAGGCCTTTGCACGTTCTTTGCCAGCTTTTGTTTTATTCATATATTTCATGCACTTATATCTTTTTAATGGCCCTCAGCCGGTATCACGCACCCTTTTAGTGCGCATTTTTGGTGCATATCGCCTTTTCCCGGTGCATCGTACTGATCGCGCCACCCAATACCAGCCAACGCTGGGCCTGAATCCAGCCACAGTGATACACTTGAACTTTCTGGCCGGATGCCCCGGCCAGCCCCGAACACTGGAAGCCCTATGCTGCACAAGGTTCTGATAGGCGCGGTCAGCGGCCAGGCCGCCCGGCTATTAATGAGCGAAAAAGGCCTCTCACCGGCAGAAATGGAAAGTCGACTTAAAGTGCTGCTCAACAGCGCATTGAGTAAACTCGACGTCGTCAGCCGGGATGAATTCGAGACCCAGCAGGTGGTGCTGCAACGCACCCGGGAAAAGCTGGAATCCCTGGAAAAGCGCGTCGCGCAACTGGAGCAGCAGCAGGAAGGCTGAGCTCTTATAACCTCAATGATCAAGGAGTGATCATGTCTCTGGCTATCGTGCATAGCCGCGCCAAGCTGGGTATTCAGGCGCCGCTGGTCAGTGTTGAAGTCCATCTCGCCAATGGCATGCCAAGCATGACCCTGGTGGGGCTACCGGAAACCGCTGTGCGTGAGAGCAAGGACCGCGTACGCAGCGCCCTGAGCAATAGCCAGCTCGACTTCCCCGGCCTCAAGCGCATCACCATCAATCTGGCACCGGCCGACCTGCCCAAGGAAGGCGGACGCTTTGATCTGGGCATCGCTCTGGGCCTGCTCTGTGCCAGCGGCCAGATTGATGCCAAGGTGCTGAACGCGCATGAATGTCTGGGTGAACTGGCCTTGTCTGGTGCCCTGCGCCCGGTGCAAGGCGTACTGCCTGCCGCTCTGGCCTGCCGTGAAGCAGGGCGCACCCTGGTGATCCCCAAGGACAACGCGCAGGAAGCAGCACTGGTTCGCGGCCTGACAGTGATTGCTGCCGACCACCTGCTGGACGTGGTTGCTCACTTACGCGGCGAGACCTGCAT
The DNA here is from genome assembly GCA_023475025.1 of Gammaproteobacteria bacterium. Classification (GTDB taxonomy): domain Bacteria; phylum Pseudomonadota; class Gammaproteobacteria; order Pseudomonadales; family Pseudomonadaceae; genus Halopseudomonas. The sequence goes on from JAMCWB010000030.1 coordinate 13,075, forward strand.
TCCCCCTTTCAGCACCGACGCACCGCCACAGGCCGAGGCCTATCCGGATCTATCCGATGTGCAAGGTCAGGCCCAGGCCAAACGTGCCTTGCAGGTGGCCGCCAGCGGCGGGCATAACCTGCTGCTATTCGGCCCGCCCGGTACCGGCAAAACCCTGCTGGCCAGCCGCTTGCCCGGTATCCTGCCGCCACTGAACGAGCAGCAGGCGCTGCAGGTGGCCGCCATCCAGTCCATTTGCGGGCAGGGCCCCTTGCAGCACTGGCCGCGCCGGCCCTTTCGTGCGCCCCATCATGGCGCATCCTCGGCGGCACTGGTCGGTGGCGGCAGTCATCCCCGTCCGGGCGAGGTCAGTCAGGCGCACCAGGGCGTCCTGTTTCTCGACGAGCTGCCCGAATTCGACCGCAAGGTGCTGGAAATGCTGCGCGAACCGCTGGAATCCGGCCAGATCCATATTGCCCGTGCGCGCGAGCAGCTGACCTTTCCAGCCCGCTTTCAATTGATCGCAGCGATGAACCCGTGCCCCTGCGGCTATCAGGGCGATCCTTCGGGCCGTTGCAGCTGCACGCCGGATCAGGTCAGCCGTTATCGCAGCAAGCTTTCAGGCCCCTTGCTGGACCGCATCGACCTGCATCTGCAAATGCATAATGAACCCGTCAGTCTGCGCCAGCAGACACCGGCCAAGCCAGACAGCGCGACGGCTGCTGCACTGGTCGCTGCTGCGCAGCAACGCCAGCTGCAGCGCCAGAGCTGTCTGAACGCACATCTGGACCTAGCTGGCCTGCGTGATCACTGCACCCTGAGTGATGCTGATGCCGGTTGGCTGGAGCAGGCCATTGAGCGGCTGGGACTATCCCACCGGGCCAGCCACCGGGTACTCAAGGTAGCGCGCACACTGGCCGACCTGGACGCAGAGCAAGGCATCAGTCGCAGCCATTTGGCCGAGGCCTTGCAGTATCGTCAACTGGATCGCCAACCGAATTAGAGAGAAATGAGCACTCAGGCTTCGCCAATCAGGTCTTCACGGCACATCTGGTAGGCATCGAGGAAATAGCACAGCTCATCAAAGGCCAATGCCGGGCTGATGAAGTAGCCCTGAATCTGATCACAACCCATGCTGCGCAAGTGCTCCAGCTGGGCACGCTCCTCCACCCCTTCGGCCACCACTTCCAGCCCCAGGCTGTGCCCCATATCAACCATGGCCGACACCAGCTGGCGATCACTTTCCTGCAGATGGACACCCTTGACGAAGCTACGATCCAGCTTGAGCAGGTCAATCGGCAGGCTATGCAGGTGCACGAAAGAGGAAAAGCCGGTACCGAAATCATCCAACGAAAAACGTACGCCAAGCCCGACCATGCCCTCCATGGTCTGCAACACCTGCTCAGGGTGCTGCATCACCGCGGTTTCCGTCAGCTCGAACTCGAGAAAGCGCGGATCAACGCCGGTCTTTTCCAGCAGACGCTGCACGGTCGCCAGCAACTGGCTGTCCTGAAACTGGCGGAAAGACATGTTCACTGCCACATGCACTGGCTGACGACGCCGCTGCAGACGGGCCAGGTCATGACAGGCGCGGGCAATCACCCAATAGCCCATAGGTACGATCAGGCCGGTTTGCTCTGCCAGCGGAATAAATTCGTTGGGCCCAAGCAAGCCGCGCTCGGGGTGACGCCAGCGAATCAGGCCTTCCAGCCCGACAATACGGCCACTGGCCAGGTCAACCCGCGGCTGGTAATGCAACTCGAATTCGCCCCGGCGCAGCGCCTGGCGCAAGGAGGTCTCGAACTCGATCAGACTATTGGCCTGCAGGTTGAGGCGTTCATCATAGAAATGGAACTGACAGCCGCGCTGTTGTTTGGCTTGCTGCATGGCCATATTGGCATGCAGCAACAGGGTATCCACGCTCTGACCCGCCTCCGGATAGGTGGCGATACCGATACTGCAGCCCAGTAGCAGGCCTTCAGAGCCCAGCAGAAATGGCTCAGCCAACTCACTCACCAGTTTCTGCGCAATCTGCAGCAAGTTGCTCGGCGAGCGGTAGTCTTCCAGCACCACGGCAAACTCATCGCTACCCATACGGCCGATAGTGTCGGTGTTACGCAATATGCTGCGCAGCCGCTGCACCACTTCCAGAATGATCTGATCGCCGGCCTCATGGCCAAGGGTATCGTTGACCCGGCGGAAGTTATCCAGATCAATAAAGAGCACAGCCAGGGGCTGATTGGCACGCAAGGCACGGTGCATGCCCTGGCGCAGCCGGTCCTGCAGCATCTGCCGGTTACAGGTACCGGTCAGCGGGTCATAGCTGGCGGCATGGTCGAGGGCTGTTTGCAGGCTGTGGCGTTCAATGGCGTAGCGCAGACAACGCATGACTTCGCTGGCACTGGCCTGATCCCAGATGGTATCAGCAAGGGTAGCGGGCAGCTCGACCGGGTCCGGCTGGTCACTGAAGAAGATCAGCGGAACGCTGCACTCGGGCATATTTACCAGATACTTTTCCCGCACCAGCACGGCTGTGACCTCACCGGCGGCAATCAGCGCCTGCAGATCGGCCCAGGCGTCAAGACGCTCCAGACGATAAGGCTGACCGGGAATAGCAGCAAGACGACGGCACAATTGCACATAGGCACCGTGATCATCGTCCAGCAGTACTACATGCTGCACCTGGCTGTTAGCAGTCAAGAAATTTCCCCGATGGCCCTATAAAATTAATTAGATACAGTGTTTTTATAAAGTAGGTTATATCCAATTTTTTGCCACATACCAAGCCTAGCCTTTAGCCATCACTGCTGATTGTCAAGCGCAAGCTGATAGAATACTCGCTCAACTCAGGAGCCATGCCGCCGTGTCACGCCTCAACCCCCGCCAGCAGGAAGCCGTTCACTACATCAGTGGCCCGTTGCTGGTACTGGCCGGTGCCGGCAGTGGTAAAACCAGCGTCATTACCCGCAAGATCGCCTACCTGGTCCGTGAGTGCGGTATCAAGGCCCGGCATATTGTTGCCGTGACCTTTACCAACAAGGCCGCTCGCGAGATGAAGGAGCGTGTCGGCCAACTGATCAAGGGCCCCGATGCGCGCGGGCTGACGGTTTCTACTTTTCATAACCTGGGCCTCAACATCATCCGCAAGGAACACCAGACACTGGGCTTCAAGCCCGGCTTTTCGATCTTCGACCAGCAGGATGCCCAGGCGCTGATTACCGATCTGATGCAGCGGGATTACGGCGCCGACGATGGTAGCGATGGCATTCAGCAGCAAATTTCCAGCTGGAAAAACGACCTTATCCTGCCGGATGAAGCCTTGGCTAATGCCCGCACACCCCAGGAGCAAACCGCCGCCAGCGTCTACATGCACTATCAGCGCACACTCAAGGCCTATAATGCGGTCGATTTCGATGACCTGATTCTGATTCCGGTGATGCTGTTTCGCAATCACCCGGATGTGTTGGAAAAGTGGCAATTCCGCATCCGCTACATGCTGGTCGACGAATACCAGGACACCAACGCCAGCCAGTACCTGCTGGTGAAAATGCTGGTCGGCAATCAGGCGCGCTTTACCGTGGTCGGCGATGACGACCAGTCAATCTATGCCTGGCGCGGTGCGCGACCAGAAAATCTGGCGCTGTTGAAAGAGGATTTTCCCAGCCTCAAGGTAGTCATGCTCGAGCAGAACTACCGCTCGACCAGCCGTATTCTGCGCGCCGCCAACACCTTGATTGCCAATAATCCTCACGTATTTGAGAAGCAGTTGTGGAGCGAGCTGGGCTATGGCGATCCGATCCGGGTGATCCGTTGCCGCAACGAAGATGCCGAAGCCGAACGGGTCGCCACCGAGATCCAGACTGCGCATCTCAAGCATCGCCGGGCATGGAAGGACGTTGCCATTCTTTACCGCGGCAATCATCAGGCACGCTTGATGGAGCTCAAGTTGCAGCATCACCAGATTCCCTATCACTTGTCCGGCGGCACCAGCTTTTTCAGCCGCCAGGAAGTGAAGGACCTGATGTCTTACTTCCGTTTGCTGGTCAACCCGGATGACGACAACGCACTGCTACGGGTCATCAATGTACCGCGCCGCGAAATCGGCCCGGCCACCCTGGAGAAACTGAGCAACTATGCCAACGGCCGCGAAATCAGCCTGTTTACTGCCTGCGGAGAAATGGGGCTGGCAGAACACCTCGACGCCCGCTATCTCGAGCGCCTGCAACGCTTCCAGAGCTGGCTGGACGGCATTCGCCAGCGCTGCCAGCGGGAAGAACCCATAGGCGTGCTACGCGATATGGTGCTGGATCTGGACTACGAGAACTGGCTGCGCCAGAACTGCTCCAGCGACGAGATTGCTGCCAAGCGCATGAGCAACGTCTGGTTTCTGCTCGACGCCCTGAAAAGCATTATCGAGCGGGATGAAGAGGGCAAAACCGATATTGAAGATGCGATCGCCAAACTGGTCCTGCGTGACATGCTCGATCGTCAGGAGGAGGAAGAAGACACCGACCGCGTCCAGCTGATGACTCTGCATGCCAGCAAGGGCCTGGAATACCCGCATGTATTCATTCTGGGGATGGAGGAAGAAATCCTGCCGCACCGCTCCAGCATTGAAGCCGACAGCGTGGAAGAAGAGCGCCGGCTGACCTATGTCGGCATTACCCGCGCCCGCCAGACATTGACCTTTACCTTCGCCGCCCGTCGACGCCAGTTTGGCGAAGTCATTGACTGCCTGCCCAGCCGATTCCTCGATGAATTACCCGACGATGACCTCGAATGGGAAGGCACCGACGACGCCCCACCAGAGCAAAAGCAGGCACGCGGAAACAACGCCCTGTCTGACATCCGCAGCCTGCTCGGCCGCTGATCAGCAGCGAGCATAAAAAACCGCCGCACCCGGCAGGGTAACGGCGGTTCTTTTCAAGCGATGTGCCGGATCAGAGACCGGACATGTACTTGATAGACTCCATCAGCTCTTCATCGCTGCAGTTACCACAAGTACCGCGCGGCGGCATGCCCGGCGGAATACCAGCGATGGCAGACTGCGTCAGCTCTTCCCAGCTATCGTTCCAGGCAGCCAGACGCTCGCCCCAGGCATCAGCATCATTGGTAACCGGCGCACCCAACACGCCATTGGCGTGGCATGCGGTGCAGAACTGCTGATAAACCTGCTGGCCAGAACGCGCCTCAGCAACGTCACCACCGTTACCGGCAGGTGTTGCGGCAACTTCATCGGCGCAGGGGTCGCCCATCAGGCAAACATTGCCAACAGGCTTGATACGCTCAGCAATGGCCTGATCAACCGTTGAAGCGAAAGCACCGCCGGCAACCAGGGCAAGCATGGCTGCAGAGGCAGCCAGGAGTTTTTTCACAGTCGTCACCTTAACATCCTCATCGTAGCTTTAATTATGCGCTGGCAAACCGGCCACAAAACCGATTCACATAGCCAGTCAATGCCGCGAGTATACCGGTAAACCGCCTGCCGACAAAATAGCCAGAACACGCTTATCTGTAACCACCAGCATCAACCAGGATAAATTGCCCGGGCACAGCCGACGCTAGACGCAACAAGCCGCAATGCGTATCATTGCCGCCCTACGCACCCGTAGCTCAGCTGGATAGAGTACCGCCCTCCGAAGGCGGGGGTCACAGGTTCGAATCCTGTCGGGTGCGCCATCTCCCTTTAAAATCAACGACTTACAACTACACGAACTCTCTTTTCTTGTGCCCAATTCGGCGGCTACAGAAAATAAGTACTCACTCGCCTTTTCAAAACACTTTGTCAGAATGACCCCTGCCCTCCAGCACTGAAAAAGCCTGAAAAAAGCTTTGTGCCCAGAATGTGCCCAAACCGTGCCCACTGATTTTTTTGCTTTTGGCAGCGACGGAGATTTTGAGTATAGCCCTCGTGCCCGTTTTCCATCGCTTGCAGGAATTTGGGTAGGTCAGTAGCGCTGTTTGTATGGTCAGGAAACTTCTTCCCCCAGATCACGCTAGCCCGTGCTGCTCGCTAAGCCCATTGACTAAACACATTGGGGCGTGGCCCGGGGAAGAGCGATTTACCCGCACTCAGAAGCTTGGAAATTAACTTTCAATACTCAAAGCCCACCCCCTCCTGCCTAATGTCCGAAAGTCGCAACTCCCTGCAACCATTTGTTGATACTCGCGTGCGCCCTTAATTCCCCCGCGCAAGTACCGATCGGATCCGCACTCAGCGCAATGAGCCTTGAATCCGGCTGGTTCCTGAAAAACAGGGCAAGCTGACCCACCGCATACAGGACAGACCTTCAATGCCCTGATCTCTTCGCTACGTTGTACCAGCTCATTCTCGAGCCGTATCGCATTGCCAGCCTTCAACACCTTATTCAGTTCGCCCAAGAGGTTTCCATCCAGCACGTCCCTTACCTGGAGGGTTTTATTTTGTTGATCGACCCGCAGAGCAGAAGACCCCTTGGCCAGACTGAGAGCAGCAGTCGGGACTTTTATTAACGGTCGTCCATAGTTTTCCAACAGCAGTCCCTGCAAGACCCGATCAACCAATAAGCCAAATCGTTCCTCGCAGTACATATCCGAAGGGGAAAGCGGCACCCATTGCCCTTCAAAGGCGACCTGCGGCAGTTCTTGATCAAGTGCGGGCCAGGCGATGATCCGGTTGGTAGTAAGCTTCTGTTCAGAGGGGGCTTCCGCTGTCAGCCAAGGTACAACAGTCAGCAGTACCGCATCAGCGCTCACCAATTCCCACTCCAAGCCATTTTGTCGCAACGCCAGGGACCTGCCTGCCCAGTCCCCCTGGTCTTTCCCCCCTAGATACGGCTGCAGCGCTCGGCGTAAAACAAGGCCTGCGTAACGCGAATAAGCTTGAGCGAGATGCCGATTTCTTCTGAAACGCTCTTCAGCAGTTACTTTAGTTCCTGCCTGGCTGCGACCCAAAAGATCCCATAGAGCAGCCACATGCCGGTAGCTCGGATCATGGCTGAGGATATTCGTGCGATGCAATCCGCTTTCAACCTGAGCGTTGCGGTCTACCAGCGTATACAGGCCACTTTGCTGCAACCCCCGGATTGCCTTTTGCAGGCTCTGCAGCGTGCTCAGTGATTCATTCAAGAGCGCAGAGACTTTGCTGGTAGCACTCTGATCAAAGGTCCTACCCCATATATCACATACTGCATGGGCCAACCGATGATTGATATCGGCGGACTCATAAAACTCCATAGCCTGGTCAAGTGTCGCCTGCAAACTACCAAGGGCCGATAGTCGATTACGCAGATGTCTGTCGATCTTGTCCAACAGCCTTGCGTATACACGGTTCTCGTAGATGCCGTAATCATCCTCACTGAAACGAGCCATTACCTTTCTTGGAATAACCCCGCTCAATGTTTGCCGCTGCCAATATTCGGAGTGGGACGCGAGGTGCACCAGCGCACCTTTTGACAACCTGCGTGCACGGGCTATATCTGTGACTTCATCCTCATAATGCATATCCAGTCGTGGTCGCTTGGAGATTCGGTGCAGATGCCCTTTGTTGAGCACCTCCCGCAACTTCTCTTCAAATGTCTGGAGATGTGCCTGATCATCTACAACTGCTGCTGGCATCAGAGGAGAAGGCAGCGTTTCCCCCTTCTGAATGTCAGCATCTATAGTGATAATTGCATTGAATAGCAGGTCGGCATTCGCAGTGTCGGCCTGTCCTGGAAGGATGAAGGTTAGAATCTGCTTATCAAGCTGGCATCGCTGCCCACCGTCATCAACCAGTAGCCCCGAGAAGTCGGGCGTGTGACCATTCAAGGTGAGCCCTGTAGAGCCAGCCCAATAGCGCCCAGGCGCAACCTGCGGGGGCAGCGTCTTAAGCTGCGCCCCTGTCAGCCTATCCAACCACATTATCTGACATCCTCCAGACGGCGAATATCAGCCTCCAGCAGCTGGTTGCAACTCGTTGGCTCACCGCCAAAGCCTGCATCAATCCAGAAAGTTTCCAGTGCATTCTGTACCGCTTTCAATGCATCAAGGCTTACATCGTAACGACCGGTGACCTTGCCTTTTCGCATCACGCGCGTGGACAACAGGTGGTCCAGGGCTTCACCCTCGGACCCTCCCGCTGCCTTGATGACTGGGATGAAGCGCATTGCCTGCTTCTCAAAACGGTTCCCCCAACCCAAATCAAAATCCTTTTCCAGTAGTGTGGTCAAGGGGGCCTCGCTGAGCCATTTCAGCAAATCCCCGACCTCCTCCCCGTGCTTATTACATGCCTCATCAAAGGACTTGTTAAGTGAACTGTACGAAAAGCTTGTCGGATCGTAGCGCCTGACACCGAAGCGGTCGTCCTGCTTCGGCAGGGTCATCACATGAGCACGGTCATAGGTTTTATCGGCGAGCTCGTTAGTAGTTTCGTCATGGTTGGCAGTCCCGATAAACCAGACGTTACCCGGCACAAGTATTTTGCGCCCTTCGCGCAGCATCACCGGTGCATTAGGCATCGCCGTTTCCGCTAGACTGATCAACCTCTCGTCAGGGTTGTTCTTCTCAAGAGCGGACAAAAATTCAGCAAAATATTGCTCTGGCCGGGAGAGGTTCATCTCATCGAGCAGAATGACGTTACAAGTATCCTTCCAGCGGGGCGTTTGAGCTTTATACAAGGCTTGCAGACAGTCCTTTTCATAAAAGCGCCGCTCGAAAGCGTTGTAATGGCCAAGCAAATCATCACGGTCACGCCATCCTGCCTGCACAGCAATATCAGTACAGAACCCCCCCATTGCTTTAGCAAATGCTTTAGCCAGACTGGTTTTTCCTGTACCGCTGATACCCTGAAAGACATGCAGCTGACTCATCGCCAGCCCACCGATCAGGGTACGAATATCTTCAAGACGATAAAACAGTTCAACGCTATCTTCTGCCTGGGCAATACGGTGCTGGAGCTCCTCAGCAAACTGCTCGAGCCCTGGCACAGGTTCATGCTCCATACTCGCGCGGTACTCCCGTTCCGTATCCATCAGCGACATGGCCGGGAACGGCGTCTGGGTTTTCTGAGCGTTAGTCAGCTGATCAATACGGCTTTCAAGATCATCAATATGCACAGTCAGCGTGTTCTTGTGCTGTTCGAGTACACGTTTTTCGCGCGCTACAGCCTCAAGCTCAGTGGCAGCGACACGCCTCACGCTCAACTCACGTCTTAATTCGTCTCGCTCTGGCATAAGTGCCGCAAGATCCCGCTCAAGGTCAGCTTTACTACCACGCAGGTAATCGAGCTCTCGCTGTAGTTCGGCACTATCCGATTGTTCCAGCCGGCGTTTGAGAGAGTTATTGTCCTGTCGCAAGTTATCGAGCTGCTCCAGAATGTCCGTCGCAGAGTGCTCACCAAGTGTCTGTTCCAACTCTCGCATACCCAAGAGTTGCTCCTTCAGCGCCTCGGTTTTCCCCCAAGCGCTGTCCAGCTGCCGCTCCAGCCTCGCCACAGCCTGCTCATGACTGGCGCGCTCCGCCTTCATTTCCAGGGTAACCCGCTGCTCCAGCTCTTGCTCTGCACCCTTGAGATCTGTCCATTCACGATCCAGCCTTCCACGGGCTCGATCCAGGTCCAGCTTGCTCTTACTTATTTCATGCTCGCGCTCATCTAGGAGCCTGACCCGCTTGGACTCCTCCTCTGAGCAGTTGAACTTGATCTCTGCCAGACGGCGCGCAGCCTCGCTCAGCTCGTCATCAAGCCTGCGCTTCTCATCTCTGAGCTCCTGCAGAATATCAGCCTGCTGTTTGAACAGCTCCTGCTGGCGCCGCTCAAGCTGACGCAGGGCCTGCTCATTCTGTTCCACAAAGCCAGCCTGGGCCTCGGCTTCACGCAGGCTCAGGGAGCGCCCAGTCTCCAAGAGTGCCGACTTCTGTTGCGCCAACTCAGCCTGTTCGGCAGACAGGGCGGCCCTTGCATCGTCATGGGTTTTTCTCTCCGCCTCGAGTGCGTCCCGCTCGATAACCAGCTTCTGCTCACGCTCCTCAATATCAGCAACCAGTCTGTTGGCTTCCTCCCAGCGACCGGAGTACTCATCCTTCAGTCGCTCCTTGAGTTTAACCAGCTCTTTACAGAATTCCGCGAAGCGCTCAATCCAACGACCGAGCTCCGCATCCTCATCAGACTCGAATCTGTCCAGTACAACGCTCAGCCATTCCTGGTCGACAGGAATATCCATACTCATATCAAACGACTGGTAAACTTTGGAGGCACTCTCAAAAGACGCAGTCCACTTGTTATCCAACCCTGGGCGAGCCATTAAGACAGCGCCAGCCAACTGCTGGGCATTCTTGCTCGAATTCTTCTTCGCCATTACATCCATTCCTTAAAACATGCGGTAAAGCCCAGCGCGTACTGTATGCTGTCCAGCGCCATACGCGTCGTGAGTTGAATTGGTTCTTTCCCTGTGTATTCGCTCTGGGCGTGGCTGCTCTTGTTGCGCAGGTCGGCCACCTTCAGCAGCTTATCCAGTTGCAACTCGCTAGGACCTAGAGCCCTGAGCGGATGCCCCGGCTCATCGAGCGTACCCATTGCTGCAGCAAACAGCAGAGCCTTGAGCGAGGAAACTGGGCTGGAGCAAGCCCTGATCACCTGATCCAGACTCTGCCTTGAAAGCGCAACGCTTACCGGCCCGGTCAACGCAGGAACCGGCAGCGCAGAAAGGAGCTGTTGATTCAAACTGAAGTTGTTTTTTTTCAGCTTTGGCAACTGCCCCTCATTAGCTGGGTAAGTCCGGATCAGCCATTGCATGACCACTTCCAGCAGTTTCTGACTTTCCACCAGCGCGGCATCCAGCTCCTGCCCACTATGGTCATCCCTTAGTTTCTCGCGACGCACCAACAACGCGCCCAAATGGCGTTTGATATCTGGCTGCCGCTCTACCCAAGGATATTCAACCAGGATCTGAAACTCCGTTTGCTGTCGGAGTGCTTGCAACCACTGCTCCACGCTCTGCTCATCGGTACGTGGGATGCTTACGAGATTCTCAAGGTAAGTAAGGAGATGGGCGTTCTGCTCAACCAGCTGCAGAAATGCTTCGTTCAGCCACCAAGCGTTTTCACGCAGACCGAAGGGGTCCTTGACCGACCACAAATCCAGTCCGTCACTATCGCCAGTCACCCATACCAACACACGGGCGGATTGCGCAACATCATCCAACCGCTGCACACCCTGCAAACTGACCTGTTCAGGTAACCCGGTCCATTGGCCAAGCTGCTGGCTGGCGCTATAGTCTTCACGATAGTCACGATAAGCCCGCATCAAGGTGTCGTGGTCCAGCGCAGGCAACTCGGTGCGTGGCACTGAAAACTTGAAAGGCCTGTAGGTTTTACCTGTTCTTCGCTCCGTCAAGAACTCCGGAAAGTGGGCCAATGGGTCCACAGGCTCTATCTGGCTCAACTGGACAACCAGCCGTGGCCAGAAGCGGCCATCTACTGCATCCTGCAGCAAATAACCGGATTTCATGTTGGTCTCAGCCACGTCCTCATCATCCAGCAAGCTCTCGCCTTTAGCTGTAAGCGCATCGGCGCTATCTACAAGCCATCCGTTGCTGACCCCTTGCGCAAGTATCAACTTGATCAGGTTAAGGTGGAGCCCGGTCAGAGCCGCCATATCTTCCGGGCGCGCGGTTCTTGCGCGCACCAGCCCCAGCACGGCGCGCTGTAACAGATTCAACTGCGACCGCTTTGGATCGGGATACAGAACACGATGAACCAGTACGGGCCAGAGCAGCGACCGTTTCTTACCAAACGGTTTGGGGCCAAATGAGAGATACATACCAGACTCAGCGAAGACTGCCATGCTCACCTCCACACATCTGGTGGAACGCAGCCAGAGCGGGTACCGCCTCTTGTGCCTCCGGGGCGGTAGCCAGCGCTGAGTCACCGACGCAGATCAACATTTGCCTCTGACGGCTCATGGCAACGTTCATACGGTTGGGCAGCCTCAAGAACCCAAATTGCCGGTTGAGCTGCTTTTCCCGCTCGGCATCCCCCTCACTTCCCTGCCCCGGTGTTACAGGTTTATAGGTTCGAACACATGACAACAGCACAACATCAAACTCCTTGCCCTGGAACGCGTCGACAGAGCCAACCCGTAGCCGCTCTTCAGAGTTGACGGAGCCGTCCCCGCGCACCTTTCTTGTCCATTTGAAGATCTCATGGGGTTCGTAAGCTCCGTTGCGCAGCACCATCAGCGGTACGCCATCGATGCGCTGCTCAGAGAGCTTCTCCATGATCAACTCGCGCTGTGCTGCATAGAAGGTTATGACACCCACCGATAGACTATCGCCACCAGCCTGCAGCAACCTCACTACCTCCTCGGCAATGCGCAGCGCCTCTACCTCCCTCACGCGACTTGTGCCTGAGCGCATCTCCTTACCCTGCCCCGCAGGCACATCTATCCACTGGCAGACGCGGTCACGATAATGGCTAGCCAAAGGGCCAAGTCCGGCAAGGAAAGTCTCAGAAAAAACAAAATCCGCGGCGTCACGACCAGAACGAATTCGCCCCAGCCCTTGGGATTCGTAAAATTGAGTACTTATAAAGTCACCAAGTAATGGGTGCATCCGGAACTGGGTGTCCAACATAACCACGCGACGGATATTGTCCTGCCTTTCAAGATCTTGCAGCTTGATACGCATTCGCTCGAACAGGCTCGAGCGAAAGGCCGCCAACTGCAGCTCGGTAAGCTGGTGCTCCGCCTGCAGCTGGCCCTCGATATCTGGCTCCAGCATGTGTGGTAACTGTCTGTCATCCCCGACCAAGACTATTCGGCGCTTTGCCATGGCCATAGGCACAAACAGATCCAACGGGTTGGCACGGGCAGCCTCATCAATAACCACGGTATCAAATTCGATATCCGTGCTATCCAGATTCGATACTGATTTGAGGTTTGCCATCTGCCTTCCTGCTGCCTGCTGGCAGGTAGCACCAACCACCATTGAATACTCATGCACGACCGCCTGTGCGGCGGCCCGGTCAATCGCCAGGCTATCCGCCAGCTGCTCCAGCACCCCGGCTACCCCCTGCTTACGCTGGCGCAGCCGGGTCTCCAGGTGTCGTTCAATCTCATCCAGCAGTGCCACCCCCTCTGGATCTGCCTGCTGCCTCAAGCTCACTGGTCGATAATCTGGCATATAAAGATCAAGTAACCGAGGCTTCCAGGCAGCCAGGTTTTGCAGCGTGGAGTCTTGAGTCTCTGTGCTATCCGCCGCCTCTTCCAGCACAGCAAACAGATCCGGATTGGTGTCTATGCCTTGACGCTTCAACCAACTGAGCAGGTCCCATGCGCGGTCCGGGCCATCGTCGTTAAATGAGGTCTCATCGACGCGAAGCGCTCTAACCCTTCTCAGAACCTGAACATTATGACCATCAACCGAAGTAGTAGGCGCCTGCCTTTGCAGTTGCTCGATGTACTCCTCGACCTGACTTTCAAGCCGCGGTGGCATTACCAAGCCACTTACCTCCAGCTCGCGCAACCCGTTCAAAATGCTCACGAAGCTCTCAGCCTGACTCCCGGGCGAAGCACCGGCAATTCTTGCCAAAGCCAGTTGGGTCGACAGATTCCGGACAAGCTCCAGTTCAGGATATTTGCCGTACTGCTCGATCACCTTACCCTGCAGATGCTCGACCTGACGATCCAGCCATGGATCAATCAGGGAATCTTCTTCCTGCGCTCCCCGCTTACCACCCACTCGAGCCCCGGGCAGGCCAAACACATCGCTACGATCCAACGCGTTATCGACGGCGTCATGCTGGAAACTGCTGATCAGCACTTGCGCAGCAATATTATTCTCTTCAGCCTCTTCCGCGAGGCGGCGCTGCAGGGCTGCTATGACCTGAGTCTTACCGGTTCCTGGGGGGCCAATTATGATGGCCATATCAGGCGTGTTCAGTGCCGTATCCAACGCCAGGATCTGCTTCTCAGTGGGCTTGCCTCCCTTGAAGGTTTCCAATGCATACGGCGTCAGCCCCTTGATTGGACGGCGCCTGGAAGCGGGCACAGCCACACCTTCCAGCAACCACTTCAACTGGGGTAGTCGTTTCCCGGAATCAATCGACTGTTTTGCTGCCAGACGACGTTTACCCACCGTCCGCTGGCCGGCCAGCGACAGATAGATCCAGCCCTCAGGCTTTCTAGGGCGAATACTGCGGCGATTTGAAACTGGCTTGAAAACAACGCAGTTCTGCTCAAAGCGAATTGTGCCCCGCGGATTATCCTGCTCAGCCTTCACTTCATCCGTAGTCAGTTCCTCAGCCCAGTCAGGGCGATCAACGCTGAGATCGACCTGCGTGCCTGCAGCAAGGTCCAGGTTGCGCCAACGTGAACGAAACTCTCTGTAATCGTCCAATGAGGCTGGCGTCAGTCGCCAGACGTTTTCGCGGCCCTCTTCATGCCCTTCCCATTCCACAAAGCGCAGGGCACGCAAGGTTTCAGCCTGAGTCAGCGCGGTTTGCCACTCCCTATCGTTGTAGAGATTCCATAGCTCCAGATAACTGGCACTGTCGCGCAACGCTGCATCAAGCGCCGCCCGATAACCAGGGCTGGCAAGAACAGCGGCAACCGACGCATCACGAAACGCAAACTGACCCAGGAGCAATGAAAAGGCACCATCCCGGCGCGTATGACGGGTAATTCGCTTGATCAGTAACCCTTGATCCGCGCCCTGTTGCACATCTGCCCGCCAGCCCTTGCCCACCAGCTGGAAAGCGCCACGGGATGTGCTGTTACTGAATCGTGCCACTGTGAGCCAGTCGCCCTCAGCTTGGTCGCGCACAAGAAAAGTCTCAGCCAACCAATCGCAGGCCAGCTCAATACGCTGGTCGGGGATTTCCTGCTTGCTGTAGAGGTCTTCCACTATCAGCTCATCAACTCCGAGCTCAAGCTCCATGGCAGAAATCTCAACTGGCGCACAGTACTGCACCAAAAGCTTGTCAGCCTGTTTGCTAGTGAGCAGCCAGCGTGTCTGATCCCTTAGAACCAAGCGGCTGAACAGGCCATGATCAGCCCTCGCACAACTGACTCGAATCCGTTCATCTTTCTGCACAGCCAGCCATTCATCTTGATAGGCCTGCAGAAGCATCGCCTGCCCCACTTGAAAGCCGTCTGTTGATTCATCTGAGCTGAGAACCAGGACATCCTCGGACAGCAGGGGAAAGTGTTTAAAGTCCATATGCCATCACCACCTGAACTGCCAGAAGATGTGCGAAGCGTCTAGATCGCCCACGTGAACCCGATAAGGTTCCGCATGCTGGCCACGCAAACTGTGTTTCAGTCCTTGATAGACCTCGAGGGCCTTTTTGGTCTGCCCGCGCTGGAGAGTCAGCCGACCTTCCAGCAGAGGGTAAATACCCAACCCTTTTTCTGTGAACTCAACACGGATATGGTCGGCGGGCCAACGGTCGTAACTGAAGGTTGGCATCAACCGCTTCAGCTCCAGATCTGCCCCAAGTTGCAACCAGACCTTGCGGCCAGTTGCCATTTCAACGTCGTCTGCCGCTTCCTGGCTGTCTTCATCTTTTAGCTGAACGACAAACTCCTCGAACAACACCGCAGTGCTGTCGAGGGGGGTATCGCAAAAGAAGCAGCACTGGTCATCGAGCGAGTTAATTTCCTGCGGCACCAGGGTGCTGCCGCCACACCCATTGCAGGCAATCAGGCGCTCATCGATTTCGCTGAGCGCTTCCAGCCACTCAGCCATACCCGGCCGCTCCGCCGGGTTATCTCGCCCTTGCTCAAAACAACGAGCAAAAAGCGCAGGCAGTTTGCTGTGCTCGATGAGCTGGATTGGCAGATTTATAAAGCAGGCATTGGCATCATCGTGCGGGTCATGGATCCATGGTCGCTCGCCACGCAGTGCCGCATCTTCTTCCTCTGGCTCGCAATCACTGATCAAGTCACCCTTGAACGGGTGATTGTGGGTCAGCAACTGATAGGCGATAACAGCAAAGCTCCAGGCATCGGTGAGACTGGACAAAAGGGAGTCACCGCGAACGACCTCGGGCGCTCCATAATCTACGGTGTGCAATGACAGGCCACTATGAGACTCCAGACTGATATTGTCGCAATCGATCAGCCATGTTTCGGCGTGGGCTGAATCGTCTGATACAAATATATTGCTGGGTGACAGGTCGCCATACAGCATGCCTCGGGCGTGCAGTTGATTAAGCGTTCTGGCCAACTGACAGAGAATGCGCACACGACGACGAAGCCCACCCTGGCGCAGGTAATCAGCAGATGCTTCTTCGCCTGCCTCTACATAGCTCTCGAGCAATCGTTGCAAAGGCTCCAACCCATCCATCAACTCCATAACATAACCACAGCGCGGCTCTGCAAGTGGCGATAGCGGACGAGCCAGTTTCAGACCGGCAAGATCCTGACGAATCAGCCACGCAATGTGTTTCTGCCAGCGCCGGCGAGCCTGAGGGTCTTTATTTGTGAACCCCTTGATAAGAACCTGTGGGTACTGGGTGTGGTAGACAATACCTTGACCACCACGGCTGAGCTCTTCGCACAGCTCGTAGATTGAACCCTTGGTGTCTTGCACCATGCGCTTGGGTCGCGCGCTTGTCTTTGCGGTCATCTGCATCAGTCCATTCTGAAAATGCCGGCTATGGTCTTGTCATCACCGTGTCGGGGTGTCGACCATCCGTTCAGTTCACGCGTCAGCCATTGACGCATCTGGCGTTTACTTGAGCGCCGCTGGCGCTGGTAAATCGCCTCGAAAAAAGACTCAAGATGCTCAGGAATAAGATCGTCGGAAATACCATCCGTCATCAGCAGCACACCATCGCCCGGGCGACCGAGTTCGATGTCAGTACTGTTGATCGTCTGGAGATCAGCCTGAGCCAGCGTTAGTGTCTGATTGCCGAACCCCTGGCGCTGCTCGGTGATTACGCGGAACTCACCATGACTTCTTACCAGGAGCAAACCGTCACCTATCTGCCCAGCTACGCCCTTTCCACAAGCATCGACCAGAGCCCAGATACAGGTCGCCTCATACGCGCTGTGCCTGGCCCCGAAACGGTTCAGCCAGGCATCCCGCAGAGCGCAACCGACCTTATCATGCTTCAGGTCTGACCCCTGCCGAGCCAACTGTCTGAACAGCCGAACAGCTCTAGCTGAACCATAATGGCTTAGCGGCCGACTACCCAGCCCATCGGCTACGGCGATACACCAGCCACCTTTCAATCCGCGGATACAGAGCGCATCCTGATTCGGAGCACCCTCCTGCACATGTGCAGGCCCGCGAACCGAGGAGCCTCCTGCTGAAAGTCGCATCAGAACTCCCAGTCTTGATCATCACCTTTTTGAATCTGCAGGGGTGTGGACTGATTGGGTGTAGCTGACTGACTGCGAGCGCTGACGCTCATGGTCACCGCACGGAAGAAGCGATGAATGTCTGCGGCATTTTCTGCGCGAAACAGCGGAGCTTCGGGGTCATTGGCAAAGGTGCTGAGCATGTCCTCATCCGCATCGGCACCGATCGCCATGGCAAAGCGGGTTGCCTTGGCGCTCCGTTCACCCTTGGCCAGACGCTGAAACGGCCCCTGCCACTCATCGTTCGGGTAGCCATCAGAGACCAGTACAACAACCGGTCTATAGGCGCGAGAGGGAACGCTGTCCTTGTCTTCAATCATGTCGCTCAGCAGCGTCAGTGCGCCACCCAACGGAGTCATACCTTCAGCGGTCAGTGGCGTGAAACCGCTCAACTGATGCGCTGGCGTCAGGGGCAAGCTGACGGAAGCTTGATTGCCACCAAAAGTAATCACGCTGACCTGAATCTCGGCGCGCAAACGACTTTCACCAGCAAAACTTTGGATCATGTCCTTGAGCCCCTTGTTAAGGGCTTCGATCTTGCCATCGACGGACATGCTGCCACTGGTATCGGCCAACACGATGATCGGCAGAGGTCGGGCGGTTTGAACCTGGAATTTCTTCAACTCAGACATCAATGTCTTCCTCAATAGTTACTCGGCACATGCGATAGTTGCCGAAAAATACAACCGGGGATCTTGATACTTTTACTTTCGAATTGACCAAAACGATGCTTAGCGCATTACCTTGTTCCAGTCGATGCCATAGCCAGCGGCGTCCAGCTCACGAGCAAGCGCTTGTTTCCAGCCGCCACTTTTATCCATGTTTTCCCACACCACTCCGGCAAAATCGCTCGGAATCTCAAGCTCCCCACTTTTCAGTGCACAGACCCGCTCCCGCCCCAGTCGACCTATGAAATAGCCCAACTCCAGCAATACGTTCTGTCTTGCTCTGAGTTCCGGGGTACCACCCTTTACGCACCCTTCGTCATCCGGCGTTAGCAACACAACAGCGAACCCGACATCACTGTGGGCGACCACCTTTTCGATGATGGTGCGCCCCTGGTTGGCTTGTTCATGCAGGATGATGGCTTCCAGGCCCATGCGCTCAAGGAACCGCGCAACCGACTCGCGTGCACCATCATCGTGGCCGTGGACGATAAAAACCTTGCTTGAAAAGGGGAGCTTAAGCGTAGTACCCGTATCGCCACGAGAATTCACATAGCTCTTATAGTCGCGCACAAAAGGAATAATAAGCTGGCCAGTGAGGGTATGAATTCCAGCTATGACCTTGTTCCCGGAATGAAAATAATGGAGGCAAAAATTGATCGCATAATCAGGATCTGCAGCCAGCTTTTGTATTAAAAGCAGCGTCAAACCTAATGATGCTTTATGATCATCCGGCCAAGCCAGCTTGGCGCTTCCCATCATGCCAGTTGCGGCTTTTCCACTTTCCTCAAGGAAAGCCTCCAAATCGACGCCAGCAGTAAGCTCGTCATTAAAAGGCGCAAGATCAGAATGCTTAAGCAGCTGGGCCAGCTTGCGCAAGGGACGCTCGAAAGTCTGCATCTGAGAATTTTGCAGATCCAGTACGGCATGGTTGATTTCAGTAAAAAGATCCTGACCCATCACTGACCTCCTTCTGATTGCAATCTGGCTTCTGCTGCTTTTTGCAGGATCTGCTCCCGATATTTTTCCTTCATCTGAATAACTAACGGCCCGACAATCGAATTGGACGCATATTCCGTAACCCGTAGATCAATAGTCTGGCTAATCTGATTGATCGCTGACTCAATACTGGAAGGGTCATAAGGGTTAAATTTTACAACCCCAAGTTCACCATCCAACTCGGAGAGAGCACGCTGAGCGTCCTCGAGCTGTTTTTGCAGCTTATCAAAACCTTTGATTTTCATTGAATGCCTCCTGGCCAATTGATGTTCGACTCACTTCTCACCTTCCTAAGTAAAGGCGAGACACTGAGTTCTAAGCGAACATCGTGCCAAAATATAAAACCCAATAAAAACAGCGCGTTGCGCAAGCGACGCATAGCTCTCCGCTTCACACATAACAACAAATATTACATTTTGGTAATATTTATTACCGCCACACAGTTGCCTTGGGAGGCGGCGCTACTCCTCAAAATAATCCGAGTCCAACCGTTTCACCTCGTAGGTCGCTATCGTGGAGACTCCAACCCCGGTGTCGATCATCAGGCTCACCAGCTTCTCGCCGTCAATCAGCACGATACGGGTATCAATGAGCGAGGCATACTCTATCGCTTCTGAGCTGAAGCTGGATGTAGTCAGGAAAACCCCTTTCTTGGCTCTCTGGCCCTGGAGCGCGCCGGCGAATTTCTGTATTTCGGGGCGGCCTACGGTACCTTCCCAACGCTTGGCCTGCAGGTAGATGACATCCAGGCCGAGCCGATCTTCCTTGATAACGCCATCAATACCGCCGTCGCCGGAGCGGCCGAGCGTCTGTCCTGCGTCCTTGCGCGAGCCGCCATAGCCGAGCCTTACCAGCAGCTCGACGACCAGGCGCTCGAAGAATGCTGGGGACGCAGCCTTGATTCTGGTTATGAGTTCTTCCTTTAGCTCCTCACGGACGGTCTGATAACCAAACTCCATATGTTCCGATGGTGTCAGTGTGTCCGTTTCGATGGAGCCCACCGGGGTGGCTGCTGCAGGCTTTTCGGGTTTGCTCCCCGACTGGAACGCTGTGTACTCATCAAACTGGCGCAGGTAGGACATATTTATTGGAGCTGCATCCTGCGCCAGCGCCTCCAGCCCTCGCTGGGTTATCCGATAGCGGGCTCGGCTGGGCGATTCAATCAGGCCGGCACCTTTGAGATGGGTTTTTGCCCAGCCTATGCGGTTATCAAACAGCCGTGCGTAGCCACTGGGCAGCATTTCGGCCAGCTCGTCCTCGGTCAGCTGAAAATACCCGGCAAGATACTCGTTGGTTTCACGATTAGTCCGCACCGCTCCGTCAGCGAGGTGCTCCAGCAGAGGGCGCATGATTGTCTGGAAGTCGGGTATTGCCATGTTGTCGGTGTTCCTTTCCTGGATGGCCTTAGTTGGCTTATTGACCGAAGTTAGTCTACAGCTGGCCGGAGAAGGCTTGTTGGCTCAACGAGCTGGCTAATCTCTCCTGTGCTGCGAGAGCATCCAGAAGACGACCTCGGTGCGACTCAAAAGCTTTATAACGATCAAGGAAAGCTATTTGCTGCGCGTGCGGGGGCAAGGCCACTGGTGTTTTTGCAATCAACCCAACATTCAATGTGGGCTGGGCTACTGCACGAGTTTCCCGCTTGAAATAGCCTTGAACTACCGGACTCTGTAGGTAGCGATAAACATACTCGCGGTTTACGCCTTCACGAATAGGTATCCGCGTGACTGCTCGCGCAATATTCCATCCAATCATTGCATCGCTGGCCCAACCGACACGACCAATAGTGCCTACGCAAGCGATCAGAATTTCATTTCCTTTCAGCTTTGATTTCCTATGCTTCGAATCAATGCTTGCCGACACTCGCCTTAGCTGGGCGACGTCAGGAGTAACATCAGAAAGATCTCCAGACCTTACCAATGGAACACCGTCCTCTTCGTGATCACCCGGCTGAACAACGCCGTAGTTCAATTTGTCATTGGGATCAATGAGCGTAGAAAGCTCAACGACATTCCACCCCTTCGGATTCGTCACCGGATCACCAAACATCTCCAGAAACACGGCGCGGAGGAAGTCGTCGGCGAGCTGGATGGCTTGCTGGCGTTTGCGGCGAATGGCGTCGGCCTTGTCGAGGATGGCGGCGATGCGCTTTTGTTCGGGCAGGGGTGGGAGGGGGATTTCTACTGCTTCAAGCTTGCCTTTAGTAATGTGCTTAAGGCCAACCCCGCCATGAGCCTGATCAATAATCAGGTCCAGCTTAGAATTTATTGCATATCGAAGATAATTTTTATCGATATGACGCTCATCAATATCAACCCTAAAAATATGTTGATTTAGAAAGCCCTTGCCCCGATTCCAGAAGAATGCACCAAAGGAAGTCCCTGGAGTGCCAGACCAAGAGAAAAGCAAGTCCCCCGGATCCACGTGGAATCTTTTTTCCACCTCAAAATCGCAATAATTGAAAGGTTTAGTTTCATCATTGAGATTTTGGATTCGAACAATAGGAGTGCCCGAGGCCGACCACTCCTCCGGCTTAAATGCTCTCCCGTTCTGAAGGCTGCATACACTTCCAAAGGGAACGAGATTCATCACAACATTCCCTCCAACTCATCCAGATCCGCCATGATCTCCCGCTCCAGCGCCTTCAACCGCTGCAGTATCACCTTCGGGTCTTCGTATACTTCTTCCTCGTACACCACTTCCTTGTAGCGGTTGATGGACAGATCGTACTTGTTGGCGGCGATATCGGCGGCGGGGACGACGAAGGCTTTCCGGGTCTTGTCACCAAAGATGGTGTCGATGCTGGAGGCCTTGAGGTTGCTTTCGACCATCTGCCGGTACTTGTGCCACTGGCCGATGGCATCGGGCAGGTCGTTGCTGCCCTCGCCTTTCAGCTCGGCGCGCTTGTCATCCAGCGAGTAGCCGTCGGCCTGCAGGTCATAAAACCACACACGCTCGGTGCTGCCGCCCTTGGTGAAGATGAGGATGGCGGTGCTGACGCCGGCGTAGGGTTTGAACACGCCGCTAGGCAGGCTGACGATGCCTTCGAGCTGGTTGTTGTCGAGCAGCTCCTGACGCAGTTGCTGGTGGGCCTTGGATGAGCCGAACAGCACACCGTCCGGCACGATCACGGCGGCGCGACCACCGAGTTTGAGCGAGCGCAGGATGTGGGCGACAAACAGCAGCTCGGTCTTCTTGGTTTTCACCAGACCGAGCACGTCGGGGTTGGTGTTGCTTTCATCCAGGCTGCCTTTGAATGGCGGGTTGGCCAGCACCACATCGAAAAAGTTTTCTTCCTGCTCGGGGTAGTGCTCCTTGATCGATTTGCTCAGGGAGTCCTGGTACAGGATGTTGGCGCCATGCACGCCGTGCAGCATCATGTTCATGCTGGAGACGCGCAGCATGGTGGTATCGAAGTCGAAGCCCCAGAACATGCTGCGGTTGATGTGCTCACGGTAAGGCTCCAGCAGGTCGCCGGTGTAATGTTTGTTGCCGTCTTCATCGGTAAAGATGCCGGCTTCGCTGGAGTGCTCGCGGTTAAGGTATTCCATGGTGCGGGCGAGGAAGCCGGCGGTACCGCAGGACGGATCGCAGATAACATCGGTAGGCTGCGGGGCAACCAACTCGATCATGGCGTCGATGATGTGGCGAGGCGTGCGGAACTGACCGTTGATGCCGGCGGTGGTCAGTTTGCTCAGCAGGTATTCGTAGATATCGCCCTTTACATCACTCTGGTTCAGCGGCAGGTCGTTGACCATTTCCACGGCGGAGGTCAGCACCGATTCGTTCTTGATCTCCAGATCGGCGTCCTGCATGTATTCGCCGATATGCCCCAGCCCCTCCAGTGCACTGCCTTCATCACCCAGGCCATCGGCGTTGTCAGACTGCTTGCCCAATTTGGCAAAGTAGGGGTAAACCTTGTGCCGGAGGTGGCTGTGCAGCTCCTTGCCGCTCATGTTGCGGAAGTTTTTCCAGCGCAGCAGCTGGCCTTCCGGGGTATTGGGAAACAGCCGGTCAAAGACCTTGCCGGTGCGATTGGCCTTGCGCTCGGCGACGTCTTCCTGCATGTCGAGCATGCGGGCGAACATCAGGTAGCTGATCTGTTCGATCACTGTCAGCGGGTTGGTGATGCCGCCGGTCCAGAATTTTTCCCAGAGTTTGTCTATGTCGTTACGGATTTTGCCAGTGAGCATGGGTGTTTCAATTGTCCTGTTGTGGTGTATCTGATTGGTATCGGGCGGCTGCTTCCTTCAGGCGCAGCACTCTTTCCCGTTCGCGCTCCAGTTCCCGTGCCAGTTCCTCTTCAGTGGGCAGGGCTGTGAGGTATTTGGAGGCGAACAATTGCTTGCTTTCGCTGAGCACGGAGTATTTGGCGACGGTGTTATTGCGCTCGCTGCACAGAATCAGCCCGATGGTCGGGTTGTCGTCGGGGCGGCGTTTGTGTTCTTCATACATGCGCACATACATGTCCATCTGGCCCACGTCCTGGTGGGTGAGCTTGTGCATTTTCAGGTCGATCAGCAGAAAGCATTTGAGATGAAAGTTGTAGAACACCAGATCGATGAAGTAGTCGCCGTCATCGGTGCGGATGCGTTGCTGGCGTTCGACGAAGGCAAAGCCCTTGCCCAGCTCCAACAGGAACTGCTGCAGGTTGGAGATGATGCCCTGTTCGAGGTCGCTTTCCTGCCAGGTTTTATCCGGCAGGTTGAGAAAGTCGAGGATGTAGGGGTCGCGCAGGTAATGTTTGGGATCATCCTGCAGCGGCTCGGTTTTCTCCTGTGCTTCCTGCTCGACAGTGGACTTGTCCTTGCTGGCGAGCAGGCGCTCGTAATACAGCGTGCCGATCTGGCGCTCCAGTGCGCGGACGCTCCAGTTCTCATCCGCCGCCTCATCCGCATACCACTGCCTGGCAGCAGGGTTCTCAATACGCATCAGGGTTCGATAGTGGCTCCAGCTCAAAACACTACGCAGTGTGTAGTGTTTTGGGAAAGTCAGGTAGAACTGCCGCATATTGCGCAGGTTGCCCACATCAAACCCTTTGCCAAACTCGGCCTGCAGGCGCTCTGACAACTGTTTGAGCTGCTGCTTGCCGTACTCTGCCCGCTGCTGCCCTTGCTGCTCCTGCTCTACAATCAAGCGGCCGATATGCCAGTAGGCCTGAACCATGTGCTGGTTGACCGCCTGCCTGACCTGCTGGCGGGCCTGGGCAATGACTTCTGCTATGGCCTGATAAAGCGTGCCCGGCACCAGATCCTTACTGGCCATGCTGAGCCTCCTGCTTGATGAATGGTTCAAGCACTGCAATCAGATCGCCGACGTCATCCGGCGTGAACACACCGTCGATGCCCTCATGGGAAATGCTGTCGAAGGGAGGCTCATAGAGTTTGTCGACAACGATGCTGCCGTGTTGGGCTATATAGTTTTTCAGCAGGTTCATAAAGCGCACCTGCTGGGCGGTCAGCGTCGGGTGGTTGTGCAGGAAGCGCTTGAAGTGCTCCTCGATGGCCTGCGGGTCAAGCCCGATAATCTCGCGCACGGTCAGGTGCAGCTGATCGGCAGTGCGCCCGTAGAACTCATTGAGCACCTCCAGGCTGACGCCGGGGTGGCTGGTGAGGATGGTCGAGGTCAGGGTTTTCAGCTCCGGCTCGGCAATCGGCTCACCCTGGCGGATTTTCTGCAGGGTCGGGTTAGCAGCCAGCATGGCGTCAAGGATGTCCTTAAGCCGACGGCGGTAGATCATGGCTTCGTTGGCGCCAGCGATATACACCTGACGCTCATTGTTCTGGATGTTGCCATCACGGGTGCGCGTGCTGCCGATGTCGTAGCCGGGGCCCGTGCCGCTCTGGCGGTATTTCATGATGCTGCGCAACTCCTTGCGGGCATGCTCCAGCTTGGCAATGCTCGGCTGCTGCCAGAACGCAGCACTGCGTACTTCGGCAATCACTGCATCCTTCTGGCGCACGGCATTGATGTTCACTGCGAGCCTATCCAGCTCGGCCAGCAGTTCGGTCTTTCCGTCCTCGAAGCAACTGGCCTGCACTACCAGACAGCACTGAATACCGGCGATCAGCTTGTCGAAGGCCGTCGCGTGCTTGTCACGCAACACCCGGGCGGACATCAGCGGGGCAATGGTGTTGCTCAACAGGTGTTGGGTTTTGCTGTCGAGTGTCTTGAGCATCGGAGTTTGTTGCAGCTGGTGCACCACCCGCAGCTCACGCTTAACCGCCACACTGGTGTCCGGCAGATCATTGATGTCTGCCTGCAGCAACTCGACGGCCACATCAAAGGCGTCAGCGTGGTTGGCCTTGAGCGCGGCCTGCGCCAGTTGCAGGCGCGCTTCGAAGGTGGTCTGCAGCAGCGACTTGCTGCCGGTGTCCTCCGGCTCCAGGTATTCCTGCTCGAAGAAATCGAAGTTGCCGTAGTGATCGAAAATGAGGAATTCGCTCTTGTGCTTGCCCGGCCCAAACAGATTGGGACGCAGGCGGGTGCCGCGGCCGATCATCTGCCAGAATTTGACCCAGCTCTTCACTGGTTTGGCAAAGACCAGATTGACTACCTCGGGTACGTCGATGCCGGTGTCGAGCATGTCCACCGAGATGGCGATACGGAAGTCGTTGTCCGGTTTCTTGAATTCCTTGATCAGTGTTTCCACATGCGGAATGGCGTTGTGGATCACCTTGCAGACCTTGCTGCCATATTGCGGATACAGCTTGCAGAACAGTTTTTCCAGGTGCTCGGCATGATCCTGACGCTGGGCGAAGACGATGGTCTTGCCCACCAGTGAGCCAGTGTCATCCTGGATGCCATTATTGATCAGGTTCTCGAGGATGATGCGGTCGGTGTCTTCACTGAAGATCTTGCGGCCGATGTCCTTGCCGGCGATGGTGGTCTGCCGGGCTTCTTCCTCTCCCAGGTCCTCTTCCAGCTGACGTTGCTGTGCTTCGCTGAGCTGGCTGTAATGGATGCCGTCACGCAGAAAATCGGTGGTCAGGTCCTTGACCCGGAAGGGCACCAGATAGGGTGGCTCGTTGTTGATGGCCGCATCCAGCCCGAATTCAAAGGTCGGGTCGGTGGTTTCACAGTCGAACAGGTCGAAGGTATTGCGACTGATGAATTTAACCGGTGTCGCGGTCAGCCCGACCTGCATGGCATCGAAGTAATCAAACAGGTCGCGGTACTTGTTGTAGATGCTGCGATGGCTTTCGTCGGCGATGATCAGGTCGAAAAAGCCAACATCCAGCTGGGCAAAGCGGTTCATCATGCCCGGATAGGTGGCAATGAAGATGCGAGCGGTCTGATCCACCTTGCTGGTTTCACCAATGACGCAACGCGGCTCACTGGGGAGATTCTGCTTGAAGGCATCATCGGCTTGCACGCGCAGTTCCTTGCGATCACAGAGAAACAGCACGCGCTTGGCCCAGCCGGTACGCAGCAGTAATTCCGCTAGGGCGATGGCAACACGGGTCTTGCCCGTGCCAGTGGCCTGAATGATCAGCGCCTTGCGCCGCTGGCTCTGGAAGTGCGCGGCGACAGTCTTGATTGCTTCGATCTGGTAGGGCCGATCGGCAATGCTCAACTGCGGGTTGTGCTTTTCCAGCGCCTGGACCCGATATTGGCGCTGGTAAATCAGGTATTCCAGGCTGTCCTTGCTGTAGAGGCCGTACACCGGGCGATAGGTGTTGTACTGGGCATCGTCCCAGATGAAGGTTTCATAGCCGTTGCTATAGAAAATTACTGGCCGCTGCATGCCCATGCGTTCAAAACCATCGGCATACATACGCGCTTGTTCACGTCCAGCTTGCAGGCTGACGTTGCCAGACTTCTTCGCCTCGATCACGGCGAGTGGCTGGCCGTTGTCGCCCCACAGCACATAGTCAGCACGACCTTTACCGGACGGGTTATCCGGGAAATCCACCTCGACTTCATGCCCTACCTGCGCAGGGTTAGCCACATCCCAGCCGGCCTGCAGCAGCATCGCATCAATCAATAGGGTTCGGGTCTTGGCTTCATTCCACTGCAGGCTGTCGGCTACCTGCTGGCTCTCGCGTTGGCGTTTCTGTTGATCGGGGCGGGCCGGCGGCTCAAGCTTCTCAATATTGCGGGTGCGCTGCTGTTCCAGCTCGGCAATCACCTGCTGCAAGGCTTCCTGCTTCTGGGACAGCTCTTTTTCGTAATTGGATACCGACTGCTGCAACCCCTTGATGGCCGCCGTGGGGTCGGCAACCTCAACAAACTCGGGAATGGTGTCGTGCTGCACACCGTAGTATTTGACGGCCATATACATGGCCAGCTGGTGCGATGTCTTCAATGCCAACTGGGCATTGCGCAGGTCGCCTTCCGCACCATGGGCGGCGTCATTGCCCTGGATACGCAAAAAATTGATCTGATGGATCAGCGATTTGCTCACGCAGTCGGCAAATACCGGGTTTTTCACCAGATCGTAAAAGCTGGCCTGGGGCAGACGTGGAAGCGTCTCTTCCTTGTAGATGGTTTTGGTCAGCTCTTCGGCAAAGCTGCGCAACCGGGTCAACGCGCTGCCGGGGTCGACATGCAGTACCGCTTCGGCCAGCCCGCCAAGATTGGCCAGCACTTCATTGCCGGGGCGCAGAAATTCAAAATTCACTGATGTCATAAAGGCTATTGTGTCCATGCTGGTTGAATAGCGAAGATCGTGCCAACACTATTCAATGCCGTACTTCTCCATCCAGTTAGTCAGCGTTTGCTGGCTTTTCAGACCCAGTAATTTGGCTGCTCGGGTCTTGTTACCTGCTGTCTGCTGCAGTGCCTGCTCTAGGTAAGGGCGCACAAATTCGCCAAGTAGCGCTTGTATATCAATGCCTTGAGAGACATCGAGCCCAGTTGACTTGTCCATCTTAGCAGGCATATCAAACAACGCACCGGCCATATCCTGTTGTTCGATAGTATCACCTTGGCACCAAAGTGCAGCCCGCACTAGTGTCGCTTGCAGTTCACGAACATTTCCTGGCCACGCATGCTGAAGTACAAGTTTTTTTCCTTCAGCAGAAATTTTCTTACCGGCCAGAGCGGTATCCTGCCTGCCGATTACCGCCAGCAGCGCTTCGCACAGCAGCAACAAATCACCCTCCCGCTCCCGCAAAGGCGGCAGATGCAGTACGCCCACTGCAACCCGGTAAAATAGATCTTCACGAAAGCAACCCGCTGCAACATCCGCCATCAGATTGCGGTGGGTCGCAGCAACCAGCCGGACATCCACACGTTGCTCTACTGACCCGCCCACTGGCGTACACACCCCTTCCTGCAACACTCTCAGTAGACGGACCTGAACGTCGGCCGCCAGCTCACCAAACTCGTCAAGGAAAAGGGTGCCACCGTCAGCCTGCTGGAAAACCCCAAGCCGGTCAGCAATGGCACCGGTAAAAGCCCCCTTTTTGTGACCAAACAATGTTGAGTCGATCAACTCGGAAGGAATGGCGCCACAGTTCACCGCTACAAAGGGCTTGGCTGCTCGCGGCCCAGCATTATGGATCGCCCTGGCAAACAGCTCTTTGCCGGTACCGGTTTCACCATAGATCAGCACAGGTACCAGCTTTTGCGCTAGCACCTCTGCCTGCTGCTTAAGCAACAGCATGGTTTTATTTCGCGTGATGATATTGTCGAAGGCCGCATTAACCGGTGCCGCCTGCATGAGCATGTTGTTCAAACTGGCGGCACTGATTTCTGCGGCAGCCGGCACATACTCCGCAGCGATCTCAAAGGGTATGTCGATCTGCTGAACGCCCTGCTCCAGCGAGGATTGGTAATAGAGGGCGGGATAGCGCGTCTTGCCCAGCAGAATCCATACTGCCTGCATCGCAGGCGTACCCGGACTGAGCAAAATGGCCAGAGGCTCACCGCTGCTCTGCAGCCTGCGCAAATGACGCTCTGCAGCCTGATAAATCTCGGCAAAGTTGACCGGTGAGCTCAGGGGCTCGTGGTAAACATTCAGCGGCGTTTCGGTATTCTCCGCCAGCCAGGCGCGGTAGCTCTCCAGCTGCTCTGGCGGATAGGAACAAAGCAGTTCAGCCCTGGCAAAGCTGCCAGCATGCAATGTAGAAAGCACAGGGCCCGGCAGACCGCCAGCCGGCGCTTTGAGATCATTCCCGCCAATCCAGCTCACCAGAATCGGCAACTGCTTTTTCACCATCCATGCCCCCAAACAGCCATTCTTGTCTGTCCACTACACAAGCCAACAGAACTGCTTAGTGCTCAGCTCACTACAACCTGAAAAGCTCAGCCATCACAACGCAGTTTATGCCATTCAATTGCTACGGCCTTGGTCATCAAGGTCACTGACTCGCTCGCTAGGAACGTATTCAACCAAGTCTTCTATCTTGCAATCAAAGTAACGGCACAGCCCATCAATATGCTCAGTACTGGTGCTGAATCCCCGCCGATTGATCATCTTCGACAAGGTTACCCGGTGGATGCCGGCACCCTCCGCCACTTCCGCGATGGTAATGCGGCGCCCCTCCTCAAACTCCCTGCGGGCGATCATTTCTTTGATCTTGAAACGAAGCATATTGGCTACATCCGTTACTTATATTTTTCAAATGTTAGCAATTGGCTGCAAAAAAAGCTTGCCTAACGAACCCGTCGAAGCTATACATATACACATGTAGCCAATTAGCTACATATGAAGCCCAAGGAGAACGTTATGACTACTCAATACCTAACCACCGACGAGCTTGCAGCTCGCATCAAATATGACGCCAGAACAATTCGCGACCGACTCAAGGATAGCGTTTTGCTTGAGGGCGTTCACTACATCCGACCCTTTGGTGGACGCAAAATTCTTTATATCTGGGAAGCCATTGAGCGAGACATGGGCGGCACATCCAACAGCCCTCTTGCCATCCCCATGGCCAACGGAGGTGTCATGCATGGCTAGTATCCGTGTACGAGAACAGACAGGAAAACTGTTCTTCGACTTCCGTTACCGTAACAAACGATGCCGTGAGCAAACGGCCCTGGATGACACACCTACCAACCGGCGCAAGCTGGAAGGGATTTTGAAAAAGGTCGAGGCCGAAATCACTCTGGGGACGTTCGAGTATGCTCGGTATTTTCCGGGCAGCAAAAATGCCCAAAAGTTTGGCGAGGCCGCGACAGCTCAGGCGCAACTCAAGCACCACGCAACGCCACTTTTTAGTGACTTTGCCGATACCTGGTTTGCCGAAATGCAGGCTCAGTGGCGACGCTCGCACATTGATACGGTGGCAGGCACTTTGCGCGCCTACTTGAAGCCAGAATTTGGTGAGAAAGAGGTCGGCTCCATCACCAAGGCAGAGATTTTATCTTTCCGTTCCCAGCTCGCCAAAGTCAGAAACGGTAAAGACAAACCGCTGTCAGCAGAGAGAATCAACCACATCATGACGCCTTTGCGCATGATCCTTAACGAAGCAGCCGACCGGTACGAGTTTACCTCACCCTATCAGGGCATCAAATCGCTAAAGGTACCGCGGACTGATGTAGAGCCGTTTACCGTCGACGAGGTCAAGCTGATCCTGCAAACGGTGAGGGCCGATTTTAAAAACTATTACACCGTGCGCTTTCTGACCGGAATGCGCACCGGTGAAATTGATGGGCTGCAGTGGCAATTTGTCGACTTTGAACGCCGACAAATTTTGGTGCGCCAGGCTCTGGTCAGAGACGAGCTGGTTTACACCAAAAATGATGGATCATTCCGCACCATTGATATGTCCGGTCCAGTCTATGACGCACTGCAGGAGCAGCATAAAGCGACCGGTCAATTCGACTACGTGTTCTGCACGCGCAACGGCAAGCCTATCGCCCACCGCAATATCACCCAACGGGTGTGGTACCCCTTGTTGCGGCACCTGGGACTACGTAAACGGCGGCCCTATCAAACCCGCCATACCGCAGCAACGCTTTGGCTGGCAGCAGGCGAATCGCCGGAATGGATTGCCCGCCAAATGGGCCATACCACCACCGAAATGCTGTTCCGCGTTTATTCCCGCTATGTGCCCAACCTCACACGCCGTGACGGCTCTGCCATGGAACGTTTGCTGGTCAGTGAATTCAACCAAGCCAGCCATTCCGATGCTCAGGAGAAAGAACATGCTTAAGATATCCGCTCACACCTGCCGCCGCCTTGCTAGAGCCATCCAGGTTGCATTGCGAATCCCCGAGGGAGATGCGCTGGTCTTTTTGATTGGACGCGGCCACGAAGCATCCAATCTGGATGCGCTGGAGACCTGGGTGACTGAAACATTGCCACAACTGGAAGAAGAGTGTGGCAAGGCGGTGCTGCCCTATTTGCTTGATCGCCTGGAAAGCACTCTGGACCAGTGGGGGGCAGCCTGATGAACAGCTCACTGCCATCCACCTTTTCAAATAACGATGCAGATGCCTTTTGGTTGACTGGCTGCCTGGAAACCCAACAGGCCTATCAGGTATCGCCTCTGAAATCCTGTATTTTCCTCGTTTTGGAAAATCTTGCAGGGCGCCATGAGGTTCTAGCAGCCCTGGATAACCATCCGGGGTCATGGCCAACCAATGGAGTAGTCGCCGTCTCAATGCACGTCACGGCCCATGGGGGCTTTTTGACCGTTGACGATCAGAAGCTATTAACAACCCATGCTTTTCAGTCACTCAGCCATCTACCCGCCAGCAAAGTGGGCTCAGTCACGACCGTAATGGACGTTGAGCGGTGGATAGACAGCTGCCCATACCCAACACTGCAACGCTTCGCCTATCAGGTACTTGGAGAGCCCAATATTGGCTGTCGATTTTTTAGCTACCCAGCAAGCGCTAACCACCACCACTGCTATCCGGGTGGGTTGGCTGAGCACAGTCTGGAGGTGGCTCAGTCAGTCTATGCCGTAAGCAGCAGCTTCTCTGAGCATGAGCGCTGGCTAGCCGCGCTCGCTGGCCTGCTCCATGACCTCGGTAAGGTACGAAGCATGCAGCCAGATGGGCGACGAACAGAAACTGGATATTTGGTGAGTCACGAGCTGCTGGGATATGAGCTAGCTATTCCGGCCCTCAACACGCTGGAAAAAGAATGGCCAGACGGCGCCAATGGGCTTCGATACCTGTTTGAGTGGCTGATCAAGCCAAAGCAGCAACGACCAGTATTGCCCGTTGCCCTGGCCATCAAGCAGGCAGACATCATGAGTGCTGCCGCCAATAACCGGCAAAAAGTCTTCAGTGATAAGCCTGTCTGGCAGACCTTTGCCCGATGCGATGGACCTGGCCCTGAAAGTACCTTCTGGCTGCCAAGGCCGCCGCACGCTGACTAAGGGAGGTCAGTGCTGCCATGGTTGTACGTCAGCCGCAAGCTTGACTTGGGCGAAAGCCATGCCAGTATAAATACTGATTATCCATACAGCTTTATGGCGAAAGGTAAGCCTTTAGCCCGCTATCAGTTTCCTATCGGAGCTTAATATGCCCACTCTCAATGAAATGACTAACCTGCTGTTCGGCGATGGAGAGCCAATGCAGGGCGCCACCTTCTCGCTGGAAGAGGCGATTGAACAAGCCAAGTCCTATGCCACGCACAAGCCCTTCAGGATTGTCCGTGACTGGATATGGGCTGATCTGGATGTGGGCGAGAAAATCGCCCTGGATCTGGAGTCACGAGGTATCAACCCGGTGATGGTCTATGCGCATGAGGTCATGTACGACAGCACTTCGCGCTTCGAACCCGGCAATTGGGTAAGGACCACACCTCTTATACGGTTTACTCCACCTGGCTTTTTTGAAACCCGAAACACGGTCTATGTCTTGATAGGTGAAGGCAAACGTAAAACAACATCGCTGGACGCCATTATGAGCATTCACTGACCCAGCCAACGGCATGCGTTTGGAGGGTGCAGACATTGAGGCGGGTAGTGACAGCTGATGGAAGGCTGCCCTGCCCGCTGTACTGAGCCCCCCATTCTTACCCACTTGGGCCTATCAGTAAGGAGCCAGAACCATGGAAATTCGTGATGGATTGTCGGCATCCATTCAAGCAGATTTTGAAAAGTCGCTTGGTGAGGTGCCCCGTCTGCTGGAAAGCCTTGATGACCCATCTAGCAAAGATCTACTGGCAGACATTGCCGCCACAGAAGCTCTTGCACTTAGCCTGCTGGTGTTTGGCAGTACGGCAAAAGCAAAGCACTACCTGCAAAAATCCAACACTCGTCTTGCTGGCATGACCCCACTGCACGGCATCCAAACCGGCGCCAATGCGCGAGATCGTGTCATCGCTGATCTGATCAGGCTGATAGAAGGCTATGTTTTCTGAGCAGGCGCGGAGTATTACGGTCTGTATTCAAATAACTCACATAAAGAGCAGCATGCAGATGGTTACGCAAGAAAATGACCTGCCGGGCGAGAACGAGAGCCACATGATTGGCTTGCGTGCGGCCATTACAATCCTCAAGGGTTGGAAAGCCAGCCGAAGCCAGATTCAGAAAATATTGGGCATTTCCAGCTACGCTCTGGACCGAGTCACCGCCGGAAATGCTCCATCCAAGCTGGATGGCGAGCAGGCTGAGCGCATCAGCATGGTGCTGAACATCCACGCCGCCATGCGCACGCTTTTTGAAAATCCAGCAAACGTATACGGTTTTATGAGACGCCCCAACGACAATGATTTTTTTAACGGCCGCGCACCGCTCGATGTTATTGCTGAGGGCCGCCTGCAGGACCTTGTCGAAACGCATCGGCGCATCGAAAGCCTTAGCAATGGCACTTGGTGAGGTGTCCATGACAACGGCACCGCAGCTTGCTGCACGACAAGTACGTGAATGCGATAAGTCGCGAGCCCCAATAACAAGGGCAAGAGCACTGCCATTGCAGCTCCGAGGCTGGTCGGTTCCATTAGCAGCATAAACGCAATACCCGCGGCTGCTGTGAGAAAAGCCGCATAGTTGAAAGTTTTCTCAAGGGTGCGGCAGTCCATGTTCACTGAAGGTCCCTTGATCCGTGAACTGATTTATTTGAAGCCAAACCTCAAATACGCGCTGGCTCGCCAAAGGCAGCAGCCTGCCATGAGCATCATTGCTGACAACGTAACGCACAGGAGAGACCCCATGAAAATCCGCGAGACAAAAAACGTTCTGGTCACTACCGATGTGCTCTGTGATGTATGCGGCACATCCACCACAAAACCCGGCACCCCTGCGCAGTATGGCGTGCTGTCAGCCCACTGGGGCTATGGTTCGCAGCATGATGGTGAACGGTATGAGGTGCACCTGTGTGAGGGCTGCTTTTTCAGCACCCTGACAGGACTGCGACGTCAGCGGATGGTTGAGCATTTGTTCGACGAAGTATCCGATCAGGCGATAAAACCTGACGCACCGTTCGGTCTGGTTGAACGTGATAACTATTTCAAGGACTGAGTAATACCGCGCCTCAGTAACCCTCAGCCATACGGAGAACCGTCCGGACTCAACAGCCGTGCAAAAGCCGCTCTCGCAGCCGTTGTACTGTCTGTTCGCAGGACAAACCCAACGCGGGATCAGCATGAATCAGTTGAGGCAGCTTCTCGTCGGGCCAGCCTCGGGCATCATCATCAATGGCCAGCCAGTCGCAGGGTGAGTTCATTCGAGCCAGATAGGCCTGAATCTGCTCGTAGCGTGTCTGTAGGTCCCAAAACGTTGCTGCTCCAGATTCGCCGATTTTCATTTTTGAGTGCCAGGTGGCGCCAACCACCAAAGCTCTTAAGCATTCCGGTAACGCATTGCAGGCACGCCTGAATCCGAGATGACGTGCCCAACTCGTTGACAGGACAATCCTCACATCAGCGCCCTCAATCGCTGACAGTAGCTGTGGTACCCACATGAAAAGCTCACCCGGTCCACGCAGCACCGGGCGCCCGCGCTTCAGGTAGACCTCGTCAGGGTGCAGCACCCCGTCATAGTCCAGGAACAACAGCATGAGTCCTCCTGCCATAAATGCTTCGTCCGAGCTGTGAATGTCATGCACACCATTGCCACGCTCCGCTGATGGGCTTGTCTGAACGGAAAGCCCTTTCTCCGGCAACCAGCATTGATTAGCCGCAGAGCCGTCGGAACCACTACCGTGAGCCTAGATACGACTTGCCAGATCCAGCACTATCGACGGGTTAATGGGCTGGTATTGCTCGTTACAGGTGCAGGCATTAATCAGGGTGAGCGGTCCGCGCCGATAGGTGCCGTACCCTTCATGAATATGCCCAAAGATATGAGCTTTGAGGGACAGCCTGTCAATGCGCTGCAACAGCTCAATACACCCAACATGCCTGAGCCCCAGCGCTAGCTCAACCTCATCTCCGATCCCCCTCGGCGGGCCGTGGGTGATCAGCACATCCGTTTTGTCAGGGATGCGCGACCAGGCATCGTACAGCGGTGGACCCGGGTCCAGCATGAATGCCCAATTCATAAATGTGGGTGTCCAGGGCGAGCCCCAGAAACGAATGCCTTCAATTTCAACGCCACTGTCCTCAAGGTAAATCGCGTGACTGAGCGCCTCGCGTGCCTGCTCCGGGCTGTCCTGGAATGCCCAGTCATGGTTACCGGCGATCACGACCTTGTACCTGTGAGGCAGTGTACCCTGCCAGTCATTCAGCTCCTCAACATTGTCCAGCGTGCCCTGCCCCAGGCTATGACCGGCGTGGATCAGCACATCGCCATCTGGAATGTCCTGGATGCTGCGATGCATGCTATGTGTGTCGGAGATACAAACGAGTTTCATCGGCTTGTCTGTGGTGGGCTGTGAGTTGCAGTATCGGTCGGCTGGCTGAGCAGTTCATCCAGTAGCGACCAGTCCAGAAATGGCAGTAAGCGTGCGATATTCCTGGCGTCATCAACCCCGCGGTGGGGCTGGCCGTCAAATTCCAGCTCATGATGAGCCAGTGCATGGGCAAGGCTGGTTTTCTTGTGCTGCCTGGTGGTACGTCGCCAGAGCTTCTTCAAGTTCAGGTGCGGCAGGCTTAGCAGTTGTGAATCGGCACTGTCGAGGGCGCATTGTGCTGTCAGCTGGCTCAGATCGTAGTTGCCCCAGCTGCACCAGAGTGCATCCGCTGCGACGTCGTTCAGCCAAGCGTTCATCTGGACAACAGCATCTGCAAGCGGTGGTGCGTTATCAACCATGGCTTGCGTGATATGCGTCAGTTCAATGCAGAACTCACTGAGCACGGGTTGGCGTTGGGGTCGCACCATGAAGGAGCGCGTATCCAGCACAGTGCCATGCTGGTTGCTCAGCGCGCAGCCAATCTCGATAATTTCCATCGTGTGAATGCTTTGCGCCGTACCCTCTGGCGTGCTGGCGTCCCAGCACGTGGCTTCAAGGTCAACCACGAGAATTGGCGAATTATTTTCCTGCATTGGCATTAGCCTTGCCTTTAGTCAGATAGCCAATAAACATACATTCAAGAAGACCGCTTTGCCTAAAAATTGAGCCGTCAATGAGGCTTGGCGCAAGCCACCACAAGACCCGCAGCCTCACAGAACACCCCTATCATGTGATCCTGCAGTTGAAGGTCCAGTGTGGCAGCTTTCGGCCAGAAGCAGTCGCTCGTCAATAGCTTCTCTCCACCCATGACAACCATTCATTAGGGAACCTGTTGCTCTGCTGAAGCTTTTGTCACGTTTTTATATGGGCAGCGTCGTATAAGAAAGACTTCACCAGCCGAGTATGGCCTGGATCCAGAAAGCCACAAATGCGCAACATATTGTGATGGTGTGCCTCGCGATATCTACATATTGATATTCTCGACAGGTGAAAGTAGTCTATGGTTACTGGCCACAGACTAAAGAGGAAGCGGAGCCGGCTCATATGCAGCGTGCGTTGATATGAGCAGGGTAGCGCCAAGAGGTGAACTTATGGCAGTACTGCTGGACGCACTCTATGACTAAATCTAAAACTGCCACTGGGCGCTTCGACACCGACGACGTGACGAAACGTGTCGTATGGACTCAGGCTGCAGGCCACTGTGAGCTGTGTGGCACCGACCTCATGTACGACTACCGGGCAGGTAAGCCCATGAACTGGGGAGAGGTTGCTCACATCCTGCCAGCGAGTCCAAAGGGCCCCCGGGGTCGGTCTGACCATGACGAAGCAAAGGCTGCGTCGCTTACCAACGACACAGCCAATCTCATGCTTCTCTGCCCTGGCTGCCATGACAAAATTGATCGGGATGCTGATGGATATCCAGAAAGCGATCTTAGCGGCCTGCACCAAGCGTACCTGGAGCGAGTCCGGCTAGCGGCAACCACTCCTGACGGTGGAAGAGCGATTCCAGTTATTGTCCAAAGTCAGCATTTCGCAACGAACAACGACATCCCCGTTCGTGATCTGTTGGTGGCAATGTCCTCTGAGGGACTGACGGCATTCGATCATCCCATCAAGATCACTTTTCCAGCCCCAAGCCATCGTGGCCGGGATGACCACTACTGGCAGAGCATCAAGGACAGCATTCAGCACGAATTAGAGCAGCAGTTAAAACGCCGCGGAGGAGCATGTGGTGACGCTCCTGCGCTTGCCGTAGTGGGCGTGGCAGACATCCCAGCGTTGATCATGCTGGGACAGTCCTTAGGTGATCGATCCAAGCGCCTGCTTTTCTCGTTCAACCGTGAGCACCAACTACGTTGGCCTGACCAGTCAGCCGAACCTCCCGA
The DNA here is from genome assembly GCA_023475025.1 of Gammaproteobacteria bacterium. GTDB lineage: Bacteria > Pseudomonadota > Gammaproteobacteria > Pseudomonadales > Pseudomonadaceae > Halopseudomonas. Next base: position 50,667 of record JAMCWB010000030.1, read on the forward strand.
GTTTGTGTTCACCCCGCCCTCGGATGGAGAAGGCCCACTGGCTCTGGTATTGTCTATCTCCGCGCAAGTCCCAGCTCGCGATGTCGAAGAGGCACTACCTGGTGCGCGTATCGCTGGGCTGAGCATCCCAGTGCCCAGCTATGCGATGGTTCAGAACCGTCGCGTGATACACGCGTTTCGCGACGCTCTACAAAAGCACTTGAGCCGGCTTGAGGCCATGACTGCAGACACAGTCCATGTGTTTGCGGCGATTCCCGCTGCTTTGGCTATTGAGTTCGGGGCCTTGCTTACTACGCAACATCAACACGCTTACCTGATCTTCGATCGAGATAAAGACAACCAAAACAGGTTCACGCCAACACTACAGTTGGGCCACCAAGCCCAGGAGGTTCGTTGATGTCCATGAGCAATGAACAGACCAAGCGCGGAAGCTGGGAGCACTTTCTGCTCCGCGCCGCGAAGGAGATCTCACTGTCCGAATCACAGTACGAGAAGATCAACGACCGATACTCCCAGCTTGAGAAGATTCTCAACGCTTCCGACAATCCACTTCTGGCGGAGGCGCACATTTTTGTCCAAGGCTCCATGCGCCTGAAGACAACGATCAAACCCGTTTCTGGCGCCCCAGAGGATCTGGACACCATCGACGCGGACGCCATTATTTGGCTCCCTCATGCACAGGGTGCTAGAGCTAGAGAGGTTCTGGATGCAATTGAGGAACGCTTCAAGGCTGGCAGCCGTGTCCAGGAGGAAATCAAGCAACTACGCCGAGGCATCCGGATCATCTATGCTGACGAAAACCCTGGATTCCACATTGATGTCACGCCCGCGCGAGCCATCAATGGGAATTCTCAAGGCAATGGCGAAGGCAAGCTGGAAGTACCGGATCGAGAGACTGGGTGGAAGGCGAGTAGCCCGATCCCCTACTCAAAGTGGTTGCAGGTCGCGTCAACGCAACCCATCTCCTTGGCGGAACATATGGCTGTCGCGAAAAGCCAGCGCGCTTTTGATGCCGCCACTCAGGATCCGCTGCCGCAGTATCAGGACTATCTCGATCAAGACCCACTTCGGGCAACGATCAAGCTGCTGAAGCGTCATCGGGATGAGTGGGCCATCCGCACCAAAAATACGGATCATCGTCCGATTTCGGCAGTCATCACCACTCTCGCTACCCACGCCTACGTTGATGTGGCGAAAGAGTCCCAGTCGACGCCGCTAAGGCCGCTAGATGCCATCCTCGAAATCGTCCGAAGGATGCCGGATCACATTAAGTACCGGGGCAACGAATGCCAGGTTTGCAACCCGGCAGATAGCGGCGAAAACTTCGCTGAAAAATGGAATAGGCCGCTCGATGGACATCGCTACCGCCGGGCATTCCAGGAATGGCACGAGAATGCCAGCGTATCGGTCTCGCTGGGACTTGAAAGCTACGAGTCCGCAGAAGCGTTTGCCAAGGCCGTGAACGAAAACTTCGGCATTGGTCCTACCCTCATTTCGGCAGTTAATAGCGAAATTCCGCCCAACTGGACGATGCCTGGCCGGCCTGATGGCACCACCCGAAACGCCACATTAATGGGCACTATGTTTGGAGGCGTGAGCGGGACTGCGAGCTCTCAGGAGGATGTGAGGCCAGTTGGGCGTCTTGGTTGATCAGACGGATACGTCTCTGCAGCGTGGTATAGCCGCGCTGCGAGGTGCTCTTGGCGAAGATGCCGCACAGGCACTGCTTCAGCCTGCGGTCGCTCGGACCGGTGAAGCTGCGAGCTACTACTTTCCTCTGCCAGTTGACTATACGGGCACGGAGCGGCGGCTACGCATCAGCTTTCCCAAGAATTTCCCCCGCAGTGGATTGAGGCTTACAGTCGAGCCCTCGCCATGGCTTGTATGGCCTCACGCGATGGAAGTCGGGCTCTGCCTGCATGGTTTCCAGGAGCGCCCAGTGATGGGCACCCCTGAATACGTGGTGTCGGATAGCCTGGCGCGGTTAGGCAAGATCGTAAATTTGTCCCGGATGGGTTCATGTGCGGCTGACCGAGATGCCGAATTTCGTCGCGAAATCACATCGTACTGGTCTAGGCAGCAAGGGCTATCTCTACAGAACCTTATCCTTTTGGATCGCCCTCAAGTTGCCTCGAAGCTGTATGCCCTTAGCGATCCTCGACAGACGTTACCATCTGGCCAAGAAACAGTCTGGCTCGCCACGGATTTGGCATCCCTGAAAAGACACTGCCGGCGGACGATTGGCCGATCTCCAAGGATGCGAGCACCGGAGGCCCCAGGATTCTACGCAAAGCTTCGGAGCTATCCGGACCTGCGCCTTCCCGCTCCTGAGCTACTGCTCACATGGCTCTTGCCGCATCTCGCTCCTAATGACAGAACGCAGCTGGTGGCTTGGTTCAATGAGCGTAGCTCACTGCCCAACCGCTGGATCGCTTTGGAGCTCCCTGGGGATGCCAGCGCCCCAATCTACTGCCTGAACGTTCGCGCATACGGCCCACAGCTGGATCGAGGATCGAGGTTTTACCTGCGATCAGCGCGGCGCCGGCCTGCAGTTGCAGTCAATCATCCCCCAGTTCTGATCCGAGCAACGGCGCTGGATGTGCTGGATCGAACAGAGATTTTATCCCGTGACCTCAGTGGCGTGGCGCAGAAACTAGAAGGGGCTCGCGTCGTTTGCGTTGGGGTAGGTTCGTTGGGTAGCACCGTTGCCCTACAGTTGGCGCGTTCGGGTGTTGGCCATCTGACACTCATTGACCCAGACCACTTGGTCTCGGCAAATCTTGGCAGACATGTGCTCGGTGCCGATGATCTCGGTCTCCCCAAGGCAGAAGCGCTTCAGGAGAAAATTCGCAAAGACCTGCCCACTACGGAAGTCGCGGCGTTTGCCACCTTCGCCGAAGTGGTGATGTACAAGAATCCCGAGGTTTTTGATAAAGCGGATCTGGTAGTGGTTACTACCGCTGACTGGCAGTCGGAGGTGGCGTTGTGGGGGGCCAAGTCGAATGGCACCTCTTGGGGTTTACTCCAGGCCTGGAGTGAGCCTCATACACAGGTGGGGCATGTGCTCCTTGCACCACCTGGTGCATTTGATGCTCGGGGCCTATTCACAGACAACGGTGATTTTAAGCACAAGTTCACCGAGTGGCCGGAAGGTGGGGTCGTCGCCCTTCCCGCCTGCGGGGAGAGTTTCATCCCAGGAGGTTCTCTTGGGATGGCGAACATTGCTTCGATGGTTTCTCAAGCTGCATTACGAGTGTTGAGTGGCATCATCGACAGCCCGAGCTGGGTCAGCAGCATTAATAGACCTGATGACGTGGTTAGGCTGGGAGGTAACTACCTCGGGCCTGAGCTACCTGCCGGAATGCAGCAGGCCCAGCTGGAGCGCGATTGGCCGAAAGCATCGGAGAAAAGTAAATGACGGCGATCGCGTGGCAATGGACCTGGCCCGGGCTAAACACTCCTCTGTTGGTATCGCAGGAGGTTGCGAGCCTGCTGGAGAGCTACAGGCAGAAGCACTTTGATGTAGAGCGTGGGGGGCAGCTATTCGTCGACCCTTCAAGCGTGGCCGGACTGGTACTGGCATTGGCTACTCCCCCTCATAACGATGATCGGGCTGGTAGGACCTGGCTGGATTTGAATGCTCGTCGCTGTCGAAAGGAAATTGAGCAGGCTAATGCCGCAGGTCTCCGCCTGGTAGGCTACTGGCATACCCACCCGCAAAGCATTCCTATGATCTCCCCCACGGATATCGGGAGCTTTTCCAGGTTCGCCGCGCACTACACCCAAGAGCTGCCGCACCCGCTGGCAATCATCGTGGGCAACTCCAGCAGCCACGAAGGCATAAAGGCTTGGTCTTTCAGGGATGGGCGCTATGTTGAAGCTGTTTGGGGCAGTTGGCCAGGTTAGTGGTTACATGCCTCCTCCAGCATGAGAGCGAAAAGCTCCCCCTGGAATCGTGCGTCGTCCAACGCGTTATGGTTGGGTGCGCTTTGGGGGTTGAAACGAGCGGTCATTTGGGAGGATTTAGTTTCCCTCCAGCGGCATCCGGTAACCCCCATGTAATACGCCTTCATGTCGAGCGCGGTGAACCCAAAGGGGTTCGTCCCAGAATACTTGTGGAAGTAGTAGTTGACGAACGACCAGTCAAACGGGGCATTCAGCCCCACGAAAACGATTTTCTGATCTGCCGAACATACCTGGTTCAACCATTGCTCCAGCTCGAGCATCGCCACCTGGGGGGGAAGCCCTTCTCTTTCAAGCTTACAGAGATCGAGACCAGTTACGGCGACTGCCTCCGGATCATGTTTTACGCCGTCCGGTTGGAGCTCAAGATAGATCGATTGAGTAGGCTCTGAAACGAGGCACGCCCCAATAGAGAGCAGACTATAAATGCCCGGTACGGGGCCGGAAGTCTCGACATCGACAGAAACATAAAGCTCATCGTTCATTATCGTGCTCCTCATATTTCAGACAGCATGCTGGAGGTCATAAGTCTCTACAAGCTTTGTAGCTATCCAATGACTGCTTCTGGCCGACAACTGCCCGCCAAGCGGCTTTTTGAGCCGCAACGAAAAAAGCCACCCGAAGGTGGCTTTAATCTGAATCTGGAGCGGGAAACGGATATCGAATCAAAGCCCTAACGTATTGATTCAAAATAAAAAGCACCGATCCCAAAAATCAGGACAGACTAAATTCTGGACTAACCTCAACGTAGCGTCAACATCAATTGACTACCCAGATCCAAGCATGTCCACTGACATCCGCTTCTGCTAACAGATGTCCTCTCTTACCAAGGCAGCTAGCAAGTACGTCGCCCGCCAACACTGCACACACTTACAATGAGGCTCCACGAAAGATCGCCGGTAGGGGCTCTCATCTACCCACTGCCATACCGTCCGCTGCAGCCCCCAAGTAGATCAGCAGCAATTGACAGGCCTGCCCCGGAGAGATCGCAAATATCCTCCCAGCGGACAGATGACAATGCAGCAGGAAACGGCAGTTTCTGAATACGGTCGAAGAGCAAGGCACGCCTTGGCAATGAATGATATTTGACAAAATACAAAAATGTTCAAATATTGTCATCCAGTACTATTAGAGAAAACATAATCTCTACCAACCCATTCATATAAAAGGGAGATGGCAAGTGGCAAGAACATGGCTGATTACCGGAGCCAGCCGAGGGCTGGGTTTTCATATCGCGCAGTCGGCTCTTGCCGTCGGCGACAACGTCATTGCAACCGGCAGGAGTTCGCTCGCTGTCGCTGAAGCCTTTGGCGATTGCGGAGACCAGCTGCTTGCCTTACCCCTTGATGTAACCCGCCAAGAGCAGGTGCAGCAGGTTGTGAATAAAGCCATCGAGCATTTCGCCTGCATCGATGTGCTGGTCAATAATGCGGGCTTTGGGCAACTGGGCCCTTTTGAGGAAAATACTCCGGCAGCGGCGCATGAACAGTTCGCAACCAATGTATTCGGGCTGTTCGATATGTGTCGGGCGGTCTTGCCGATAATGCGTGAGCGAAAACAAGGCCACGTTTTCAACATCGCCTCCATAGCCGGCCTGGCGGGCATGGGCGGTGCGGCGTTGTACTGCTCGTCGAAATTCGCTGTGGCAGGCTTTTCTGAGGCATTGGCCCAGGAAGTGGCCGGATTTGGCATCAAGGTCACCAGCGTGGCACCAGGTGCGTTTCGCACGGATTTTCTCGACGCCAGCTCAGCGCGTTTTGGCAACAATCAACTGACTGACTATGCCGAGTTTTCCGCCAAGGTCAAAGCCTCATCGGCAAACGGCAATCATGCTCAGCCGGGGGATCCGGCAAAACTTGGTGCGGCGATTGTGCAACTGGCCCTCGACCCACAGGCACCTGTTCACTTCATAGTTGGCTCCGATGCTCTGAAGATGGCCTCCAACCGGCTGACGACACTGCAACAGGAAATTGAAAAGTGGCATCAGCTATCAGCTTCCACTGATGGGGCACCCTGAGGCACACGCCAAGGATGGCGCCCCATCAATGGAAGCTGATAGCCAACTGTTTCGCCGGCATAACCCCGGCACACTCTATTCAGCTTTCACGTAGAAGCCTACCGCAACGATGTAGTCTCCGGTCTTTTCGAACAGAGTGACCTTGGGCTCGCTCCTTCTGGTTACCGGGTTGGGCCAGAGATAGTTTATACGACCCTTGTCATGTGCCTCGACGGCCTCCAGGATCTGTTGGCCAATGGGTTGCTGATCGGCAGAACGAATTTTCCGGAAATCACTGTTTATCAGCCTCAGGTTGTAGCCGTGGGCAACGAAACGCTCGGTTTTCCGGTCGACAACGAAGGCATATAGATCATCCCTGAGGAATTGCGCATCCAGCGCGTTGATGCGTTCGAACGTATCAACCGGGTCCTCAGTGACAGCTTTCAGTACATGATCCAGCAGTACCAGAGTTTCCTCCTCCGTGGAGCGTGGAATGTAGTAACCAACCGCAAATATCTTGTCGTCCACCCGCTGGAAGAACACTCGCTTGCGTTCGAAACGACCTTCCTGCCAGTTCATCCAGCGGTAATCGGCATGGTGGATGTCATCTGCCTCGGGTAGTGCCAGAGCGCGCTGGAATCGCTCCCTGAGCTCCTCATTCAGCGCCTGGCTGACATCACGACCCACCAGGTTGACCGAAGGCCCGCCGCTGGCCAGCATGACGCCAGCGGTATCGATGACATACACATACAGCTCGTCGTCGACGAACTCGCCCTGGCGACTGAAAGCCGCCATAGCGCTATCACCTTTTTCCCGATAGTGGGCAATCGCCTTGGTCAGCAGGGTGGTTGCGCGATCGGCCTCTTGCACCAGGCTGCCTTGCGGAATGCCCTGGGCGAAGACGCCCACACAGGCCAGAATTCCCAGCATCAAAATGATATGTCGACAGATCAGCAACATGATATTGTCTCCCGTTCGATTTTCCGCACCCTCGGCAAAAGCGCTGGGCCCCATCAAAGGTTGCGGCTGATGATTTCCTTCATGATTTCCGAGGTACCGCCGTAAATCCGGGCAACTCTGGCATCCACCCAGGCACGACCAATCTTGTACTCGCTCATGAAACCGTAGCCACCGTGCAATTGCAGCAGTTCATCGAGCAGTTTGCCCTGAAGTTCGGACCCCATGAGCTTGGCCATGGCCGCCACATCCGCCGGCAGATCACTACGCATGACCCGCTCCAGGCAACTGTCCACAAAGGCCCTGAGCATGGTTGCCTGGGCCTTGACTTCGGCCAGTTTGAAGCGGGTATTCTGAAAATCGAAAACCGGCTTGCCGAATACCTTGCGCTCACGGGTATATTCGATGGTTTCCTCAAGCAGCGTCTCGATCGACTGGGCTGCCCGCAGGGCGATGATAAGGCGCTCCCAGGCCAACTGGTGGGTCAGGTACTTGAATCCCAGATTCTCCTCGCCCAGACGATTGCTGACCGGCACCCGCACTTCATCAAAGAACAACTCTGCGGTGTCCTGCCCCTTCAGGCCAATTTTCTCCAGCAAACGACCCCTGGAAAAACCTTGGCGATCGGTTTCCACGCAGACCAGGGTCAGTTCCTTACTGGTGGGGTCCAGCTTGGTTGCGGTGACGACCAGATCCGCGTTGCCGCCGTTGGTAATGAAGGTCTTTTGGCCGGAGACAACATACTCATCGCCATCGCGCCGTACCTGGGTACGCATGGAGCGCAGGTCACTGCCAATGCCCGGTTCACTCATGGCAATAACGCCGATTGTTTCGCCACTGACCATTTTCGGCAGCCACTTGAGCTTTTGCTCTTCAGAACCATAGGCGACGATATAGGGCGCGACAATCTCGGAATGGGTGGTAAAGCCTACCGCCGTCGCATTGACTCTGGCCAACTCTTCGATCATTACCGCCGAGTGGCCAAAATCACCGCCCGACCCGCCATACTCTTCCGGCACTGTCGAGCACAACAGCCCCATCTCGCCGGCTTTCAGCCAGATGTCCTTCGGGACGATGCCCTGCTTTTCCCACTCCGGCAAATACGGCGCTATTTCACGCTCGATAAAGCGGCGCGCCTGGTCTCTGAACATATTGTGGTCTTCACGAAATACGCTACGCATCGTGATAGTCTCCTTTGAGCAGGCTTGTCATTGATCTTTGTAGTCCGGTTTGCGCTTTTCCACGAAGGCACTCACCGCTTCCCGATGATCGTCCGTGTGATGCGCCAGCGCCTGATAAGCTGCTGACAGCTCCAGCAGTGAGTCGAGACGCATATGTTGCCCCTCGCGCAACAGGCGTTTGCACAGGCGCAGCGCATGCCCGGGATTGCTGGCAATGCGCCCGGCCAGAGCCAGGGCCTCGGATTCGAGCTCCTCCGGTGTGCAAACCTGCTCGACAAGTCCCCACTCCAGTGCCTTGACGGCATCGATGGTGTCACCGGTGAACGCCATCAGGCTGGCTTTCGGGATACCGATAATCCGCGGCAACAGCCAGGCGCCCCCATCACCGGGCACGATACCCAGCTTGACGAAGCTTTCAGCGAACAGCGCCGTGCTACTGGCAATCCGGATATCACACATGCAGGCCAAGTCCAGCCCGGCGCCAATGGCCGGACCATTGACCGCGGCGATCACCGGAATATCCAGTTCATACAGCGCCAGCGGAATGGTCTGGATGCCATTGCGATAGGTATCGCGCAGCTCATAGGGCGAACCGGCAAAGATGCCCTCGCGGTTTTGCATGTCCTTGATGTTGCCACCGGCACAAAAGGCCTTGCCGTTGCCGGTCAATACCATGACCCTTGCGCTGCGATCACGCTTCAGCTCGGCACAAAGGTCGACGAATTCCTGCATCTGGGCGGGTTCGGAAAGCGCATTGCGACTTTCCGGGCGATTCATGCGCACCACCACCACACCGGCGTTACGCTCTACCTGCAAAAATTGACTCATGGGTGTAGTCCTTGTGGAACGGCCAGTTCTTGTTGTTGAGGATGAGTTACAAGGGGCCAAAAGCCCCGGTCACCGGCGGCACAGGCATATTCACCCAGCAACCGGCTCCAGAATGTCGAAGAGCCGAACTCACTGCGCCACGCCCACAGGCGGCGGGTCAGCAACTGCAATGAATATTCCTGGGTAAAGCCGATCGCGCCATGCACCGAGTGGCCAATGCTCGCCCCTTGACTGGCAGCATCCGAGGTACTGATTTTCGCCACCGCAATACACAATGCGGCCAGGCGGCTGTCCGACTCAGCGAAAGCCGCTTCAGCAGCCACACTCGCCGCCGCCGTCTGCTCGGCCAGCACCGCCAGTTGCTGCTGGATAGCCTGGAATGCAGCAATCGGGCGCCCAAACTGCTTGCGTTCAGCGGCATACCCCGAGGTCAGCTCCATCAAGGCCGCCAACGCACCGGCGATCTGCGCCGAACGCAGCATTGCCCCGCCAGTCAGCAGTACCGAGGCTGGCAGATCTTCAGGCAAGGCCGCCGAAGCCATCAGTGGTGCGGAAGAAAACCGCAAGGTATCGCGAGGCTCACCGGCAATATTAGTACCCGGAACAACCGCTTCGGCCGTCGCCGGCTCAAGCAACACGACCCGATAGCCGGTTTTTTCATTGCCTGTCAGTGCCACGACCAGCTCCGCATGGCGACCCCACGGGACTTGTCGCAACTCGCCGGAAACCCGGTCGCCAGTCCATTCCAGGGAGGAATCCACGGCGATGGTCAGAATGCCGCTGCGAGCTCCAATACCTGAACGCTCGAGCAGCCAGTTGCCCAGCAGCATCTCTACCAGCGGAACCGGCGCGGCATGGCGTCCGGCGGCGCGAGCAATCACGAACAGATCGGGCCAACTGGCCTCGGCGCCTCCAGCCTGCTCCGGCGCACCGGCCAGCAGGATGCCATTGTCTTCCAAGGCCCGCCAAAGATCCGTAGACCAGTTGCCAGACTCGGCAGCCCGGACATACTCGGGTGTCGCGATATCAGCTAGCAGGCGCTCTATGGTCGACTCAAAAAGTTCTCGCATTATCGAAGCCCCAGTCCGCGCGCAATGATTCCACGAAGGATTTCACGAGTACCGCCGCGCAATGAAAAGGAAGGTGCCATCTGGGTCAGATAGGCCAGCACCTGGGCATGCTCGGAGCCACCGCCCACCTGGGGCTGCTCCTCTATGAGCAGTTGCAATATCTCCGGCAGATCCTGCTCGAAGACGTTGCCAAGATCCTTGACGCATGAAGCGGCCCAGGCCGGGTTCTGCCCGTCACTCAGTTGCCTGGTCACTGCCAGCGACATATTGCGCAGCGTTACTAGGCGAGCGGTGATGCGGCCAAAATCGCGGGCCTGTAAAGCGTCGGGTTTCGAGCCGATAGCCTTGATGGCAGTGTGTATCAGAGCAATGCTGCTCAAAAAACGTTCCGGTCCACTGCGCTCGAAGGCCAGCTCGGCGGTGACCTGCTGCCAGCCTTTCCCCTCCTCCCCGATCAGGGCGTCGGCGTCGAGGCGCACATCGTCGAAAAACACTTCATTGAAGTGCTCTCCCCCCGCCAGATCCGCAATCGGCCGAATGGTGATGCCAGGCAAGTTCAAGTCGATGATGAATTGCGACATGCCGCCGTGCCGACCACTTTCTTCCTTGTCTCCGGTACGAACCAAGGCGATCATGTAATGCGAGTGCTGCGCATTGGTGGTCCAGACTTTCTGCCCGTTGAGCAGCCAGCCACCCTCGATGCGTTTGGCATTGGACTTGATCGATGCCAGATCGGACCCGGAGTTCGGCTCGCTCATGCCAATGCAGAAGTAGCTTTCACCACGGCAAATGGGCGGCAGATAGTGCTCTTTCTGGCTTTCTGTGCCGAAGCGCAGAATCAGCGGCGCGCTTTGCCGGTCGGCAATCCAGTGCGCCGATACTGGCGCTCCAGCGGCCAGCAGCTCTTCGATAATGACATAACGCGCAAATGGCGAGGCTTCAGCGCCACCATAGCGTTTCGGCAGCGCCATGCCCAGCCAGCCCTTTTGTCCGAGCAGGCGACTGAATTGGGCGTCGAACCCCATCCACGAATAGGCACGCTTCACCGCTGGATAATCCTGCAGGGCATCATCGACGAACGACCTGACGTCTAGCCGAAGCGCTTCCGCCTCGGCCGGTATGCTGCTGTAACTAAACTGGGAAATACTCATCAACAAGACACCTTCGATTACGCGACGCAACCCGGAAAGCAAGTTTGTCGGCAAACCCCTGCCCGGCTTCCGGCAAAAACCGGATAGCCAGGCAAGGCGCTAGGCCACTGGCTCAAATAGCGGTTTTTGCATCCGCCTGGGCAAACATCGAATTGATGTCACCTGAGGTTACCGGCTTGCCATCCTTGCGGGTGACTTCCGCGCCGCCCAATCCCAGAGCAGGCTCGGTGCTCACATGAGTAGCCAGAGCCCGCAGCGCGCCAACGGTGCAGTTTTCACGGCCCAGAATGGAGAACGGGTCGTAGGAAAACTCGCGCATGGCGTTGAGATGGGTGACCTTGTCGATCTGTTGCCGGGTCAGATGCTTGAGACCAGCCCAAGTGGTTTCCGGCGATTCTGGCCAGGTGCAATCCGAGTGCGGGTAATCGCTTTCCCAGGTCACCATGTCCTCGTTCATGAACTGCAGGTTCTGCAAGCCGAAGTTGTCTTCGATAAAGCAGGTAATGAAGTGTTTGAAAAACACATCGCTGGGCATTTTTCCGTCGAAATCGGCGTTGGTCCAAGCATGATGATGGCGATGGGTGAAGTCAGCCCGTTCCAGCAGATAGGGAACCCAGCCAATACTGCCTTCAGACAATGCCATGCGCAGGGTCGGGAATTTTTTCCACATTGGCGCCCAGATCCAGTCCGCTGCCGCGTTCGCAATGGAAATTGGCATGGTGGTAATCCAGGCGTCGATCGGCGACAGATCCGAGGCATGCTCTGCTTTGCCGCCGGAACCGATATGGCAGCAGATGACGACGTTGTTGTCGGCACAGGCCTTCCACAGTGGATCCCAGTAATCGTCATGGATGGACGGATAGCCCAGTCTCGCGGGGTTGTCCGAGAATGACAGCGCATGCACGCCCTGGGCGGACAGGCGCTTCACTTCGGCGACTGCTGCATTCATGTCCCAGAAGGGTACCAGCATCAGGGGAATGAAGCGGCCCGGTACGGCGTTGCACCAGTCATACAGATGCCAGTCGTTGTAGGCCCGGATCGCAGCCAGGGCAATTTCCCTGTTCGAATGAGCCTGAAAGCGCTGGCCGGCAAAACCGGGAAAGGTAGGGAAACACAAGGAACCCAGCACGCCATTGGCGTTCATGTCATCGACACGGGCCTTGACGTCCCAGGTGCCACGCCGCATCTGGTCATAGCCAAGCGGTTCCATTCCGTACTCTTCCTTGGGACGCCCAACCACCGAGTTGAGCCCCATATAGCCGGTTGCTTCGTCTTCGAATATCCATACATCACGCTCACCGCGCTTTTCGACGTGCGGCTCACGGCCTTTGAACTTTTCCGGCATGTGGTGTTTGAAAGCATCCGGTGGCTCGATGGCATGATCGTCCACACTGACGAGGATAAGGTCTTCGAGTTTCATCATGTTCCCCTTCGCTTTTCGCGGATTGTGATTGTTGGATGATCATAGATCACATGAGGGTAGATTTAAACACAATTTTGATTTTTGTTTAATTGTTTTTTGTTTGCCCACACACTACCACCACGGCTAACGCCGCAAAGCCGTCCAGACAGGTCTCTGAACGGCTCGCTCACAGCATCCCGGCCTGCTCAGTCCCAGATCACATGCAGATAATGCGGGCCTCGTAGTTGCGCACCGGTAATCTCGGGAGCCGGCTTCGCCGGATCGAGCCTGATGTTAGGCAACATGTCCAGCACGGCATTGAGCGCGCAGTTGATTTCCGTCTTGGCCACGAACTGCCCAATACACATATGCGGCCCGAAACCGAAGCCGAATGAGGGGCGCTGGCGACGATCAATGTCGAAGGTGTCGGCATTCTCGAAAAACTCTTCATCGCGGTTGGCCGAGCTGACGATGCAGGAAACCATCGCTCCTTTGGGAATCTTGACGCCACGAATCTCGGTATCTTCCGAGGCTTGGCGAACCTTGAAGGTCGCCACCGGCTCATAGCGAATCGATTCGTCAATTGCCTTGTTGACCAGGCTGCGATCATTGCGCACGCGCTCGAGCAGTTCTGGATTCTCCAGCAGCAACGTCATCAGGGTGCCGAAGGTGCGGGTGGTGGTTTCTCCCGCCGCAGGCAGGAGCGAGCGCACAAAGGTGGTTATCTCGTGATCATCGAGCGAACGGCCTTCGTACTCGGCTCGAATCAGACGACTGATGAGATCGTCTCCTTCACCCCCCGCTGCGCGACGCTCCGCAACCACGACCTTGATAGCATCGTAAAGCGCCACCACCGCTTCCATTGCCGCTTTCTTGGCTGCCTGAGCCTTGGCGGGATCGACCTGCGGCCCTGCCAGAATGGCTAGCGCCCAGGCGGCATATTGCTTGATCTTCTCGGGCTGGTCATTGGGGAAACCAATCAGTGAATAAATCACCCTGATCGGAAAATACAGCGCAAAATCCATCAGATCCGCGCCTTTTTGCGGAACCATGGGCGTCAGGAATTCCTCGCGGATAACCTTGTCTATGCGGTCTTCTTTCCAGCGGTTGACCGTATCCGGCATAAATACCGGTTGCAGCAGGTTACGCATGTTCTTGTGTTGATCACCATCCATGGCCGTCAGGATCAGGCCATCGAAAAACGCGCCCAGACCTTCGGCGATGAAGCCGCTGGTAAATTTGCTGGCATCGCGCATGACGTGCATCACATCGTCATATTTGAACAATGTGTAGCATGGACGATTCGGATCGACCCCGGCGATCGAGGGAACGCCCAGTCGCTCCATGAAGTTCCCCTCAAGCACGGGGCTCTGCTCGCGCATGTCGGCATAAGCCGCATGCAGGTCTATGTCGCTGCCCTGGTAATTGCTTGCCACATCGGTAAATACCTTTTCCAGTTCGCTTTTTGCCTGGTCAGACATGACGATCTCCTCTTGTTGTTCTTGATATTCAGGCTGCTATCGGGCCACGGAAGCCCGGCAGTTCTTCCGAGCTTATACCTGATACCGATGAATTTGAACCTTTTTAAATATTTTGATCAACAAATCACTTTTCTTTGACCGGTAACTCATCCAGCACGGCTAAAAACACATGGATGCCCAGCAGCTTTATTGTTCATCCTCATAGGCCTGCTGAACGTAGGTCATACGGCCACCAGCCAACATCAAGGCGCAATACATGTTCAGTTCGGTAATCTGGGCCTGGCTGAAACACCGTGACAGCGCAACGTAATGTCGGTCATCCAGCATCATGTAGTCACCGGCAAACAACTCGGCAAATTGCAGCGCCGCCTGCTCGGCTTCGGTGAAGCGATCACTGTCGGTCGCCAGGCAGGCAACATCCTCCTCACTCACCTCGCCCGATTTCCGCGCCAGCTGACAAGCTTTGCAGGTCGTAACGCTGGCAATTTTCAGGCGGACCAGTTCCTTGAGCCGTTCGCCCAGCAGACTATGGGAGTGAAACTGCTCAAGCAGCGCCAGCCAAGCCTCCGCCAGGGGCGGACGATGGGCCCAGACCTGCACAGGTACACTGGAGCTGAGCATTCCCGAGCGCAATCCGCGCTCCAGAGCGCTTGCCAGCGAATCCGGTAAGGCCGGCAACGGAACAGGTGAAATCCTCGACATACGAGCTACCTTGCACCGCTCTCGCGGTGCGGTTGTATTAGGCAATACGCTCGATCAGCGTCGCCGTACCCAGACCACCGGCGCAGCAGATCGCCTGCATCGCATAGCGACCCTTGCGACGTTCGAGTTCATTCAGCATCGAGGTCATGATCCGTGCACCGCTGGCGCCGAGCGGATGACCAAGGGCAATGGCGCCGCCATTGACATTCAGCCGTTCAGCCGGCGCACCGGTCTCCCTCAGCCAGGCAAGCGGCACCGAGGCGAAAGCCTCGTTGACTTCAAACAGATCCACTTCATCAATGCGCAAACCCGCCTTGGCCAGAATCTTCTGCGTGGCGGCAATCGGACCTGTCAGCATCAGCGTCGGGTCCGCGCCTACCGTGGTAATGGCCTTGATCCGCGCCCGAGCTTTCAGGCCGAGCCGAGCCGCTGTCTCGGCGGACATCAGCAACAGCGCTGCGGCGCCATCCGATATCTGCGATGAATTACCCGCGGTGATACGCCCACTTTCTGGGCGGAAACTGGTTTTCAGGCCAGCGAGCTTTTCCAGCGAGGTATCGCGTCTAATGGTTTCATCGGCAGCAAACAGACCGGTAAACCCCTCATGACCCTTTTCGCAGTAGCCGCCAACCGGTACCGGTACAATCTCGGCGGCAAAATACCCGGCATCCGCCGCCGCCGCCGCGCGGCGATGGCTTTCCAGTGCAAAGGCATCCAGTTCACCACGATCTATCTGCCACTTTTCCGCTACCCGCTCCGCAGCTTCGCCCTGTGACGTCAGTTCATAGCGCTCCATCGCCTTCCAGCCAAAGGCTTCGCCATGAATCTCGCGATTACTGCCCATCGGCACCCGGCTCATGCTTTCCGCGCCGCCGGCTACCACGATATCAGCGGCCCCGGCGGCAATCGCCCCGACAGCCGCATGCACTGCCGCTTCACCGGAACCACATTTTCGATCCAGTGTCAGGCCCGGCACAGAGGCTGGCCAGCCAGCTCCGAGCAAAGCCGTGCGGGCAATGTTGGCGGATTGCTCACCAATCTGGGTCACACAGCCAAAGATCACATCGTCGATCTGGTCAGCTGACAGCCCGGTTCGTTGCAGCAGTTCGTTGATGATCAGTGAACCCAGATGATCGGCGCGCACACCGGCCAAACTGCCCCGAAAGCGGCCGACCGGCGTACGTACCGCCTCAACGATAACGATGTCACTCATAACGCACTGGCCTTGAGCCCGGAGCCCGGAACACGGTTGCCATCTTCGTAGCGGTAGACGCCATGCCCGGTCTTGCGCCCCAGTCGGCCTGCAGCGACCATCTTGATGATCAACGGGCAGGGACGGAACTTGTCGCCCAGTGTTTCGTGCAGATAGCGTAGAACGGAAAGACGGGTATCCCAGCCGGTCAGGTCACCCAGCTCAAGCGGCCCCATCGGGTGATTGAAGCCCATACGCAGCGCAGTATCGATGTCCTCGGCGCTGGCAGTACCTTCCTGGAGCATGTACATCGCCTCATTGCCCAGCAATGCTGACATGCGGCTGGTGGTCAGTCCGGGGGATTCGTTGACGATAATCGAAGTCTTGCCGATCGCATCACACAGATCCCGCGTCCTGGCTACGGTTTCGTCACTGGTGGCCAGGCCCCGGACCAGTTCGACCAGCTTCATCTTGTGCACCGGGTTGAAGAAGTGCATGCCGATGAAACGCTCGGGGGCGGGCACCGATGAGGCGATCTCGGTCACACTCAAGGCCGATGTGTTGCTGGCGATGATCGCATTGGCGGCCATCAGGGGGGCAGCCTGGGTGACCACGGCTTTTTTCACCGCCAGTTGCTCCGAGACCGTCTCGACCAGCAGATTGGCCCCGAAAGCCGCCTCGGACAGATCGCCATTGACCGACAGTCTGGCCAGTGCGGCCCGCGCGGCCTCTTCACTGACCTTGCCCAGACGAACACCATCGCCGAGTATTTTATCAATGGCGCCATAGGCCTTCTCAAGGGAGTTGGCATTGGTATCGACCAACACGGTCTCAAAACCCGAGCTGGCAAAGGCATGAGCGATGCCTGTGCCCATCAGGCCAGCACCGACCACCACTACCTTGTTACTTTTATCAGCACTCATATGCAGAACCTCTTAGACGTTTTTTTCACTCACCACATTGCGCAGCGTGCCAATACCTTCAACCGATGCCTCCACAACATCGCCTGCATTGAGAAAGCGCCCGGTTCCCAGACCGACACCAGCGGGCGAACCGGTAAACAGGATGTCTCCACAGGCAAAGCTGGAGCGGACCTGGACAAAGGAGATCAGCTCGCCCACATCCCAGGTCATCTCCGCGGTATTACCGTCCTGACGAATCTCGCCATTCACTGCTAGCGTCAAACGCAGTATTGGTGAACCTGGCGGAAACTCGTCGCGGGTAACGATCCATGGCCCGACACCAGTGGTACGGTCCTGGCTTTTGGCAGCGAACAAATCCATGCCAATGCCCTTGGGACCACTACGCTGAAGATCACGGGCACTGACGTCATTGCCGACGGTATAACCGAGCACACAAGCAAGTGGATCGCTGGGATCGATGTCATGGCTGCCGATCACCGCTACCAGCTCGACTTCATGATCAAGCTCCTCGGTAAGCGGCGGAAAACGGATCGGGTCATTGGCGCCTATCAGGGCACCATAAGCCTTCAGAAAAGCCACCGGTTGTGCGGGGGCTTCCAAGCCAAAATCAGCTACCAGGTGTTTCAGGTAATTGGCCCCGGCAACAACAACCCGGTTGACCGGATCAATCGGCGGCAGCAAGACAACATCAGCCATGGGTACCGGCCCGGCGGAGAAGGACAGAGCGCTGATCCCCTCCCCCGCCGTGACACGGGGTGCCCAATCATTGAAGCGCCCCCGAATCGGATTGACTTCGTCATGCTCCAGATCCACAACAGCCCAGAAGGGCGCTGACCCCTGATGAGAACAACGTGCCAGCCTCATTATTACGCTCCTACCTTGCCCAGCTTCGCGGGATCGAGGTGCAGCAGCTTGCAGGCATTCTCATAGCGAATCTTGCGCAGATCCGCCTCGGACAGATTCAGGCCTTCGGTAAGATCATGGCGCACTGCGTCACTGCCACCAAAGTTGCTGCCATACACAATCTGATCCGCACCAATGATGTCGACCAGCGCCTGACGCATCGGCACCTCGTGCAACTCGACGTCAAAATAGAAATTCTTCATGTAGTCCAGCACTGGCCGCTTGTTGTAGACCAGGTCGAGGTTCTTGTTGGTTTGCGCCAGCCTACCCAACTGGTAAGGAACATATCCCCCACCGTGGGTGATATAGATCTTCAGATCAGGGAAGCGGTCCAGCACACCGCCACAAACGAGATTCCAGAAACAGCGTGTTTCGTCGTACTGCATCCCGACAATCGCCGTGGTTTCGTAACGATCTTCGTTGGCCTTGCTGCCCCAGGTGACTGACTGGTTGTAGCCGTGAATGAACATGGGCAGATCCAGATCACAGAGGGTCCGCCAGACCGGATCAAGTTCCGGGGAGTCGAACTCCAGGCCGCCGAAGTTGGCGCCGCCGGCAACCAGTCCCTTGGCGCCCAGCTCGGTGCAGGCACGGCGCAACTCGACAGCCGCAGCCTCGGGTTCATTCAATGGTGCATGTGCCCAGAACATCAGGCGATCAGGAGCCGCCGAGCAATAGTCGGCAAGCACATCATTGACTTTTTGCGCAAATCGGACAGAAAAGTCGGCTTCTGTCCAATACATATAGCAATGGGAGGGCACGGAGACTACCTGCGCATTCTGACCGGCAGCGTCCATACCTGCCAGACGCGTCTTCGGGTCGGCCCAGCGCGCCAGGTATTCCTCCAGATTGAGACCCTGCCCTGCCCGCACCGCAGCTTTGCGCTCAGGAGACCCCAGGGTCAAGACCCACTCGCCCACACGCAAACGGATATCACCGTCATCACCCTGCTCGAAGAATGGCCCCCAATGCGGGTGCTGGTTGTAGTAGGCGGGGTGCGGCGCATGAGCATGAAGATCGATCAGCATGTTGTAGACCTCTGTTTTGTTCTAATTGAATTGTTGAAAACAAGGCGCTTTGAAAGTCCACTCGCACCCTGCCCTGTCTGCATGAGCATAATACAAATTGATCATAAATCAAAAAACTGTTCAAGTTTTTTTATGAAGATCAGGGATACAACTCCCGTACGAGGCGCACGGACAGATACCAGCCGCATGCGGAATAGACAAGTCAACACATTGATTTAAAAAAATTTTACCTGAATAGAACTAGCCTGATGGCGATACCAGGCAACCGCTGAAAAAAGGCTGGGAGAAGGTACAAGCGAGAGCCATAAAGAAAACAAAGACAAACGGTTTGGTTATGTATCAATCAGACAGGGAAACGGGGAGAAGCGGGGGTCGGCAGGGGAACGGCTGGGAGAGAAAGCTCCCAGCCACCTTGTTAAATCAACGGCGTGTCCGTGAGGTGGAGCCCATGGTCAGTGACGCAACCAGTCGCTTTACTCGTGCGGGAAGCAAACGTCTGCCGGTATTTTCCGGCACAAGAACCTCGCTGAGGACATAGCGAATAATCATTTCGCAGATCAACTCACGATCCAGTTTGACACCCAGCTTTGCGTCCCAGTCATCAAAAACGATATCCAGGGTATCCTGAAAACGAAGTATCGAATCGTGGAAAATACGCCTGAAAAAACCTAAGGCATAATCAGGCGCTACCACCAGCAGCCGCCGTGCCCGGCTTTGCTCCAGGTAATCGTCAATGAAGCTGATCAAGGCATTGAGTCGGGCTTCCGGCTCCTCCACTGTGCCAATGGTATTCATCAGTACCTGGTGGAAGTTGTCCCGCTTATGGCGGGAAAAGGTATCGAGCAAATCTTCCTGCGAGGAAAAGTAGCGATAGAAGGTGCCACGTGACACGCCCGCCAGCTTGCACACATCCAGAATCGAGATCCTGTCAGCCCCCGAGCGCAACACGACTTCTTCCGTTGCCTGCAGAATGCTGGTGATGGTTTCTTCGGAACGACGGTTGGGCTTTACTGCTCGAGCCTTGCCCGGAGCTGGCGCCTGTACCGTAACACTCTTGCGAACTGGAACACGCTTGCCTGTCTTTTTTGCCGCAGAGCCCTTTTTCTCTTTTCCAGTAGATACCATCGTGCCTTCAAGCTCCTTGTCGAGCATACCCATACCCCTGTTAAGTAGCATTTCAGCCCAATCCTAGCAGGTTATATGGCCACATTCAGCATTTTCTGTTCAACTCTTGGTAGAGACAATGCAAAAAATAAAATATAGAATGCTATTCTCTATCAAAAATATAAGAGTCAGGCTCCTGCAGTGAGCCGCACCTGAAGGAGATGCATCATGAGTGGCACTGGAAACACAGAAACGTGGTCCGTCGGAGAACAAGACACGGCTATTGCCGCCCTGGATCGGGCAGTGGCAAGGCATCCAGAGCGTGTTTTCCTCGACTTTAGTGGAGAATTATACACTTATAAAGAAGTTGACTCACTTTCAACCAAGCTGGCTCATTCACTGGCTAAGCTGGGCGTCAAGCGTGGCCAGACGGTCGTTACCATGTTGGACAACAATATCGATGCGGTAGTCTGCTGGCTGGCCATCAACAAACTCTGTGCCGTCAGCGTGCCCATTAACACCGCCTTGCGCGGAGAATTCCTGCGTCATCAGATTGCTGATGCGGATACCCGGCTGCTGATCTGCGAAGCCGCCTACATGGAGCGCGTTGCCGCTGTCAGCAATCAGTTGAACACACTGGAACTGGTCCTGCATCGGAGCGCACTGGACACGCCGGTCGACTGCGTGATCCCCATAGCTCCGCTGGATGAGCATCGCGGCCATGACTCGACGCCGATTGAAGACAAGCCTGTCCCTGCCGACCTGGCCTGCCTGATCTACACCTCCGGCACTACTGGGCCGTCCAAGGGCTGCATGATCAGCTACAACTTCATGTGCAATCTGGCTCGTCTGCAATTGAAAGCGGGGCCAGCAACTGAAAACGATGTCACCATCACCCCTCTCCCGCTGTTCCATATGAACGCCTTGTGCGTGTCGATCATCGCCAGCATCATGGTTGGCGCACGCGCAGCCATACTGCCGCGTTTTTCCGTGTCCAACTTCTGGCCTGAAGTGGAGCGCAGCGGCGCCACCATCGCCTCCATCCTGGGAGGCATGGGTGGTTTGCTGGCCCAGGCGCCGGACAATGACGCGATGAAGCGCTGCTTCGGACAGATTCATACCGCACGGGGCAACCCCTACACCGAGGAAACCAAGGAAATCTGGCGCCGCCGCTTCGGCACCCGCCTGGTCGGCGGCAACGGTTATGGCCTGACCGAGGCCTGCGTAGTGACTTCGCTTGCGGCCGGTGAATACGCCAAACCGGGCTCTTCCGGCAAGCGCATTCCCGATTTCGACGTACGCATCGTGGACGATAACGATCAGGAACTGCCAGCCAATGTGGCGGGTGAAATCGTGGTCCGCCCATTGCGTCCAGACATCATGTTCCAGGGCTATTGGCGACGCCCGGAAGAAACCCTGAAGCTCATGCGCAACATGTGGCTGCACACCGGCGATATTGGCAAGTTCGATGAGGATGGTTTCTTCTATTTTGTTGACCGCAAGAAGGACTATCTGCGCCGCCGGGGCGAGAACATCTCCAGCTTTGAAATGGAGTCCGCATTTGCCGTTCACCCGGCCATATCGGAAGTCGCAGTCCACGCCGTGTTCTCGGACAAGGGCGAAGACGATGTCAAGGTAACCGCCATCCTGCATGCGGGCGCTTCTCTGACAGAAGAAGAGTTGTTCCGCTGGGCCACCGACTCGGTGCCCTATTACGCCCTTCCACGCTACATCGAGTTCCGCGACAGCTTGCCGAAGAACCCACAAGGACGGGTACTCAAGTACCAACTGAGGGATGAGGGTAAAACCGCTCGCACCTGGGACCTTGAAGAAACGGATATCAGCGTCAGCAAGCGCTGACACCCTGTCACGGCAGAAAAGCCCGCAAACAGCTCAGATGCTTGCGGGCTTTTTCAGTATGGAACAGTAGTGCTACTCAGTACTCCCGCACCGGAATATCGGCCGGCCTGGAGTTGTAGCCAGGCAAATGCAGCCCACCATCCACATGCAGGGCTTCGCCGGTAACGAATCGGGACATTTCGGAGGCAAGAAAGGCCACCACCGGGCCAATGTCAGCCTCAGGCTCACCACAGCGACCCAGCGGACGCATGGAGGCCGAGCGTTCGGCAAAGCCAGGATTTTCCGCTGCCAGTTTGTGGAAGGTCGCACCCATTGCAGTTGGCGCGATGGCGTTCACCCTGATATTGAAACGCCCCCATTCAGCCGCAGCACTGCGGGTCAGTCCGAGAATGGCGGACTTGGCCGTATTGTAGTCACCATGCAGCCAGGCTCCGATCTCGGTATCGATAGAATAGAAATTGATGACTGAGCCACCCCCGCGCGTACGCATGTGCGGCATAGCCGCGCGCATTGCCCACCAAGCGGCCCAAACCGTAGTACTGAGCGTCTGCTCGAGCATCTCATCAGTCTTATCTTCCAGCAGCACATTGGGGGTGGGGGCAAAGGCATTGTTCACCAGGATGTCGAGACCACCGAACTGGTCGACCGCCGCCTGGATGGCATCCGCTATATTCTGCTTGCTCGATACATCAGTTCTGAAAAAAATGGCTTGGCCACCCTGTGCCCGCAAATCGGCGGCCACGGCTTCACCCATTGCCTCGCTCAATTCCGCCACCACTACCGCAGCACCCTGTTTGACGAAATAGCGAGCCACGCCTTCACCAATACCTCCTCCCGCTCCCGTTATCAGGGCAACCTTGTTTTCCAGCAGTCTCATATCGGCAACCTTTTTAATAAACACTTTTTTTGTTAATGTTCACATTGTAGGAGCTTTTCCCGCTTAAATCCATCCTGCTTGCCAAGGCCACCGATGATGCTTTTTCGACGACGAGTAGAAATCCACACGCAACAGAGCGGTGAGGTACGAGCGGCCCTTGAGGATGACTTTCACCACTTCCGGGTCAGCATTCAGCACGAGCAAGAGATCGTCACCTTCATTCGTGGCTACGCCGTGCGCTACCCCTATACCGCGTGCCCTGGGGCTGCACTGCCTTTGGAAGCGCTGGTAGGCATGCCATTGTCAGATGTTGCCCACAGCGTGACCAGAGCGACAGACGGCCGGCACCAGTGCACCCATATGCTTGACCTTGCCGGATTGGCTATCGCCGCTGCCGCCCGCCAGATACATGATCTCATCTACGATGTTTCCGTTCCGCAACGTACTGACGGGCGCACTTCCCCAGTCCTCTGGCGCGATGGTCGAGAGTATCTGCAATGGCAGGTAAACGGAACGCTGATCGAGGGGCCAGCACCCTACTGCGGAATAGACCTGAATCACGGTATGGCCGCCTGGGCAATCAACACCCTGGAACCGGAAGAAGCGGAAGCCGCCCTGCTGCTGCGTCGCTGCACCACCATTTCCCGTGGCCGGGAATATGATCTCGACAGCGTCGGACATGCGGCAAAAACTGGCCTCTGCTACAGCCAACAACCCGGTCGCGCCGAGCAAGCCCTGCGGATGAAGGGATCGACGCTCGATTTCACCAACCATGCCGAGCAACTGTGCGCCAGCGACCAGGACTGGTTTGCCGGTCTGGAGCCCAACCCGCCCTTACAGAAGCAGCAAAACGTATAAAACCGGTTCTGTCACGTCATCTCCAGAAAAGAAAAGGCCTGCCCTCGTAGAAGGCAGGCCTTATCCTCCGCATGGCCGGCTGTGACCACAACCGGAGCAGAACTTTACAGGAACACGGCCAGATTGGCGGTGCCCAGTACCGACTGATCCAGCAGGATCTCACGCCGAGCCAGCTTGAATCCGCCGCCCGCCTCACGACGGATCAGATCCTGGCGTTCGCAGCTGATCACATCGACATGATGCTCACTGAAACGGCTGCGGGTCAGCAACACATAGCTGGTGACCTCGAACTCGTCCGCCTTCGAGGTTTCACGTACCAGCACATTGGTCACCAGACGCCGGGTACGCGAAGGCGGATCTTCAGCCCAGGCGCTCTTGCCGGACAGACGCAGAATGCGCCCCATGACCGAGCGATAGTCATCATGGAAGTGCTGAACTGTGCGCACGAAGCTCTTGGCATGATCGGAATTCAGCCGAGTATGGCGCAGCGGCGCAGTGTAAAGCAGATCCGTGGCCAAACGCTGGCCCCATTCATTCAGGCGCAGTTGATCGAGTAATGCCGCCTCTTCATACATGAAGGTGAGAATGGCATTGTATTCCGCCGACCCGACCGGGACGTATTGTCCCGGGGTGGCTTCCGGGCTCTGTTCTTGAACTTGCTGCATGAGAAGCTCCTGTTTTTATTTATCTGGAGAAGGTTTATTCGGCGTGCATCAACTCGTTCCAATAGAGCCACCAATGCCACTGGGTGTCATCCTTGGTAAAGCCTTCATTGACGATGCCCGGTCCCGGCCAGCCGTCGGGCTTACCCGTTTCGTACACAGCCTGATACTTCAAGGTCATATGACGGCCCATGGCACCCTTGGCCGATAGCGTCATATGTGGCCAGGTATCCGAATCATCCTGCTCGACCATACCGGAGGTGCCAAACAGCTGGATGGTCTGTTTCAGCATCTTCTCGCGCAGCTCTTGCGGCGCATCTTTTTCAGCGAAGATCCAGTTGCAGAATTCCAGTTTGTTCGGGCCACGCGGAATGTAGGTATGCATGGTCATTGAGCCGACCACTGAACCATCTGGCTGTGGAATGTAAACGAAGCCAAACAGAATATTGGGGAACATGCCGCCGACCTGCGGTGGCATGGAGGTCAACACCTTGAGCTGGTCCTCGGACAGGTTGCGCGCCAGTTGCTCAACCATGTCCTTGGTCATGCCGGCAGGCGGCAGCGCATTGAGCTTTTCCTGAATACTCAACTCATCGGGCTCCAGGCCGGTCAGCCGGCGGATCTTGCGCGCCAGATCGATACAACGCAGAGCATGCCCGTGGGGAGAACTGACTTCGACGCCATACATCTCTGGGGTCAGATCCGGTTCATCGCTGTCTGGTTCGGCCGCACCTTTTTTCGCGTAGTTACCAACCTCGCCCAGCCAGCGATGCAGGGTCAGGGTATGGAAGCCATCCGCCGCCGATTGTTCACCAGCGGTCTTCCAGTTGGCATTGACGATGAAGCGCTGGGGCGGCCCGAGAACCTCCATGCCTTTGTCCGTGCGCTGAAACAGGATGTCGTAGTACCACTTGGCGTCGCCAAGAAACTCCTCGAAGGATGGACCATCGATATTCCAGGTAGCGAAAATCAGCCCGCCATAGGTAATTGAACGAGCCTTTTTCAGGCCGAGCTCGGATTCCGGCAGGATGGTGCCATGCATGCACTCACGCTTTACCGGCGAACCGATAAAGTCGCCATTCGGACGGAACGCCCAGCCGTGATAGATACACTTGTGGATCTGGGCATTGCCGCAGTCGGTCAGCGCCACGCGCATGCCACGATGCGGACAAACGTTCAAGGTGACATGGATCTCGTCGTTCTTGTCGCGTGCGACTATGACGGAATCGCCGCCGATGTCACGCACCATGAAATCATTGACATTGGGTATTTCCGATTCGTGACCCAGCAGCACCCAAGTCTTGCCGAAGATCTTTTCCATCTCCAGTTCGTAGATTTCGGGGTCGGACAGCACCCGCATCTGTACTTCACGTGTGTCTGGATAAATCAGGTCGGAGATTTTAGTGCCATCGGAAAGCACTGGGCTGGTTTTTGTTAGCATGGTTTGCCTCCAGTTTATTAAGTATCTTGTCAGGCCGCATCCAGGATAAATATAAACATTAATCTAGTATTTGTATAGCAAATGACGATTTAAAATCCTTATCAGCTTTGTCTGCCAACCAGCAAAGCTCGCTCAATCCCAGGCCGAGCAGCACCTGCACAGGGACTGCCCGTTTGTATCAATTCGTTTCTTTCCGGCCGCCAACTCACTCTCTTCCTAGAATGGGTCGCCTACTTGGCCCACCTGAGTGCGCAGCACTCCAATACCCTCGACTTCCAGCTCGACCACATCGCCAGGCTTCAGATAACGCAACTGTTCCAGGCCACAGCCATTACCGACGGTTCCCGAACCGAGAAACTCGCCGGGATACAAGGTTTCGGACTGGGAAACGTGGGCAATCACATCCTCGAATTGCCAACGCATATCCCGCGTATTGCCCCGCCCCCACTCCTCACCGTTTACCCGGGCAATCATGTCCAGATCATAAGGGTCACCCAGTTCATCGGATGTCACCAGGCATGGCCCCATGACGTTGGCCGTATCGAAATCCTTGCCCTTGGCCGGCCCCAGCATGCCGCCCATCTCTTTCGCCTGCGCGTCACGGGCGCTGATATCGTTGAAGATGGTGTAGCCAAAAATATGCTCGCGGGCCTTGCCACGCTGAATGTCCTTGCCGCGCTTGCCGATGTAGCAACCGAATTCGAGTTCGAAATCCAGTGCCTTGCTGAACGCAGGCCATTCGAACCTGTCGTCGAGACCGACCACGGCAAAGCGGTTGCATTTGTAATAGATCGGCTGACGGTTGAAGGTATCGATCACGCGATCATCGGCGCTGGTATTCATGGCCCTGAGCGTTGCCTCCGGATCGGGTGTACGCAAGGCGCGGGCACGGCGGGCAGCGGCAAAACTCTGACGCAGGTGCAACTCGAAACAGGAAAAATCGCGCATCTGCGGTGGCGGCTGAATCGGTGCTCGAAGATGTACGGCAGAGCGCTGTCGAACCGCAGCGGAAGGTGCACGGGCCAGCAAGTCACGGGCCAGCGTCATCCCCTCTTCACCCGACTCGGCCAGCGCCAGCACACTAGCCAGCGCTGACGCACGGCCGCCGTGAAGCTCGGTATAAGCCTTTTGCAAGTCAAGCACCGCCTGATCCTGATCGATCAATGCGCCTGCCAGTTCAAGACCGTCGTCATTTACAAAAGTGACCAACCTCATGGAAGCAACCTCCCCAACTGTAGACCGCTCATACTTGCCCACTCACAGGCAGGCAGGCGCCGGTGATGACCTGGCCTTCATCTGACAGCAGAAAGGCGATTACCGCAGACAGTGCTTCGGGCGAGACCCAGCGGGAGAAATCCTCATTGGGCATATCCGCCCGATTGCCAGGTGTATCGATGATGCTCGGCAGCACGGCGTTGACCGTCACATCACGGTATTTCAGCTCCTCCGCAAGCGACTCGGTAAAGCGCGCCACTCCAGCCTTGGACGCCGCGTAGGCTGAAACACCCAGACCCGCCTTGAGTGCAGCCAGAGCGCTGACGTTCACCACGCGTCCCTTTCCAGCTCGAAGGATATGCGGTAGTGCTGCCTGGGTGCCGGTTATCGCGGTACGCACGTTCATCTGGTACATACGATCCCAGGTTGCCAGGTCGCCTTCTTCGAAGGTTTCCCAGGCGAAACCGCCAGCCACGTTGACCAGTGCATCGATATGCCCGAACGCCTCCACCACCTGCGTCATCGCCCGCTCGGCAGATGCCGAGTCAGTCAAGTTGACGTTGCCGAGAGGAAGGTAGTCAACCGTCGGAGCAAGGGAGTCAGGGGCAGCGCTCAGGTCCAGAGCCGCAACACGGGCGCCCCGCTCCAGGAGCGTAGTGCTCAGCGCACTACCGAGTACACCAAAGCCGCCTGTTACGATCACAGCACGGCCTTGCAGGGAAAGGGTCATCAGCAGGTCCTCCGCAAGCTAGTCTTATTGGTAAAGAGCCCGATGCGGCGAGCTCGATTAAATATAATTAGAACACTTTTTTAATATATGTACAAATGATAACCTTGGGAAAGACAAGGTTCCAATACAGGATTTGCCCGATGCCAAGAAAGCTGCCAGCCCTGAATGCTGATAACCGCCCCTTCTGGCAGGGTGGCGAGAACCATGCTCTCTTGATACACCGCTGTGGCGCATGCAGCCGCTATTTTCATCCACCCAGCCCGGTTTGCCCTGCCTGCGCCAGCCTTGAAGTGGGCCCACAGCCCGTGTCAGGCAAGGGTAAGGTGGTGAGCTTCACCATCAATCATCAGCCCTGGACACCCGAGCTGAAGGAGCCCTTCGTCATTGCCATCGTCGAACTGGATGAGCAGGAAGGTCTGCGTTTCGTCACCAATATCGAGGACACGCCAGCCGAGGCAGTCCATATCGGCATGTCGGTTCGGGTGCGGTTTCTGCAGGAAGAAGATGTATGGCTGCCACTGTTCATTAAGGATTGAGTATGTTTGACCGTCTGTATGAAAAAGATGTCGCCATTACCGGTATTGGCCAATCCGAAGTAGGCCGCCCGTCCCAGCTGTCAGCCATGCGTCTGACTGTCGATGCCTGCCTTGAAGCTATCGAGGATGCAGGCCTGCAACGCGAAGATATCGATGGTGTCGCCTGCTGGCCGGGCGACAACAATAATGGCGACAGTTTTTCCCCCGTGGGGCCAAATGCGCTGAAAAATGCCCTAGGGCTGCAGGTCAACTGGTTTGGTGGTGGTTATGAAGGCCCTGGCCCGCTGGCAGGCATCATCAATGGCACCATGGCGATTGCCAGCGGCATGTGCCGGCATGTGCTGGTGTTCCGCACTATTACCGAATCATCCACCAGGCAACACAATAAGCAGGCCTCTGCACTGACCAATAAGACCCAGGGGCGTGACGGTAGTTTTGCCTGGCAGTGGTATACCCCCTTCAATGTGCTGTCAGCCGCCAATCTGATCGCCATGTACGCACAGCGACATTTCCACGATTACGGCACTACCTCCGAGCAACTGGCGCAAATTGCCCTGACCTGCCGGCGTCATGCACAGCTCAACCCCAAGGCCGTCTATCGCTCACCGATGAGCATGGACGACTACATGCAGTCACGAATGATCTCTACCCCGATACGCATGTTCGACTGTGACGTACATTGCGACGCATCAACGGCCATCGTGCTGTCACGGCGCGATGTCGCCCGGGACGGCCGGCATCCTCCCATCCGCATAGAGGCCATGGGAGCGGCCCTCAACCAGCCGTGGTCATGGGACCAGATATCGCTGACAGAAGGTGCTGCATTCGATGCGGGAAACATGATGTGGGCCCGTACCGACCTGAAGCCAAAGGACGTTGGCTCCGCCCAGCTGTATGACGGCTTCTCGATATTGACAATGATCTGGCTGGAAGCCTTGGGGCTCTGCCCAAGAGGAGAAAGCGGACGCTTTGTCGAGGGCGGCAAGCGTATCGCCCTGGATGGGGAGCTGCCGCTCAACACCAACGGCGGGCAACTATCCGGTGGCCGTACACACGGCCTCGGCTATGTGCACGAAGCCTGTCTGCAGCTATGGGGCCGTGCCAATGGGCGCCAGATCGCCGACCACCAGGTTGCGGTGACCGCGGCCGGAGGCGGACCGCTGGCCGGCAGCCTGCTGCTGGTCCGTGATTAGAACAGTACGCTTTGCAACTCATGGCAGAGACCGCGAAGCGACTGGCCGAGTTCGGCGATGCCAGCCTCATCACGCTGACCGCGAAACATCACTGCGGAAACTGTGAAATCAATGGTGTCGAATGGCGAATAGACAGGTGCCGCTACCGCCAGGATGCCAATCGAGAAATAACCGTCATCAATGGACCAACCCCGCTCGGCGGCATCTTTCACTTGCCGGCAATAGTCCTCGTAGGACAGCGGGCTGCCCCAGCGGATCTTGTCGAATACCTCCTTCGACTGAGGCTGCTCCAGGTCGAGCTGCGAGGCGAACAGCCGGCCACTGGCGCCCATCATGATCGGTAGCCGTTGGCCTTCGCTCATATCGATTCTTACATCCGTCGGACATGCTGCCGAACTGATGATGACGATCCGGTCATTGCCCATGCGTCGCCACAGAGTCACCGTTACCCGTGAACGGGCGGCGAAGTTCTCCAGCAGGGGTTTAGCCAATTGCACCTTCTGCCCCTGAGTGACGAACTGCTCGACCAGACGGGCCAGCCCCAGCCCCGCCGCATAGCGTTTTGACATGGGGTTGAACTCGACCATGTCTTCAGCAACCAGGGTTCTGAGAATGTTGAAGCAGGTACTGGGATTGATATCGAGCTGCCTGGCGATGTCCACGGAGCGTTCCGGAGCACCCGCCTGACTGAGAAAACGAAGAATACGGACAGCATTGACAACCGGCTTGACGGTCACCAAAGCCGTTTTGGCAGTTTTTTTATTTTCTGTCACTTCAGCATCCATTTTACAATTTTCCCTTCAGCGCGAAGGCTGAGTCAGGTATTCAACTAGTATTTTGCATTACGACTTACTCGTCATTCTATATCAAGAATATTATTTTGAAATCAATTATTTAACCAAACGTCACCGAGGTATTGACACAGTTGGTACAAAGCCTAATGCCACCCCACATCGACGTTTGCCTGAGAAATATAACGCTTTGTTGAAGTATTGGCCTCGGCAAGGTAACGCTGGAGCTGTGTTTCCCTGATCTGATCAGCCTGGGTGACCCTGGCCCTCTGGCGTAGATAATCCAGCCAGGACTCCACGATAAAGCGCTCGACAAAGCGCTCTGGATCAGCCAAATCCCGATACAGGCGCCAGTTCCGCGCACCATTGCGGCGCCGGGACTGGCCGACCGCATAGGCTGCCTGGATAAAATCGGCCTGAGCCGCAGCCGTTGCGCGATAACTTATTTCCACCGACACCGGCCCGTCGGAATGGGCCACTTCCCCCGCCACCACCAGCTTGTCGGTTTGCGAAACGCTTCGATAGTCCACTTCGCTACCCAGCGCGAAAACACCATCGCGGGTCAGCCATAAACCCAGCACCACCGCCAGGGCCGATATCAGCAAACTGTTGCTGGTGCCCAGGTATTCCGCCACCAGGCCCCATATGGCACCGCCTAGTGCCATGGCCCCCATGTACATAAGTAGATAGACCGAGGCGACCCTGGCCCTGACCCAGTCGGCGGCGCAGGTCTGCACGATGGTGGCGATGGTGGCATTCACCGCCATCCAGGCAATACCCGCCACCACCAGCAGCACCCAGACCAACCAGGCTATCTTCAGCACCGCCACCGCGGCGCTTACCATAGCGAATGCAACGGCCCCCACCACGACCAGCTTGCGCAATGCGAACTGGCGGTACAAGCGAGTCAGATTCACAGCGGCAATCACCGCTCCCGCCCCCAGTGCACCCATCAGCATGCCATATCCATCCGCCTCCATCGCCAACTGGTCCCTGGCAACCAGGGGTAGCAAAGCCCAAAGCGCACTGGCGCAACTGGTGAAAACGAATACCTGCTTGAGTGAGCTGGTCAGCTCTATCGAGTGGCGAATGTAGCGCAGACCACTGCGCATACCGCCCATGAACGTTTCCGGGGGCAGCACGTCCGGCACCCGCTGCCAGCGCCAGTAGATCAGAAACAGCATCACGCCAAGAAAGCACAGCGCAATCAGCAGAAACATCGACGCCTGCCCGGCCAGAGCAATCAGCAAGCCAGCGATGGCCGGCCCCAGGGCACGCGCCACGTTCGTCGAGATGGCATTCAGGGCAACAGCCGCCGGGACCACCTCACGCGGAATCAGAGTCAAGGTCACAGCCATCCAAGCAGACATGCTCAGCGCGCTGCCGGTTCCCAGAACAAAGGTCAGCAGCAATAGCGACCAGGCTTGCAGTACCCCGGCAAAAGCCAGCAGACACAGCAACGTGGAAGCCAGCAGCATCAGTGACTGGGTAAACAGCAACCAGTATTTTCGGTTCACCAGGTCGGCAATCACCCCCCCAGGCAAACCAAAAAGGAATACCGGAAGCGTCATGGCGGTCTGGACCAGCGACACCATCCAGGCAGACTCGGTCAGCCCTGCCATGATCCAGGCAGCGCCCACCGTCTGCATCCAGATGGCAAGATTGACCAGCGCGCCCGCACTCCAGAATGACCGGAACGGGCGATGCGTCAATGGATACCAGGTTGCCCCTTGATTCATGATGACCTCTTCTGCCAGGGGTTCAGTGCTCAGGCCGGCAAGCGGCCGCCAGCCTGGGATACCGACAGCGATACGGGCTAGGTCGCGGGATAACCCAGGCGACCCTGTTTCCGTCTGTCGGCAAGGACGCGCTGCCGGCCCACTGCATTGTGTAGCGTGCCGATGCCCTCGATATGCGCTTCGAGCACATCGCCAGGCTGCAAAAAGCGGCCCGTCTCCAGGCCCACGCCATGGGTCGAGCCGGTGAACACCAGGTCGCCGGGACGCAAGGCAATGCGCGCATCGAGATAGTTCAGCAGCTCATCGACGAGGAAAATCATCTGCCGGGTGTTGTCCTGCTGACGCGTCTCGCCATTGACTGTCAAGCGCATGTCCAGTTGCGGCTGACCCTCCCCTCCCAACTGCTCCAGAGTGGTTATCCAGGGCCCTATGGGTGTGGTGCTGTCCATGCCTTTCTGGGTAAGCAGGTCCAGACGTCCCAGGGCTTTTCCGGCATCCCGGGCGCTGATGTCATTGCCGACGGTATAACCCAACAGGCACGAGGTGGCACAGGCAACATCGCCGAGTGGCTTGCCGACGACGGCAACCAGTTCAATCTCGAAATCGAGCTCCCCGGTCATCGCCGGATAGAGAATCAAGCTGCCGGGGTCGATGATTGCAGAGTCCGGCTTGATATAAGCCAGGGGGTGAGGCGGAGCGGTACTGCCCAGACGAGTCAGGTGGCTCAGATAGTTGAGGCCAACACCAAATATCCGGGCACCGGGTTCAACGGGAGCAAGGAGGCGAAAATCCTCCGGCCCTATCGTCACCGGTGAGAGGTCGAGCAGCGCATCGCCGCCCTGCGCCACCTCACCAGCCCAGTGCGGGAAAGGCGCCCTGATACGCTGCGCCACTCCTGTTTCAGGATGCAGCAGAGCCCAGAACTGCTCTCCCTGAGCATCCTCGATCCGGGCAAGCCGCATTGTCAGGCCTTCTTGGCAATGAATTCCGGATCGCCAACCTCTTCCGGCGTTTTCACGCTGGGACCGAGTATCGGGCCGACAATCTCATGCCCCCACACACTCATGACCTCCGGGTTGAGCTCAAAGCCGTCATCGTGCCAAGGCTCGATTTCACCAATGCATTCAAAGGCAAAACCAGAAGGTGTGAAGTGATAGAACGACACATGCGGATCCTGCGAGTGCTGCCCCAGGGTCATCATCATCGGCAGTTCGCGTTTCTTGACGATATCGTAGGTTTCGCCCACATCGCGAATACTGCTGACGAACAGACCGACGTGCTGCACGCCCATGCGACCAGGGGCATGCCCGTAGGCAATATCGTGGCTGGTGTAGGTGTTGAGCTTGGAGCGGAAAAAGCCCGTTCGCCCCTTGCCAGCTCCCGAACCATACCAATGGAAGCCCATGATGTTGATCAGGAAGTTTTCCAGTTCAGGCGGAAACTCCGGCGCCATCAACACGATATGACCCAAGCCGCGCTGATTGGCCAGATAGCCGCCGTGCCGACGGCCGGGCAGGAAGGAGTCCGGCGTCCACTTCTGTCCGTAAAAGAGTTCGTGGCGAAAACCAACCGGATCAAAGAACCGGATCAGTTCCTTGACTCCCCGCTTCTCGCACAGCTCGGCATCGCCAACAACGTATTCCACGCCTTCTTCGGCAAATTTCTTCAGGGCGGCCTTGAACTCAAGACGCCCCTTGGCCTCCCAGCCAATGTACGCCAAACGGTCGACCTCACCGGGGTGAAAGGCAAAACGATGGCGACGATCATCAATACGAAAGTACAGGGACTGCGGATCACTTTCGGGGTTCTTGCCTATGGCAAAGCCCATGACCTGCGGACCATACTCGCGCCAGGCCTCGAGATCGGTAGCCTCGAAACCGAGATAACCAATTCCAATGATATCCATGTGATTCTCCTCGTTCTTGTTTGGTGCAAGGAAGCTCTGGCGGGTTATCCGCCGCCTCAATCGCCAGCGCTATATCGCCAGCAACCCGCCATCGATAACGATATCCGAGCCGGTGATAAAGGAGGCCTCGCTGGAAGCGACGAAGACAGCCATCGAAACGACCTCTTCCGGCTCACCCGGCCGGTCCATCAGCACACCGTCAAGCAGCGCCGCACGAGCGACCGGGTTTTCCAGGAATGCCGCTGTGCCCGGTGTGGCGATGAAGCCCGGGCTCAGGCTCACGGCACGAATGCCTACCGGCGCGCCCTCCACAGCCAACTGGCGGGTGAAGGACACCACAGCGCCCTTGGCGGCGGAGTGAGCGGATATACCGGCAATCTTGGAACCACCCCAGGCCGCGGTGGACGACACATTGATGATGACACCCTTCTGTTCGGCCAGATGGTTCCAGGCATACTTGGTCGTATAGAACAGCAGGTCCACTTCATTACGGATAGTAAAGTGCCAGTCTTCGATGGTCATATCCTGAACCGGGGCGAAGCGCGCCGCGGACGCGTTGTTGTAGAGGATATCGATCTTGCCGTGCTCTGCTATCGCCGACTCGATCCAGGCCCTGGCCTGTTCATGGTCGCCGAGATCCACCGGCGCATAGCCGTGCAGAACGAAACCCTGCTGCGCCAGCAGGTCTGCCGTGATTCTATTCTCGTCTTCGTTGGTATCACAACCGACAACGATAGCCCCTTCGCGAGCAAAACGGAGTGCCGCAACCCTGCCCTGGCCGCCACCCGTTCCGGTAATGAGTGCCACCTTACCTTGCAAACGTCCCATAGCGATCCACCTCTTTTTCAATGACAATGTGATCAGCGAAAGACAGCCGTTCAGCCTTCGATCCGTTCCAGCCAGATCGCCTCTGCCGGACAGGCTTCCGCGCCTTCACGCGCCGTCTCTTCCAGTTCGGGAGTCACTTTGTCATCATCGAAATAGACCAGTCCATCGGCGTCCAGCTTGTAGACTTCCGGACAGATCGAGGCGCACAGGCCGTAGCCACAGCAGCGGCTGCGGTCAGCGACCGCACGAAAAATCACCTTATCTGAACTCATACTTATTTATCCTCTTGTCAGGCTCAGCTATAGGCGAATAATGAACAAAAAATTCATTTTTGTAAATTTTTACTTGATGAATTTCGCCAAATTTTGTCTTTACGCCCCAAAAAACCTCTCAAACACACAAGCCCAAAAGGCATAAATTCAATAAAATCAAACAATAATCAACGAAAACCAAGAAATTCAGGAGAAAATCAAATAAAGAACATTTATCACAAATATGTTCATATACAAGAAAATCAATGATGCCAGAGTAACACCTGCATCTGCCCTGCCGCTTCGATAAGCGCCTGGCCATCGATGGGGCGAATGTGTCCTTTGCTGACGGAGCTCTCCACCGCCTCGGTCCAGGCGTCGACGAATGCCTGCTGCGTCGGATACAGGGTTTCTAGCACAGCCGCACTGAGCGGCTCGGTGGTCCCGAATAGCAGACAGAAGCCATTGCCGCCCGTGTTTCCGGTTCCGCTGAGGGCGGCGAGGGGCACGTCCACGAATGGTGTGCGTATGCCGCCACGTGTATTGCCAAATTCATCGCGCGTGAATACCGGGTTGTACAGGGCAAAATCCGTAGCCTGCAATAGGTCCGCGGAAGCAGGCGGAGTACCGGTGCGGACCCACTCATTGAGTTCATGCACGGCGGCGCTGAGGACGAAACTCATCGGACCGGCATTGATGGGTTTATCGCAATGGATAAAACCGAACACGGTGTCTGGTGGATTCAGCAACGTTTCAATGGCCTGCACGGCGCCTTGGCCGTCGCCGCTATCGTTTAGTCCAGTCCCGCCGCCATAGGCGTCGAAGTGGGCAGCTCCGGCCACTTCTCTCCAGCCCCCAGCAGACGCTGGGGCTGCAACCCGTCGAGCAGAATCTCGGCGTGATCCCAAACGGCTTGACCGGCTTGTGAGAACATGTCGTACGAGTAATTGTCACCAGGGTGCTGAAGCCTGGCGTACCGCGAAGGATCCATTGCCTTGGTACTTTCCACGCCCACGGCCTGAGCTGACAGGCTGATCAAGACATAACCTTCACGAATCAGTTCGTTATGCGTGTAGATCCAGACCGGGCTGGAATCGCTACCACTGGTGACGTTCATCCACTCGACGATGACCGTGCCATTGAAGCTCTCCGCCTTGATGGGGCGGTATACGATGGCACGGGTAACATAAGGCGCGCTGCCCTCATCTGCCTCCACCGCCCATTCGCCGTCGGAGGCCAGTGCTCCACCGCCCTTTGCCATATAGAACACCGCTGTGCCGGAGAGAATGAACTCATCCTCACGATAGCCAACGCTTTCCATCGGCAACTGCAGACCCGCGGCAAGGGCCGGCTGCGCCATGCCGCCGCTAGCAGCTTCGACTCCCGGCACTTCCGCGCGACGATCACCCCTGTCATTGCAGGCACCCAAGGCCAGAATCGAGGCGAGCAGACAGGCGGTTGTTACTTTGTGCATGATGTATCTCCCACTTGTTGTCATTGTTGTTTTGCGCACTGACCAGCCATTAGCGCTGGGTCTGCCGGGAGACAATTGCCTCGGGATTCATTTCGCGCTCGGAAAGTGGCTTGTCATGGAACCTGTAGCCACCCTTCAAGGCATCGTTGACCAGCGCATACCCGCCCCTGTTGAAGTCGTAGCTGACATTCTTGACGTTATAGGGAATGGTCTTGTCGTATATCTGCACCCCGCTGAGAAACAGCGAACGGTACAGCGTGCCGCTGTGGTCCCAGGCGTCATACAGACCGATGCCGAAGGTGTCTTCATCGAGGTAGTAGGTACGCTTGCTGTAGACATGGCGCTGGCCGGACTTCAGCGTGGCCTCTACATCCCATACGCGGTGCAACTCCCAACGTTCGCAGTCCGGATTGACGTGGCGCCTGAGAAATTGCTCATCCTGCTTGCAGTCGAAGTAGAACCTGTAGGCGTTATAGGGGATGTACATCTCCCTCTTGCCGACCAGCCTGTAATCAAATCGGTCCTGGCTACCGGAAAACATCTGCAGTTCATCGAACAGGTTTACCCCACCCTGGTTCGGTACCGGGGTGTCGTAGGCGAACTCCGGCGCCAGTTTGATCCGGCGCATGCCCGGCGTATAGCTCCAGGCGCGGCGTGGCTTGGTCTGCGGATTGAGGAAATCCGCCAGAATGATGAGCTGCCCGGCACTGCGCGCAGGATAGCTGTCCATGGCCCATACACGCGCATACATGGAAGAGTCACGATCAGCCTGGTTAACCTGATAATACGGTATTTCCTCGAAGGTCGAGGATTCGGCGGTCTTGGTGACCCTGCCGTTGCTGTCCACCACCCAACTGTTGGAAGAAGCGGTGGTCGAGAAGCCCGGACCAACCTTGTAGCGCAATTGCTGGTTCCAGACCACCTCGTTGCCGGTCTTCGGAATTGGAAATGGCAGCCCACCACGGCAGGCTTCGTCGACGGCCAGGCCGTCGTACAGGGTGGTGCAACCGGTGGCGTTGCGCACCGTCGCCTCCAGAACCTCCTGGGGGTAGGCTGTGGTTCGATGGCTCGGGTAGACATCCATGTACCAGCTGTCCGGGTAGCTCTTGATCAGGTTCACCTGCCCTGCGCTGAGTTTGTCGGCGTGCTCTTCGACGTTGCTCGAATCGATGCGAAACAGTGGCTTCTCGTCCTTGAAGGGGTCCGCCCAAAAGCCACTGTCGGGCTTGTGGCCGTCCGGTATCGTGCGCAAGCCACCCTCGTAGGCTGGTATCGAGCCGTCGGCATTGCCAGCCTGGATCGCACCGAATAGCGTCAGGCTGTTACCAAGCTCCCGCGCCTCATCGGCGCTTACCGCCGCCTGGACCGAGATAGCGAACCCCATCAGGATGAACATCAGGGCAAATTGTCTTTTCATTGGATGATTCCATTCTTGGAATTGTTAGAGAGGTCTCGTGAAAGTGAACGCAAGCAGACCGGGCCGATAGACAGGCCGGTGGGCTCGAGACGCCTCAGCGTCCAATTGGATAAATAATGGATTTCTCCTCGGTAAACTCCTTCAACCAATCAGGACCAAACTCCCGGCCAATACCTGAACGCTTGAAACCACCGATGGGTGCATAGGGCATCGTGCCGCCACCACCGTTGAGATAGACACTGCCCGCGCGAATGCGCTTAGCCATGCGATAGGCCGTGGCGGCATCGGCGCTGACGATGCCCCCGTTGAGCCCAAAGCGTGAATCGTTGGCAATGGCGATAGCCTCATCGTCGCTATCAAAACCTATGACGACCCCGACCGGGCCAAAGATTTCCTCCTGGGCGATGGCCATGTCGTTGCGTACATTGTCGAACAGGGTGATGTCGATGAAGAACCCACGCTCAAGCGCTTCAGGACGACCGCCACCACAGACCAGCGTGGCCCCCTCCTCGCGCCCACGGGCAATGAAGTGTTCGACCTTGGCGCGCTGCGATTCACGGATCAGCGGGCCCATCATCACACTGTGGTCCGCGGGGTTGCCGACCTTCCACTGACCGACAAGCGCCTTGGCATACTGCACGAACTGCTCGCGGACCGAGTTGTGCACCAGGAAACGGGTCAGCAGCGCGCAACCCTGGCCGGCATTCACCGTGAGCCCGGCAACCGCGCCCAGCGCGGCGGCCTGGATGTCGGCATCGGCGCGCACGATCAGCGCCGACTTGCCACCCAGTTCCAGATGCACCCGCTTGAGCGTTGCCGCGGCCTGGGTCATGATGCTCACACCTACCGCCTCGGAGCCGGTGAAAGAGACCATATCCACCCGCGGATCACTGCTCAGCAGGCTGCCGACCTCTACTCCGCCAGTGACGATATTCAACACGCCCTTGGGCAGCCCCACTTCGTCGGCAATCTCACCGAACAGCAACGCCGAATACGGTGTGAACGGCGACGGCTTGAGCACCAGAGTGTTGCCGGCCAGCAGTGCCGGGAAGACCTTCGCCAGATTGAGCAGGAACGGGAAGTTGTATCCGGTGATCCCGGCCACGACGCCGATCGGCTCACGTTCGATGCTGCCGCTGCCAAGGATCATCGGTCCGGCGGGGTTCATCGGGTTGGCTACCGCCGCCACCGGAACCTGCCGCGCTTCGGTATTCAAGGACTGGTCAATCGCGGTGAGCACATGGGCCAGCGGCATATCCACCTGCATGCCGTAGGTGACACCTTGCGAACAGCCCACTTCGGCAACCACCAGCGCCGCGATCTGTTCACGCCGGGCAACCAGTGCCGCATGCATGCGACGCATGAAGTCGGCGCGTTCGGTGATGCTCAACCAGGGCCAGGGACCATGGTCGAATGCCTCGCGGGCAGCGGCTATGGCAGCCTGGGCACTCGCCGTATCGCCGACTGGCGCATGGCCGATCACCTCTTCGGTGGCGGGATTGAGCACCGCTTCGGTGTTACCACTGGCGGTTGCCCAGTTGCCGTCTATGTACAGTTTGTTCAGATGGGTAAAAGGTATGCTCATGCGGCATCCGCTCCTTGTTTGTTCAAGCTAGTAATGAGTTCTGCCGCGCGCATGGCGATAGCCATGGCCGGCGCATTGGTATTGCCGGAAACCAGTGAGGGCATGATCGAGGTATCCACCACCCGCACCCCCTCTACACCGCGTACCCGCAACTGCGGATCGAGCACAGCCTGGGCGTCGCTGCCCATGCGACAGGTGCCAGCGACATGGAAGGCGGTCTGGCCGAAGCGCCGGACGGCATCGAGGATCTGCTCATCACTTTGCACCTGTGGCCCAGGTGTCAGTTCCTCGACGATGAACGGCTTGAGCGCCGGTTGCGCAGCCAGTTGGCGAATCCAGCGCAGGAGGGAAATCGCTGAACGCTGGTCGGCTTCAGCGCTGAGATAGTTGGCGACGATCTTCGGCGGAACAGAGGGGTCGGCCGACTGGATGCAAATCTCGCCCTGGCTCTGCGGATGCATGAAATAGCCACCCAGGGTCAGCCCCGGCTGCTTGTCGATCATCACCGTCTTACCGTCGCCAGCCATGGAAAACAGACTCACACCGATCTGCGCATCGGGCCTGTCGAGGTCGGGCCGGGTCTTGACGAAACCACCGGCTTCATGGGCGGCGTGGGTCATAGGGCCATTCCTGAAGAACGCATAGCGCAGTACCGAGCGCGCCAGGCCCAGCCCGGTGAAGCAGTGGTTCAGGCTGCCACGAGTGACCCTGAACTGTACCGCCAGATACAGGTGCTCGCGCAGGTTGCGACCCACCTCAGGCGCGTCATGCACCAGCGCTATACCCAGGCCGCGCAGCAACTCGGCCGGGCCGACGCCGGACAGTTGCAGCAGCTTCGGCGACTCGATGGCGCCAGCGCAGAGCAGCACCTCGCGGCGAATGCCAAAGCGGCGCTCGCCGGCGCTGCCGCGTACCTCTACCGCCACTGCGCGGCGTCCATCGAATTCGATACGTTGCACGTCAGTGCCGGTCATCACCGTCAGGTTGGGTCGTGAACGGATCGGATCAAGAAAAGCTCTGGCCGCACTGAAACGCTGCCCCTTCCATGTATTCTGCGGCTGGTAACCGAAACCGCCCCGCCGCACCGAATCAACATGATTGGTGTCTTCCACCCGGGCTGTTCCCATCGTCACCGCCGATTCGATGACCGCTTCGCACAGCGCATCACCGGCAGGATGCACGCGGACCTTCAGCGGCCCACCCACACCACGCCATTGCGCCTTGCCGAGTTCATGGTCCTCCAGGGCAACGAACTGGCGGCCCATGTCGCGCCAGCCCCATCCGCTGCAACCCAGTGTTTCCCAGGCATCGTAGTCGGCCGGCGCTCCGCGCACATAGACCATGCCATTCACTGAACTGGAGCCGCCGATAGCCCTGCCCTTGAGCCACAGTTCGCTGGCCTGGCCCTCGCCACGCGATGCTTGATAGTCCCAGACATGAGCATTGCCCGGACTGAGTAGTTTGCCGATGCCCCGGGGCATGGCAATCAGCGGGCTGGTGTGATCCGGACCGCTCTCGATCAGCAACACCGAGACATCCCGATCGGCCGACAACCGGTTGGCGAGCACACAGCCGGCGGATCCGGCACCGACGATGATGTAGTCGTAGCTTTCACTCATTGGGCTTTGTCCTTGCTGGATGATTCGCTGCGGCCAGGTCCGGTGGTGGTGGCCACCGGCACATCCCACTCCAGATGCAGGCTGTCCATACTGAACACGCCATAGGCATTGAAACGTGGTTCGCTACCCTCAGCGATGCGGAACGGGGGCAATTTCTCCAGCCAGAGCTCCAGCGCGATGCGCAGCTCCCTGCGCGCCAGGTGAGCGCCGACACAATGGTGCACGCCATAGGAGAAGGCCATATGCGACACCTTACCGGCACTGCGCAAGAAATCGACACTGGCCGCATCGTCGAATACCTCGGGGTCAAGGTTGGCCAGTTCGGTACTGATCAACACCAGATCACCCTTCTTCATGCAGGCCTCACCGATCTGTACGTCCCGGGTCACGGTGCGACGCATATTGACCACGGAGTAGGCTCGCAGCATCTCTTCCACCGCGGCGGGGATCAGCCCCGGATCCGCGCGCAGTTGTGCCTGCTGCTCGGGGTGGCGAGCCAGGTGGCGAAAGAACAGCCCGATGGTGGAGGTCACGGTGTCAAGGCCGCCGATATAAATCAGGAAGCTGATACCCAGCAACTCATCATCGGTCAATTCACGCCCGTCGATCCTGCTAGCCAGCAGGTAGCTGGTGGAATCGTCGGCAGGGTTGGCGCGCCGTTCAGCGATGCGATCGCGAATCCAGTCGGTGATCGTCCGGGCGTTCTCAGTGACCACCTGTGGATCGAAGCTCTTGATCAGCGTCTGTGTCCAGTGTTGGAAGCGGGCCTGCTCATGCTGTGGCCAACCCATCAGGCGCAGAAAAACCAGTGTGGGAAAGGGTTTGGCGAAATCCTCATTAAAATCGCAGTAGCCTTTTGCTGCCAATTGGTCGATCAGTTGGCCAGCCAGTTCGCGGATACCCTCGTTCAATTCGTTGATTTTCTTTGGCGCGAACAACGGGTTGAGCAAGGCGCGGTATTTGCCATGATCAGGGGGGTCTACTTCCAGCGGCGCCAACCGCCAGGATTCACCCAGCAGCATGGGATAAGGCGTCAGGCCCACGCTACTGAATATCTCGGGATCTTGCAGAATACGGCGCAGATCCTCAGAGCGGCGCGGCACCCAGGCGCCTGGCAGGAACCCCAGGCTCGGCACCCAGAAGATTGGCGGTGTGGTCCGGTGCAGTTCGGCAGCCCAGGCATAGGCATTTTCGCCCTAGCTGGTCAGTTCGGCCCAGAGATCAAAGTTCTGGACCAAGTGCGCAGGAATATGGGCAGGCACAGTCGAGTTCATTGTTATTTTCCAATCGCGGCTAGCGGGAGGAATAGAATCTAGAACCAGACCCCACATAAGACAACATACAGAATTTATGATATGTTCGGTTTTGCCATCAGAATAAAAAATGACGGATGGACCGAATGAACTCACCGCCCCCCTTCCCGTTGACTCCCCTCAAGGGAGACCGGCATACACGCCGTACGCAACGTACTCATGAACTGCTGCTCGACACCATGTACCAATTGGTGCTGGAAAAGGATTATCGCGAGATCACCGTTCAGGACCTGCTGGACCGTAGCGGTGTGGCCCGCTCGACGTTCTATGCGCATTTTCGTGACAAGGAAGACCTGCTGGTGGCTGGCTACGAGTACATCGGCCTGCCACGCACCAGGGTCTGCGACATATCCGGACACCCGCGAGTGGTGCTGGATATCTCCGCCTGGCTATTCGCAGCGACCGAGCGACACGCCGCACTGACCACCTCGCTGTTCAGCGGCGCCTCACGGGAAATCGTGCTGGCGCACCTGGAAAACATTCTGGTCATCCAGGTGCGCGAGCACTTCCGCAAGCAGGAAATCTACACTCAAGGCGATCTGCGCAGCGAGTTGGCGGTACGCAGCTTCGTCGGCGCACTGCTCGCCTCATGGCAATGGTGGATACGCCACGACTACCCTTGTTCAGCACAGGAAGCGACCGAAGCCTTCGACTCGTTATTGAATAACGGGACATGGCCAGCACTGGTGATCATGCCCGAAAAGCCTTGGTGACCCTGGCCACAGAGCCGCTCACCTCGGCAACTCGCTTGCTGCCTGATCAATCTTCACCATGGCCATGCCCAGATAACGCTCGAGCGCATTGGGTACCCATCGTCCGCCCTGGTTGAGCAACTGCTGGCGAGAAAAGGTATATTGCCGTGCAGGGTCCGCAAGCGCTCCGCCCAGCTCCGGATTCAGGGCCGACAGGCGAGTGAAGGCATCGAGGACACGCTGGTCATGCTCAAGCACCTGCTGGTCGGACATGACCCACTGTTCCGCCCCAAGGCGGCTGAACGAGGCGATCTGATACCCCAGCAGCAGTTGGCCAATATCACGGCCGAGAACATGCAATTCACGTTGTAGCTCCTCGGCGTCATCAACACCACTGCGCGCATAATGCGCATCCAGAAGCACCTGCAGCCGTGCATGGGAATCCACCACAGGCAGTAACCAGCGCGTGTAGCCCGGCGAGGTTCTTCGCAGCTCGCTCTCGGATTGCGGCAACTCGGCCGTATCTTTCAGATTCGATTGCAGCTGTTCCAGCTCGATAACCACGTCCGCAAACCGCTGGCTCGCAGCCAGGCTTTGCAGGCGGGTCATGCCTCGCTGATAACTCTGCCTGTTGCCCGGCTCATAAGGGTTTCCATTTTCGTTGAAGTACACCAGGACGTTGGCACACACCGAAAAGGCCAGGGAGCGCATTTCCTGTATCGCCTGCAACTCTGATCCTGCCTGCGCAGCGCGGGTCGGCAGCACCACGACCAGCACCGCGAAGCAGCATGCCACCCATTTGAATCCACTAGCGTGCATAAAAGACCTCCAGCAATTTCGCCTGCGGACCCATCAGGTCCGAAAATGACTGACTGACAGTTCAAGCTCTCCTGCCAGCTCCCGTAGCGAGGCTACGGCCGAGGTCACCTGATGGGAGATCAGGTCACCTTCTTCCGCCATTTTTGCAATCCGCTCTATGCCTAGTGAAATATCCTTGCCGCCCTCATTCTGTATCTGCACCGCCGACGCGATCTCACTAACACCGGTACTGGACGCACCGACCAGGCCAGCCGCTTCCAGCAGGACATTTTCCAGTTCCTTGAGCAGAGTCTGGCTGCTGTCCAGCGCTGCAGCGCCCTCATCCAGCACCCGCGTGACGCTGCCCGACTGGCTTTCAAGTTCGTGGGTAAGCTCATTGATGGAGTTGGCCGCCACTGCCGAACGCTGGGCAAGATTGCGCACCTCATCGGCAACGACGCTGAAACCGCGACCACTTTCCCCTGCCCGAGCGGCTTCGATTGCGGCATTGAGAGCCAGCAGATTGGTCTGTGCGGAAAGTTCCTTGACCCGGTTGATACTGTCAGTGATAGCGGTGGTACTGGAGACGAAGTCGCCGACCGACACGGTAATCGCAGCGAAAGCGTCCCGCACCCGACAGATT
This sequence comes from Gammaproteobacteria bacterium, assembly GCA_023475025.1. Lineage (GTDB taxonomy): Bacteria > Pseudomonadota > Gammaproteobacteria > Pseudomonadales > Pseudomonadaceae > Halopseudomonas. The sequence goes on from JAMCWB010000030.1 coordinate 94,976, forward strand.
TCATCCAGCAGCCTGGCCAGCGCCGAGCGCCCAGCCTCCGCACCTCGCATACTGGCTTCAGCTGAGGCCCGCAAGCCCTCTGCATGCGAGGAAATCGAAGCGATACCCACGCTCATCTGCTCAACAGTAGACGCAGCCTGAATGGCTGCGCTGGCTTGTTCATTAGCGCCCCGCGCCACATGATTGGAGGTGACCACCAGTTCTTCTGCCGAGGCTCCAACCGACACGGCAACACGCGTTACTTGCTGCACCGCCTTCTGCAGGCTGATGATCAACGCATTGAAGGCTACGGCTGTCTGGGCTATCTCATCCCGACCAATCACCTCGACACGATGAGTCAAATCGCCGTCGCGCAACTTTACCGCAGCCTGCTCGATTGCCCTTATCGACCTGAGCACCTGATGCCGCATCAATAAGCCTACTATCAGTGCTAGCGCTATGGCGACGATCACCACAATGACCAGGGCCTGGGTCACCGCCGTAGCGGTGGCATCCGCATCCGAGAAGGAAACGGTGGACAATTCTTGCTGCTGCTCCAGAAAGCGGGAAAGCAAACCCAGCAAGCGATTGTAATCGGCCCGAACGTAGCCCAGCTGGGATGGCGCCTGATAGGGGGCGTTCAATGCTGAATCAGCCAGCTCCTCGACACCTTGGGCAAAGGCCACCGCCTGTTCACCAAGCGTCCGATAGAGTTCCTGCTCTTCCTCACTGAGGCTCAGCGCCTCGCGCATGCCCAGTTCGACGCCGGCATTCATGTCACGCACACTGGCCTGCATATCCTCAACATAAAACTGCATCTCTTCCTGGGAAACATTACCCTGTGATTGGATCACCTGTACAACCGCGGCATAGGAGCCGACCATTGCAGCCTGTGACGCTGCGGAGATCTCCAGCGCCCGCTGGTACTGGCTGAAACGCACCTGTTCGATCTGTTGCAAGACAGCCTGTTGCCGACCAAGGCCGTCATAGGCCACAGCGGAAATGACCGTCAGCAGGAAAACAATCAGTGCAGGGGCAAATAGCAGTTTCGCCCCCATGGAAAACTGGCTGAGCCATGGCATTATTCAATCCTCGTGCCTTTTATTGTTGTTGTCCGCATGAAACCGTCCGTCGGTATGGACATCGAAGCCCTCATGCAATATTCTGAAATCAGTATATAGTTCTACACCCAGAAATTGGAAGCTTCATCCAATGAGCCTGGTGTCATAAAAACAATGAAGGGCCCTGCATATGAATGTTTCAGGCAATAACGCCGCCATCGACTTTTCTGAATTCCGAACCAGTTGGCGAGTACTGATCCTCGCGCTGCTGGGTATAGGCATCAGTATCAACTCCTCGCTGCTGTATGGCTTCGGAACCCTGGTTGTCCCCTTGGAAGAAGCCTTCGGATGGAGCAGAAGCGCCCTGCAGGTATCCATTACCTTCCTGTTCGTAGGGGCAGTCATCGCGCTGCAGTTGGTTGGCTGGTTCAATTTGCGCTTTGGGATCAAAAAGGTAACCGCGGTCTCCATGTCGCTGACGGTGCTGGGCTATCTGGCGGCCACGCAAATCGGTGGATCGGTCTGGACCCTTTATCTGGCTTTCACGATCATCCCCATATTGAGCATTGGTTGTCTGGCCGTCAGTTGGACCCAATTGCTCAACCTGTGGTTTGAAAAGAATCGCGGCCTGGCATTGGCCATTGGTCTGTCAGGAACCGGGTTGGCCGCCGCGACCATCCCTCCCCTGCTTTCCTGGGGTATTGGCGTCTGGGGTTGGCAAGCGGCGTTTGTCATTCTTGCCATGATCAACCTGTTCCTGTTGTTACCGCTGACCATCTGGTGGTTTTCAGTACCAAAACCCAAGAGCCATGCCAGTGAAGCTGACAAGCAGGCGGCCCTGCGCAGCGTCGCTGGCATGACCTTCAAGGAAGGTTTCACTTCGAAAAAGTTCTGGATCTGCAATATTTCCCTGGCGCTGGTCATCTCGGTGATTATTGGCATGGTGACCAATACCGTACCAATTCTGCGTGACCTGGGACTTTCCGCGGAAGAAGCCGGCCTGATTTTCAGTGGCTTCGGTATTTCGCTGGTGTTTGGCCGGATTCTGGTCGGCTATCTGCTGGATCGTGTCTGGCCTCCAGGCATATCGGCCATCAGCCTGGCCATGCCAGCGTTTGGCTGCCTGATCCTGCTCAGCGGCACGACCGACTTTACTCTGCTCCTGCTGGCAGCGATTTCAATTGGTTTTGGTGCGGGCGCCGAATTCGATATTGCCGCCTTTCTGATTGCCCGCTATTTCGGACTGAAAGAATACGGTCGTCTGTTTGGCTTCCATATCGGCTTGTTGACTGCCACATCGGCCGCCGCTCCCTTATTGTTTGCCGCCTTCCTGAGCCAGACCGGGTCCTACACGACCATGCTCGTTTATTGCCTGATCTGCTCAATTGTAGGCCCACTGATGCTTCTGACCCTGGGTCGTCCACCCCGGTTTGAAGTATCGCCCACCCTGAAGCCTGCAATGGCCTGAAACTGTTGACTGGAGAAAAACAATGCCAACAATAACCCTGATCGAACATAACGGTACCCAGCACTCCATTGTTGGAGAGGTCGGTCAATCCATCATGCAAGCCGCCATGAATGCCATGATTCCCGGCATCCAGGGTGACTGCGGCGGTGCCTGCAGCTGCGCAACCTGTCACGCCTTTGTCGAGGAGTCCTGGGTCGCGGCCTTGCCTGCGGCGGAAGACACCGAGATCGACATGCTCGAATTCGCCAGCGAACGTCGAGACAACAGCCGCCTGACCTGCCAATTGGTCATTCAGGACAGCATGGATGGCATGGTATTGCACCTGCCTGAATCCCAGTACTAAGGCGCTCAGGAGTAGATATGTCGCTTTCGTCAGTTGTCATTGTCGGTGCCGGCCAGGCAGGCTTTCAGGTGGCTGCGTCCTTGCGTCAGGGTGGTTTTACCGGACGTATATCGCTGATCGGAGACGAGCCCGGCCTGCCCTACCAACGCCCGCCCTTGTCCAAAGCTTACCTGCTGGGCAAGATCAGCGCTGCCAATCTGGCCTTTCGGCCTGAAGCATTCTTCGATCAGCAACAGATAGAACTGCTGCATGACAGCGCAACCACCATTGATCGGCAGAACCGACATGTGGTGCTGGCCAGCGGCAAAAGCCTCCAGTACGACCACCTGGTGCTGGCCACAGGCGCGCACAACCGGGCACTGTCGATCCCAGGCGATGACCTCGCTGGAGTCTTCGGCATAAAAACTCTGGCCGACGCCAACGCCCTGGCGCCCAGGGTAAAAGACGTTCGCAATGTGGTGGTGGTAGGCTCCGGTTTTATCGGCCTGGAGTTCGCGGCCGTAGCCGCAGCACAGGGCGCATCGGTTCATGTGGTCGACCTCGGAGACCGGCCCATGGCCAGGGCCGTTTCCGCTGAAATGTCCAGCCTGTTCCGTCAGGCGCACGAAGCCTGGGGCGTGCAGTTCCATTTCCGTCAGGGTGTGACGCGCCTCATAGGTGAAAATGGTAAGGTAACGGCAGTCGAAACCACTGACGGCCAGATACTGCCCGCCGAGCTGCTGGTCTATGGAATTGGCGTCATCCCCAACATATCCATTGCCACCGAAGCTGGTCTGGAGATCGAGAACGGCATCAAGGTCGATGCCAATCTGCTGACCTCCGATCCACATATATCAGCCATCGGCGACGTCGCCTGCTTCCCCTGCATTCACAATCATGGTGAGCATAGCCGGATCGAATCGGTGCCCAACGCCATGGATCAGGCGCGGACCGTTTCCGCCAGGCTGCTGGGCAAGGCCAGCCCGTTTGTCGCAACCCCCTGGTTCTGGACAGATCAAGGCAACCTGAAACTGCAAATCGTCGGCCTCTCCACCGGCTACGACAGCACCGTCAGCCTGGGCTCGGTTGAGTCACAGCAGTTCACCGTGCTGTGTTTCCGCAAGGGCGAGTTGGTTGCCATCGAATCCTGCAACCGCCCCGGCGACCACCTGGCAGGCAAGAAGATTCTCTCCCGCCCGCCGGAACTCACGGTCACCGAAGCCAGTTCCCCCGACTTCGATCTGAAAGCTTGGGAACTGGCTCATCGTCCCTGACCAGTTTGATCGTTTAACCCCTGATATCTGCAAAAGGTTGAAGGGGTTTTTTTAGCTTTCTTTCCTCCTTGTCCCGACAAGTCAGCTCCTGTCTGCACTGGCAACCCTGCCTCCCTGAAAGCATTCGCCTCTTATTCCTGCCCTTTGCTCTCGGTGCCTGCTGCATATTGCGTATGCGGCAAGCGAGCCAGCTCCACATATTTTCATATTCCAGCCAAAATCACTTTACAAAAATATACACAAGATATATTATGACAATATTGTCACTATGATAAAAAATACAAGGTGAGAAATGCAAATAGCCCACGAGACGTCCGAAGATCTCCAACCCACTCCCGTAACGGCAGTACGCAAGCTGTTGCCACTAATCGAAAGGCATGCCGCGCAATGTGAGCAGGAAGGCCGTGTCCTGGATGAGGTAATTGAGGCACTGGAGCAGGCCGGGCTGTTCCAGATGATGTTTCCCAAACGGGCTGGAGGCTCGGGGCACAAGATCATCACTCACATCGAAACTGTGGCCGAAATAGCAAAGGCTTGCCCTGGCACCGCCTGGGCCTTCAGCCTGCTTTCCGGAGTAACCGCGTCAGTCGCATCCATGCCCCCGGCAATTTCAGAGTTGGTCTTCAAGACAGGGGCAGAGCGAGTTTGCAGCGTCGCGGCGCAAACCGGCACTGCGCAGGCAACAGAAGATGGGTATGCCATCAGTGGCCGATGGGGATACGCATCGGGCTGTCTGCACGCCGACTGGGCACTCAACGGGGTAAAAATCATCGACGAGCAGGGCCAGGTAATTGATGCCGGGTTCGCCCTCATGCCACTGCAGCATCCACAGGTGCGAATCGAGAACACATGGCATGTAGCCGGAGTTTGTGGCTCCGGCAGCAACACCGTCGTTGCGGAAAATATCGTAGTCGCCCCCATTCAGATATTGCGCTATTCCGAACTGCGACGCAGCAACGCGGCTGATCCCAAGGTACTGGCTGCCATGGAGCCCAGAGATCGCTGGCCAGTCGAACCTCTTTTTCCCCTAGGCGTCCTCGCTCCTATGCTGGGCGCCGCCAGCGCCATGCTGGAAAAGGTTCGGAAAAGCTTGCCCGAACGCCAGATCATTGGCTGGCGCTACGACAGCCAGAGCGAGTCGCAGGTGTTCGTCCAGCAACTGGGTGAGGCTGCAATGGAAATCGACTCCGCTTGGCTGCATATCCGCCGTGCTGCGGAGCAAATTGACAATACTGCACAGATAGCCCCATTGAACGGCTTTGAAAAAGCCTGTATTCAGGCGGACTGCGGCTATGCCATGGGTCTCCTGCGCAAAGCAGGCGAGCGCCTGATGGACATCGCCGGCCCCGCCGCGTTTGCTCAGAACAACTCCCTGCAACGCCTGTGGCGAGATCTGAATGTGGGCAGTCGTCATACCGCACTGAACACAAGACTTTCACTCGAACTCTATGGACGCGCTCTGACCGAACAGGAATCGAATCTTCTACTTTTACCCGAAATAAAGAGACAATAAAGGTTCCCCTGCGCGCACAGCCGGTTCGAACTTTGACGGATAGAAATTGAGATGAACAACGAAACTGCACGCCCGACCAAGATGGACGAAGAGCTCGATTTTCGGGTGAGAGTCGCTCGCGAGAAGCGTGAACGCATGCGACAGCGCCTGCTCTTCGCCGCACTGGATGTATTTCTGGTGAGCGAACGCACTAAACCGCCAGTTATTGATGATGTCATTCTCAAGGCCGGGGTTTCTAGAGGAACCTTCTACAAATACTTCGACTCTCTGGATGAGGTGCTGGCGGAGCTCGGCCAACAAATGGCAGATGAGATGATTGAAACCTATGAGCGGATTTTTGCGCAGCTTTCCGACCCTGCCGCCAAGGTAGTTGCCGGACCGCTTCTGTCGCTTACCCATGCCGGCATGCAACCACAGAAGGTGGCATTCACCTCGAAGGTCGATTTTGTCGGCTACCTGTCTCTCAGCAAGCGCCTCGGCAGCATTGTCACAGCCTGCCTGAATGAAGCTAAACAGAGCGGTGCCGTACACTTCGCGTCACTTGATGTCGCTACCGATTACATCATCGGGGCTACGGTCGAAGGCTCACGAAGAATGATGCATAACCAACTGTTCGATAAGGAATACCTGCATGAATTGGTATTGCTTATCATGCGTGGATTTGGCATGAGCAACGAACAGGCCAGGCAGGCAATCAATATCGCATGGGAACAACTCAGCAGCCATTCTGACAACTTGCCCTGGTGGCGCTGACAGGGCAGCCATTTCAAGCGGGAGGAAAGAAGGAGATGCCATTAAATAAAAACCTGAAGTTCTAAACACGCAAAATTACAGGCAATGGCTCGACTATAGCAGGAACTCTCTCATTGCCGGTAACAACCACCTCTCCGAACTCAAGACGTTCGCGACTGATGTCGTGATCTAGGAGTCGTGTTCACAAAATAAAAACAAGAAAGCCGACCTCTCTTGCCTGCAAGACGGGTCAGCCAGGAGATGAAAATGAAAGCCTTGTACTCTATTGCATGTGGAACCCTCCTTGGTCTCGCGGGCGTGGCTCAAGCTACCGTCGATGCCGATCAAATCCCAAACCATGACCGTGGGTTAACCCTCTTCGGCAGTGATCAGGCGGGCAATCACGACGGAACAATACCACCCTATAGTGGTGGCCTGATTCAGGCACCAGCCGACTTCAAACCCGATAGCGGATTCTGGACCAACCCATTCAAGAATGAAGAACCACTATTACGCATCGATGCGCAAAATGCTGATCAGTATGCAGACAGGTTGAGTGATGGCCAGCGTCATCTGCTGAAACAGTTCCCTACCTATCATCTCAACATCTACCCGACCCACCGGACCGCGGCCTACCCTACGCATGTACTTGAAGCCACCGCCCGCAACGCGGAGCAGTGCAATACCACCAAAGATAATCTGGCAGTCGAAACAGCATGCCGAGGCGGTCTGCCCTTTCCCGCGCCGGCCAACGGCAACGAGGTCATGTGGAACCAGTTGCTTGGCTATATAGGGGATACGGCGATCCAGGCCCAGCACAACCGTTCATGGCGAATAGAGCGCAACGGCGCCAGAATCATGACGGCCGACCAGTCGACCTTCAGTGAGCGTCCTTACTACCAGACAGGACTGGGTGACCGCGATCCTCAGATGTTCTGGCGGACCTACTCGATTACCCAGAGCCCTGCCCGCAAGGCCGGGGAGATCACCGGTGTGTTCGACTACCTGGACACTGTCAGCAAACCGCGACGGGCCTGGAGTTATACCACCGGCCAACGCAGGGTAAAGCTTGCCCCGGAATTTGCCTATGACACACCAGTGGCCAGCCTGGGTGGTGGACTCCTGTTCGATGAACTGTTTCTGTTCTCCGGCAAGATGGATCGCTTTGACTTCCAGTACAAGGGCGTCAAGGAAATGTATATCCCCTATAACAACTATGACCTGTATACCCCCGTCGGCCAGTGCGACACCGAAGGGCAGTTCGTTGGTTCGCACATCAATCCCGCTTGTGAGCGCTTCGAACTGCATCGTGTCAGAGTCGTAGAAGCCACCCTCAAGCCCGGCATGCGGCATGCTTATTCAAAGAGGACCTATTACCTCGACGAGGATCTCAGCGGAGCGGGCATGTTCGACGCTTTTGACCAGAACGGCGACCTGCACCGTGCCCTCTTCAATACCATGATCCAACTCTATGATCATAAAATTCCATGGGCAGCCCGTAGTCATACCTACGATTTCAATAGAGGCATGCTTACCGTACTGGGTGATGCCTACACAGGCGGCTTCAAGGTCATGCCGGAACCACTCCCTGAGCGCCACCTGAACCCTGAGGCCATCACTGCACGGGAAACCGTGCGCTAACCAGACTCCCCCCTCGCTTCAGGTCAAGTGAGGGGGGGATGAGTCTTGCCACAACCGGAGGAATAAGAAATGGAGCTGATAAAGATCATCGGCCATGCAGGGATTTCCCTGGTAGCGGAAGCCGGCGGCAATTCCGACAACCAAGCGATACTGTTGCTGCACAACCATCAGCAAACCCGCCATGAGTGGGCACCGTTGGCCCGCCGTCTGATGCATACCGGATTCTACGTTGTATCACTCGACCTGCGCGGTCATGGCGATAGTGGCTGGAGTGAAGACTACTCTTTGTCCGCCCTGGCGGATGACGTTCATGCCGTATTGCAGACGTTGCCAGGCAAGCCAGTCGTTATAGGCTCTGGACTGGGTGGCAAGGCTGCCTTGCTGGCCGCCAGCAGAGAAAGTCAGCGATCTGGCATGGATATCATCAGCGCCATGATCATGATCGATGTTCACAGCCGAAGTGACATGCGCCTCGACAAGCAAACGCTCTATCGGGGAGGCCGTGATCTCAAAAACCTTATTGACGAGCTGAGCAGCCATATAGGCGGTGCCAGCAATACATCCATGCTGCATAAGTATCTGCGTTTACGAACACCCGGTGTATGGCACTGGCACAGCGACCCTGGTATCGAGTCGACAGCAGCCATCAGTACCTGGCCAGATATCGAACTGGAGCAGGCCACGGCTACCCTGGACATTCCAATGCTGCTGGTTCAAGGCGATGAAAGAAAATGCTGGCTTGAGCAACTAGCCAAGACCATACCCGGAGTAACACTGCTCACACAGCCTGGGGCAAGGCAATGGCTGAGCACTTCGGCGGAACTGGATGGGTTTGATCTCGTGACCCTGCGGTTTATTGAGAGTAGATGCGCTCCTATCCTGCCTGCCAGGGCTGATACCCGTCTATTGCGCCGCACACTTGGAGCGTTCGCCACCGGTGTCACTGTCATTACCACCACCGATGAGCATGGCAAGCCTGTCGGTCTTACTGCCAACTCGTTCACCTCGGTCTCCCTGGACCCACCGCTGGTATTGTTCTGTCTTGACAAGCGTTCTGCCAGTCTAGAGATCTTCGAGAAGAGCCAAGCCTTCGGAATCAACGTACTGAATGCGGATCAGCAGGACATTTCACAGCGCTTTGCCAGCAGGAACGAAGACCGCTTCGCCGATACACCATGGGAAATGTGGGAGCTCAAAGTGCCCATTATCCAAAACACAGCGGCCAGTTTCGAGTGTGCAAAACACCACGTTGTCGATGCAGGTGATCACCTAATCTTCCTCGGTCGTGTCCATCATTCCTGGCTCGACTCCCAGCGTTCCCCGCTTCTGTACTTCCAGGGCAACTACCACCATGTGCAGCGCCATTGACATATACCGGTCAGGCAGGGGCCTTGTCGTGCCTGCCGCCCCCTCCGCGCAACCACACGAAAACCAGCAACAAAGGACATCATCATGAACGACAGCAAAAAGCTTGAGCACTTTCTCCACGCACAAGTGGAGCACTGGAACAACGGCGACAAGGAAGGCTTCCTCGGCTGTTACCGCGACATAGCTAAAAACGGGCTTGATATCGAATATGTGGGTTACCCAAAGGCTGATCCATGGGTAACGCTGAATGCCATGTGGGATCAGGAACGTGAAAAAATTCGCATCGATATCCTGGCCGCCATTGTTTCAGGCAACGAAGCGGCCTGTCACCATCGGAATAATCGTACTACCGGGGAACCAGCCACTCATACCATAGAGCTATACAAGTTTGAGAATGGTCACCTGAGCGCCCGTTATTTTATTGGCCGATAGCGGCACGTCCCTTACTCCTCCTGCACTGCGGTATCAACCACAGTGCAGGGCTTGAGGAGCATTGCAACCACCCCCTGCTCCCATTCGCGGGGCTCATCAGGCAATAAATATATTCTCCATACAAAATTCAGTTCTGAAATATGGATTTAAATTGATCCCCCTGCTAACCTGCCTGTACCTACAGATTGAACAAGTAACAATGCCGCCCACAAATACCCCCATCGACAGCATGCGGATTACTGCCCGAAGCAAGCCAATCAATGCTGAATATTGATTGCCGATGCATCGGAGTTGTCATGTATGAATAATTCTGGACGCGCGTCATTTTTTCCTGGCTGGCTGTTCTTACTGGCAATGTTGACGGCACTGTCCCCGCTGTCCGTTGATTTGTATCTACCGGCTTTCCCGGAGATTGCCCAGAGTCTGGATGTCGAGTCATCGGATGTGCAGATAACCTTGGCCATCTTTCTCCTGGGCATGTCCCTCGGCCAGCTTCTCTATGGCCCGCTGAGTGACCGCTACGGACGCAAGCCCCCTCTGTATTTCGGGCTCACACTGTTCATTCTGGCTTCCCTTGTCTGCATGCTGGCCAACGATCTGGCAACGCTGACGGTAGCCCGTTTTTTTCAAGCCCTGGGTGGTGGAGCAGGTGTGGTCATCAGTCGCGCAGTGATTCGCGATCGCACCACTACGACCCAGGCAGCCTGGGCTTTCTCGATGCTGATGCTGGCTCTTGGGCTCGCGCCGATTCTCGGGCCGGTACTCGGTAGCATGCTTCTGCCCCTCGTAGGCTGGCGCGGAATCTTTGCCATACTGGCGGGCGCTGGCATGCTGCTTATTCTGAGCATGCACTTCACCATGCGTGAAACCCTGTCCAGGCATACCTCAGAGCGTCTCGGGCTGAAGGGTACCTTGAGCCGCTACGGCGATTTGCTCTGCGACCGCCAGTTCATGCTGTATGTACTGATCGGCTCGCTGCCATTCGGAGGCATGTTTGCCTATGTCGCCGGCTCACCCTATGTGATTATCGAACTTCACGCCGTGCCGGCGGAACAGTTCGGATGGTTCTTCGGTGTGAATGCCTTTGGCATGATCGCCGGATCGCAACTCAATGCCAGACTAGTATCCAGATTCGGGCCCGCCTCTCTGCTGAAATACATTCTTTGGCTACCCGTTCTGGCTGCAACGATTGGTTTCGTCGCAACGCTTCTAGGTATGGCCTCCCTGCCCCTGCTGATGCTCTGCTTTTTCATCTACATGACATCAATGGGCTTATTGACTCCCAATGCCGTGGCGCTAGCCATGGCCAGTCAGGGCCACCGCGCAGGATCCGCCTCAGCCATTATGGGGTCCATTCAGTTTCTCTTCGGCACGCTGGGTGCCATCGCAGTGAGTGTCTGGACCATGCCCAGCGCCATTCCACTGACCGGCGTCATGTTGTTTCTGGCAGGTGGCAGTCTGCTGATTCATCAGTTCGGTCATCAGCACAACATGCTCGTGCTGCAAGAGGCAGACCTTGAAGAATTGGCACAGAAGTAATCTGACGAAAGGGTACAGTCAACCGCCACAGCCGGTATTGTTCTCTTCTTGCGGTACTCGATGAGCGTTTCGTTTTACTCCAGGTAAAACGATTATTTCCTGCCATTCCAGGCTGTCCGTCGGCGCGGCTACGCTGCCTATTCCAGCCTACAACCCCCATCAATACTGGCCATACGGAAAAACCACAGCAGCAGTTGATCACCTGCAACAACCAATAAAACCTATGAATCACATAAATTCTTCAATAAGAATTCAATTCTGCATAATGGATTTGGTGAGCCTGCTCTGCTAGGTTTGATCTCACCGGATGGCAGAACCAAAGCATCGTTTTTCAGCAGACCATCCAATAACAAAAACAAAAGGTTGTATTGAATGAACACTCACAACATGTCATCAGACGGCCACCCACCCCGCGCAGGTTACAGCAGCGAAGCGTATTGCCGTTTCGCCATCCCATGTCTTCTCCAAACACATGCATGCACTGATCAGCTAGTGACGACCTGAAGATCAAATAGAAAAGCCGTTCCAACAATAAATAAACGGAGAACAATAATGATGAAACGTCGACTCATCCTATGCACCGCACTCACGTCACTATCTGCCTCTTCGCTGGCAGCCGTCAGCCCGCAGGAAGCTGAAGAGCTGGGTAAAAGCCTGACTCCCTGGGGTGCGACAAAAGCTGGCAATAGCGAGGGCACTATTCCCGCCTATACCGGCGGCCTGCGTACCGCGCCAGAAGGGTTCGAATCCGGTACCGGTTTCTGGATTGATCCTTACAAGGATGAGGAACCACTGTTTCGTATTGACGCCAGCAATCTGGAGGAATACGCGGATAAACTCAGCGAGGGTCAAAAACAGCTGCTGCGAAATCATCCAGGCTATTACCTAGATATTTTTCCCAGCCACCGTACTGCTGCTTACCCCCAGGAAGTGGTGGATGCGACTCTGCGTAATGCCACTGAATGCCACATCAAGCAGGACGGTCTTGCCGTCGACCCATCCTGTCGGGGAGGACTGCCATTTCCCATACCCAAGTCAGGCAACGAGGTCATATGGAACCAGCAACTGCGATACAAAATCGGCTCAGGGTACTCGACCACATCCGCTTCCAATAGCTGGATCATCCACGCCAACGGCAGCGTAACCAAAGCCGCAGAACAACAAACCTTTGAAGAAATGCCCTACTACCAGGTCAATCAAAGTGATCGCAATCCAGAGATGTATGCCCGAGTCTTCTCCCTCAACAAGTTCCCTGCCCGGCGGGCTGGAGAAGTCACCATTCTGGCGGACTATCTGGACCCGACGAGACAACCCCGCAGAGCCTGGAGTTACTCACCAGGACAGCGGCGGATAAAACTGGCGCCAGAGTTTGCCTTTGACACCCCCGTAGCGAGCCAGGGGGGGGTGACCCTGTTTGATGAATTGCAGATGTTCTCCGGCAGCCAGGAACGCTTTGATTACAAGCTGGTTGGGAAGAAAGAGATGTTCATTCCCTACAACGCCTACAACTTCTATTTCGACTGCAAGCAGGATGAGCAATTTCTCAGGCACCACGTCAATCCGGACTGTGAGCGCTGGGAGCTACACCGCGTCTGGGTGGTGGAAGCCACGCTCAAACCAGGCAGCAGACATGTATATAGCAAGCGTACCTACTACCTTGATGAAGACACCTTTGGTGTCGGCTTGTATGACGCTTGGGATCAGCATGGCGAGCTTTATCGCGCCATGTTCCTCAGCGGCGTACAGCTCTATGACCTGGACATTCCCTACAACGTGAAGAACGTCATCTATGACTTCAACAAGGGAATGTACGGCGTCATCAACGATGGCTTGAATGGTGGCTACAAGTTCTTCGACACGCCTCTGCCAGAAAGAAACATGGCACCAGAGGCCATCGTTTCACGCCACAGCCAGCGATAACACCATCCCCCGCAGGCTGACGTCCCGATGGACAACGGCCCTGCAACCGACAAACGAAGAGGACATCATGCGGACATTCACAACAGTTCCAGAACGCGGAGACTTCGGCTTCCAGCAACTGGTGGGCCCACACAAGGTAAGCGGTCCTGCCATGGCCGGATTGCGTGGTTTCTTTGGCTTGCATCTGAGCAAAAGCTCACCATTCGGCTCAGTGCGGGATGAAGAGGGAAATATTTACTCTTTCGTGCGCTCACTGCTGGCGCCCAACGGCACACCCAACCCGACCAAATTCATATACCAAAGCAACCATATCGACGGGCAGCACCTGCGCATGGACCATGAGCGCATGGCGGCGCAGGCCGCCACTCAGATTCCAGTGCAAACCCTGGAAGGCGACGTGGTGCGCTGGAGCAGCCAGCCGGATGAGCCCGGCAATCCATGGGAAATCACCGCCTCCAGTGAGCGTCTGACGTGGAAGGAAGAGGGCCTTTTTGAACTGGAAGGCAAGTTGATCGGCTCCGGATTGCAGTGGTATTTGCCCGGGGTGGAGTGGGGCACTTTCTATGTTTCCCAGTTGTGGGATATATCCGGCATCTGTGAGGGCCGTCCGGTCAAGGGAGCCATGGCGCTGGACCAGTTCTACATGGCTGAAGGCGGCGCTATCCACTTCAAGAAGGATCTGGTGGTCAACAACAAGATGCACGTCATCTGGTGGTCTTTCGTAAGCATTTACAAGGATGGTAGCTGGGACGCTGGGTCCTTCATGGTCGGCCATGATCACCTTGGTTACGCAATTTTCATGAATGAAAAAGGCGACATACGCACGACAACGGATATCGAAGGCCTGGCGGTTCACAAGGACGGTAGTTATTTCCTGGAATCGGCTCGCATCGTTCTTGACGGGGAGGAAGAGTGGGAGTTTCTGCCCGACCCCAAAGGCGAAATGATCGACTTTGTTGGTGGCTTCCCGATTACCGCACAGCAGGAAGGCCGCTGGCGCCGGGTCGGCGATACCCGAGAGCCCGATCGCTGGCTGGCCTGGGGTGAGTCGGACCGCCGTAATGGTTCTGCTCGCAACGTACGCGGCGCGGACCTCTGAGACCAACCGCTCAAGCCTGCCTACATGCGGGCAGGCTTTCTGACTCAGACGAGAAGGATACCTTGCTCGATGAAATTCAAAGATAAAGTGGTTCTGGTCACAGGCGCAGGACGCGGCATGGGCAGGGCCATCGCCCTGGCCTATGCCCGGGAAGGCGCCAATGTGGTTGTATCGGCCCGCACCCCGAAATACGGTCAGGAGACAGTCGCGCAGATACAAGCTCTGCACCGGCAAGCGCTGCTCGTCCAAGGCGATGTCGCTGACCGGGCGGCAATCAAATCCATGATTGAAGGGGCCATCGACGGTTTCGGCAAACTCGATATCTTGGTTCATTGCGCCGCCGATACAGCCCATGGGTTGATAACCGAGATGGCGGATGAAACGTTCGATCATCTGGTGCGCAGCAATATCCAATCATTGTTCTGGCTGGCCAAGGATGCCGCGCCACACCTGAGCCAAGCCGAGGACAAAGGCCGAATCCTGTTTATCTCCTCGGGTGAAGCAAACCGGAAATATACCCCTACCCTTATACCTTACGGCTCCAGCAAGGCCTTCATGAATGCCTTTGCCCGCGGCCTTGCGGTTGAGTTTGGCGCACTGAATATCCTGGTCAACGTGATCGAGCCCGGCCTGATCGGGACGGATCACATGCTGAGTACGCTGGGGGATAAGCTGCCTCATCAGTTGGCCAGGCACTTTCCCGTGCCTCGTCTGGGGGAGTCCGACGATATCGCGGCGGCAGTCCTGTTCTTGACCTCGAGCGAAGCAAGTTACATCACTGGTACCTCTCTGCTGGTTGACGGCGGAGCAACCATGGTCGCTTTACCTAAAGTGGCAGAAATGCTCAAAGAGCAGTAGCAACTTACCTTGCACCTGGCTTTCAGGTGCATGTGCTGCAGGAGAAGTCATGATGTCCACCCCCTCTTCGCGTTATCCGGCCAGACTGGATATCACTGAATTTCGTCTGGCCTGGCGGGTTCTGATACTCGGTTTGTTCGGTGTGTGCACCAGCATGAGTGCCGCTCTGCTGTATGGCTTTGGCACCATGGTAATACCCCTTCAGGATGCTTTTGGCTGGAGTCGCGGTGAACTGCAGGCGTCCATTACCTTTCTCTTCGCCGGGGTCGCGGTAGCATCGCAACTTCTCGGCTGGCTGTACGCCCGTTTTGGCCTGCGCCGTGTCGCCATCATTTCCATAGCGCTGCAGGTTGCCTGCTACGCGGCCCTGACCCAACTCACCGGCAATATCACATGGCTGTATTTTGCCTTTTTTGCCATGCCACTCATTTGCGCGGGCACCATTGCCATTACCTGGACACAGCTCATCAGCCTCTGGTATGAACGCAATCGTGGACTCGCGCTCGCTATCATCCTCAGCGGGACCGGCGTGGCAGCCCTCATCATGCCGCCCCTGCTTGCCTGGAGCATTCAGCTTGGCGGTTGGCAGGCAGGCTTCGTACTCCTAGCCCTTATGCCACTGATGATAACGCTCCCCATGGCCCTGCTCTGGCTGCATGTTCCAATAGCCAGCCCGGTAAAAACCCGGGATCAGGAGGCTGAGAGAGTGAAAATCCCGGCGGGAATGCGCTTTGCAGAGGCTCGAAAATCGCGGGTCTTCGTACTCTGCAACATATCACTCATTTTGTCGGTATCTCTTATCGTCGCCATGGTCACGGTCATGGTGCCTTACCTGCAGGACAAAGGCGTGCCAGCACTCACCGCCAGCCAGATCTTCAGTGCTTTCGGAGCTTCCATTATTGTCGGGCGCCTGTTGGTCGGCTATCTGCTGGATCACTATCCCCCTATTCTGGTGTCCGCCGCTGCGTTGTTTACCCCCGCTATCGGCTGCGCCGTCCTGCTATCAACAGGACCTGAGGCAACCGCGCTGCTGGTGTTCGCAATCATCTGCATTGGTTTTAGCGCCGGTGCCGAGTTTGATATAGCCGCCTTTCTGATGGCTCGCTATTTTGGCATGCGCGACTATGCACGCATCTTTGGCTTGCATCTTGGATTGGTGACCATCGTGGCGGGCTTGTCACCCGCCTTGTTCGGCTATGTTTACTCACTCCATGGCAACTACGATCCCGTGGTGTTCTATGCCCTGGTAGCCGCCGTGGGCGCAGCCCTGACGCTGCTCTCACTGCGCTCGGCCCCCGCATACCATTCTGGTCTCTATCGGGCTGAGATGTCCTGACCGATGCCTTTGACGTCCAAGTCCTGAAGCAAAAAACCCGCAGACATGCTGCGGGTTCAGGCTTTCAGACAAACCATCAGTGCTTGATAAAATAGCGCACCAGGGTTCTACCTTCCTCGAACTTGTACAACTCGATGGTTTCAATCACCCCACTGCCGTCACGCATGACGTTTCTATGGTGGCAGGCAGCCTCGTTGCCGGCGATGATCGATAGCTCGACCTCGACACTAAACTTGCTGTTCTGCTGCGCCCACATACCTTCCAGCACTGGCCAGCCGTCCACCACCGGGCGGCCGAGATACTCGATATCCAGCCCGTTGGGAGAAATCTTCCGGTAATGCTCGAAAAAACTTTCCCGGTCACCGGAATTCCAGCTTTCAATCTGTCCATGTAGAAAGTTTTCGATTGCCTTGCTGTCAATATTGCTCATTGTGATCACCTCCTGGGAGCCGGATATTTCGCCGGCCCCTGTTTATCTGACTTGATCCTGGCGCTACAGATCAGCCCCGAATACATTAATCCCAGATGACGTGAATAGCTTTGGCCCCGCGCAACTGCGCGCCGGCAATCTTCGGAGCAGGCATGTCAGGGTCCAGGCGAACATTGGGGAGCAGGTCCAAAATACCGTTGATGGCGCTATTGAGCTCCACTTTGGCAACAAATTGCCCGATGCACATGTGTGGGCCAAAACCGAACCCGAACGAGGGCCGAGCCTTGCGATCGATATCGAATGCCTCCGCGTTCTCGAAGGCGTCCTCATCCCGGTTGGCGGAAATCACCATGCACTGAACCAGCGCACCCTTGGCCACCGTCACCCCACCGATCTCGACATCCTTGGCCGCCTGGCGCACCTTGAAGGTGGCGACCGGCTCGTAACGGACGGTTTCATCAATCAGCTTACTGACCAGGCTGCGATCATTGCGAACCCTATCGAGCAATTCCGGGCGCTCCAGTAGCAACGTCATGATGGAACTGAACGTGCGGGTGGTGGTTTCACCCGCGGCCGGCAACAGCGAGCGGACGAAGGTGGTCACTTCATGGTCATCCAGTGCACGCCCTTCGTATTCGGCATTGATCAGACGGCTGATCAGGTCATCTCCCTTGGCCCCCTCGGCACGCTTGCTGATGACCACTTCCTTGATCGCGTCGTAAAGACTTTTCACTGCCTGGCCGGCAATGGGACCATAAATTCTGGCCTTTTCCGGGTCGATCTGGTTGGCAGCGACCAACGCCAGCGCCCAAGTCGCATACTTCTTGAATTTTTCTGGATCATCACTCGGAAAACCCATCAGCGCGTACATTTCCCGGATCGGAAAGTACAGCCCGAAGTCCATCAGGTTGGCCTTCTTGTCGGCGACCATCGGCAGCAGAAACTCCTCACGAATTACCCGATCGATCTCGGGCCGCCACTTGTTTACCGTTTCGGGCATGAAAACCGGCTGCAGCAATGCACGGGTACGACGGTGCTGCTCACCATCCATGGCCAGAATGATCAGGCCATCGAAAAAGGCGCCAAGGCCTTCGGCAATGAAACCGCTGGTGAAGGTTTCGGCATCGCGCAGCACCGCCATCACATCCTTGTACTTGAACAACGTTACCGCACATTTTGCCGCTTTGGCGCCGGCATTGGTCGGTACCTTGAGATAGGTATCGACAAAGTCACCTCGCATCACCGGCTCGTTATTGCGCTTGTCACGGCAAAGCGCATGAATATCCACATCCGAGCCAAGATAGGTGTCGGATACCGCATGATATGCGGCCTCAATATCGAGTTCCTGAGCTTCAAGCGACATAGATTTCCTCCTCATGACCAAAAGGCCTTGTTGTTATGATCACTGGCACGCCCCGATTACTGGCGCGCTTCATCCTGACGTCCACGCAAACTGACAGATTGCGTGGACGGGCTTGTCAGTTCATGGTGTTTTGGCCAGATAGCGGGTCACACGCTTGGCAGCCAGGCGACCTGCCATGCCATTGACCCCGCCACCCGGGTGGCTCCCGGCGCTGCCAAGATACAAGCCGACAACCGGCAAGGTATCACCACCCAAACCATGGGCTGGTCGCATGGTGCTGGAGCGCATGGTGGTGGTATCGATATGCACCACACAGCCGTTTACCGTGTTCAGCCGGGCGGTAAAGTCGGGTGCGGCCTCGATCCAGCGACCGATAACCTGCCCCTTTACCCCCTCGACATACTCGGATATCTGCTCGATCACTTGATCAGCCACCCTCTCCCGGAGCGCATCCCACCCCTCATTGGGACGGACCGGCATGACAGGGGGGTAGACGTAGAACACGTCCTGACCGGCGGGAGCCTGGGACGGATCCACCGCACTGGGAGCCGCCATGGTGATGTAAGGCAGTTTTGGCACCTCGCCCCGGGCGCTGGCCGCGAAATTCTCCAATACAGCCTCTTCGGTACCGATCAACAGGCAGGTCTTGCGCAGATCGATGCCATCCCCCCTGGCTGCTTCAAAGCGTGGTACGGAAATCTGTCCACGCAACGCCAGATCCACCTTGAGCGGGCCGGAACCCTTGGCATTGGCCGGGGCCATGGCAATACGAGTCAGCAGATATGAAGGGATTTCACCCGGACTTACCATCTCCAACGCCACCTTGGGGTGACATCCGGCGATCACCGCGTGGGCAGTGAATTCGCGCCCATCAGCCAGCCTGACGCCTTTTACCTGACCTCGACTGGCGATGATTTCAGTAACCGTTGCCGATGTCAGCACCTCTCCGCCAAGCTCTTCGAGGCGGGAGCGCATTGCATTGCTCAACTGCTGCATGCCGCCCAGGACCCGCCCTACACCGAAACGGTGGAGGAAACCGAGCAGCGCATAGTAGATACCACCACCATCAGCGGTAATGTCGCCGGCCAGCCCGGTCAAGGCACACATGGCCGAGATGGTTACCGGGTGCTCGAATCGCTCACGGGCAGCCTGATGAGCTGACCCGGTCATCAACGCCATCAGCTGAGGTTTGAGTTTGCGGTTCTTCAAGGCCGTCCCCACGACCTTCAGCTTGGCGCTCAGGTTCAGCTTCGCGGGGTCGACCCGCATCATCGGCAGAGCAATGTCCATGAACATGTCGATGACATTCATGAACTCGAGAAAGGCTTCGGCATCCCGCTCGCTGTAACGTCGGATTTCAGCAGCCGTCTTCAGCCGATCCCGCCAGAAAATGATCGAACTGCCATCTGGATGCAGATAAACATAGCCTGGGGCCAACTCGACCATCTTGAATCCGTGCCGCTCCAGTTCCAGCTCCTGTGGCACATGCGAATGCACGCGCATGGACATCATGTCCAGTGCACAAGGATGGACCAGATGTTCCGGTGCTTCAGGAATCAGATAGCCCGAAGAGGCCATACCACCGACCTTGTCCAGCGCCTCGAGCACCAGCACCTTTTTACCCTCAAGCCCCAGATAACAGCCTGCCGATAAGCCATTGCTGCCGCCACCGACGATGATCACGTCAAAATCTGCATTGTTCTTATTCATAGCTTGTCTCCATGACGAGTTGTACGGGCAACGGCTTCTTTTCAATGCCACACGCAGAGGCCGTTGCCGCCCGCTTTTCGGTATCAGGTTATTGCCCGTCACGGCCAGGCCAACCTGTCTGGAATAGCCAGCACCCTAGCAATAAAAGTCATCAGCCGCTGGGCATCCGTTTTACCCGGAGTAAAACGATTCATGCACACCCTTCGGCAGCACACTGGCCCTCACGATGTAAATTCACCATAGCATATAAATTCTTATTGTAGAATTTTAATCTGCATATGGAATAATAAACAAGATCTGCTAGGGTACATTCAGGCCATGCTGAGCCTCGACAAGGTGATCACTTCATCACCGTGCAAACAGCTCGAACAACCTTTCCGGTTGCTCGGGCGCGGGTCTTGGCAGCGGCCGTTGAACAATAAAAATAAAAGGACAACACAGTGAAAACAGCTCTGGATCATTCCGGACGGCCGTCAAGGCCGATGCACCTGTCGGTGCCTCCTCAAGTAACAACCCACCAGCGTTTTACCACCGTAAGTAGTAGCCGGGTAGCGCCCTTCGCTCCCCGCATCGACGGTGGGCGTCAATCCCAAAAAACTCCTTCCAACAACACTCATAACGGAGATTTTTCATGAAACTGAAGATCGCTCTCGGTTTGCTATTGGGCGGGATGTCCGCTGTCGCTTTCGCAGCTGTCAGCCCCGACGAGGCTCGGCAACTGGGCAATATCCTGACACCACTTGGCGCTATCCAGGCAGCCAATGCCGACGGAACCATTCCGGCCTATGAGGGTGGGTTACGTACCGCGCCAGAGGGGTTTCAACCAGGCACCGGCTTTTGGAAAGACCCCTTCGCCGATGAAAAGCCGCTGTACCGTATTACTGCGGGGAACATGGCCGAGCATGCCCACCTGCTGAGCGCAGGACAAAAGGAAGTACTGCAGAGAAATGCCGAATACTACATGGATGTCTATCCTTCCCACCGCACCGCGGCCTACCCGCAGGAAGTCCTCGATGCGACGATCCGCAACGCCACTACCTGCCATACCATCAAGGATGGCCTTGCGGTGGAACCCAACTGCCGTGGTGGCTTGCCATTTCCCATTCCGAAAACCGGCAACGAGCTGATGTGGAACCTGTTGCTGCGCTACAACGACGGCAAATTCGGTACCACCACGTCGTCGTCCAATACCTGGGTGGTAGATCGCAACGGTAACGTCACCCGGTCCGCCAATCAGGCCACCTTCGTTGAGCGGCCTTACTACCAGACCGATGTCGAGGGACGCGCGCCCGATATGTTCTACCGGGTTTATTCGCTGACCAAGCAACCTGCCCGCAAGGCCGGTGAACTGACCGGACTGATGGACTTCATCGACCCTACTGAAAAACCCCGCCGCGCCTGGAGCTACACTCCTGGCCAACGGCGGATCAAATTGGCGCCGGAGTTCAACTACGACACCCCTGTGGGCAGCATGGGCGGGCTGGAGCTGTTTGACGAACTCTTCATGTTCTCAGGCGTGCAAGATCGCTTCGACTTCAAACTGGTCGGCAGGAAAGAGATGCTGATTCCATACAACACGTACAAGTTCTACTTCAACTGTGATGACCAATTCAGGAAATCGCATGTGAATCCAGAGTGTGAACGCTGGGAGCTGCACCGGGTATGGGAGGTCGAAGCCACGCTCAAGCCCGGCATGCGTCATGTCTACAGCAAGCGCACCTACTACCTCGATGAAGACACCTATGGTGCCGGACTCTACGATGCCTGGGACCAGAACGGTCAACTGTATCGCTCGATGATGCTCGGTGGCGTTCAGTTCTATGACCATGACATCCCCTATATCGTCAAGCACTCCATATACGACTTCAACAAAGGTATGTATGGCGTCATCAATGACGGCATGGACGGTGGCTATCGCGTACTCACCGCGGCCAGAACAGAGCGGGAACTGAACCCCGAAGCAATCGTCATGCGCGAATCACAACGCTGACCGGATAGTGCGCGAACCCTTCGGCTGCCTGCGCAGCCGAAGCTTTTTTCAGGAGGGATTTCACATGCGACACGTTGAACTGGCGTGGGACATCAGCCATCTCACACCCAGCTCTGCACCTGCGACGCTCACAGGCTCGCTGTTCGCTCCAGATACAGCCTTCACTCCCGGCCAGCCCGTCAACCTGCTGGTCTGCCTGCATGGGGGCAGTTGCTCCCGGCAGTACTATCACCCAACCTATCTGGACCATTCCTACAGCTTTGCCCGGTTCATGACCGAACGGCATTACCTGATACTGGCTCTGGACAATCTGGGCATGGGCAACAGCAGCCGGCCCGAGCCGGAAAAACACCTCAGTCTGGACATGATTGCCGCCGCCAACGACTTTGCCACCCGACAGACTGCCGCCGCACTGCTCGATGGTGAATGGCTGGATATGTCGGCACACAGCACATTGAGCATTTCCGGTCTCGGCCACTCCATGGGTGGCATGCTCGGCGTATACCAGCAAGGTCGCTTCCAGAGTTTCGAGCGATTGATCGTCGCTGGTTGGAGCAACCTGCCCCTGGAACTGGGGGATACCGATGCAGCCAATCTGCGGGCCAGCTTGGCTCAGGGTGGTTACATACCCACTGACAGGCAGAGTCTCCAGAGTCTGTTTCACCTGCCTGATGTACCAACTGACGTGATCACCGTTGACAATCAGAACGCCAGCCTTACCCCGGTGACGCTGGCACTCGCCGCACTCACACCAGGCATAGTGGTCAGGGAAGCGGCGGCGATCAGCTGCCCACTTCTGTTGCTGTATGGCGAGCTCGATGTCAGTTCGGATATGCAGCGCGAACCGACCTTCTACCCCAAAGCCAGCAGCCGTGCACTCAAGCGTATTGACCAGGCGGCGCACATGCATAACCTGGCGTCATCCAGACTGACGGTCTGGCAATCCATTGATGAATGGTTGCGGGAACACTGACAGCATCTGCCGCTACCGCCCTTCCCTATCGCAGCCTTTCATACCGGCAAGGCAGGGACAGCATACCGTTTCCTGCGCCGAACCACTCGTCACTCCCCCTTCAACAGCCGGTACAGCACCACGCCGACTGCGATGCAGCCGATAGGCATTTTATCAATATGTCCATGCACTTCAGCGATAGGCATTGCCGTTGTTCGTACCACGTCAGTCACGTTTACTGAGAGGCGTCAGACAATAAAAACAACATCCACGGAGAAGCTTAATGTTCAAGCCAGAGTTGACCCCACTAAACCGGGCCCTGGGGCTTTCAGCCTTGCTTGCCTGCGCAAGCCCCACCCAGGCCGCAGAATTCGATACCGGCAATCCCGACCTGATGGTGCGCTGGGACAACAGTATCCGTTACAACCTGGGTATCCGCGCCGAAGGCCGCGACAAAGCCCTGGCCAACAATGCCACCTATGACGAATCAAACTACAAGTTCGATCGAGGTGACGTCGTCACCAACCGGCTGGATGTGATGAGCGAACTGGAACTGGTCTACAGGCAAAACCATGGCCTGCGGGTCAGCGGAGCAGCCTGGTATGACCACGCCTACTCCAACACCGATATCAAGACCAACCCGGGCAACGTCTACTACCCAGGCGCTCCGGCCGGCCCCAGCACGCCCAGCTATCGAGATGGTGGCTATTCGTCTCACACCGAACGCTATCATCACGGTCTGAGTGGCGAACTGCTGGATGCCTTCGTATTCACCCGATTCTACCTGGGGGATGCACCCATCAGCCTGCGAGCGGGGCGACATACACTCTACTGGGGCAACGGCCTGCTGATCGCCGGTCATGCTGTGTCCTATGCGCAGGCGCCTCTGGATGGCCGCAAGGCCCAGACAAACCCCGGTACCGAAACCCGCGAGATATTCCTGCCCCTCGCCCAACTGTCCGGGCAGGCACAGGTTACCGACCGGCTCTCCCTCGCCGCCCAGTATTTCCTCGAATGGGACTCCACCCGTGCGCCCGAAGGCGGAACCTATCTCGCCTCGGCAGACATCGCCCTCGAAGGGCCACACCAGCTCCCCGTCGCGCCGGGCGTCGCCTTTCCCATCATTGACCCGCTGGAGCCGGACAACCGTGGCAACTGGGGGGTGATGGCCCGCTACAGCCTGGACTTTCTGCACTCGGATATCAGCGCATTCTATCGCGAGTTCGATGATTACTCGCCCTGGGGCCTGCAAACCGGGCCCGATTTCGCACGTTACGTCTATGCCGAGGATGTAAAGCTCTATGGCCTGAGCTGGTCCGCAGGCCCGGTGCTGGGTGGCGCTTCGGTCGGGGTCGACCTGTCCTATCGGGAAAATGCTTCGCTCATCTCCAGCCGCTTCGACCTCGCCGATGCCCAGGGTGCTCGCGGCAATACCTGGCACATGGTCGCCAATGGCCTGTGGCTTCTGCCTACCACGCCGTTGTATGACACCGGCACACTGATTACCGAAATAGCCTACAGCCGCCTGGACAAGGTGACCAGGAACGAGAACCTGTTTCGTGGTGAAGGCTACGGCGGCTGTGATGGACAGAACAAGGACTGGGGCTGCGCCACCCGCAACTATACCGGGATCGCCGTCAACTTCACGCCGCAATGGTTGAGCGTGTTCCCCGGCTGGAACCTGTCGGCCCCCATGAGTTTCAACTACGGCCTATCCGGAAATGCCGCCACCGGCGGTGGCAACCAGGGCGACTACAACTTCAAGGTGGGTATCAAGGGCACCCTCGATGAGCGCCATGAAATCAGCCTGGCCTACATTGGCTACGGGTCCAAAACCATCACTCGCGACATCCCTGGTGTTGGCAAGACCGTGGTGGGTGGAAGCGGCGCCATTGGCCTGTCCGACCGCAACTGGATTTCCCTGACGCTCAACAGCGCATTCTAGGCCGGCACGCTGCCTGATCAGAACAAGCACAACAATAAACCGGAGTACCCCATGAACATGAATCACATTGCGCTCAGCTCCTTGCTGGCAATCATTGCTGCTCCCGTCACGGCCACCGAAACCTGGACAGCCGATGACCTGGGACAGGCGCTTACCCGCTTTGGCGCACAAGCGGCGGCGAATGAAGCCGGAACCATCCCTGAATACACTGGCGGCCTACAGGTCGGCGCCGAACTGCAACCTGGCGATGGTTTCTGGCCGAACCCGTTTGCCGATGAAGCCCCCTTGTTCCGTATCACCGCCGAGAATGCCGATGAGTTTTCCGACCAGCTGTCATCCGGACAAATGCGACTGCTGAAACAGTATCCAGATACCTACTACATGGATATCTACCCTACCCATCGCACCGCCTCCTTCCCGGAAGACTTCCTCGCGGCGACCGAGCGAAACGCCAAGGACCCCGAGTGCCAATCGCTGAACGACGGACTGTCGATCAGCGAAGCCTGTCGAGGAGGCCTGCCCTTTCCGCTTCCAACCAGCGGTCAGGAAGTGATGTGGAACTATCTGCTCAACTACCAGGGGGTCAATGGCTGGGACTGGAACCACAGCGCCTATGTGGTCAACCAGGGTCGCGTCACACTGACCAACACCAACCGCTCCAGCGGCGAAAAGCCCTTCTATCAGATCGGCGTGCAAGGGCGCGACCCGAGAATGGCCTCGCGCATCTGGTCACGTACCGTCGCCCCGGCGCGCAAGGCGGGGGAAGCCTCCGGCTACTGGGACTACCTTGATCCGGTCAAACAGGACCGCTACGCCTGGAGCTATTCGACCGGGCAAAGACGCGTGCGCCAGGCCCCGGAGTTCTCCTACGACACGCCCAACTCGGCATTCGGCAGTGTCGCCTTCTACGACGAGATATTCCTCTTCTCCGGCAAGATGGACCGCTTCGACTGGACCCTGGAAGGCAAGCGGGAAATGTTCATTCCCTACAGCAACTACGAGTTGAAATGGGGTTGCGACATGGATACCAAGCTGATGCCGCAGCATATCAACCCCGCCTGTGAACGCTGGGAACTGCATCGCGTATGGGTAGTGTCGGCGGAGCGCAAGGAGGGGGTACGCCATGCGCAGAAATCACGTCGCTACTATATCGACGAAGACACCTTCGGCGCCGCCCTGTATGACGCCTGGGACAACAGCGGCGAGATGTTCCGCTCGGGAGCTCAATACAATATCCAGGCATACGGTGCGCCAGACAACCCGCTGCAGGACTCCTATTCCCTGTATGACTTTACCCGCAATCAGTACGGCATGTTCGGCAACGGCCCGACCCGCTATCGCACGGCTCCGATCACTGAACGCGAAGCCAACCCGCAAACCATCGCCGCCGGCCAACGCCGCTGACCTTGCCTGCACCTGGGAGTTTGCCGCCATGAAGCGACTCATTGAAAAAGTAGCAATCATTACCGGCGCCGGCAGCGGTATCGGACGTGCCAGCGCCCACACCTTCGCCGCACAGGGCGCAAAAGTGGTGGTGACCGATCTGTATCCTGACGCGGCAGATCGGGTCGCCCACAGCATCAAGGAAGCCGGCGGACATGCCATTGCCCTAAAGGTGGATGTTGGCCAGGAAGCGGATATCAAACGGATGATCGACAGCACCATCGAGGCTTATGGGCGCCTCGATGTGCTGTTCAACAACGCGGTCAACAAAAACCCTGAAACAGCACGGGATGTCGATTTCATCAACTTCAATGAAGAGCTGTTCCACGCCAACATGCGCGTCAACGTACTGGGCGGCGTGCTGGCCTGCAAACACGCACTGCCGCATATGCTCGAACAGTCCCACGGCTCGATCATTTTCACCTCATCCACCAGCTCCATCGCCGGTGAGGTGGCGCAGTTCAGCTACGGCGCCTCCAAGGCGGCGCTCAACTGGTACGTACAAAGCATTGCCGCCACTTTCGGCAAACGCGGCGTTCGCTGCAATGCGATTCTGCCTGGAGTTATCCGCACGGCAGCCCTCGAAGGCTGGGCCAACGACAAGATGGTCCAGGCGTTTCTCGACATTCAGAACGTTCCCCAACTGGGGGAGCCGGAAGACATCGCCAACATGGCGGTATTTCTCGCATCGGACGAGTCACGCTACGTCAATGGTGCGTTGATGCGAGTCGACGGCGGTATGAGTTGCACCACCCCCATGGTGCCCGTAGTCAGGGCTTATCTCTGACCGGGACACGACACCACCTTCTACTGACTCGATGCGAGATTCGAAAATGGGTATACGACAGGAAAAGATCATCAGGGAATTCTGCGCGGCATGGGGCGATGGCACAGCCACTTCTCGGCCGCAACTTGAAACCATTCTGAACATGATGACCGAGGATGCCGTGTGGCAGCTCTGGGTACCCGGCGGACCGGTCATTCGCGGTCGCCAGGCATTGCGCGATGAAATCAGCCGGCAAATGAGCTACGTCACCCATAACCACTGCGTAATCCGCAACATCGTGTCCTCGGACAACGTGGTGATGACCGAGCGCGATGACTATGCAGTGTCCAGCGGCAAGCCCATGCCGCATTCCATGGTAGCCGTGTACGAGTTGAACGATGACGGTTTGATCCGCGCCTGGCGCGAGTACCTCGACACCGCCGATCTGGCCAGGAAAAAGGGCGTTTCCCTGGACCAGGTGGGTGGGCCAGGAATGCATGTCCCTGACGTCTGAGTATCCCCCTTCCATACATGACGAGATTCCCGCCGGAGCCGGACTCGTAGAAGTATATTTCGGAGCAATGAATGAACATGGCCGTACAAGATAATGCCAATGCAGTGAGCGAGCAGAAAATATGCCGATTCGTAGAGCAGTTGCTCGAAGGCATAGTCATCAGCATTGAACGCCTGCCGCGCTGGCGCCCAGCCTGGAATATCGATCTGCAACAGGGTGACAAGATCATCAAACTGCATATTCGTGGTGAGCGCGGCGGTGACGTCAGCCCCTTTCCGGACCTGCGCCGCGAGGCGGATATTCTGTCGTTGATTGGTCAACAGGGTGTTCCTGCCCCGCGCATATACGGCTTCTGCGAAGATCCTCAAGCGATCGTGATGGAGGCCGTGCCAGGCACGCGGGATGTATCGCAAGCCAGGGACGACGCAGAGCGCCTTAGCCTAGCCAGACAATACGTTGAAGCCATGGCGACCATGCACAAACTACCCTTGGAAGGATTCGTAGCCAAGGGCATCGACCTCCCAAAAGGTGCCGAAGCTATCGCGCTGGCCGGCCTGAATGCCTATTATCCGCTCTATGCCCGGAACAAGACCCGCCCGCAACCGCTGATCGAGTTCGCCCTGAACTGGCTACGCAGGAATGTCCCGCAGCACCGCACCCGGGCCAGCCTGGTGCAGTATGATTCCGGCCAGTACCTGTTCGAAAATGGCAAGCTGAACGCCCTCTATGATTTCGAGTTCGCCATGATTGGCGATCCGCTGGCCGATCTGGCGTCTGCCCGGATGCGCGACAACTATGAACCCCTCGGCTGCCCATTCAGCGAACTTTACCGCTACTACCAGCAAATCAGTGGTGAACCACCCGAACCGGATGTCGTGCGCTTTCATACCGCCCTATTCTCTACCGTCAGCACCATGCAGTTCTCCTCGACAGTCGCCACACCACAACCAGGAGATCCGCACGATACCTATATCGAGTTCGACATCGCCCTGCGCCGCGTAGTAGTACATGCCCTGGCGGAATCGATGGGCGTCACCATCGAAACCCCGGTCATCCCTATCGAAATCATCGGGCCGAACAGCGAACTGCTCAACATGTTGAGCGATGCGGTAGAGCAGGTGGACGTCGCCGATCCATTTCAGCGAACCAAGCTGAACGCCGTGCGCAAGATCGTCGAATACCTGGGCAAGGCCGATGCCATGACAATTGCACTGCAAGCACAGGATATACACGAAGCCTCGGCGCTGCTGGGCAGGCACGTCGAAACCATAGAAGAGCTGGACGCCGCACTGGAGCACTTCGTCATCAACGCCGGCGCCGAACACGACCTGGCGCTGCTGCAACTGTTCGCCTCGCAAATAGAGCGGCGGGTGCAGGTGTTCGGTAGCACAGCCATAGGTGCATCGGCCAGCCATATCGACCTGCCGGAGTTGAAATGACTATCGACATAACCACCCGTCAAGCCGATACATCCTTCCCCAACCG
The DNA here is from genome assembly GCA_023475025.1 of Gammaproteobacteria bacterium. Taxonomy (GTDB): domain Bacteria; phylum Pseudomonadota; class Gammaproteobacteria; order Pseudomonadales; family Pseudomonadaceae; genus Halopseudomonas. The sequence continues at coordinate 124,116 of JAMCWB010000030.1, forward strand.
CTACGGCCCCTGGGCATTGATCGCCGGAGCGTCCCACGGAGTGGGCGCCGCCTTTGCGCAACAGGTCGCCACACGGGGGCTGAACTGCATTCTGGTCGCAAGGAACCAGAGTGCCCTGCAATCACTGAAACAGCAGCTAGAAAGCCGTTATGGCGTGGAGGTCCTGACCATCAGCCAGGATCTCTCTGCAGCGGACGCCACGTCCCGACTGCTGGCAGCCACCGGCACTCGCCAGGTGGGTCTGCTCATCTACAACGCTGGCGGCGACCCGTTCATCAGCCAGTTTCTCAACACCGACGCCGAGCGCTGGAAAAGCCTGCTGCGACTGAATGCCCAGACGGTGCTGGAGGCCAGCCATGCCTATGGCGGCCAGATGCTGGCGCGCCGCCGAGGCGGCCTGATCCTGGTCGGCTCGCATGCGGCGCTGGGCGGTGTACGCAAGCTCGGCATGTACTCGGCAACCAAAGCCTTCTCCCTCAACCTGGGTGAATCACTCTGGGCCGAATGGAAGGACCAGGGAGTGGACGTTCTCAACCTGCTGATCAGCACGGTGGATACGCCGATGATGCGGCAGACCATGCAGCGGCTGAATATCCCCAACGCCATGACGATGCAGTTGCCACAGGCCGATGATATTGCCCGCCTGGCGCTGCAGGAACTGCCCAACGGCCCGACGCTGGTACACCCAGACGATCTCGTCAGACGAAATGATGATGAACCTTCGCCCGGTCACCGCAGGCGTGAGCATGTGGTCAGCAAAAGTGCCGAAGCGGCGGTTTTCATCGGTGAATGACTGATGGCCACGCTGCGCTATTTCCAACTTACCTTGCACGGACTGTGAGCATGAAAAACTTCGACACCAGGGAATTCAAGTTTGGCTGGAAGATACTGATCCTTGCTACCGTGGGCGTAGCCACCAGCTCCAGCTCACTGCTGCTGTACAGCTTCAGTGCCATGATGATTCCCCTGGAGCAGGCCATGGGCTGGGGGCGCAGTGAGTTGCAGGCGGCCATCACAGCCCTGTCGCTGGGCACCATTGTCGCCGCCCAGCTTGCCGGCTGGCTCAACCTGAAATTCGGTTTGCGGGTTGTGACCATCCTGTCGCTACTCGCTCTCTCGGTCAGCCTGCTACTGCTGACCCAGATCCAGCATTCGATCTGGAGCCTGTACCTGGGTTACTTTCTAGTCCCTCTGGCTGGGCTGGGAACGTTGCAAATCACCTGGTCACATCTGGTCAATCTGTGGTTCGTGGAAAACCGCGGGCTGGCGCTGGCCATCATTCTCAGCGGGTCAGGCCTTGCCGCCGCACTCCTGCCGCTGCTGATCACCTGGTCAGTGACCCTGTGGAACTGGCAAGCCGGCTTCATTGCCCTGGCTCTGCTGCCGGTTCTCGTCGCCTTGCCACTGGCATTGCGCTGGCTCATGCCTACCCGGCCCAGAGCCAGTACGACAGCCGCGGAACCAGCGCCACCCCAGCCGGAAACAGGCGGCATGCTGCTCAAGAAGGCATTGCGCTCGTGGCGTTTCTGGGTATGCAATCTGTCGATGACCCTGGTGGTGGCCTGTGTGGTTGGTTTGGTCACCAATATCATTCCATTGTTGCAGGACAGGGGATTGAGCGCGGTGGAAGCAGGGCAGATTTTCAGCGCCTTCGGCGTATCACTGATACTCGGCAGGCTGGTGGTGGGTTATCTGATCGATCGTCTGTGGGCCCCAGGGGTGGCTGCCATAGCCCTGATGATGCCGGCACTTGCCTGTCTGATCTTCGCCATGACCACCAATAGCACTGGACTTTACATTCTGGCAACGCTCCTGGTCGGAGTGGGAGCCGGCGCAGAATTCGACATTGCAGCCTATCTCATTGCCCGCTATTTCGGCATGCGCGACTATGGTCGGCTGTTCGGTGTTCACCTGGGCCTGATTACCGCTGGTGCGGCCGCCGCCCCGCTGCTGTTCGGTGCGCTTTACAGCATGACTGGCGACTACTCGGGCCTGCTGAGCTTCAGCACCGTCTGCTTCATCGTCGGGCCTCTACTGTTGCTGACCCTTGGCAGCTATCCGGTATGGCGACGGGAGGCCGTACCCGCATGCCCATAATACCGCGGCGCACTGTCTGTCCTGCCGAATTTGGCTAGGGTCCGTTGCACCTTCGCCATAGCCCATTGATCACTACGTCCTGGCGGTTGAGGATTTCCTCTTGATTGATACCGATATAGGTACGCAGGTGCAGGTTCTTGATCCGGATTCTGGCTAGGCCGGGAGTAATCTGCTGCATCACTTACTGGCCTCGAGTAATCAGTTGCAGGAACTCCTGGCGGGAGTTGACCGATTCGCGGAAGGCGCCAAGCATGACAGAGGTGTACATCGATGAGTTCTGCTTCTCGACGCCGCGCATCATCATGCACATATGCTTGGCTTCGATCACGACCGCAACGCCGTGCGCCTCGGTAACCGACTGCAGGGCTTCTGCGATCTGCCGGGTCAGGTTCTCCTGGATTTGCAGGCGCCGGGCGAACATGTCGACGATGCGGGCAACCTTGGACAGGCCGATGACCTTGCCGGTCGGAATATAGGCGACGTGGGCCTTGCCGATAAAGGGCAGCATGTGATGCTCACACAGCGAGTACAGCTCGATGTCCTTGACGATCACCATTTCATCGTTGTCCGACTCGAACAGCGCGCCGTTGACGATTTCTTCCAGTGACTGGTCATAGCCGCGACACAGGAACTGCATGGCCTTGGCTGCCCGTTTGGGGGTGTCTTTGAGGCCACCACGGTCTGGGTCCTCGCCAAGATTGGAGAGGATGTCGTGATAATTCTGGGTCAGTTTTTCAAGGCTCATGGCGGAAATTCCGTGCTGATTATTTGAGGTGCCTGCCGCCGTTCAGCTCAAGGCAGGTATCTGTGACGTAAGGGTTGTCCATCAGGTAGCGAATGGACTGGTAGACCACTTCCGGCCCAGGCTCGATACCCAGGGCCGATTTGGCCAGTGCTTGTTCCCGATAGTCGGGGCTGTCGTCGTCGTTGAACATGATCAGGGCCGGGGCGATGTCATTGACCTTGATCCGTGGTGCGAAACGAGCCGCGAAGGAGCGGGTCCTTCCTTACTGCAGGGGGTGTCGTTCATCTTTAGCCTTCTAGGGTCTGTTGCCGTTTCTTCGCAAGTCGCGTTGCTTAAAAAAATGTCGCCAGATCCTACCGGGACATCCGCTGGCGAAACGCTTCGGGTGTCATGCCAACCTCTTTACGGAACGCCGCTGTGAAAGAGGCCGGATTCAGAAAGCCGGTTTGATATGACACCTGCTTTATCAGCATATGGCGATTCAGCAGCAGCGACTTTGCCTTGCGTATACGGGCCTGCGCCGCATACTGGCGCAGTGTCAGCCCGGTGGTGTTCTTGAACTGTTCGGACAGTCGCCTTACCGGCATATCGCAGGCATCCGCCAGTTGCTTCAGCGAGTTACCTCCCTCAGCGCCCTCCTCCAACATCTCACGCAACAGCCTCAGCTGCTGCGGGCTCAACTTGCCAGCAGCGGCAAGGGAAACGGCTGGCTTCAGGAACTGTCTGTGCAGGTCCAGCGCGATGGCGGTCAACAGACACTCGGTATGCAGTTCACTGGCAAAACCCGGTGTAGCGACCTCCTGCGCCAGACGTTGCAGGGAGGCCTGAAGATAACCGCTTTGCAGGTTGAGCATGCTGTCGTTCAGGCAACCATCCCAGTCCCATTGAAGCCCAACCAGCGGGCCAAGAGCTGCTGGATCGAACAGACAAATCATGGCCTTGTATTCTGATACGCCATGGCAGAACTGAAACTCCGTATCGCGCGGAAGGAAAAGCACCTGCCCCAGGGGCTTGAAGTCACCATCCCGACCGGAAAAGCGCCCCCGATTATCCGAAAAGTTCGTCCGGCATCTGGTCGCAGAGGGTAAAGCCAGGCGCAACAGGCAGCTGCTTTCAGGCTGGATCACGGCGGTACCGGCATTCGACCAGTGAGCGTTTTCAATACGTATATCGAACCCCTCGTCCACCAGCCGGGACTCGGTCAAAAACTCACCGGCACTGGAGGGATCGTACTCAAGATAATTGACTGAATACATGGCTCTGACCTTCAGTGATTATTATTGTTGGCACTGAGTTTTCATAACCCCAGCATACCTACCGCCAATTGCATGGCAATCGATAAATACCTTTATCAGCTATTCAAAAAGCCAATACCTGAAACAGATATTTTGCTCTTGCCCGCCATTGATCGTCTCGACTTTAATGGGTGTCCGTTCCCCCTCTTCCACCCGAGAAAGACCATGATTCTTCGAATGGACCACTTCACCATCGTCACTGATCAGCTTGAGCACACCAGACAGTTCTATGTCGATTTGCTCGGGTTGGAGCTGGGGCCCAGGCCTCCATTTCCGGTAGACGGGTTATGGCTTTATTCGAAAGGTCACCCCGTACTGCATGTCATCCTCGTCGCCAAGATGCCGAATCCGCGCCGTGGCGTACTCGACCACATGGCCTTTGCCGCCGAGGGGCTTTCTTCCACCCTGGACAAACTCGATCAGCACGCCATTCGTTATCGGATCATCCGGGCGCCTGGCGAGATACGGACATGGCAGGTTTTTTTCAGGGACCCGAACGACGTCGAGGTCGAGCTGGACTTCGCACCCGCTGAACAACCACCGCCGGACTGGAAAGAGCGGAGCAAACTCTAGATCAAACCCGTGTAGGCGCCGCCATCCAACTGAAGATTCTGGCCAGTGATATAACCGGCCTGGACCGAACACAGAAAGGTGCAGGCAGCGGCAAACTCCTCCGGCGTACCAAAGCGTCGCGCCGGAACCGGTTTGAGCATTTCCGCACGCGCCTCATCCAGGCTGATTCCCTTGTGCCTGGCCAGTTCCCCGGTCATATAGGCCAGACGGTCGGTCGCTATCCGTTCTGGCAACACATTGTTGATCGTCACGTTGTCGCGTATCACCTCCACCGACAGCGCCTTGGAGAAGGCGGTCAGCCCCGCTCGGGCCGCGGTTGACAGCCCCATGGGCAACCGTGGCGACTTGACCATTGCTGAGGTGATATTCACTATCCTGCCAAAGCCTCGTGCTCGCATGCCCTCGACTACCTGCTGAATCAACAACACGGCGGACAGCATGTTGGCTTCCAGTGCTTTCTGCCAACACTCAAGATCCCAGTCCTGAAGGCGCCCTGGCGCCGGCCCGCCATTATTGGTGATCAGGATATCCGGCTCCGGGCACGCCGCCAGCAACGCCTCACGACCAACATGGCTGTTGAGGTCGGCAACTACCTGAACCGGACGCAGGCCCGTCGCCTGATAGACCGCCTCGGCGACCTCGCTTAGGGTATCGGCATGGCGGCCGTTGATCACGACCTCGCATCCCTCATTCGCCAATGCCAGCGCACAAGCCTTGCCCAGGCCCCGTGATGAGGCGCATACGATCGCCTTGCGTCCGGTAATACCTGTATCCACTATGCACCCCCACTGCTGGCCCAGACGCGCGGTATGCATGCCAGGTAACCGATTGAAAAATGCCCAGGTCAATGGACGCATGCCCCTTACAGCGACGGCGCAATACTTTATGCTGTACGCAACAGATAACCGTTGCACCACCAGAACAAGATCAGAAGACGGAACAACCATATGAATACCCCGTCAGCCCGTCCGGAACCGAATAAACGCGACACACTGAACCGTTTGCTGGCCGCCGCACGGGAAAACTTTGCCCTGAAAGGCCTGGCCGGCGCACGGGTGGAAGATATCGCCCGGGAAGCCGGCGTCACCAAGCAGTTGGTCTATCACTACTACGGCTCGAAAGAGTTGCTGTTCTCCACCGTTCTCGATGATGCGTCACAACTGATCATGAACGAGCTGATTGCGCTGGAAATCGACGGACTGGCTCCTACCGATGCTCTGCGCAAACTGCTGCACTGCTGTTTTGACCAATATATGCAAGACCCTCTGCTCGGCGCCCTGGCCCTTGAAGGCATCCGCTACCATGAAGACCAGGAGAGCAGGCCAAGCAGTTTTACCAGTCAATCCCCGGCACTGGTTGCCAAGTTTTCCGCCCTGCTCGATCGGGGTATCGATGCGGGCGTGTTCAAACCCGGCATAGATGCCCGGCTGTTCTTGGCAAGCGCCTCCCTGCTGATGTCAGGCGGCTTTACCAATCACTACACCATGTCCGCGCTGGTCGGCTTCGATACCCGTTCAGAGGAAGGCATGCGCATCTGGCGCGAGCACTCGACCAACTTCATTCTGGCGAGCATCATGCACCGAGCTTGAACCACACAGTGATTGCCTGGCGAGCTGGCTGTCTGCTCGCCAGGCAATCACAACTACATGCCACCCCTCCCCGACTGTTCGAAGAAGGCCCGCATGGCCACCAGTGACGGCGTATGGCTGCCGAAGCCACCGTCCGCCACCAGGGTGGTACCGGTCACGAAGGACGACTCGTCACTGGCCAGAAAAGCCACCACATCAGCAATCTGGCGCGGCGTGCCCAGCTCCGGCGTAAGGTGATTGTCGCGCAGAATATCGAGTAGCTCGGAGGGCATCGATGCATGCGCGTTTTCAGCCGGCGCCAGGCCGATCTGCACCGCATTGCCACGCACGCCCTGCTTGCCATACTGCGCCGCCACCAGCTTCGGCAGCATGTTCAAAGCCGCCTTGGACGTGGCGTAGCCGGTCAGCGATAGATCGCCCTGGGCGCCCAGACCGGAGGTGGCGAAAATCACCGAGCCCTTGCCCTGCTTGAGCATGACCGGAATGACGTGCTTGGAGCACAGCACCGCACCCCGCAGATTCACCGCTATGGCCCGATCCCAGGCGTCCATGTCGAGATTGCAGATATCTCGATCACGCTGGCGCTGGTCAACGTCCAGTACCGCGGCATTATTGTGCAATACGTCAATCCGGCCAAAGCGCGCCATGACCTGAGCGACCATCGCCTTGACGTCCTCTTCCGATGACACATCGGTACGGATGGCCAGCGCCTGGACGCCGCCAGCTTCGATTTCAGCCGCCACGCTGCTCGCTGCCTGTTCATTGATATCGACAATCACGATATTGGCGCCATGCTCAGCTAGCACCCGGGCGCATTCAGCGCCTAGCCCACCACCTGATCCAGTAATGATCGCAACACGATCCTTGAGCTTCTGCGTTGTCATCTTCCACCCTCTTTTTTGTTGTTTCAATCTGCCAGATTACTCACCGGTGAAGCGGGGGGCGCGACGCTCACTGAAAGCCAAGGCGGCCTCCTTGGCATCCTTGGTGGTAGCCAACAGTGAAAACAGGTCCAGTTCGAGCCCCAGGCCGCTTTTCAGATCCATTTCGAGTGCCGCACGAGCAGCTTTCTTGACGAAGGCCGACGCGGTGGGCGGCTTGCCGGCAAGCTGGTGTGCCAGTGCCGACACTTCCTCCAGCAAGCTGTCGATACTCGCCGCAACGCGGGTCACCAGGCCTATTTCCCTGGCCCTCTCGGCATTTACACGGTCACCACTGAGCAGTAGATCCAGCGCGTATCCCGGCGCAACCACACGGCTCAAACGTTGTGTGCCGCCGCCGCCGGGGATCAGGCCCAGACCGGTTTCAGGCAGCGCCAGAACAGCATTCGGTGACGCAAAGCGGATATCGCAAGCCAGGGCCAACTCCAGACCTCCACCCATACAATAACCGTGTATGGCGACAATCACCGGCTTGGTGACTGAATCAAGGGACTCGATCCAGCGCGCGCTCTCCATGCGTTTGCGAACCTGCAAGGAGGTTTCGACTCCTCGTCGCTCCTTGATATCCGCGCCCGCACAGAATCCGCGCTCCCCGTCACCGCGGATCACGATGGCGCGGATGTCGTTATTCAACTCCAATCTTTCAAGTGCCAGTGGGACGCCAACACGAATTGCATCGTTGATGGCGTTGATCTGGCCTGGGCGGGTAAGCACCACCCAACCCACAGCCCCATCGCAATACACCTGCACCGCATCATTGATGACTTCCGGCAAGGTTTCCTCGGTACTCATCTCAGCACTCCTCGAACTCGAACAACTGGCCATTGAGCTCGGATGGGTCGACCCTGATCAACGCCTTGCCGCCTACCGCGTCGCTGGATGCTATCCAACTGAAGTTGGTACCGCGGGCACGCAGGTCTTCAGCCTTGGCCGCCAAGTCATTCACGGCAATACGGATGTAGTAGGGTCCGGGTCCCCAGCTGTTGAGATACAGGCCAGCGTCACTGTTCCAGCGTGTTGCCTCGATGATGTCCAGCGTAGCGCTGTTGGCCAGCGTAAAGCCCATGCGGGCACGGCGATAGCCTTCGCTCTCTATCAGTTCCACCGGGCCACTGGGCTCCCAGTCAAGATTGGCCGAACAGCGCCGCAAGGTTTCATTCAGGTCACGCACCAGGTAGCCCCGGGCCGATACCCGTACCATGTCACCCGGCTTGGAATCACGAGGCTGCGGAGCCGGTACCGCGAAGGTCTCGCTTGGCATCTGCAGAGGCTCCATCGGCATGATTTCGATGCACAAGCCACCATCGACCACTGGATCGTAGACGGGCTTTTCCGGCGTTGCACCCAGCCATAGCCGGTCAAACGGCATATCCGGCGTGCGCTGGGCCATCCGGAAAGGCAGGCGCCGACGCATCAACTTGCCAACCAACGCATCGAATTTGTCTCCACTCAGGGCCAGAACGATTGAATGCGTGAGCATGGGCCGATGACGTCCCTGGTACTCCTTGAGACTCTCAAGGAAATCATGAAACATCGGATCGCCAGGATTGGGGCGATCCAGGTGCCATTGCGGCTCTACCCGGGTCGGAGATACGGCCAGGGACTTGTGCACGCGCAGAAAGTGGGCGATATAGGGATGGTCATCAAAAGCCTGACGCCAGCGCTCGTGCTTGTATATGCCCAGCTTGTCCACCAGCAGCTCGGTCATACCGTCTGGATCCGGCACCATCATGTCGGCGCTCATCAGCAGTTCAAACATCGTTTTCTCCATTTCTTGCAGGGGAGCAAATGCACTATTGCGTTGTGGTTGGTCAGCGTCACCGCATACCGGTGGCGCTTCAATGGGTGCTGGTCAGTTCCTCTTTCCTGTATCGGTTCGACGCGGCGGCGGCCGAATCGCTGATCAAGGCCGGAGAGTCGACTCCATCGTCTTTGTTGGCATGCACCTTGCCCCCGGTCTCCTTGAGCAGGAAATGTGACAGTGCCGGAATCAGGATCAAGGCGCCGAGCATGTTCCACAGGAACATGAAGGTAAGCAGAATGCCCATATCCGCCTGGAACTTGATCGGTGACCAGGCCCAGGTGATGACGCCGGCAGCCATGGTCAGGCCAATCAACGCGACGACCTTTCCGGTGAAATCAAGCGAGCGACGATAGGCCACGGCCAGCGATTCGCCGCGCGCCTGCACGGCAAGCTGAACGCTGAGCAGATAGAGCGCATAGTCAACCCCGACGCCAACACCTACCGCCATGACCGGCAGGGTCGCCACTTTCAATCCAATACCCAGCCAGACCATCAGCGCCTTGCTGATAATGGTGGTCATGATCAACGGAATAAGTGCAATCAGGGTGGCGCGTATGCTGCGGAAGGTAATGAGGCAGAGCAATGCCGTTGCGCCATATACCGCGAAGTACATGATGATGATGCCCTTGCGTACTTCGATATTGGTTGCCGCCTCGATGCCGGCGTTACCTGCTGCCAGCAGAAACTCCACTGGCTGCTCGGCATTCGGGCCAGTGTTGTATTGCTCGGCAAACTCTTCCACCACATCCAGCACACGAGTAAGCGTGTCGGCCTTGCGATCGGTCAGGTAGGCGATCAGCGGCGTCACGGAACAATTCTGGTTGGTGATGCCGGGGGAGGAAATCATCGCCGCATCGACCGAGGCATTGGTGATCGCCTGATCACGGCTGATCGTCAGCCATTTTCCGCTGCCCTCGGCCATGCCCGACGTCATGAAGCGCACCGAATCCGCCAGGGAACTGGTGGTCTGCACACCCTCTGTCTGGCGCAGTTGCCAGGCCAACTGGTCCATCGTCTGCAGCGGACCATAGAAACGGCAGCCGTCGACGTCGGTTTTCATGATCACCGCAAACTGGTCGCTGGACAGGCCGTAATTCGAGGTGATGAAAGCATTGTCCAGGTTGTACCGCGAATCGGGACGCAGTTCAGGCGCGCCTGGATCGAGGTCACCGATCTTCAGATCGAACATTACCACGGTGCTGACGGCGGTTATCAGCACGGAAGTAACCACTGCAATCGTTGCCCATTTACGCTGGGTGAAGCGGTCCAGTCCCTTCCATATCAGGCCCTGCCAGCTCTTGTTCTGCTGCTCGGCCTTGTCTTTCTCAACGGCTATCCTAGCTGCTTTCTTGCTGACACCGATATAGGACAGGGCCACCGGTATCAGAATGAGCTTGGTGAAAATCAGGACGCTCACACCGATACTGGTCGTCAGCGCCAGATCTCGAATCACTGGAATATCGATGATTGCCAGCACCGCAAAACCAACCACGTTGGTCAGCAAGGCTGTCAGCCCGGTCAGGAACAGGCGTCTGAAGGTATAACGTGCCGCCACATACTTGTGAGTGCCACGCCCGATGTCCTGAAGAATACCGTTCATCTTCTGAGTGCCATGCGACAGGCCGATGGAAAAGATCAGAAAGGGAACCAGGATGGAGTACGGGTCGAGGTCGTACCCGAGCAGTTGCATCAGCCCAAGCAGCCAGACCACCCCGGTAACGGCGATACCCACCAGCAACAGTGTGCTACGGATACAACGGGTGTATAGATAGACGAACAGTGCAGCGACCACCACCGACACGCCAAAGAACAGCATGACGACCCGCAGCCCCTCGATCAGGTCACCCACCAGCTTGCTGAACCCGACAATATGAATCCCTATCCGGTCGCTCTCGAATGAACGTATTTTCTCTTCAAGCTGCTGTGAAAAATCGCTGTAATCAAGCGGGCCGCCGGTCTGGGGATTATTTTCCAGCAGTGGCGCAACGATCATGCTCGATGATGAATCGTTGGCCACCAGACTGCCGGACAAGCCGGCACGAGTCACATTGCGCCTGAGCGTGGCGATACTTGCCGCACTACCGTCATAATCAGATGGCATGACGGCCCCGCCACTGATGCCGTCTTCCGTGACCTCCCGCCACCGCACGATCGGCATCCACAAAGAGCGCATCCACGATCTGTCGATACCAGGAATGAGATAGAGAGTGTCATTCACTTCCTGCAGTGTTTGCAGGTAATCAGGATCGTATATATCCCCATCCTTGTTCGACACCACAACTCGGATAGTATTGCCCAGGCCCGGCAACTCGTCCTTGTACGCGAGGTAGTTCTTGATATAGGGGTTGTTGACCGGAATCATGCGCTCGAAGCTGGCATTGACCTCCAGCCTGCTGGCAAATATGCCGAGTACAACCGTTACCAGAAGACAACTCAGGAGTACCAGCATCCGATGGCTGAAAATGACACGCTCGAACAAGCCACCCGAACTCTTATCGAAGTCCTTGACGTCACGCACAACGGGCATTCCAGCGTTGGGGTTCTGATCGACCATATTTCTCTCCAAGGGTCAGGCTGCATCAGCGCTCAACGGGCGCCAGTGCATGCCGGACATAACGTCATTTAGACCAATTTATTCATTGATACTGGCTAATATCGATTCTTCTCACCCCTGAGAACTGGGTAACCACCAACCCTCCGGAACCGTCCAGCTTGGCCGAGGAGTAGACTTCACCGGTAAAGGGCACCGCTAGGCGGGTCGTTTCCAGACTACGGTTGTCCAACCGAATCAGCTCTCCCCGCTGGCTCACCAGCAGCACATGATTCGGACCGTCCTCCAGAGCATCCACCAGAGTCGCTTGTTGCTGCGTATCCACTCGTGTCCAGTTGTCGCCGTCATCACGGCTGACATACAGATTGCCTCTCAAGCCATACGCCAATAGCAGACCGCGGCGCGCATATACGCCAAAGAAGGTGCCCGTATAGGGTGTCTCCACTTGGACGAAACGTCCGGCTTCGCGGTCCAGGCGCATCAGCAACCCCTGCTCACCGCTGATATAGACCTGGTCGCCATACATATCGATGCCATACAGATGCATGCGCCGCTCATTCTCGCTACGCTCGATCCAGGGCTCCCAGGTCACGCCGTTGTCAGTCGTATGCAGCAGCATGCCAAACGCCCCGATCAGAAAGCCCTCGCCGTTCTGATTGACGAAGACGTCGAGAAAGGGGGTAGCCATGACATCGGGATCGGCCGAGGTACTGGTCGCCAGGTCTATTTCCCGTAGCATGCTTTCGGCCTCGAACTCATCAAGGTCGATATCGGACGAATAATGTTCCTTGAGCAGAGTCACCAGGCTGCGACCATCCAGCCGCAGCTCCCACGACAGTCCACCATCAGTGGTCGCCAGCAGCACGGAATCGTGCCCGACAATCCAGCCATTGAGCTCATCCTGAAAGCGCACCTGAATCAGATCACTGGCAACCGGACTCGGAGCCTGCTTCCAGCTCTCGCCACCGTCAGTGGAGATCATGATCAAACCACGCAGGCCAACACTGACCAGATGGTCACCAGCCCGAGCGATACCGATCACAGGCTGCGAGCGGGTCAGATCCTGAATCGCAGCAGGCTGTTTCAGCGGATCATGCAGACCCCGCAAGGAGTCCTTGGCGGATACCGCGAACGCACTCATGGCAATAACGCTTGCCAGGCCTGCCAATATGCATACGGAACGCTTGTGCGCAAAACTACTCAACAGGCGGGATATGTTCATTATTTTTATCCTCAGTATTCCCAGGCGCATTGTCATTCGAACAACCTTGCTAGCGGCTTAGCGTTGCTCCCGTCCCTGGAGAAACGCTGCCGCAAGGCTACCCGCTCAGCGTACGCTTTCCCGCGCAACGATGGCTTCGGGGTTCATTTCACGCTCGGAGCGTGGCGAGCTGAGCACCCGGTAACCACCACTGAGTGCATCGTTGATCACGCCATACATGCCTCTGTTGAAGTCATAAATGACATGCTTGACGATGTAGGGAATGTCATGGTCATAGAACTGCACACCACCGAGCATCATCGAACGATACAGCTGGCCGTTCTGGTCCCAGGCGTCGTACAGGCCGGCACCATAGGTATCCTCATCCAGGTAATAGGTGCGCTTGCTGTAGACATGGCGACGGCCTTGTTTCAATGTTGCCTCCACCTCCCAGACACGATGTAACTCCCAGCGCTCACACTCGGGATTGAGGTGCGACCTCATCAACTGCCCCTGCGGATCACACTCGAAATACAGCTCATAGTTGTTGTAGGGAATGTACATTTCCTTTTTGCCGACCAGCCTGAAATCGAACCGGTCTTGCATGCCCGAGAACATGAAAAGCTCATCGAACAGCTCGATGCCCCCCATGCTGGCAACGGGTGTGTCATAGGCAAACTCTGGAGCCAGTTTTACCCGACGCTGGCCAGGGGTATAGCTCCAGGCACGCCGAGGTCTGGTGGTGGGATCAAGAAAATCCATATACCCCGTCAACTCACCCGCCCGACGGGCAGGCTCCTTGGTGACCGAATACACTCGGGTGTACATCTGCGGATCACGCCCGGCCACATGAGCCTGGTAATACGGACGCTCCACGAAAGTGGACTGTTCCGATGCTTTGGTCACCGCCCCGTTCGACGCCACGATCCAGCTGTTGGACGACGAGGTGGTGGTGCCGTACTTGCCATCGTTGTACCGCACCTGCTGGTTCCACATTACCTCATTACCAGTTTTGGGAATCGGGAATGGAATACCACCACGGCAAACCGGATCCAGGGATAAACCGTCATTAAATGTGCTGCAGGTGGTTGCATTGCGCACTGTCGCGTCCAGCACCTCCTGAGGCAAAGCGGCTGTCCGATGGCTGGGGAAAATATCCATGTAGTAATCGGGATTCCTTTTCAGCAGCTCAATTTGCCCCGCACTCAGCTTGTCAGCATGTTGTTCATAGTTACTGGCATCGATACGAAACAGCGGCTGCTCATCCTTGAACGGATTGGCCCAATAGCCACTGTCCGGTTTGAAGTCCGCCGGAGCTTCACGCAGGCCGCCTTCAAAGGCGGGAATAGTCCCGGCTTCATTGCCCGCCTGAATGGCTCCAATCAGAGTCAGAGACTTGCCCAGTTCGGCAGCCTCCTCCGGGGACACAGCAGCCAGTGCGTATGCCGACATGCCACTCAAGGCAATGCTTAAAGCGAGTTGAAGTTTCATAAAACGTCTCCGTTCTTGTGTTTATTAAAAGGAGGTTCGGTAGGTGAACGATAGCCAGCCACGGTCGGTGCCGCCTACGTTTCCGTTACCATTGACCATTCTGTCGCCATTGGCATTAAGCGTGTTCTTTTCCTGTGCAGAGACATCCGCATAGCGCAGGGTGAACTCATGGCGTTGCTGATAGGTCATCTTCGCGCCCACCGACCAGGCCAGCGCACCTTCCGCACCACCACCGGCAGTGGCCGCATTGCCATACAGGCCGTAATTCAGGGTAAGAGGAATATCCAGATCCCATGAAGGGAGGATTGCCAGATACTGGGGCGTATAGTTGACTGCCACTGCCGAATAGTTGCGTGTAGAGCAGCCATCTTCCTTGCCCCCGGAGTTCGGAACACCGGGTGTACGCAGATCCGTACAAGCATTGTAGCCCCGCCCCTTGAACAACTCCTCGTGCTTAGTGACCTTGTCTAGATGACTGAAAGCCACTTCGGCCACCAGTGTGGAGTTATTGGCCAACCAGTAGCGTGGCACGCCGTAAACCGCGTTGACTACCATATGGTAGGTATCACCGCGAGGGCCCTGGTCATCCACTGTACTCACACCCGTCGCGTTCAGCGCACCATTCTTGCGGTAGGACACCTCGGCACCGATCGACGCCGAAGCGATATTGCCAGCGTAGCTAAGGGCGTAGACTTTGACATTGCGCGGGTAGACCAGGCGGTATTGCCCCGATGCCATATCGATCTGCGGAGACAACCAAGCCTGATAGTCATCGAATTCGCGATAATAGGCACCGATGGTGGCACCTGCGCTTTGAATGTCGTAACGGGCCATCACACCCCAGTTGGCCGAATCCCGTCCGAACTTGGAATCGGCGCGCCGCAGATCGAAACCTGGTGCGACAGGCAGGCGATCAGGCCCCTCGAAGAAGGGATCGGCGGCGCCAAAATAGGTGCCACCAAAGGGAAAGCGTGTGTGATCCCATTCATAGTAGTACTGCCCAGAGATAGACAAGGCATCAGTCACCTGCGCCTTGGCCGAGATCTGCCCAATAGGCAGGAAAACCTCTTTGGTCTCGATACCGGGGCTGGTCGAGGCCTTCACTGCATCCAGCGGCGCCTGGGAATAGGAAAGTGCGTGAGCACCGAATAGCAGGCCCTCACCCCAGTACTGGGTGTGTTTACCGACCTTGACGTTGATCGGTGTATTGCCGAGATCGAAATTGGCCCAGACGAACGCATCGAGAATCTCTCCGGAAGGGCCATAGACGTACCTTTCCACCTCTGAACTGTAGCGATCACGGTCATAGCTGGTTGAATAACCCGGCACGTTGCTTTCGACCGAACGATCGCTGTAGGCATCGTCATACCAACCGGCGGCGCTAATGCGGGCGCCGAAGTGCCACTTATAGGACAGGTCGATCTCGGTCAATATATCAAGGCGGTTGGTAACGATGTCACCCCGGTCGAACTTGCCGCTCGACTCGTCGAAATTGGGGTTGTTCATGATCTTGCTGTCCTGGTTTTCCATACGCACGCCCAGGTTGTAGCGAACCGTATTGTCCCAGCGTAGGCGGATATCAGGATTACCCAGATCGATCTGCATGGCCGATGCGCTACCGGTTGTTGCCGCCACAACGGCGATAGCCAGGGCACTGCGAGCCAGAGTGATGTGACCAAATTTTATTTTAGTGTTCATCTGTATTCCCTTGTTTTTATTTTCAGTAGCTTGTGAAAAAACCTTCCGCGTATCGCTGCAGCGCTGCCTGCACATTTAACCGTTCGTTCGGTTGGCATAGGCCATAACGTTCCGCTCAGCGTGCTGCCATCCTAGCGGAATCTTATTCAAAATTCCATATCAAGATTTAAATTCTGCATACAGATTTAAATCAAAACCACTGATATGTTCCCGTCGAATAGCTTTCATTTCTTCAGCAAGCGCACTAGGCCGGGCCTTCAGGACTTTTTCTGTGGTCAGCTCAGGTATAAATTAAACATAAAATAATCTTTTGTTCAAATTATGTTTTATTTTCTGTGCCCATCCCGGTTTAATGAAGGCTGGGTACTCATCCACCAGGAGCCTGGGCTGTGGCCTGGAGCGCTCCGAGAAGGCTCAGGGCATCAGGCATCCATCAATTTGGAGAATGTATGAATATTGATCTTAGCGGTAAGCGCGTCATCGTGACCGGGGCCTCAAGAGGTATTGGCCGGGCAATTGCCAAAGCCTTCGCCGCAGAGGGGGCTCATGTCGCTATCTGCGCTCGCAACGAAGAGGCGATCAGGGAGACCGGACAGGAACTTGAAGCCGGCGCAGCGGCAGTTATCGCCCGCCCGGTTGATGTCACCGATACGGCGGCGGTACAAGCCTTCGTCGCAGAGATTGCTCAGGCTTGGGGTGGCGTGGATGTATTGGTAAACAATGCTGGTCAAGGCAAGGGCGGCAATCTGGATACCCTGACCGCGGAAGACATTCTTGAGCATGCCAATGTGCTGCAAATGGGTCATTTCCGCTTCGTTCAGGCAGTGGTGCCCTTCATGCGCAAGCAGCGCTGGGGACGCATTATCGAGATCAATGCCCTTGCCGGCACCATCCCCACTCCCGAAGGCATTCCCTCGGTAATCAATCGTGCTTCCTGTATAGCTCTCTCGCGCTCATTGGGAATGTCTCTGCCCAAGGACAACATCCTAGTCAATACCCTGAACATGGGCTGGATCGACACCGGCCAGTGGGATCGTCATTTCAGGGAAATGGGGCCAGGTGTGAGCCGTGAAGAGTTCGATGCAATGGTCATGAAGGTGGTACCCATCGGTCGCTATGGCCGACCTGAGGACGTCGCCGGCATGGCGCTGTTCCTGGCCAGTGAATATGCCAGTTTCATCAGCGGAGCATCGATTGACATCGCTGGCGGAATGGGTGGACAGATCGCTTACTATCCTACGCTCAAGCGTGATTTCGCCGAGTCAATCCGCAAGCGCCGGGAAGACGCTGCAAGTAGCTGACGCCTGTGTCAAAGCGTTCCCGACAGCCGCAGGCCATCAGTTGCAGCTCATGAGCCGCAAGCGTGTATGAGAAACTGCTGGAACGCACTGGCGGAGTCATTCAACTCCGCCTCTTGGGCCCAGATCAGCCCCAGCTCCATGGGCGGCACGGCATCGGTCAGGGGACGGATTTCAATTTTTCGCCCTTCAAGCGACCAGGCGCGATACAGCATGTCCGACAGGATAGTCACCCCAAAACCATGGGCGACCAACCCCCGCAATGACTCCATGGACGACGTCCGAAATGCAACCCTGGGCTCCAATCCCTGGCTTTGCCAATAACGCAACGCTGATGCCTCGCCCTCGTCCACCGTAGGCATTATGTAAGCGTGATCGGCAACGTCTTTCAGCGTGATGGAGGTCGATTGCATCAACGGGTGGGTAGACGCCAGCCATAGCTGCCGGCGGGAGCGAATCAGCACACTGCTTTCCAGCCCATGCAGGCTGGTTGCGTTGGACACCACGGTCAGACCAAGGTCCAGAACACCCGAACAGACCGCCGTTTCGATACTGGGTCGATCCATGTCGATCAGGTCTATTTCGACCTCGGGATAGCTGCGCTTGAAGCGCGCCAGCAGATTGGGCAGAAAGTAACCGAGTACCGTATAGGATGCGCCTACTCGCACCACCCCACTGATTGAATGACTGAGAAAGAACGGCTCGCTGAGCGCATCCTGCAACGTGTCGAGAATGTGCCGGGCATGCTGGAAGAACTTGTTACCCTCGGCTGTCAGACTCACGCCGTAGGGCATCCTCTCGAACAACTTCACGCCCAGGCGTTCCTCCAACTGCATTACCGCCGTGGTAATGGCTGACTGGGAAACATGCACTTTTGCCGCCGCCTGGGAAAACTGCCCAGTCTCGGCCGCTGCGACGAAATAGCGTAACTGACGCATCGACACATCACGGTTTGACATTTGTTTTTCAGATACCTGTAAGCAATTTTTATAAATTTACGATACCAGCTCCCATTCATATACTCCAGCCCATCCGCTACTGCCAGATATCGCAGTACCCATAATCAGAACAAGACAGGTAACGACTAGCCATGGGCACCTCTCTCTCGCTTGATGATAAATATACTCAGAAAAGCGGCCTGCAATTGATGACTGGGATCCAGGCGTTGGTCCGCCTGCCACTGATGCAACGCCAGCGCGACTTGGCCGCAGGGCTTAATACCGCGGGTTTTATCTCGGGTTATCGCGGCTCCCCCCTTGGCAGTCTGGATCAGGCGCTCTGGCGTGCACGCACACACCTCAAGGATCATCACACCCACTTCCAGCCGGGAGTGAATGAAGAACTCGCGGCTACCTCCATCTGGGGCACCCAGCAGGTAAACATCTTCGAAGGCGCCACTTACGACGGCGTGTTCGGCATGTGGTACGGCAAGGGCCCTGGGGTCGATCGTTCCGGCGACGTCTTCCGTCATGCCAACGCGGCGGGCACCTCGCAGTTCGGCGGTGTCCTGGCGGTTGCCGGCGATGATCATGGTGCTCGCTCCTCTTCGCTTCCACACCAGACCGAACACATTTTCAAAGCGGTGATGATGCCGGTGTTGGCACCTTCCGGCGTACAGGAATATCTCGACTACGGTATCCATGGCTGGGCCATGTCGCGTTATTCCGGTTGCTGGGTCGCTCTCAAGGCAGTGGCCGACACGGTTGAAAGCGCCGCTATCGTCGATATAGATCCCATGCGGGTGAAATCAGTCATTCCAGACTTCGAGATACCCGAGGGCGGTCTCAACATTCGCTGGCCAGACCCACCGCTGGCTCAGGAACAACGCCTGCTCGAACACAAACTGTATGCCGCTCTGGCCTATGCTCGCGCCAACCGCATCGACCATGTGGTCATGGACTCGCCTCAGGCCAGCATCGGCATCATCACCGCCGGCAAATCCTATCTGGACGTTTGCCAGGCGCTGAACATGCTGGGCATTGATGCGGAGAAAGCGGTAGAGCTTCGCCTGCGTGTCTACAAGGTCGGCATGGTCTGGCCGCTTGAAGCCGAGGGTGTTCGCCATTTCGCCGAAGGCCTGGATGAAATCGTCGTGGTCGAAGAAAAACGCCACCTGATCGAATACCAGTTGAAGGAAGAACTGTACAACTGGCGCGAAGATGTACGTCCACGCATTGTCGGCAAGTTCGACGACAAGGGCGAATGGAGCATGCCGCATACTGACTGGCTGCTGCCGGCCATCAATGACCTGACGCCAGCGCATATCGCCCGGGCACTGGCCAAACGTATCCTGCGTTTGCGCCCGGACAATGCTCTGCAAGACAAACTGCTGGAGCTGGAAGCACAACTGACCACCAAGAGCGTGCTGGGCACGCTGATGGACCGCGCGCCCCACTACTGCTCCGGCTGCCCGCACAATATTTCCACCAAGGTACCGGAAGGCAGCCGGGCGCTGGCGGGTATTGGCTGTCATTACATGGCGGCATGGATCTATCCGCAAACTCAGACATTCAGCCAGATGGGTGGCGAAGGCGTGGCGTGGATCGGCCAGGCGCCCTTCACTACCACCCAGCATGTGTTTGCCAACCTGGGCGATGGAACCTATTTCCATTCCGGCATCCTGGCCATCCGTGCCGCGGTGGCGGCCAATGTACGCATCACTTACAAGATTCTCTACAACGATGCGGTAGCGATGACTGGCGGTCAGCCGGTCGATGGCACCCTGACCGTACCGCAGATTACCCGGCAGCTTGCCGCAGAAGGCATCAAGCGTATCGCCGTGGTCACCGACGAACCGAAGAAGTACGAAACGGTGAAGGATCTGGCTGATGGTGTGCCGGTCCTGCATAGGGACCAGATGGAAGCCCTGCAGAAGGAGCTTCGCGAGTATGCCGGCGTTTCCGCAATCGTCTATGACCAGACCTGCGCAGCGGAAAAACGCCGGCGGCGCAAGCGTGGCAAATACCCTGATCCGGCACGCCGGGTCGTTATCAACGAAGCGGTCTGCGAGGGCTGCGGCGATTGCAGCAGCAAATCGAATTGCATGTCGGTGGTTACCGTCGACACCGAGTTTGGTCAAAAGCGCAGCATCGACCAGTCATCCTGCAACAAGGACTTTTCCTGCCTCTCCGGCTTTTGCCCCAGTTTCGTCACAGTGGAAGGAGGGGCACTACGCAAAGCCAAGGCCCTGAGTGGCAGCGACGATAATGAATGGCAGCTGCCCACCCCGGTACTGGCGCCACTGGATCAGCCCTACAGCATCCTGGTGACCGGTGTGGGCGGCACCGGCGTAGTAACTATCGGCGCGTTACTGGGGATGGCGGCCTTTATCGAGGGCAAGGGTGTACTGAATCTAGACATGGCCGGCATGGCACAGAAAGGCGGTGCCGTGTGGTCGCATATCCGCATTGCCGCAGACCAGTCGCAGCTCCACGCACCGCGCATTGCGGCAGGCGAAACGAGTCTGCTGCTAGGCTGTGATCTGGTGGTCAGCGCCAACAACGAGACACTGGAAAAGCTGCGCCACGGGGTAACACAGGCGCTGGTGAACTCCGAAGAAAGTATTACCAGTGCATTCGTCCGTACCTTCGCCATGCAGGCGGAAAGCGGCGACCTGCAAGCCCATCCTGATCCCAAATTCCGCACCCAAGCCATGTCCGCACAGATTGCCGAGGCCGTCGGCGAACAGCAGGCGACGTTCGTTGACGCAAGCCGTATCGCCACGGCACTGATGGGTGATTCCATCGCGACCAATACCTTCATGCTTGGTTTTGCCTACCAGAAAGGTTGGCTGCCGGTTGCAAAGGAATCCTTGGTGCAGGCCATCGAACTCAATGGCACCGCCGTGGACTTCAACCTCAAGGCATTCAACTGGGGTCGCCGTGCGGCAGCCGATCTGGCACAGGTACAAAGCCTGATCGACAGCAACAGTGCAAAAGCCGCCGATCAGCCGCTGTCGCAGACCCTGGAAGAGATCATCCAGCGCCGTACCAGCGCCTTGACCGACTATCAGAATGCCGTTCTGGCCGACAAGTACCTGACCCGCGTACAGCAGATTCGGGATGCGGAAATCAGTCTGCTCGGCGAGCCCGGCAAACTGACGGAAGCCGTTGCCCGCAACTATTTCAAGGTGCTCGCCATCAAGGACGAATACGAAGTTGCGCGGCTGTATACCAATGGCGACTTCCTGAAGAAGATCGAATCCTCCTTCGAAGGTGACTACAAGCTCAAGTTCCATCTGGCGCCGCCCGTGCTCAACAGCGCAAAACCAGGGGAAGAGCCCAGAAAGCGCAGCTATGGTCCTTGGATGCTGCGTGGATTCAAGCTACTGGCGCATCTCAAATTCCTGCGCAATACCGTCATCGACCCCTTTGGTTACACCGCCGAGCGTAAGGTGGAACGTCAATGGCTGGCCACCTACGAAGGCGTTCTCGACCAACTGGTTGAAAACCTCACCGAAGAGAAACTAGCCATCGCCATCGAGCTTGCCAGTCTGCCTGACATCGTGCGCGGCTATGGGCCGGTCAAGGAACGCTATCTGGAGCAGGCGAAAAAACAACACGCGCTTTTGCTCAACCGGTGGCATGGCAACCTGGAGCCTCAGTTTCATGATGCCACGGCCGCCTCCGCGGCAGGGGATCGCATCCGGGTCACTCAGCTGTAATACCAATAAGAAATACCGATTAAAAACAGGAGATAAAACATGAGTGCTTTGCCCGGACTGGACTTTTTTCTTGGTGAAGAAGTCGACATGCTGCGAGATTCGGTTGCCGGATTCGCCGCCAAGGAAATCGCTCCGCGTGCCACCGAAGCGGACCGCACCGACCAGTTCCCCATGGATCTATGGCGCAAGTTCGGTGACATGGGGCTGCTCGGCCTGACCGTTGCGGAAGAATATGGTGGCTCGGGCATGGGCTACCTGGCGCACATGGTCGCCATGGAGGAAATCTCCCGCGCCGCCGGCGGCATTGGGCTGTCCTATGGCGCCCACTCCAACCTGTGCGTGAACCAGATTCATCGCAACGGCAGTGAAGCTCAGAAACAGAAGTACCTGCCCAAACTGATTTCCGGCGAGCATATCGGCGCGCTGGCCATGAGTGAACCCAATGCCGGCTCCGACGTGGTCTCTATGAAACTGCGTGCCGACAAGAAAGGCGACCGCTACGTTCTGAACGGCACCAAGATGTGGATCACCAACGGGCCTGACTGCCACGTTCTGGTGGTCTACGCCAAAACCGATCTCGCCGCCGGTGCCAAGGGCATGACCGCCTTCATTCTGGATACCGACACCCCCGGCTTCTCCGTCGCGCAGAAGCTCGACAAGCTCGGCATGCGCGGCTCGCATACCGGCGAACTGGTGTTTAACAACGTCGAGATCCCGGAAGAGAACATTCTCGGCGGCCTCGGTGAAGGTACCAAGGTTTTGATGAGCGGCCTGGATTACGAGCGCGCTGTACTGAGCGGTGGCCCGATGGGCCTGATGCAGGCGTCCATGGACATCGTCACCCCCTATATTCATGACCGCAAGCAGTTCGGTCAGAGCATCGGCGAGTTCCAGCTGATCCAGGGCAAGGTCGCTGACATGTACAGCACCCTTCAGGCCTGCCGTGCCTATCTCTACAGCGTGGGCAAGTACCTTGATGCCATGGGCAGCGGGCATGTCCGTCAGGTGCGCAAGGATTGTGCAGGCGTCATCCTGTACACCGCCGAGAAAGCTACCTGGATGGCCGGTGAAGCAATCCAGATCCTTGGCGGCAATGGCTATATCAATGACTACCCAACCGGCCGCATCTGGCGCGACGCAAAACTGTACGAGATTGGCGCCGGCACCAGCGAGATCCGCCGCATGCTGATTGGGCGTGAACTGTTCAACGAGACCCGGTAATCCATGAGCATTCTCAACAGTCAAATCAACCGTAATGCGCCGGAATATGCAACTAACTGCTCGGCCATGCAGGCACTGGTAACAGACCTGCGCGAACTGCTGGCGCGCGTTGCCGAAGGCGGCGGCGCCAAGGCCCAGGAACGTCACCTGTCACGCGGCAAACTGCTGCCACGCCAGCGCATCGACGCCCTGCTCGATCCCGGCTCGCCGTTTCTGGAAATCGGCCAGTTGGCCGCCCATCAGGTATATGGCGAAGAGGTGCCTGCCGCCGGGCTGATCGCCGGTATCGGCCGGGTCGAGGGGGTGGAATGCATGATCGTCGCCAACGATGCCACGGTCAAAGGCGGCTCCTACTATCCGCTGACGGTGAAAAAACACCTGCGCGCCCAGACCATCGCCCAGCAGAACCGCCTGCCCAGTATCTATCTGGTCGACTCCGGCGGCGCCAACCTGCCACGCCAGGACGAGGTATTCCCCGACCGTGAACACTTCGGCCGGATCTTCTTCAACCAGGCCAACATGAGTGCCCAGGGCATTCCGCAGATCGCCGTGGTCATGGGCTCCTGTACCGCCGGCGGCGCCTATGTGCCGGCGATGGCCGATGAAGCCATCATGGTGCGCAACCAGGCGACCATCTTTCTCGCCGGCCCGCCGCTGGTCAAGGCCGCCACCGGCGAGGTGGTCAGCGCCGAGGAACTGGGCGGCGCCGATGTGCACTGCAAGGTCTCCGGGGTCGCCGACCATTACGCCGAGAACGACGAGCACGCCCTGGCGCTGGCCCGCCGCTGCGTGGCCAACCTCAACTGGCGCAAACAGGGCGAACTGAATAGCCGCGCCCCGCTTGCGCCACGCTATCCGCCGGATCAGTTGTACGGCATCGTCCCGGCCGATCCGAAGCAGCCCTTCGACGTGCGCGAAGTGATCGCCCGTCTGGTGGATGACAGCCGGTTCGATGAGTTCAAGGCGCTGTACGGTGCCACCCTGGTCTGCGGCTTCGCCCACCTGCACGGTTATCCGGTGGCGATCCTGGCCAACAACGGCATCCTGTTCGCCGAATCGGCGCAGAAAGGCGCGCATTTTATCGAGCTGGCCTGCCAGCGCGGTATTCCATTGCTGTTTCTGCAGAATATCACCGGCTTTATGGTCGGCCAGAAATACGAGGCTGGTGGTATCGCCAAGCACGGCGCCAAGCTGGTCACCGCCGTGGCCTGCGCCCAGGTGCCGAAGTTCACGGTGATCATCGGCGGCAGCTTTGGCGCCGGCAACTACGGCATGTGCGGCCGCGCCTACGATCCGCGCTTTCTGTGGATGTGGCCGAATGCACGCATCTCGGTCATGGGCGGCGAACAGGCCGCCGGGGTGCTGGTGCAGGTCAAGCATGAGCAGGCCGAACGCAGCGGCGAGAGCTTCAGCGCCGAGCAGGAACAGGCCCTGCGCCAGCCAATCCTCGACCAGTACGAACACCAGGGCCACCCCTATTACTCCAGCGCCCGACTATGGGATGACGGCGTCATTGATCCGGCGCAGACCCGCGACGTACTGGGGCTGGCGATCTCGGCGGCGCTCAATGCACCGATCACGCCGACCCGCTTCGGGGTATTCAGGATGTGATTGCCATCAGCTGCCGCGTCACTTGGGCAGTTGATAGCCACAACACGGATTGAGAAAGCCATGACTACGTTCAACACAATCGAACTGGAATACAGCGCTAACGGCGTAGCGACCTTGTGGTTGAACCGGCCTGAGCGCAACAACGCGTTCAACGCCGAGATGATCAGCGAGTTGCTGGCCGCCATGAAAGAGATTCAGGCTACCCCCGAACTACGTTTCCTGCTGCTGCGCGGTCGTGGCAAGCATTTCTCCGCAGGAGCGGATCTGGCCTGGATGCAGGAATGTGCAAAGCTCGATTATCAGGCAAACCTCAGTGACGCCAAGCAGCTTGGGCAGCTAATGGCCAGTCTGGCGCAACTCACCCTGCCGACCCTGGCCGTGGTTCAAGGAGCAGCCTTTGGTGGTGCCCTGGGTTTGATCAGTTGCTGCGATATGGCCATCGGTACCAGCGACAGCCTGTTCAGCCTATCCGAGGTGCGTATCGGCCTGCTTCCAGCCGTCATCAGCCCCTACGTAGTTCAAGCTATCGGACAACGTGCTGCCCGTCGCTACGCCTTGACAGCCGAGCGTTTCAACGGCAAACGGGCGCAAGAACTGGGCCTGCTCGCAGAATGTTACGCGGCGGATGAGCTGAACAGCGCGCTACAGGAATGGACTGATAACCTGCTGCTCAACAGCCCCCAAGCCATGAGCGCGACCAAGGCATTGTTGCAGACCGTCAAGCACGGTGAACTGAGCGGGGATGTACGTAGCTATACCGAAGCGGCTATTGCCGGGATCCGGGTTAGCGCTGAAGGCCAAGAAGGTTTGGGCGCCTTCTTGGCAAAGCGCAAGCCAGCATGGCAGCACAGCTGATAGTTACCCGATAAAGATACTGAAAACAGAACAACCATAAAACTTCGCCATGATGTAGGACGAACAAAATGATCAATACCCTGCTTATCGCCAACCGCGGCGAAATCGCCTGCCGGGTCATGCGCACCGCCAGAGAGATGGGCATCACCACTGTTGCTGTACACAGTGAGGTTGACCGTCAAGCGCAGCATGTCCTGCAGGCCGATATAGCGATCGGTCTCGGCGGCGCGAAACCTGCGGACAGCTACTTGCTGATCGACAGAATTCTGGCCGCAGCCCACGCCAGCGGTGCTCAGGCGATCCATCCCGGTTACGGTTTTCTGTCCGAAAATGCAGGCTTCGCCCGTGCCTGTGAGAAGCAGGGCCTGATCTTCGTTGGCCCCCCCGCCTCGGCCATCGATGCCATGGGCAGCAAGTCAGCGGCCAAAGCATTGATGGAAATAGCCGGTGTGCCACTGGTGCCTGGATACCATGGCGAGGAGCAGGATCTGCAGACCTTCGTAACCGCCGCTGAACGCATTGGCTATCCAGTGTTGCTCAAAGCCACCGCCGGAGGCGGCGGTAAGGGTATGAAAGTCGTCGAACATGAAGCGGAGTTGGCCGAGGCGCTGGCCTCGGCACAACGGGAGGCGCAATCCTCCTTTGGCGATGCGCGCATGCTGGTGGAAAAGTATGTATTGCAACCCCGGCATGTGGAAATCCAGGTGTTCGCCGACCAGCATGGCAATGCCGTCTACCTGCATGAGCGTGATTGCTCGATCCAGCGCCGGCACCAGAAGGTCGTGGAAGAGGCCCCCGCGCCGGGCCTGTCCCCTGCCCTGCGCCAAGCCATGGGCGAGGCCGCGGTAAAGGCTGCACAGGCCATCGGTTACGTCGGCGCCGGCACGGTCGAGTTTCTGCTCGATGCCCGCGGCGAGTTCTTCTTCATGGAGATGAACACCCGGTTGCAGGTCGAACACCCGGTGACCGAGGCCATTACCGGGCAGGATCTGGTCGCCTGGCAACTGCGCGTGGCCCAGGGCGAAGCGCTGCCGTTGACTCAGGAGCAGATACCGCTCAATGGCCATGCCATCGAAGTGCGCCTGTATGCCGAAGACCCGGATCAGGACTTTCTGCCCGCCAGCGGCACCCTGGAAGTGTATCGCGAGCCAGCCCCCGGCATCGGCCGCCGTGTAGATAGCGGGGTAGCCGAAGGCGACGTCGTCTCACCTTTCTATGATCCAATGATCGCCAAGCTGATCGCCTGGGGCGAGACACGCGAGGAGGCGCGCCTGCGTCTGCTGGCCATGCTGCGCGAGACTGTGATCGTCGGCGTACAGACCAACCTGAAATTCCTGACCCGCATCCTGGCCCATCCGGCCTTTGCCCAAGCCGACCTCGATACTGGTTTTATCCCACGCCATGCAGAGCAGTTGCTGCCCGAACCTGAAGCCTTCGACGACGGGTTCTGGAGCACCGCAGCAAAAGCCTGGTTGCTGACAATGCCTGGCACGTCGGCCGCCTCAGCGTCCAGTCCATGGACCGGCCTGAGCAGTTGGCGTGCCGGATTGCCCGCGCAAAGCCGCTTGCACCTGCGCTGCGGTGAGCTGGAGCAGCCCTTTGCCGCCGTAGATGTAACCGACTGCTCGTACAGCCCGGATACCCAGACGCTGCTGATTACCGAGGCGCAACAGACCCGTCGCTACAGTGTCCTGATCAGCAACGGCGCCCTGTATCTGCACTGGCATCACAGTTGGCGGCGGATCGATCGGTTTGATCCTATTGCCGAAGTGGAGCATTCCCATCAGCACGCCGGTGGTTTACAGGCACCGATGAATGGCAGCGTAGTGCGCGTCATGGTTGAGCCAGGCCAACAAGTCGAAGCTGGCGCCGTGCTGCTGGTGCTGGAAGCGATGAAGATGGAACACAGCGTCCGCGCCCCGGAAGCCGGTCGGGTCAAGGCCATCTTCTGCGCGGAGGGAGAGCTGATTGCCGAGAGCACCCTGTTGGTGGAAATGGAGGAGCAAGCATGAACCTCCCCGGCACAGTACAACTGGTGGAAGTGGGCCCGCGCGATGGCCTGCAAAACGAGGCGCAACCGATCAGCACCGCCGACAAGATCCGCCTCGTCGATGATCTGAGCGCCGCCGGCGTGTCCTGCATAGAGGTGGGCAGTTTCGTTTCACCCAAGTGGGTGCCGCAAATGGCCGGCTCCGATCAGGTATTCGCCGGCATCCGGCGCCAGCCGGGCACCCGCTATACGGCGTTGACGCCCAACCTCAAAGGTTTCGAGCAGGCCTTGCAGGCCGGCGTCAGCGAGGTGGCGGTGTTTGCCGCCGCCTCGGAGAGCTTTTCCCAGCGCAATATCAACTGCTCGATCAGCGACAGCCTCAAGCGCTTCGAGCCGATCATGGCCGCTGCCGCCGAAGCGGGCCTGCGTGTGCGCGGTTATGTGTCATGCGTGCTGGGCTGCCCCTACGAGGGCGAGGTCCCCGCCGCGCAGGTCGCCGGCATCGCCGCCGAACTGCGCGGCATGGGCTGCTATGAAGTCTCCTTGGGCGACACCATCGGCACCGGCACGCCCGGTGCGACCCGCCAACTGTTCGAGACCGTCGCCCAGCGCATGCCCAGGGAGCAGTTGGCCGGGCACTTTCACGATACCTACGGCCAAGCCCTGGCGAATATCTACGCCAGTCTGCTCGAAGGCATCAGTGTGTTCGACAGTTCGGTTGCTGGGCTCGGCGGCTGCCCCTACGCCAAGGGTGCCACCGGCAATGTAGCCAGCGAGGACGTGCTGTACATGCTCAACGGCCTGGGCATCCACACCGGTATCGACCTGGACGCGCTGATCCAGGCGGGCAACCGCATCAGCGCCGTGCTCAAGCGCCCCTCCGGCTCACGGGTGGCCAGAGCCAGGAACAGTAACGGTAAACAATAGCCAACGATTTCAACGGAACGAGGAGCCTCGACAACAATGAATAAAATCTACCCCAATGCTCGGCATGCCCTTGAGGGGCTGATCGAAGACGGCATGACCCTGGCGGTCGGCGGATTCGGTCTGTGCGGAATTCCCGAAGCGCTGATCGGAGCGTTGCGTGACACCGGCAAGAAACACCTCACCGTCATCAGCAACAACGCCGGCGTCGACGGATTCGGCCTCGGTCAACTGCTGGAAACCCGCCAAGTTAGCAAGATGGTGTCCTCCTATGTAGGTGAGAACAAGGAGTTCGAGCGTCAGTACCTGTCAGGCGAATTGGAACTGGAGTTCACACCGCAGGGCACCCTGGCGGAGAAGCTCAGGGCTGGTGGCGCCGGTATCCCCGCGTTCTACACCAAAACCGGCTATGGCACGCTGATCGCGGAGGGTAAGGAAACCCGCCAGTTCAATGACGAGTGGTACGTTCTGGAAACCTCTCTGACCGCCGACGTCGCCCTGATCAAGGCCTGGAAGGCCGACAAGTCAGGCAACCTGGTATTCAACAAGACGGCGCGCAACTTCAACCCGCTAGCGGCTACCGCAGGCAAAGTTTGCATTGCCGAGGTCGAGGAGATAGTCGAAACCGGCCAGCTCGATCCCGATCAGATCCATCTGCCCGGCATTTATGTTCAGCGGATTGTACTCAATGGCAACCCTGAGAAACGTATCGAAAAACGCACCACACGGAGCGCCTGATCATGGCCTGGACACGCGAACAAATGGCACAGCGAGCCGCTCAGGAACTGTCTGACGGCTTTTACGTCAACCTCGGCATCGGCCTGCCCACCCTGGTTGCCAACTACATTCCCGAGGGTATGGACGTCTGGTTGCAGAGTGAAAACGGCTTGCTCGGCATCGGCCCCTTTCCTGATGAAAGCCAAGTCGACCCTGATCTCATCAACGCCGGTAAACAAACCGTCACCAGCCTGCCAGGCAGCAGCTTCTTCGACAACGCCGAGTCTTTCGCGATGATTCGTGGTGGGCATATCAACCTGGCGATTCTCGGTGCCATGCAAGTATCGGAACGGGGCGATCTGGCCAATTGGATGATCCCCGGCAAGATGGTCAAGGGTATGGGCGGGGCCATGGACCTGGTGGCCGGAGTCAAACGTGTGGTGGTGCTGATGGAACATACCGCCAAAGACGGCAGCCCGAAGATCCTCAGTCAATGCGATCTGCCCCTTACCGGTGTATCCGTTGTCAGCCGGATCATTACCGATCTGGCCGTCATGGATGTGACCGAAGCGGGTCTCGAGCTGATTGAGCTGGCGCCGGACATCTCACTGGACGCGCTGCAGAAAGCCACGGCCTGTCGGCTGCTGATTGATCAGTTTCAGAGCAAATATTGATCCGCCAGACGGTGGATTACCCTATTTCCAGCGTGGGTCACTGAGCCGCGCTGGGAATGCTGCCCGTTGGAACCTTTGCGTGGCACATCATCATGATGGCCACGTTTTTTTTGGAGAACAAGATCATGCAAAACGTCGTCATTGTCGCCGCAACACGCACCCCCATCGGAAGCTTCCAAGGTTCACTGGCCAACGTGCCTGCTGTCGAACTGGGCGCAAGTGTCATTCGCTCACTGCTTGGCAGTACCGGGCTCGATGCAGACCAGATAGATGAAGTAATCCTCGGCCAAGTACTGACAGCAGGCAGCGGTCAGAACCCGGCACGCCAGTCGGCAATCAGCGCAGGCCTACCTTTCAGCACCCCCGCGCTGACCCTGAACAAGCTATGTGGTTCTGGACTCAAGGCCGTGCACATGGCCATTCAGGCTATCCGTTGCGGGGACGCCGAGGCCATCATTGCCGGCGGTATGGAAAGCATGAGTCTGGCGCCTTATATTCTGCCCAAGGCCAGAACCGGCCTGCGCATGGGCCATACCCAGTTGGAAGACAGCCTGCTCAAGGATGGCCTGATCGATGCCTTCAACGACTATCACATGGGCATCACTGCCGAGAACCTGGCCAGCCAGTATCAGCTAAGCCGTGAAGAGCAGGACGCCTATGCCCTGCTGTCACAACAGCGTGCCAATGCGGCGATCAATGCCGGACGCTTCAAGGACGAAATCACTCCAGTGCTTATTCCTCAGCGCAAGGGCGACCCGCTGATCTTCGATACCGATGAACAACCCCGCGCGGACACCTCGCAGGCCAGCCTTGCCAGTCTCAGACCTGCTTTCAAAAAGGACGGCAGCGTCACGGCCGGTAATGCCTCAACGCTGAATGACGGCGCCGCAGCCGTGTTGTTGATGTCGGCCAGCAAGGCGCAGGCGCTGAATCTGCCGATTCTTGCCCATATCAAAGGCTACGCCAGTGCCGGTGTTGATCCATCGATCATGGGCATCGGGCCGGTTCCAGCGAGTAAAAAGTGTCTGAGCAAAGCTGGCTGGTCAATCGCTGACCTCGACCTGATCGAGGCCAATGAAGCGTTTGCGGCCCAGTGTCTATCAGTAGGCAAGGAACTCGAATGGGATCTGGACAAGGTCAATGTCAACGGCGGCGCCATTGCCCTGGGACATCCCATTGGTGCATCCGGTTGCCGGGTGTTGGTCACATTGCTGCATGAAATGGCACGACGGGATGCCAGAAAAGGACTGGCAGCACTCTGCATTGGTGGTGGCCAAGGTGTTGCACTGGCAGTAGAACGGCCCTGACAACATTTTATTCTTTCAATAGAATAAAAATCTTGGTATAGAATAATATAGGTCGCAGCGTAGATATACTCCCCGACATGGGCATTACCCGGTCCGCTATCTACGACAATAAGGAGACAACAATGAAAGCAGCTGTCATCACCGAACGTGGCGCACTTCCCATCATGCAAGACTTCCCGGAACCAGCTCCTCGGGAGGGCGCGGTACTTATTGACGTCGATACCGCCGGCCTGGGTGGATGGGATGTCCTCGGTGCCTATCGCCTGGGGGTAGAGTACCCCTGCGTTATCCGTGGCGAAGGGGTGGGCCGCACAGAGGATGGCCAGCGTGTCTACTTCGGAGAACGCTCTGTGCTGCCGTTCGGGGCCTGGGCGGAACGGACCTTGGTGCCGGTAGAAGAAGTCTGGCCAGTGCCGGATCATATTGATGATCGCACGGCCATTACCATGGGTATTGCCGCAACCGGTGCATTGGTCCCTCTGGAAGTGGCAAATATCCAGCCGGGCGAGAGCGTTTTGATTCTGGGTGGCACCGGCACCTTGGGGCAGATTGCCCTGCAACTGGCCCGTTATCTGGGAGCGGGCAAAGTGGTTGCCGCCGGCAGAAGCGAAGAGGCTTTGGCACGTCTGAAAGAACGCGGTATCGCAGACGCAACGGTACGCTTGAAGGGTGACGACAGCGATGTGGCTGCGCTAAAAAAAGAAGCCGGGGATGGCTTTGACGTTGTTCTCGATCTGGTATGCGGGCAACCCATGCTGAATGCCTTGCAGGCCACCCGCTGGGGTGCGCGGATCATGACAATCGGCACCGGAGCAGGCCGTCAAGTCAATCTCGACATCGCCAATCTGCTGTTCAGAACCCTGTCATGCATCGGCACCGGTCAACGCCCACCAGCGGACCGCCGCAAGATATGGGAACGCTTGCTGAACATTGCAACAGAACAGAATATCAGCGTGGACTATGCCGAATTCCCCTTCGATGACACACCAACGGCATGGACATCACAGGTAAGCGGGCCCCATGCGAAAATCTATGCAAGGATAAGCTAGAGGTCTGTACACGAGGCCACTGCGGGACGTCACTCTTTGGAGTGGTGTCCCCAGGGGGCTCATGAATACATAAGCGAGTCAGACGCCGCCGAAAGGCAGACATATAGACTTGCCACAATCATCAATATGATTAAAACAGTAATCACAAAGCCCAATAGATCCCACCAACAAATAGAAGAGGGACAACATCATGATACTTGTAGCGAGGTACATGACAGCCATAGCCATCCTGCTGCTGCTGATGCTAGGCTGCTCGGAACTGGATACCAAGGGACAACTTGCCATTACTCCACATGAAAAAAGCCAGGCAAGGCACCCCTGCGTCCACATCAAGCAACAAGTATGCAGTCCACCGCCAAACGTTTCAATTGGAGATATGTTCCGATAACACGAGGTTTTCAAATGACCTTCCCCAAGCCGGCCATTGTCGCATTCGTAGCTGCTTTTCTCGCAGGCCTCCTGCGCTCCTGCCACCTGGGAGTAGTGATATTCACACAATAACCAGAGGCAACGACCTGACTCTGCGTTCACCCCAAGGCAAACCACCCAGATGCTCTCTTGGCAAGGGTGTGTTAATGGCCCAGCGGAATTTGCACACCTAAGCCGCTAAACCACATCGATGATCGCACGGCTATTACCATGGGGATCGCGGCCACAGGCGCGCTGGTTCCGCTGGAAGCAGCCAGTATCCAGCCAGGTGAAAACGTTCTGATCCTGGGCGGTACCGGCACGCTCGGCCAGATTGCATTGCAGTTGGCACGCTACCTTGGGGCTGGCAGGGTCGTCGCAGCAGGCCGAAGCGAGAAGGCTCTGGCCCGGCTGACGGAACGTGGTATCGCCGATGCAACAGTCTGTCTGAAAGGCGACGACACTGACGTTGCGGCGCTGAAAAAGGAAGCTGGCGACGGTTTCGACGTGGTGCTCGACCTGGTATGCGGACAGCCCATGCTCAAGGCGTTAAAAGCGTCGCGCTGGGGCGCCAGGATCATGACCATCGGGACCGGAGCCGGTCATCAGGTCAATCTCGATATCGCCGATCTACTGTTCAAAACGCTTTCCTGCATCGGCACTGGCCAACGCCCCCCTGCAGACCGCCGCCAGATTTGGGAACGCCTTCTCACCATCGCAACCGAGCAGAACATTTCCGTTGACTATTCCGAGTTTGCCTTTGAAGACTCGCCCCAGGCCTGGACGTCCCAGGTCGACGGCCCACACGCAAAGATCTATGCCAAAATCAGATAGCTACCCGCGTAGCTGGAACGCATCGGGCTGATGATTCCCCTTGGGAAGGACGAGCTTTTAAAGCAGATCCTTCCTTTTTTATTTACACGATCCCCCTGGTCTCAAATCTGGGTTGGAGGAAACGTCACCGCCATCCCCTCATGTTCGGCCTGCAAGGTTACACAGCAGCCCAGCCGGCTCTGGGCAAGCCGGGGAGCCGCGACCCCTTCAAGCATGTCGTCTTCCATGCCATCCATTTCCGGCAACCGATCCAGCCACGACTCGTCAATATAAACGTGGCAGGTGGCGCACTGGCACGCCCCTCCACAATCACCCAGGATCCCTTCCAGACCGTGATTGGCCGCAACCTGCATGAGCGTCTGGCCCGCAGCGGCTTCTACAACCTGTTGACGATCATCTGAAAAATTGAAAATTACAGTTGGCATTGGGGTTCTCCGCGCCTGACGGCTTCCGGTAACTGGGTAATTCATGATGCCTTAAGAAATCGCAGATTTGAACACTTATAAAATATCTGTCTATTTTAATTTGATTAAAATGCCGAGCCAGGCTAAAGTATTTTCAGGCATTTTCCGCAAGGCGAAGGCCACACATAACACCAAAACAACAATAACGAGGTAAACCCTGATGGTTAATGGCGCTTGGTGGGCTTCGGCTTTATCCGAGGCGGTAAACAATGAAAAGCCCCTGGCAGTTGTCTGCAATGGCGAGGAGCTAGCCCTGTTTCGGGATGGGCAAGGTCAGGCGTTTGCATTGGAAGACCGCTGCCCCCACCGCCGCGTGCCCCTATCCCTTGGCTGCGTTATAGAGAGCGGAATCCAGTGTGGCTACCATGGCTGGACATTTGACGGCGCCAGCGGCGCTTGCACGACGATACCCAACCTGCACGCCAATGAACGAGTGCCTGCCCGATATGCGGCGCGACCCTACCCTGTGGCTGAGCGAAACGGATTTGTTCACGTCTGGTTAGGGGAAGGTGAGCCGAATGAGTCGGTGCCTGCGGCAACTTATCAGCCTGAAGGTTGCGAATATACCGGCGCGGGCACCATCAGTATTCTGCACGAGGAATATCTTGCCGCAATGCTCGATGGGCCCCACTGCCTGATCAGTTTTGACGCGGTAAAGATGACTGACTTCTTTTTGGGCGATCCCCGTCTGCAGGATGACCATCTGATTCTTGACCGAGGCGCAGTCTGGTCAACCAGGGTGCTGCCGCCACAGTTCGTTGTCGACTATCCCCTGATCGTCCGTACGTCTGTTCCTGTGCGCGGAGGCGACATTCGCGTTGACCTTCTCACCGAACAGGAAGCGCCGTTGTGCACCGTTTTCATTGCCTCGGGGGCCAACCGACGCGGTACCACCAGTATCTGTTGGCGAGGCTTCCTGCCCCAGAGTGATGTCAGCCACGTAACGCTGCGCTGGAGGGTGGCACGCAAAATGAAACGCCCGCCCTTCCGAGTGCACACTCAGGTTGACGGCAAGCTCCTAGCCGCTCTGCTGGAAGCACCCTCCCGTGATCTGGCAAGGCTACGTGACTCGTCACTAATCCCCCTACGTGCCGCCGTCTGAATGCTGCCAGGAGAATTCAAAATGCACACTGTATCCACCAGCGACACCGCCGCAGGGCAGCGCACCAAGCGTCCCTCCGACTGGACTCCGGTCAATTATGATCTGCACGATACTTGGTTTCCGGTCTCGCACAGTCGCGACGTGACTTCAAGACCCATCCGCCGGATCATCCACTCCCAGCCTTATTTTCTCTGGCGTGAAAACGGTATACCTCAAGCGGCAGAGTTTCATCCATCACGGCTGGCAGCCCTGCGCCACGCCAGCAGCGCCTTCACCGGCGGTTCCGGCAGCTATCCTGTCATCGAACGCTACGGCTATATCTGGGCGTGGTATGGCGACCCCGACCACGCGGATATCCAACTATTGCCCCATATCCCCTTCCTGCCCCTGGACGGCAATATTCCGGGCTACACGCAGCGGACCGTCCGGTTCGACGCCTCATCGGCGCTCTCGGTGGAAAACCTCATCGACCTGACCCACGCCGATTTTCTGCATGCCAATACTATCGGCGACGGCATCTCCGAATCCGACGTCGTCGAAGTGGAATGGACGTCCGAAACGGTAACCAGAACCCGTATAGTCACGCAGAAGTCAGTCGCGCCAGTCATGCGCTGGGTGGGCGGGATACGCGCCAAGTATCAGGATTTCCGTGCGGTGCTGCATATTCATCTGCGCAGCAATGTCTGCATCTCCTACCCACGGTTCCGGCCAGGCTACGACATTCCCAATCTGCAGCCGTTTCTGCCGGTAGGCAGGCATCGCTCGCGTTGCGACGTGACCTTCAATACTACCGCTGCACCCTCCCCCTTTCGCTATCTGATGCCGCGAATCAATTACATCATCCAGCCCCAGGACAACTCGGTGGTACGTCCGCAGAATGAGCGTTATCTGGACGCATCAGACAGGCGTGACCTGCATTCTCGCTTCGATGCGCCTGGCACCCGATACCGTTACCAGATGGAACAACTGGCCGAGCGCCAGCGCCGAGGGGACTTCTCCTATGGCGCTGATGCCGAACCGGGACGTGACATTACTGCATTGCTAGGCATGGATGGCTAACCGCTACGTGCCTAAGTAACCTCTTAAACCGACTGAGCGCCATGAAAGGCGCGTTAACCAGGAGAATCGTCCTATGTTTTCACACGTCACTTTGGGTACCAACGACCTATCCAGAGCTCGTATCTTCTACGATTCAGTGCTTGGCGCACTGGGTTATGAAAACCTTGGTAATAAGGAAACAGCATCGCTCTGGGGCGGCGCGGGCCCGCGCTTCGTCGTGCTAAAGCCCGCCGACGGTAACATAGCCAGTGTAAGCAATGGCCTGACAGTAGGCTTTGCAGCAGCGAACCGAGCCGCAGTCGATGAGTTCCACCAGCGTGCGCTGCAAGCGGGAGGTACGGATGCTGGCGCACCCGGATTCAGAGATGTGGGGCCGAATGTGTACGCAGCCTATGTGCGCGACCTTGATGGCCACAAGATAGTAGCCAGCTGCATCAGCGAGCACTGACTGGCACAGCACTGGAAGAAAGGCCGCCGGGTAGGCTACTTCAGCGGCCGATCATACTCCATGGAGTCCCTCGGCTCGCCCAGATCCACCAACCTTCGTGAACACTTCCTACTAGGACTCACTGAAATCGAATGGGAATAATGCAACGCATGAAGCTTTGCATGAAGCTTTCAGGCTTCAGTTAATTCGAGCTTCGCTCCCCTCTCTCCAGGCAACAGTTTGATCGGTATAAATTTTGATGCCGGGGTGAAACTGTCCACGCCGAAACTGTCCAGCGGAACCAGCGGATTTATCTCAGGATAGTAAGCCGCCGCCTGCCCTTCAGGAATATCGTAGGGAAGCAGCGTGAACCCTCTGACTTTCCGTTCAACCCTGTCATCCCACAACGAAACCAGATCAACCTTCTCGCCGGCCTCGAAGCCCAACCGGTCAATGTCCGCCTGGTTGATGAACAATACTTCGCGCTGCCCGGATACGCCCCTATAGCGGTCGTTCAGGCTGTATATCGTGGTGTTGTATTGATCGTGAGAGCGCAGGCTCTGGACAATCAGATCGTGGCTCTTCCCACTGGCCCGAACCTTCTCGTGAATCAGACTCTCCGGCAGGGAAGTAGCTGAAAAACGCGCCTTCTCGGTGCTGGTACGCCACACACGCTGGCTGGCCGAGTTGGGCAAGTGAAAGCCCCCAGGCTGTTTCAGACGGTCTTCAAACTGATCGAAACCGGGCACCGTCCGGGCAATCGCGTCCCGGATCAGCCGATAGTCGTCACGCATCGCCTGCCAGCTCACGGGATGATTGCCCAGCGTGGCCTCGGCGATGCCGGCTATGATCCAGGGTTCCGAGCGCATCTGCTTTGATAGAGGCTCTAGCTGCCCAAACGATGCGTGCACCATGCTGAAGGAATCCTCAACGGTGACGCATTGAGCGCCTGCTGCCTGTTGATCGATATCCGTTCTGCCAAGGCACGGCAGAATCAGGGCGTCCCTGCCCACCATCAGATGGCTACGATTGAGCTTGGTGCTGATCTGCACCGTCAGCGCACAGTTCCTCAGCGCCTGATGAGTCAACACGCTGTCGGGCGTGGCTTGCGCAAAGTTACCCCCCAAAGCTACAAAGACACGGGCTTCGCCCTTGAGCATGGCGTGGATAGCTTCAACGGTGTTATGGCCATTGCGGCGTGGCGGCTCAAAACTAAAGCTCTCCGCCAACCGGTCGAGGAAGTCCTGCGGCGGCCTTTCATT
This sequence comes from Gammaproteobacteria bacterium, assembly GCA_023475025.1. Classification (GTDB taxonomy): domain Bacteria; phylum Pseudomonadota; class Gammaproteobacteria; order Pseudomonadales; family Pseudomonadaceae; genus Halopseudomonas. Next base: position 161,966 of record JAMCWB010000030.1, read on the forward strand.
GATGCCCATGGTGCGGTCACCCTGAACATTGCTGTGCCCGCGCACAGGGCAGAGGCCAGCACCCGGGCGCCCGACGTTCCCACGCAATAGTTGCAGATTTACTATTTCCTGAATAGTCGCCACGCCGTGATGATGTTGGGTGATGCCCATTGCCCAGCAGAAGATGACGTTGGAGGCCTCGCAATAGAGCTTGGCGGCCCTCTCGATGTGACCCAGACTGAGGCCTGATTGCTCGACGATATGCGCCCAATCGGTGGCGTCCAGTACCTCAAGATAGGCGGCAAACCCATCGGTCTGCAGAAGAATGAAGTCATCGTCCAGTACACCGGAAACTCCGCGGCGTTGCGCATCTCTTTCCCATGCCAAAAGGTATTTTGCCATGCCCCGGAGAATGGCCATATCGCCGCCCAGCGCCGGTTGAAAGAAATCGGTATGCATCGGTTTGGAACGATTGGTGAGCATTTCCGCCATCTTCTGCGGATGCTGGAATCGCTCCAGCCCACGTTCCTTCAATGGATTGAAACACACCACCTGCGCACCGCGCCTGACAGCATCCCGCAGCGGCTCAAGCATGCGCGGGTGGTTAGTGCCGGGATTTTGCCCCAGAACGAATATGGCATCGGCGTGCTCGAAGTCCTCGAAGGTCACCGTGCCCTTGCCCGTTCCCAGACTCCCGTTCAGTGCTACACCGCTCGCCTCGTGGCACATGTTCGAGCAATCGGGAAAATTATTGGTACCGTAAGCACGGGCGAACAACTGATAGAGAAAAGCCGCCTCGTTGCTGGCACGACCCGACGTATAAAATTCAGCCTGATCTGGAGATTCGAGGTGATTGAGGTGATCGGCAATCACCGCAAAGGCAGCATCCCAACTGATCGGAAGATACCGATCGGTCGCTGCGTCGTAGCGCACAGGTTCCGTCAAGCGTCCCTGGTATTCAAGCCAGTAGTCACTTTGCTCACGCAACTGGGTGACGCTGTGCCGGGCGAAAAACGTCGCGTCCACCCGCCGGCTGGTCGCTTCCCAATTGACCGCCTTCGCGCCATTTTCACAGAAATTGACCGCACCGGATTCCGGTGAATCACCCCAGGCGCAACCGGGGCAATCAAAGCCTCCCTGTTGATTGGTTCTGAGCAACGCCTTGATGTTCTTGATGGGCTGTTCGCTGTTCAGCCACGCATGGGTAACGCTCAGCAACGCACCCCAGCCAGCTGCAGGACCCTTGTAGATTTTGAACTGCGTTTTGCGGTTATGTAACCAACTCATCCGATTCACCAAGTGCGGGTGCATGGATCAGAGTATCGCGAAGAGACTTTTAGAGTCCTTCATTCGCCACCCTCCGTTCTTTTGACAGAATATAAATCTTACTACAGAATCATATCCCACTACAGCGCACAAACATGCCAAACATAGCCGGAGCTTCTATCTCGCGCATTTGTCGACAAAAGGAGAATAACAATGAAAGCAGCTGTCATTACCGAACGCGGCGCCCTTCCCGTCATGCAGGATTTCAAGGAACCGGAAGCCCAGGACGGCGCGATACTGATTGATGTTGATACTGCTGGCCTCGGCGGCTGGGATGTGCTCGGCGCGTATCGACTGGGCGTAGCCTATCCCTGCATCATCCGGGGCGAGGGCGTCGGCCGCACGGCAGAAGGCAAGCGGGTGTACTTCGGCGAACGTTCTGTACTGCCTTTTGGCGCTTGGGCCGAACGCACATTGGTCCCTGCCGAAGAAGTCTGGGAGGTGCCGGACCATATCGATGACCGTACCGCCATTACCATGGGTATTGCCGCAACCGGCGCGCTGATCCCGCTGGAAACCGCAAAGATTCAGCCCGGTGAGACTGTATTGATCCTCGGCGGCACCGGCACGCTCGGGCAGATCGCCCTGCAGCTTGCCCGTTATCTGGGAGCGGGCAAGGTCGTTGCCGCAGGCAGAAGCGAAGCAGCTCTGGCACGCTTGAAAGAGCGCGGAATTACCGACGCGACGGTATGCCTCAAAGGTGATGAAACTGATGTGGCGGCACTCAAAGCCGAAGCGGGAGAAGGTTACGACGTAGTGCTTGATCTGGTGTGTGGTCAGCCCATGCTAAATGCATTGAAGGCAACGCGGTGGGGGGCACGCATCGTGACCGTCGGCACCGGTGCGGGACGGCAACTCAATCTGGATATCGCCGATCTCCTGTTCAGGACGCTTTCATGCATCGGCACCGGCCAACGTCCTCCAGCAGACAGGCGTAAAATATGGGAACGCTTGCTTGATATTTCTGCAACAGAAAATATCACTGTCGACTATGCCGAATTCGACTTCGCAGATACAACCAAGGCGTGGGAGTCACAGGTGAACGGGCCGCACGCAAAGATCTATGCGAAGATCAGTTAATTTCCAGATTAAAATTGATGCCTTTACTGTAAAGCTAGAAGGGGATGTGCGAAAAAGCACTGAATCGTACCGGGTTTTATGGAGGCCATTTCGTTTAAGTCAGGCCGCCATGGTCTGACCGGATTGTTGCTGGTAGAAGTTTGCCTCAGCTTCTGCCGGGGGTATATACCCAATCGAGCTCAGCAACCGCTGGTGATTGTACCAGTGAACCCATTTCAAAGTGGCGATTTCCACGGCTTCGCGACTACGCTAGGACTGCCGATAGATCAGCTCCGCTTTGTATAACCCGTTGATGGTTTCAGCCAAAGCGTTGTCATAGCTATCGCCTTTGCTGCCTACAGAGGGCTCTATGCCGGCCTCAGCGAGACGCTCGGTGTATCGGATGGAGACGTATTGGCTACCCCTGTCGCTATGGTGTATCAGGCCGTCCATGCGGCTCGGCTGTCGAGCGTGCAGCGCTTGCTCCAGGGCATCCAGAACGAAGTCTGTTCGCATGCTGTTGCTCACCCGCCAGCCAACGATACGCCGGGCAAATACATCGACCACGAAGGCGACGTAGAGCCAGCCTTGCCACGTTGAAACATAAGTAAAGTCGGACACCCATAGCTGATTGGGTCGATCCGCATGGAACTGGCGTTGGACCCTATCCAGCGGACAAATCGCGTTCTCATTCGGGATGGTGGTGCGGATCACATGACCGCGACGAACGCCCTGCAGGCCCAGTTGACGCATCAGCCGCTGTACCGTGCAGCGAGCAATATCAATGCCCTCACGCTTGAGTTGCTTCCAGACTTTCACGACGCCATAGCACTGCATATTGTCATCCCAGACTCGCTGGATTTTATCGCTCAACAGCTCGTCCTGTTTGGCACGAGCGCTTCGCAGTTCGGGTTGACGGGCTTTGGCTGCATGCACGTAATAACCGGACGGAGCGATCTGGATTACCCGACAGATCGACTCGACTCCGTAGCGGTCACGGTACTCGTCAACGAAGGCGTTCAGGGTTTGTTGCGGCGCCGGGGTGCCGGCCAGTCGGGCTCCGCCTGGGCAAAATACGCACCGGCCAGGCGCAGAATCTCGTTCGTTTTGCGCAGTTCCCGGTTCTCGCGTTCCAGAGCCTTGATGCGTTCTCGTTCCTCGGTCGTCTGGCCGGGGCGGTGGCCAATATCAGTCTGGTGTTTGCGTATCCAGCCATGCAGCGTCTGGGGGACACAGCC
>JAMCWB010000012.1 GCA_023475025.1 Gammaproteobacteria bacterium
AACCACACCACTGGTTTTCCGGAAGGACGGCGCCCCGGCCGCTGGGTTTTCTGGGAAGGACGGCAACCACACCGCTGATTTTCTGGGAAGGACGGCGTCCCCGCCGTCCATCGTCCCCTGCTGTCGAGCAGAAGCTCGACATTCCCAGCAAAAGCCAACCCGCACACCCCCGTGCAGAACGGCAACCACACCACTGGTTTTCCGGAAGGACGGCAACCACACCACTGGGTTTTCTGGGAAGGACGGCGTCCCCGCCGTCCATCGCCCTCTACCAAAACCCCCTGATCCCCGCCACCCCCTGCGCCCCAACCGCAAACGCCTGCGCACAATCCGCAGCCCGCATCCCACCCAACACATACACCGGCATATTCACCCCGGCAATCAACGCAGCCGCCTGATCCCACCCCATCCCCGCAACCCCAGGATGCGAAGCCGTCGGCAACACCGGCGACAAAGTGACAAAATCCACCCCCAAATCTGCCGCCAAGGCCAACTCCCGCGCATTATGACAAGACGCCGCCACCAGCCCACCAAAACCCGCCAAACGCGCCCTGCCAGCACTCAGGTCAGCACCCAAGGCCAGCAACTGCCGCGCCGTCAAATGCCAACCACAGCCCGGTTGCTCCGGCACCGCATCACCCTTGAACATCAACACCGCCTGCCCGGCAAAGCGCTCCAACAGCTCGGCACAAGCATCGGCATACACGGAAGCTGACCACCGCGTCTGCCGCACCTGAATCAGCCGCGCACCCCCGGCAATAGCCCGACCCACCCCCTCAACCAATTCAGCCGACGAGGACAGGTCAGGCGTAATCACATAGCGCTCAGGCAATTGCGCGGCCGTCACAATAGGCGCATTGGCCGCCGGAAAGGCATACTCATCCAACTCTGCCGGCAACACCCAGCGCACCGGCTGCCCCTCGGCGCCATGCGGCTCACCGCTAAAGGCATCGACCAGCCACACATCCAGGCGCACCTGCTTGTCCGGGTAATCATGGCGAATATCCAGCAGCGGCCGCGCCTGCTCAACGCGGATACCCAGCTCCTCAAGCAACTCCCGCCCCAGCCCGGTCAGGCGGCTTTCTCCAGCCTCCAGCTTGCCCCCCGGAAACTCCCACAAACCACCCTGATGAACATGCTCCGGCCTGCGGGCCAGCAGAATACGTCCGGCAGCATCACGAATCACCGCCGCCATCACATGAATACGTTTAGCCGTCATTGCCGCGGCATATCCTCAGAGAACACATCGTCCTCGTCCTCATCCTTACCCGGAATCACATGCTCTTCAGCGGCCCAGGCGCCCAGGTCAATCAGGCGGCAGCGTGGCGAACAGAACGGCCGGTCCGGAAAGCTGGCATCCCAGGTTACCGGCGCCGAGCAGGTCGGGCATTCAACGGTCAGGGTCATGCGGATACTCCTTCAGCGAGGGCCAGGTAGCGGGTATGCAGGGCATCCACCTCGGCATGCAACGCGGCCAGATCACGGTCATTGCAGATCACATCATGGGCATGGCGCAAACGCTCCTCACGCTGGGCCTGGGCCTGCATGATGGCCTTCACCTGCGCCTCGGGCACCTGATCGCGTTGCACGGTCCGGGCGATCTGTATCGCCTCCGGCACATCAATGACCAGAATACGTTTGCTCAGTTCGCGCTGCCGCGCTGACTCCACTAAAAGCGGCGACACCAGCAGCGCATAGGGGGATTGCGCACGGTGCAGATCAGTCACAATCTCCAGCCCGATCAGTGGGTGCAGCAAGGCCTCCAGCCACTGGCGCTGCGCCGGGTCAGCAAACACCTGACGGCGCAACTCGGCCCGATCCAGCGTACCATCCGCTTGCAACACCACCTCACCAAAGCGATCAACAATCTGCCCCAGCGCTGGCTTGCCAGGCGCAACCACCACCCGCGACTTGTCATCCGCATCCACCACATGAATGCCATGGGCGGAAGCAAATCGGCTGGCAGCCGCGCTCTTGCCGCTACCAATACCGCCGGTCAGGCCAATAATAAAAGGGGAGGGGGAAGCAGACATGCAAAAGGCTACCTGTTAGCAATGGAAACAGGGCTAACGATACACCAAGAGTAAGTTGAGTAGCACCACAAGCTGAACACTGGCCTGAGGCTCACAGAGCCGCCGAAAGCCTCTCACTTACCCATTGATTGATGCTTTTGTCCGCCAGTTCAGCCTGAGTGGCAATCTGGGCATGCAATTCAGGTTGAATACGCAAACTGAGTTTGCCTGAAAATGGCTTTTGCGGTTGCTTGTTGGTTGCGGCACACGCCTCGAGGTAATCCAGAACCGCTTCATGGAAGGCTTCACGCAGTTCCTCAACAGACTCGCCGTGGAAGCCAACAATGTCACGGATGCCAGCGATATGACCAATAAAACAGCCATCATCATCGCTGTATTCGATGCGTGCGGAGTAACCTTTATATTGCATGGGTTTCATGGCCGTATACCTGCTTCAAGCAAAAATCGTTTGGTATCACTTTTTGCTATCAATAAGTATGAGTCAGCAGCTAGAAATTGCAACTGCAGACCGCCTGCTTCAAAACCCCGCAAACATCAGATACTGACTGGTAATGGCATCACCCCAGATCAGCGCAATCCAGCCCGCGATGGCGAGGTAGGGGCCGAAGGGTAGGGGGGTGGCGTTGGACTGGCCGCGGCTTTTCAGGATGATAATGCCGAGAATGGCGCCTACCAGCGATGACAGCAAAATGGTCAGCGGCAGAATCTGCCAGCCACCCCAAGCCCCCAGCATCGCCAGCAGCTTGAAGTCGCCGTAACCCATGCCCTCCTTGCCGGTAATCAGCTTGAAGGCCCAGAACACCAACCACAGCGTCATATACCCAGCTGCCGCACCCCATAGCGCGCTATGGATATCCGTAAACATCCCGGCTGAATTCAGCAACAGCCCCAGCCAGAGCATGGGCAGCACTATGATATCCGGCAGCAACTGGGTATCGGCATCAATCATGCTCAAACTGATCAAGGCCCAGGTCAGCAGCAGAAAGGCCGCCGCCGGCCAACCAAAACCGAACTGCCAGGCCACCACCATGGACAGCACAGCCGTCAGCAGCTCCACCAAGGGGTAACGCGGGCTGATGGGGGCTTTGCAGTTACCACAGCGGCCACGCAGAATCAGGTAACTGATAACCGGCAGGTTCTGCCAGGCCTTGATCTCAGCATTACAGTGCGGGCAGTGGGAATGCGGTAGCACCAGGTTATAGGTCGCCTCGGTGGGCTGCTCCTTGTCCGGCTCCAGCATTTCCCGGCACTGGCGCAACCAGTCGCGTTCCATCATGCGCGGCAAGCGGTGAATCACCACATTGAGAAAACTGCCAACAATCAGACCGAGCAGGCCAGTGAGCAAAATAAAGGCCAGCGCATGGCTGGCCAGATAATTGAGGATATCCATGCTCAGACGACGGCACCCAGCTGGAAGATCGGCAGGTACATGGCAATAATCAAACCACCAACCAATACGCCTAGAACACACATGATCAGTGGCTCAAGCAGGGTGGTCAGGTTATCTACCTTGTTGTCCACTTCTGCTTCGTAATAGTCTGCGACCTTTTCCAGCATGTCATCCAGCGCACCGGATTCTTCACCGATGCCGGCCATCTGAATGGCGATATTGGGGAACACGCCCGTGGTGCGCATGGAAAAGTTCAGCTGCGAACCCGCGGATACATCTTCCTTGATCTGCATCACCGCGTTGTAGAACACCACATTACCAGCCGCGCCAGCGACCGAGTCCAGGGCTTCCACCAGTGGCACACCAGCCGCAAAGGTCGTTGACAGGGTGCGGGCATAACGGGCTACTGCAGCTTCATAGACAATTTTGCCAACCACCGGTGCTTTGAGCAGGGCACGGTCCTGCGCATCACGGAATTTCTTCGATCGCTGGTTAACCTGGGTATACACATACCCAATGACAATAAACCCGATTAACACAATAAACCACCAAGCCTGCAACCACTCGGACATAGCAATAACCATCAGAGTAAAAGCCGGCAGGTCAGCACCAAAGTTGGCAAAGACTTCCTTGAACTGCGGTACGACCTTGAGCAGCAAGATCGCCGTCACGATTACAGCCACCACAATGACCGCAATCGGGTAGGTCATGGCCTTCTTGATCTTGGCTTTCAGTGCCTCGGTCTTTTCCTTGTAGGTGGCAATACGATCGAGCAATGCCTCCAGTCGGCCGGACTGTTCGCCGGATTCCACCAGGTTGCAGAACAGGTCATCAAAGTACTTCGGGTGCCTGCGCAGCGAGTCAGCCAGGGTATTACCCGCTGCCACGTCTGTTTTTATCTCGTTGATCAGCTTGCTGAAATTGGGGTTTTCCGAGCCTTCGGCAATAATGTCAAAGGCCTGGATGATGGGTACACCCGACTCCATCATGGTCGCCAGCTGGCGGGTAAAAAAGGCAATATCCAGCGGCTTGATCGCCTTGCCCTTGGAACCAAACAGGGTGGATTTCTTGTTGATCTTGGTCACCAGCACGCCTTGCTTGCGTAACTGGGCCTTGACCAGTGCGGCGTTGGTGCCTTGCACCTCGCCAGCAACCTTGGTGCCTTTACGGTCTTTACCTTCCCATTTGAACGGGTAGACCTTCTCTTCCTTGGCTTTCTTTTTTGCCGCGGCAGGCTTTTTTACTGCTGCTTGTTGCGCCATGACTTAATCCTTGGTCACTCGGTTAACTTCCGCCAGACTGGTAACGCCCTGTTCGGCTTTCAACAGCGCGGACTCACGCAGGGTTTTGAAGCCCTCGCTGCGGGCCACGTCAGATATTTCAATGGAGTTGCCATCTTCCATAATAATGCGCTGCATGGCGGGGGTCACTTTCACCACTTCATAAATCCCTACCCGTCCTTTATAACCGTCTTTACAGTTTTCGCAACCCACCGGGCCGAATATCTTCAGGCCGGCCTCGATTTGCGCGGCAGTAAAGCCCTCTTCTATCAGGGTCTCTTTCGGCACCTCCATCGGCGCCTTGCAGCTCTTGCACAAACGCCGGGCCAGGCGCTGGGCAATAATCAGGTTTACCGAGGTAGCAATGTTAAAAGAAGGGACGCCCATATTGCGCAAGCGGGTCAGGGTTTCTGCTGCGCTATTGGTGTGCAAGGTAGACATCACCAGGTGACCGGTCTGTGCCGCTTTGATACCGATTTCTGCGGTTTCCAGGTCACGGATCTCACCGACCATGATCACATCCGGATCCTGACGCAAAAAGGCGCGCAGCGCCTGGGCAAAGTCCAGCCCCTGCTTGGGGTTCACGTTAACCTGGTTAACACCTTCCAGGTTGATTTCCACCGGGTCTTCCGCGGTGGAAATATTGCGCTCCATGGTATTGAGGATATTCAGGCCGGTATACAAGGAAACGGTTTTACCCGAGCCAGTCGGGCCGGTCACCAGAATCATGCCCTGGGGGCGCGACAGCGCTTCCAGGTACATTTTCTTCTGTTCGTCCTCATAGCCCAGGGCGTCAATACCCATCTTGGCGCTGTCAGAATCCAGAATACGTAACACCACCTTTTCACCCCACAGGGTGGGCAAGGTATTGACCCGGAAGTCGATGGCCTTGTTCTTGGAAATCTTCATCTTGATGCGGCCATCCTGCGGCTTGCGCCGTTCGGCCATATCCATCGAAGACATCACCTTCAGGCGCGCAGCGATGCGCACACCCAGCTGCACCGGCGGCTTTGACACTTCATGCAGAATACCGTCGGTGCGAAAGCGCACCCGGTACATCTTTTCGTAGGGCTCAAAGTGCAAATCCGACGAGCCCATCTTGATCGCATCCAGCAGCATCTTGTTCACAAAGCGTACGATGGGCGCATCGTCTGCATCACCGCCTTGCCCCGCATCGCTTTTATCGTCATCCCGAACCGACTGAACATCCAGATCATCCAGCTCGTCATCACTCATATCACCCAGGCCCCCGGCCGGGCTGTCCAGGTATTTGTCGATGGCCGTGTGCAGTTTGTCGTCTTCCACCACCACCGCATCGGTCATCAAACCGGTATTGAACTGGATATCGCTCAGGGCTTGCTGGTTGGTGGGGTCAGAGAGGGCAATAAACAGGCGGTTGCCGCGCTTGAACAACGGCATCACATTATGCTGGCGAATCAGTTTTTCACTGACCAGGCCCTGTTCGGGCTGGGCTTCCTTATCGACCGAGCTCAGGTCGTAAAAGGGATAGCCAAACTCTTCGGCACATAACATCGCCAGGTCACGCGCGCTGGCCAGCTTGTGCTGCACCAGGTAAGTAATCAGCGGAATGCGATCCGTGCTCGCTTGCTTGCTGGCCTTGGCAGCCGCGCCGGCTTCCAGCAGATTATCCTGAACAATACGCCGGGCCAGACCGGAGAGGGCGGGTGTTTCCATAATGCTGCAAAATCCCTGAAAAGCGAACTATTGGCTGACTATAGTACAGTCTGTTCCCTGTGCCTACCTATGCTGTCAATATGATGGCGCTTTGAGTTGTAGGGCCTGCAGCTTGACGCTACAAAGGTGACAAAATTTGTCAGTTGGCGACGAAATTGACCACCCAGATCAATTCGCTGGGTAACACATCCTGTCACAAGTGCCCGACTGGCCTGGCATAACGGGTAAAACTGCTATTGGCACGCTCAATGCATTGGTGCATTCAGCCAACTGGCTATATCGAATTCTAGGAGATAACTATGAAAGCTCAAAAAGGTTTTACCCTTATTGAACTGATGATCGTGGTAGCGATCATTGGTATTTTGGCGGCGATTGCGTTGCCTGCTTACCAAGATTACACCGCACGAGCGAAGGTGTCGGAGGTTCTATTGTCCATGTCTCAGTGCCGCACCTCGGTAACAGAGGTGTTTCAGTCAGGTATGACTCTCCCTGCAGCTGATAATGCGAACTGGGGCTGCACAGTCGGGACTTCTGCTGCTACTCAATATGTACGGCAACTTAATGTTACTGGTGCCGGTACAATTACTGCTGTGGCACAAAATATCGGCAACGGAGCCGATGGCATGATTATCGCTATGCAGCCTTCAACTACTACAACTGGTGCAGCAGCAGCACCTAGCTCGGGCCAAAATATTGCCCGCTGGGTTTGTGGTGATGCTGCTGGTCCTACAACCATGCCAGCGAAGCTACTCCCTGCCAGCTGCCGTGGTTGATTGAGTCTAAGCAAGCAGGAAGCAACGCCTGCCATTGCGGGTGTTGCTTTATTATGAATATTTTTTTATTTTTCGCCAGTGCTGCTTTTCTGTTCAGCATCATCCTGCCCAATCACTATGTGCCCTGGGTTTCTTTTTACCATGAGTTTGCAGCTTTCAGTGCTGGGCTACTGCTAATTGGCGCATTATTAGTACAAATGAAACCTTGGCAAGGCGGTCTCAAGGTCCAACCGCTAGAGCTTCCGCTCGCATATATGGCGCTTGTATTGCTGGCCTGTATACCGGTATTACAGTATACGGCGGGACTAGTGTATTTCTTTAGCGACGCCCTTCTTAGTGTTATCTATATTTTGTTTTTTATGGCAATGCTGTTTGCCGGCTACAGCCTGACGCAAAGCGAGCGACTGCAACCAACCTTATTGCAAGGCTTGGCAGTAACTTTGATTCTTGCCAGTATTGCCTCTACTTGGCTGGCACTTTATCAGTGGCTACTGCAGCCAGGCTCAATATGGGTTGCCGATCTGCGCCCTGGTGGTCGGCCCTATGCCAATCTGGCCCAGCCCAATCACCTGGCCACCTTGCTGGCAATGAGCCTGGCAAGCGTGCTGTTTCTTTACGAAAAGCGTTTTCTGCACCCTGTCAGTGCCGGGCTCTTGGCAGTTCTCTTCGTGTTTACTCTCGCCCTGACTCAGTCACGTACACCATGGCTGATAGCGATTTTTTTTATTGTATTATGGCAATGGAAGAGCCAAGTAGACAGCAGGCGCTTAGGCATGACAGCTGTTTTTTCCTGGGTGACCCTGTATGCAGGTCTGGTAGTTGCGCTGCCTTACCTTAGTGACGCTCTGGAGCTGGCCAGCCTGGCATCTTTGGCGGAGCGCGCGCATTCCTACAGCCGCTGGCCACTGTACACCCAGTTTGTTCACGCCATTATAGATGGCCCTTTGTGGGGTTATGGATGGCAGCAGGCCGGGACAGCCCAACTGGCGGTAACTCCCTTCTACGACACACTTGCGTACAGTGACTACACTCACAATATTTTCCTTGACCTGCTGATCTGGAATGGTCCAATTCTGGGAATCTTAATCATTGTTCTGATTGCGGCTTACCTGTTGCACTTGGCTTTTCGAGCACATACAACCGAACAGTTGTTTGCAGTGCTAGCGGTAGGCTGCTTTTTGATGCATTCGCTGTTGGAGTACCCACATGCCTATGCCTATTTTTTGCTGCCGGTCGGTTTGCTGATTGGTAGTCTGCAGGCCAGCATACCTTGCAAAGCCTTAGCTACGCCACGCTGGTTAGTGCTACTACTGTTAACAGCAGCTATAAGTTTGCATGCAGCGATTTGGTTTGATTACCGGGCAATTGAAGAGGATTTTCGCCTGCTACGTTTTGAAAAAGGCGGAATTGGTACGCTCAGGGCAGAACAGCCAGCGCCGGACGTTCTGTTGCTGACTCAACAGCAAGCCCTTACCTGGCACGCACGTATACCAGCCGAATCTGGTTTAAGTGAAGGAGTGCTAAGCAGGCATGCACAGGTTACTACCCGGTTTTCTCAGAGCCCCAGCATTCACAAGTATATTTTGGTTCTTGCGCTTAATGACAAGCCAGAACAAGCTTATGCGCAGCTACAAGTTCTCAAAAAACTGCATGGCGACGCTTCTTATAAACAAGCAGTACTCGAGCTGTATAATATGACAGAGTTTCATCCAGAAGTTAGCTCGCTACTTGCGTTGCTGCAGGATGAAAACCCCTAAGGATGAGACGATCATAAAACTCTGATGGCACTTACTTAATCATATCAAGCTCGATATTAAGTGATTGGGGGTCATAAGTGATTGGGGGTCAGGTCTTGTCTTTTGCCTGCCTGAGTGCAACATGTATCAGTAACCCCACACGGTGCAGCATCACGCCCAGTAACGGATAAATCACCAACATCTGCAGTGATTCGTTGCCACCTGTCAGCAAGGGCAGGTTGAGTAGCAACCAGGCCTGTAACAATACAAAGATGCAGCCAATACCAAGCGCGAGGGGTATATTTTGTCTTGCTGCATTATTCGAGCACACTTTTTTATGGCAGGGATGGCGATGCGTATCAAAGCGTTTGTGTGGGTGTTGGTTTGTGCGGTGTTGATGATGGGGTTGAATGCCACTGCACGGTTAGCGGGTGACTGACTGAAGGATCAGGCTAGTGCGGCGATCTATCAGCAGGCATTGGGTGATGTGCCTGAGGCGTCTGCATTGACGCTAGCTGAGTTAATGCATGACCCGGACTATAGCGCACGGCTGCAGGCTGCCAATCGTCAGGTGTCCACTGAATATGCCTGGTACGCGCGGTTTGTATTTGCGCTGCAGACCCTGTTGCTGTTGTTGCTGGCCTGGGTTTGTAGTCAGGTACTTTTGGGTATGGGGCGGCGAGAGGCCTTGCGTGATGGGCGCTAGAGTTATGCGGCCTGTGTCCTGGCCAGTGTGATCGGGGTCAGGTCTTGCGTTTTGCCTTTGAACCATAGAGCAAGGCGCGGGCGCTTAAGTCTGGCTTTTCGTCCATAACGCGCTAACGGGTACTGCAAATGTGTTTGGTATATCTGCCAGTGGCAGGGTGCTTGCCGCAATCCGGACAGGGATAGAGGCTGCCACGCTCGGCCTCAACAAAGAGCTCTAACCGGTGGGGCGATACCGATGTATCCAGGTACTGGTCCTTGAGAATCCAAGGCGCTTGCAGACCTAGGCCGAGAGTCAGAATCTGGGTGCCGTCCATTCCATGCCTCCTGTCGTCGTGGAGGCATTATGGTGAACCAAGACTGGGGCCTGATTCCACACCTAACGACGAAGAGCCAGATTATACTGTGTTTGATGTGCCGGGTAATGGCTGGAGTGTAGCTCCTGCCACTGCCATATCTGTAAGTGGGGGGAGTACTTCAAGGCGCGGCGTTGGAGGTCATACCACACTTGTTGTGGGAGCGACTGGTGCCAACTTGTCTACCGGTATTGGTTTTGGTTATCGTGCCGGCATTACAGTTACTGGTGGGGTTGGGTTTTCTTTTTAATATTGGCAGTTGTATGCAGTGGTTTGAATGATGTTGTTGGGCTTGCTAGTAGTATTTTGGAGATGTTATGGCTTACCCTTTAGTTTTTTTAATTTTTCTTTTCGTATTTATTTATGTTTTTTATTTGTTTATTTGTCTTCGGATAAGGGTTTTTTATCCAGAAGTATATGATGAGGTGTTTGGTGGCAAGATTTTTTTGAATTTTACGAACGATAAAAAAATTTATAGGTTTATATTTCGTGGAGGGCATGAAGCGTGGCCTCTGGACAGAAAAATGAGGGCAATGCTAGCTGTTTATAAGATTGCAATATTTCTTTATTTTCTGTTCTTTCTCGCGTCTTTTTTTGTATATTAATGGATTGGGCTGCAGGATTTACGATGAATCATTTCCATGCGGGCGATAATGACCTCTTGGTCTTTGGTTTTAAGGGGTGAATTGCTATGTTTTTTCTTCTTTTAGTCCTCGTGTTGCTTTTTTTGGCTGTCGGCTTGATTTATTATTTTCTCTCCAAGCGGGTTAAGTCTATGTATCCTCAGCTGCATAAGGATGTGTTTGGTAGTGGTTTTTCGTCTGACTTTAAAGGCGTAAAGACGTTTTACAGGTTTCTGTTCGTGACCAAGGCCGAAGGCTGGGGCCTGGATGAAAAAACAGAAAGAATGCTGCGTTTTTTCAGAGTTTTGGTGGTTGTGTATCTTGTTTATTTTATAGTCTTGTTTGTTGCGATTTTTTCTATGTCTCTATCCGAAATTACAGCCAAAAGTTAGACGGTTTGTTGTTATGGACTAGTGTGATCGGGGTCAGGTCTTGCGTTTTGCCTTTGAACCATAGAGCAAGGCGCGGGCGCTTAAGTCTGGCTTTTCGTCCATAACGCGCTAAAAGAAAGGACCGGGGTCAGGTCTTGCCTTTTGCCTTTTAGATGGATTGCCACGCCGCTTCGCGGCTCGCAATGACGTTATCTATGCTTCGCAGCTCGCAATGACGTTACCGGAGTCCACAGGCACGGGCAATGCGCGCGTGACTAAGACCGGCTTCGTATTTGAGGCGCAAGACCTCGGTGATCTGTCGCATGGAAATCCTCGCAGCCGGCATCCGCTCTTCCTCATGGAAAAAGAAGCGGTATGCGCGATTAAGTTGAAGAATTCCAGTGTGTTGGCAGTGATTCCGTAAGCGCCTCTAAATCGACCCACTTGCCCTTAATCGAGCTGGGCCACTTTTTTCACAACAGGCTCCAGTGCCGTATTCCATGGCAGCAACTGCTCCAGCTTCTCCAGCGTGTCAGCCTCGGCAATGTGCGTCAGCACATGTTCGATGTAAGCAGAAGGTTCCAGCTTATTGGCTTTTGCTGTTTCGATCAGTGAGTAGCAGGTGGCACTGGCCCGCGCACCCTGGGGTGTGTCAGCGAACAACCAGGCCTTGCGACCGAGTGCAAACGGACGAATCGCGTTTTCGGCCAACACATTGCTGATATGCAGGTCACCGCGTTCGCAGTAGCCGGCCAGCGATGCCCACTGATTCAGCGTGTATTCCATGGCTTTACGGGTGAGCGAGCCTTTCATCACTTTGCCGACGTTTGCTTCTAGCCAGGTCTTGAAGGCTTCAAGGCGTGGCAGGCTCATAGCCTGACGGATGCGGTAGCGCTCGGCGCTGCTCAGATCTTTGATCTGGCGCTCAATCACATAGAGCTTGTTGATATGGCTCAGCGCGATATCGGCTTTAGACGCTTTGGCCTGTTTGCTTTTGCCTTGCGGCTTGGCCCCTTTGGTGGCTTCAACGAACTTGCGGCGGGCATGATCCCAGCAACCAATGCGGGTGATGTTGTTGGCCCGACACACCTGCCCGTAGCCGGAGTAGCCATCGGCCTGCAGGATACCGGCAAAGTCATCCAGCAGACGCACGGGTACACTGCCAGAGCGTGATGGATCATAGGCAAACAACACGGTGGGATGGTCCGGTGGACCACCCCGAGTGACCCACATCCATTTATCCGATTGGGCTGTCTTGCCGTCTTCTTTCAGCACCTGGATGCGGGTTTCATCAGCCTGCAGGTAGTCACTGCTGTTCTGGCTTTCGCGCATCAGGTTGATCAAGGGCTTGAACACCTCATCCAGCCGGATAATCCAGTGAGCCATGCTGGTGCGACTCACTTCGTGGCCCAAACGCTTGAGCATCTGTTCCAGTCGATACAGTGGCAAGCCATCGGCGTACTTGGCAGTAATGAGGTAGGCCAGCAGGGAGGTGGAGGCGACACTCTTGCCCAGGGGGTGTACTGGGCGCGGGGCCGCTATGATCTGTTCCTGGCCGTCCTGCTCGAACACCGCCTTCTCCTGCCAGTATTCGAGTACCTTCAACTGGGCAGGTATGAACTGAAGCTCTTCCTTCACCTTGGTGAAGAACACCTTGCTGGCCCCGGCTTTTTCTTCTGCACTGAGCGTCAGTTCGATCCGTTCGCGCAGCAGCTTGTCGGAGAAGCCACGCTGCCGGCGCTGGCGTGACGCTTTGGGCGCATCCGCTTCTTCCAGGTCGTCCGGGAGCTGATCACGCAACCGTTCAATTTCAGCTTCCATCTCGGCTTCGTCGAACAGATGAACCTGGTGGGGCTGTTTTTCGCTACTGGCGGCAAATTGCTGCGTACGCTTCCAACGCAACAGCTCTTCAAGGATCTGGATGTAATTGTCGCGGTGTTTGACCGCTTGGCTGTGATGTTGAATCTCAGCCTCTTTATCAACCAGTTTTTGCTGCAGATCAGCCACAACCGACAGTAGCTCAGCGGCGGACAAACCGCTGATATCGGGTGTATTGAGAGGCTGTTCTGGCGGTCTTTTCATGCCAGAAATTATAGCAAAAACAGGCAGTTGGAGCACGCAAAAAGTGTTAGCCAAGGGCCTCATAGTGCAGCATTTTATGGCCCTTGAGCAGGCTGATGTCATAGCCATCAAGCAACCAGTTGATCTGCTCGCCGGTCAGCGGCATCAGTTCATCTGCGGGCTTTGGCCACTTGAATTTCTCCTCAGCCAGCGCCTTGTAATAGAGCACGAAGCCGTTATCTTCCCACATCAGGCATTTGATCTTGTTGCGCTGGCGGTTAGTGAAGGCATACAGGGCGCCGGTAAAGGGACTGCGCCCTAGCTCCTGCTCAATCAGCAGTGCCAGACCGTTGGCCTGCTTGCGAAAATCAATCGGCGCCCGATACAAAAAGATCTCTGGCATCTCCCGTGCTGGGCGCAAATACCGGGGTTGCATTACAACTGCCTCAAAATTGCACCTAGAACATCGACATTGCCAGCGTGTAATCCGGTGATGGCGATGCCACCAGGCAGCGTCAGGGTTAATTCGCGCATTGCTACGTCTGGCAGGCTGGTTACCCGAGCAAACCCGGCAGGGCTCTTGGTCTGAGAGGGGGCTTTATCTGCTTTAGATAGCTTGCTCCGCCAATAAGCGAACTGGTGATAAACCAATTCGTGCTGCTTGCAGAAAGCGGCCCCTGAAAGCCCGGAGTCAATCCAGTTATCAAGTTGTTGTTGCCAGTAGTCTGTTCGCTGCTGCATGGCCATATTTGATTCCTCGCGTAGGTGACGATGGAATCAGTGTGGGATGGAAAGTGAACGGGTAACAGGTGCTGATTTGTTGGCGCTTACAAACTTTTTCAAGGACAGTGGCTATCTACATCACACCCGCTGTGAGCTTAGCCTCTCAGCAAGGCAGCTTCAGCTATCAAGGAATCCAGCACCTTTATCAACTTTGATGAGTCATAGCTCCCGGCCAACAAGTCTTTACAGCTATGCTTGAAGAAATAATCTGTATATGAATCCTTGTGCTCCAGTGCTCCAGTGCTCCAGTGCTCCAGTGCCCCATGCCACGCATTTATTTCCTTTTTATAATTGCTCCAAATCACTTGAGCAGGCGGATATTGGATTAGATTCAAATCTAGGAAAATTCTGAATATGAATACAGCTAACCCTATGCATAGACTGCTCCTTTTTCTATACAAGGCAGTCTAGGGTCAACTGGCCTGCATGGTATCAATCACTTATGTTTGCAGCGGCGGCCACTGCCGGGCGGTATGCACGACATTCAGGATTCGCACCTGCGTTTCCACGATGTCATACACGACCATATAGCTGCTATGGACGACCAGCTCAAAGGTGTCCGGCACCCTCCCGCCCCGGCCCATTCTTGGAAAATCCTGGAGCACTGCTGTTCTTTCTGCTATCAGATCATCAAGTGCCAGGGCAGCAAGGGGGTTGTCTTCCTCGATGTAGTCGTAAATGTCTTCACGATCCCTGACGGCTTCTGGCGTCCATAGCAGCTCCATCATTCAGGTGCAGCCATACGGGCGCGGGTCGCTGCGCGGCGAGCGGCAAAGCGGGCTTCGACATCAGACGCGGGAATCAGGTTGCCAGCCTCCGCAGACGCCCGCGACTGCTCGACCTTCTTCGCCAGCCAGGCATCGTATTGTTGTGCATCCTCCTGCTGGGCCACATAACTGCGCATGAAATCGCGCAGAAGCTGGGCTCCAGTACGGTCATGGGTTTTGGCGGCGTTGGCAAACTCAGCCTTCAGACCTTCATCGACTCGAAAAGTAAAAGTGGCATCACTCATGGCACCATCCTCATGTGTTACACGCAATGTGCAGTGTAGCACGACACCCTGAATGTCTCTACGAAATTGATGCCTCTATCAGAGGGCGATCTGACAAGAATTTGCCTTGGCAGCGGTACAGTAGCGGTACACACATCAGTTTTGGCCATCTGCGCATAAATATGCTAAACTACTGACGCATAAGTACTTTTTACTTATTTTGATTACGGTTGTATACGCTTGATTTTCCTAGGTTTAGCGTTTCAGCCGCAAACTCATAATCGCTTGGTCGCAGGTTCAAGTCCTGCTGGGCCCACCACTCCCTCCGGTCGCGCCGGACCTCATTGGACTATTCCGGCCCAGAATCACAGATTCTGGTCGTTTCAGCGGCGCGAAGGCATGCTTCGCGAAACCCCGCTTACACCCTACTGGGTCTTGTAAATCGGGGTCAGGTCTTGCGTTTTGCCTTTGAACCATAGAGCAAGGCGCGGGCGCTTAAGTCTGGCTTTTCGTCCATAACGCGCTAACCCCCCTCTGTCAGGATTGATGTCGCGTCCCTTGTTACACTCTCTTAAATATTCAGGGGCGTTTGGAGATCTGTATGGCTCGCTATTCCGATGAGCGACGTCAGGCCGCTGTGGCCAAGCTGTTACCGCCTTATAACCAAAGCGTAGAAGAGGTCGCCCGACAGGAGGGTATCTCGCCAGCCACTGTTTACAAGTGGCGCAAAGAAGCTCGTGCTGAGGGACGCTGCTTGCCCGATGCAAGTGACCAGCGTGATCGGGGTCAGGTCTTGCCTTTTGCCTGCCTGAGTGCAACATGGATCAGTAACCCCACACGGTGCAGCATCACGCCCAGCAACGGATAAATCACCAACATCTGCAGTGATTCGTTGCCACCTGTCAGCAAGGGCAGGTTGGGTAGCAACCAGGCCTGCAGCAACACAAAGATGCAGCCAACACCAAGGGCGAGGGGCATATTCATTGCGTCGAGAATGCCACTGTGCGGCCTGTTCGCGAGATGCCAACCGTACGACAGCCCCGCGCCCAAAGCTGCCAGGCTGCCGGTAGCCAACATGATCAGCAGTGCGATCTGAACTGTGCCTGCGGGGCCGAACTTAGGGTCGAACTGGCCCAGCACTAGAACCACAAAGCCCTGGTGGATCAGAGTAAGCAGCCCGATACTAGCGACCATCATCAGCATGTGGGTGCAGGTTAACCCCAGGGATCTTATTCGCAGGAGGTTGGTCATGCTGGTCGCCCTTGTTGTTGATTTTTGCTGACTATATAGGCATTTATTTTTTCTTGCTGCATTATTCGGGCACACCTTTTCATGGCAGGCACGGCGATGCGGATCAACGCGTTTGTGTGGGTACTGGTTTGTGCGGTCTTGATGATGGGGTTGAATACCTCTGCACGGTTAGCGGGTGACTGGCTGAAGGACCAGGCCAGTGCAGCGGTCTATCAGCAAGCGCTGGGTGATGTACCAGAAACGTCTGCATTGACGCTGCCTGAATTAAAGGACCGGGGTCAGGTCTTGCCTTTTGCCTTTTAGATGGATTGCCACGCCGCTTCGCGGCTCGCAATGACGTTATCTATGCTTCGCAGCTCGCAATGACAGTTACCGTGGGGGGTTGGCCGGAAACAGCAACGCGTACAGCCGAACCTCGTCCAGGTCCTTTGGCAGTGGCCAGGTAACGCCCTGGACCTGGGCCAGGCTGACGTACTTGCCGACGACGCCCTTGGAGAGTCCACAGGCACGGGCAATGCGCGCGTGACTAAGACCGGCTTCGTATTTGAGGCGCAAGACCTCGGTGATCTGTCGCATGGAAATCCTCGCAGCCGGCATCCGCTCTTCCTCATGGAAAAAGAAGCGGTATGCGCGATTAAGTTGAAGAATTCCAGTGTGTTGGCAGTGATTCCGGGGGAACGTGACCGACGATTCCGGCATCGTGACCGGTGATTCCGGGATATCACCCAAAATCGGTCACGATAAAACGGAATGAGCGGTCATGTTAGCCCGGAACAGGCGGTCACGTTCAAACGGAATGGGCGGTCACGATGGGCCGGAATATGCACTCAGACAGTTAACGCGATTTTCATGAACTAATTGGTTCGGGTCCATATAATGCCAGCTCACGCTTTTTGCGAGCTAATCCATGTATCTGCGCAAGCTGATCGTATCCCTCTGTATTCTGGTCGGCATAATCCTGCTGCTTTCCGGGATCGGTTTCTGGGCCCATCAGAACTCTGAGTTTCACACCCAGCGAAATCGCATCGCCAATCAGATGCTGACCGAATTCATATCCTTGCGAGCAGACAAGCAGCGCTTGAAGGTCTGGGTGGCCGAGTATCTGCTGACTGAGGATGCCAACATGGACTTTCGCGATCTGCTTTTCGACCGTATGCGGCAGCAGTTGCAGAATCTGGATCAGTTGGCTATTCGTGATCAGTTGTTCAGCGCCAGTGAACAGGACCTGCAAGACATCATGGCGCAGGTCAAGGTCATCTCATTGCTGCAGTCGAACCTGTATACCCTCGAGCAGGCGCTCAAGACTCGAGAGATGGCTGCCAGACAAGACGACACCGAGCTTTGGCGCACCCTGATTGACCTCTTCGACAAATTTCAGGACACGGATCTGGCTGAGCTCCTGCAGGACGCTATCGCGGAGCAGAAGAAACGTGCGAGCAGCACGGAGGACGATGCGCTGAATGCCGTACAACGCATTCAGACAACCATGCTGTTGATCAGCCTGGCGGGCCTGTTTTTTGCCATCTTTATCGGCTGGTACTTATCAAGGGGCTTGAGTCGGCCGCTGCAGCATTTGCTCAGGGGAACCAAGCAATTGCAGCAAGGTAATTTCGCTCACCGCATCAATGAGCAGGGTCCGGAGGAGTTTGCTGAGCTTGCTCGCCAGTTCAACCTGATGTCAGGTTATATCGCTGACTTTGCGGAGCAGGAGAAGCTCAGTCAGCGAGCCACCGAGCAACGTGTTCAGGAAAGAACTGCTGAACTGCAGCAAACACTGGCGCGCCTGCATCAGACTGAAAGCCGACAGAATCAGCTGCTGGCCGATATCAGCCATGAGCTGCGTACGCCGGCGACGAGCATACAGGGTGAAGCTGAAATCAGTCTGCGCGGGAAGGACAAGGACAGCCCGGAATACAAGGAATCGTTCATGCGCATCCTGTCAGCCAGTCAGCAACTGAGCCGCAGGATTGACGATCTGCTGATGCTTGCCCGCGGTGAGGAGAGCTTACTGCAGGTGGCTTTGAAGCCGGTCGACCTGCAAGAGTTCATGGAGCTCGTTACAGGGGCCATCCGGCAGTACCTGACTCACCCTTATCAATTGGAGCAAGTGGCATCGGTACCACTCCCTGCTGACCAATGGTTGCTGATCGACTCGGAAAAGCTTGCCAGTGTGCTGCGCATCATTACAGACAACGCTCAGCACTACTCCCCCGCGGACCGGCCATTGAGGTTTGCAGTGAGCTTCACTGACAGCGAGTTGAGCCTGGAGCTGGCGGACGAGGGTATCGGTTTGGTCTCCGAAGATCATCAGCGCCTGTTTGAACGGCACTTCAGAGGCGAGTCTGCACGCAAGGTGCGGCCGGATGGGCTCGGGATAGGTCTGTGCATTGCAAAAGCGATAATGGCTGCGCACGACGGCACCATCGAATTGCATGACAATCATCCTAGGGGCACCAAAGTACGTCTCAGCCTCCCACTGTTCAACGGAAGTCCGAATGAAAGTTCTGATTATTGAAGATGACGAAAAAGTAGGCAGCTTTCTGCTGCGAGGGCTGAAGGCTGAGGGTTATCTGACTCAGTTGGTAACGGACGGTCTGCATGCGCTGCAGATCGCCCGCCAATTCGAGCCCGATGTAATTGTGCTTGACCGAATGCTGCCCCAGGTGGACGGCCTGACGTTATGCCAGCAGATTCGAAGTCAGGAAATCCCCAGTCGTATCCTGATTCTGTCAGCCCTGTCCGAAGTGGATGAGCGCGTCAAGGGATTGCGCGCTGGTGCAGACGACTATCTGGGCAAGCCCTTTCACTTTGAAGAGCTGTTGGCCCGCATTGAAGCGCTGGCAAAGCGGGATTTTACTACTGCACACCAGCCTCGGTTGCAGATCGCGGATCTGACGCTGGACTTGGACAGTATGCATGCCCAGCGCGGCGACATAGCCCTGAACCTGACTGCCAAGGAGCTTGGTATTCTCGAACTGCTGATGAGCAATAGCGGCAAGGTCTTCAGCCGGGAGCGCATTCTTTCTAACGTTTGGGGATTGAATGAGGACCCGCTCACGAACATCGTGGATGTGTATGTGGCCAGGCTCAGGAAGAAGATTGACGACCCTCATCCGGTAAAGCTTCTGCATACCCGCCGAGGACTGGGTTATTACATGCAGGTTGAGTAAAAAGGCTGGTGCGGGGGGGAGCCCGCCCAGCCATGTTTTCCCGTAAAGAGCGGGAGATTACTCGACACTGTAGGGCAATGATGAATGGTGCAGAACAATGCGCAGATCGCCTTGCTCGTCTTTCTTGAATCCCCAGGTTTTATCCACGGTGGTCACCTGCCCGCTGGCGTCTGTCAGCATCACCTGACCCATGGTCAGCGCCAGGTCGCCGTTGATGTAAATGCCGGCATTGGTGAACTCATAACCTTCCCAGCCTTTGAGGGCAAAGCCACTGTCGTTGCCAAACGCAGGGTTGCCACCGACGAAGTAGGCCAGCGCACCATCGTACTCGGTGCGGAAGGTCTGCTCACCGCTGGCTAGAGTGGGTTTGAACAGGACGGCGCCCTGTCCGTAGCCATAAGCAGCATCCAGCACCTTGCGGGCTTTCTGTTCAGCCTTTTCTCGCCCGTTCTCGGTGTAGGTCGTACTGATCGCAATCAGAGCCTCGCCCCAGGCTTGCTGAGCGTGCTTTATCTCTGCTTCAGTAATGTTGTTGTTTACCACAGGTGTGGCCATGGTCGGGCCGGCAGCAATTGCCAACGCCATCATTGAAATCACGGAAGCGACTCGCATACGCATAAAAATCTCCTTGGCTTGTTAGAGTACAAAACATGCTTGCCTTGCAGTACCCAAGGTACCCTGCGCGTATGAAAGGTGTGCGTTTGGGAAGATGAACAGAAACCGTCTCTACAATTAAAAACAGATGAACAGCTTGCGCTAGATTGC
>JAMCWB010000021.1 GCA_023475025.1 Gammaproteobacteria bacterium
CGCCTCGGTCACGGACAGAGCGATAACTGAGTTCGTTAAGATAGTTCCAAGCCTGATTTACGCTTCGCGCCATCTGGCGCAATAACGGAACCTGTTTGTCTCGGACGCGAACCTTGAGGGTCTTTACATGCTTCATACTGTGCTTATATACAGGACTCCAGAGATTGTCAATCGGCATTAACCACAAGGGGCTGCTATGCAGCCCGCGCTATCCATCCCCGCACTAAAGTACGGGGCCTTCCGCGCCAAATGGTAACCTGTGATGGCTACTCGAATGTTTTAGTCGTCCATAAGACCCAATGGCTGCCCCCACCTCAATCACCCAGCCGGGTGATAAGGCAGCCTGCAGGACGGCTACCAGCCTGCATTACCATAGCGCCTGGCCAGCATAGCGGCAAGCGCTAAAGCGCTCGATCAGAGCCCTTGCAGGTGGCGCACCAGCAATTGCAGGCTGCGCCGGCCACGAAACTCGTTGACATCCAGACTGAAGGCGGCGCGCACATGCTGAATGCGCTCGTTGGGCCAGTTGTCCAGGTCAATGTTGAAGGCAATGGCATCCAGCAGACGATCCTCACCGGGCAGGCGCAGCAGCATTTTCAGGTGTCGTTCACCGACCAGGCGCTGCTGGATCAATTCGAACTCACCATGAAAGCCCGGCTCAGGGAAATGCTGACCCCAGGGTCCGGCCAGCTGTAACTGGCTGGCCAGGTCGAGGCGAAACTCATCGGCTGCCAACTCGCCATCGGTCAGCAGGCGACCGGTCAGATCATCGGCACTCAGCTGACGCCGCACTTCCTGATCAAAGGCACGCTTGAATGCGGGCAGGTTAGCCTGGGGTAATGACAGCCCGGCAGCCATGGCATGCCCACCGAACTTGCTGATCAGCCCCGGATGATGGGCCGCCACCGCATCCAGCGCATCGCGGATATGCAGGCCATTGACCGACCGGGCCGAGCCCTTGATCTCGCCATTACCGGCATCGGCAAAAGCAATCACCGGGCGGTGGTAACGCTCTTTCAGGCGTGAGGCGAGAATACCGATCACACCCTGGTGCCAGTCCGGGTCAAACAGGCATAGACCAAAGGGCATGCTGGCGGCTTTGAGCTCCATAGCGGCCAGGGCCTGCTCCGCCTGTTGCTGCATCTCACGTTCGATGCGCTTGCGCTCGCGATTCAGGCTATCCAGCTCACCGGCCATTTCCCGGGCCGCGGCCAGGTTATCGCTGAGCAGGCACTCAATCCCCAGACTCATGTCATCCAGCCGGCCGGCGGCATTCAGTCGCGGCCCGAGAATAAAGCCCAGATCACTGCTGGTCAGCCGCTCGGCACTGCGCCCGGCCACTTCCAGCAGCGCCGCAATCCCCGGGCGGCAGCGCCCGGCACGGATACGCGCCAGCCCCTGATGCACCAGAATGCGGTTATTGGCGTCCAGTGGCACCACATCAGCCACGGTGCCCAGGGCGACCAGGTCGAGCAGCTCACCCAGATTGGGTTCGGTGCCCGGGGCAAAGTAGCCCTGTTCGCGCAGATGGGTGCGCAGGGCGAGCATGACATAGAAGATCACCCCGACGCCGGCAATGCCCTTGCTGGGAAAGTCACAGCCTGGCTGATTCGGGTTGACGATGGCATCGGCCGCCGGCAACTGCTCGGCGGGCAAATGGTGATCGGTCACCACCACCTGCAAACCGGCGGCCTTGGCGGCGACGACCCCTTCGATACTGGAAATACCGTTATCCACGGTGACCAGCACATCCGGCTGGTAACGCTCGGCAACGGCGACAATTTCCGGTGTCAGGCCGTAACCGAATTCAAAACGGTTGGGCACCAGGTACTCGACCCGGGCGGCGCCCAGCGCGCGCAGTGCCAGCACGGCAACACTGCTGGCGGTGGCGCCATCGGCATCGAAATCACCGACAACCAGGATCGACTGGCCCTGCCTGATCGCTGTTGCCAGCACCTGTACGGCGGCGTCCATGCCCTTGAACAGGGTAAAAGGCAGCAGCGCTTGCAGGCGCTTGTCCAGTTCCCTGGGTGTCTGCACCCCGCGGGCGGCATAAAGGCGGGTCAACAAGGGCGGCAGTTCACCCAGATCGGGTATGTGCGCGGGTAACGGGCGGGTTTCAATCTGCATGGTCTATCAACGCTGCCCCTGCAGCCAGTCCAGGTGAATTTCGTGTTGCACATCGGCGTCACTGACATAGAGCACGCCATCAGTAATCATCACGCCCCAGTCGATGCTGCGCGGCAAGTCAATCGCCAGCGCGGCCAGTGATTCCTGCTCGACCTGGGCAATCGACAGGTTCTGCAAGCCCGCGACTGCCGGCAGCAATTTGGTCGCCCAGACCTGGTTGCTGCCATAGGCGAGCAAGGACACGCGCTCGGCGCGACGGGAGCACCAGGTCAGCCGCTCGGCATCCGGCTGACCGACTTCAATCCAGTGCAAGACGCGGTCATCCAGGCTTTTCAACCACAGGGCCGGTTCGTCGACATCCGACAGGCCACGACCGAAGGCCAGGCGCTCTTCGTACCAGAGCGCCAGGGCAAGAATCCGCACGGTCATACGCTGCTCAGTTTCCGATGGATGGCGGGCCACCGTCATGCGCACGTTCTCGTACACCCCGCGATCGGTATCGGTCAGGTTCAGATTGATTTTGTACGGGGTAGCTTGCAGCGCCATGGGCCGGTTCCTGACAATAAGTGTGGGCGCAGTATAACCCATTGACCCGACCCGACCGCTTGCCGCTGTCACGGATTGCCTACTTACAGAATCAAGCAATACGGGTCAAGTAGGTATTGTGCGATACGGCATTGCCGGCCATCTGGGCCAGACACGCTGCAAGCCATCCATGGGGCTCGACGATAGCCATCCATGGCTATCGACGGTCTGGCCCAAATGGCCGGCAATGCCGCTTATACTATTGAAGTTTTGATCGGCATCTTGTTAAACCCATTCAACCAGCGAGCTCCTATGTCCGAACGCCCCCTGGCCGGCCTTAAAGTGATTGAACTCGGCACCCTGATTGCCGGCCCCTTTGCTGCGCGCATCTGCGCTGAATTCGGTGCCGAGGTGATCAAGGTGGAAGCGCCCAACGGGGGTGATCCGCTGCGCAAATGGCGCAAAGTCTATGAAGGCACCTCGCTGTGGTGGTTCGTGCAGGCGCGCAACAAGCAATCACTGACGCTGAACCTGAAAAGCCCCGATGGCATCCAGATTCTCAAGCAATTGCTGGCTGAAGCTGACATCCTGATCGAGAACTTCCGTCCCGGCACACTGGAAAAGCTCGGCCTCGGCTGGGACGTGCTGCACGCGCTCAACCCCGGCCTGGTGATGGTGCGCCTGTCCGGCTTCGGCCAGAGCGGCCCGCTGAAAGATCAGCCCGGCTTTGGCGCGGTCGGTGAATCCATGGGTGGGCTGCGTTACATCACCGGCTTTGCCGATCGCCCGCCGGTGCGCACCGGTATCTCCATCGGTGACTCCATCGCCGCCCTGTTTGGCGTGATTGGCGCCTTGATGGCCCTGCGCGAGCGGGAAGTGCGCGGCGGTAAAGGGCAAATCGTCGATGTCGCCCTCTATGAAGCGGTGTTCGCCATGATGGAAAGCATGGTGCCGGAGTTTGACGTCATGGGCTTTGTGCGCGAGCGCAGTGGCAACATCATGCCCGGCATCACCCCCTCATCGATTCACACCTGCGCCGACGGTCAGGCGGTACAGATTGGTGCCAACGGTGATGCCATCTTCCAGCGTTTTATGCGCGCCATTGGCCGCGCTGACCTGGCCGACGACCCGCAATTGGCCGATAACGCCGGTCGCGATGCCCGCCGCGATGAGCTCTATCAGATCATTGATGCCTGGGCCGCCAGCCTGCCGCTGGATGAGGCGCTGGCCTTACTGAATGCCGCTGAGGTGCCGGCCAGCCGGATTTATTCCGTTGCGGACATGTTCCGTGACCCGCAGTTTCTGGCCCGTGACATGCTGATCGAGGATAAGCTGCCCGACGGCAAGCCCTTCAAGATGCCCGGCATCGTCCCCAAACTCTCCGCCACGCCCGGCGGCAGCGACTGGGTTGGCCCGGCTCTGGGTGAACACACCGACGCCCTGCTGGCACAACTGGGCTATAGCCCTGAGCAGATTGCCGACCTGCGCCAGCAGGGTGTGGTATAGCGCCTCAGCGCCAACCGGTTGCCCAGCAGCGGCTGCGCAACCGCTGACTGATTAAACACCTGATCAGTAACTCAGCCCCAGCTTGCGAAACACAAAGCCCAGCAACCAGGCCGGCCCGACCAGAAGGAACTGGATATCCTTGAAGAACGACGGCTTCTTGCCCTCCACCTGATGCCCGTAGAACTGCCCGATCCAGGCCAGCACAAAAATCGCCACCGAAGGCCAGAACACATAGGGCATCACGCTCAAAATCAGCAGCATGACCAATCCCAGCACCAGCATGGCGGCACCAATGCGCCAGGACAGGCTGAAGTAGAACACCATCGACAAGGCCAGAACCCCCACCGCCGCCCAAGGGTGCAACGCCCACAACATACCCAGCACGCTGAAGGTAATAAGCGGCACACAAATCCAGTGCACCAGTTTATTCACCGGGTTCTGATGGCTTTCGCCGTAATCCGCAAACCATTGATCAATCGTTTTCATGGCTACTCCTGCCTTCGCTTGTTGTTATTTTGACCGGGGAAAAGATACCTTGGTTTCTTTGCGGATGCACCCTATCAGGAGCGACCTGTGTGCATGGCCTATGTGGACCGTCCATGACCAGGGACGGTCATGGACGAGCATACATGTACTTGCGGCGTGTCCACAGAGGCAGTGCACGGAGGGCGCTGACGCCGGTACAGGACGTGTGCCTGGCGGCATTGCCCATCCCCGGATCCCAGACACGCTACGAGCCATCCCTGGGGCTCGACGATGCACATCCATGTGCATCGACGGTCTGGAATCCGGGGATGCGCAACACCGCCTACGTAATCCTGCGTTGCTGCGCGAAAAAACTGACAAACCCGACAACACATCCACCTCTGCCGGGATGCCCTCAGCAGTGGTAAACTCTCGGCCATGAAAACACTCGCCCCCAATCGCCCCGTCGTGCTCTGCCTGTCCGGGCATGACCCCAGTGGTGGTGCCGGCCTGCAAGCCGACATCGAAGCCCTGCTCGCCCAACATTGCCATGCGGCCCCGACCGTCACCGCACTGACCGTGCAAGACACCGTCGATGTCAGCGACTTTCGCGTACTTGATCGCGACTGGGTGCTGGCCCAGGCCAACAAGGTTATCAGTGACCTGCCCGTCGCCGCCGTCAAGCTCGGCATGCTCGGCTCGGTCGAGATGGTCGACACCGTACTCGAACTGATGCAACGCCTGCCCGGCATACCCCTGGTCTGTGACCCGGTACTGCGCGCCGGTGGTGGTGGCTCACTGGGCAAGGATGATGTCGGCTATGCCATGCGCGAACGCCTGTTCCCGGTCGCCGCCATCGCCACCCCCAACCTGCCCGAAGCACGCATCCTCGCCGAACTGCCCGAGGGCAGCGCAGATGCGTGCGCCGAGCGCCTGCTGCCGCACATCGAACACCTGCTGATCACCGGCGGTCATGGTGATGAAGCCGAGATCCATAACCGCCTGTATACCCGCAGCGGCGAGCGTCATGACTTCACCTGTCCGCGCCTGCCCGGCAGCTATCACGGCTCCGGCTGCACCCTGGCCAGCGCGCTGGCCGGTCGCCTGGCGCTGGGGGAAGGCCTGGTCAGCGCGGTACGCAGTGCACTGGATTACACCTGGCGCACCCTGCGTGATGCCGAACAGCCCGGCCAGGGCCAGTATGTACCGCGCCGCCTGCCACTGGACTTTGGCGCATGAGCCAGCCCTTGCGCGGCCTCTATGCCATCACCGACAGCCAGTTACTGGCGGGCGGCAAGCTGCTGCCCTACGTGGATGCCGCGCTGGCCGGTGGTGCGCGCCTGCTGCAATACCGCGACAAGTCCGCTGATGCTGGCAAACGCCTCGAAGAAGCCACCGAATTACAGCGCCTGTGCCGATACTATGGCGCCGGACTGATCATCAATGATGACCTGGCCCTGGCAGCCGAACTCGGCGTTGGCCTGCATCTGGGCCGTGAGGATGGTTCTCTGCGTGAAGCCCGCCAGCAACTGGGCCGTGAAGCCATTATTGGCGCCACCTGTCACGCCAGCCTGGAATTTGCCGAACAGGCCGCTGCGGAACAAGCCAGCTATCTGGCCTTCGGGCGCTTTTTCCAGTCGGTGACCAAACCCGGCGCACCTGCTGCCACGCCGGTATTGCTGGAAACCGCCCACAAACGCTTCAGCCTGCCGCTGGTAGCCATTGGCGGCGTCAGCACGCACAATGCACCGCAACTGATCAGTGCCGGCGCCAACCTGCTGGCCGTCGTCCACGGCCTTTTTGGTGCCAGCTCAACCGAAGAAGTAGAACGCCGCGCGCGGCATTTCAACGAACTCTTTCAAAGCTTGTGAGACACCCTATGTCACGTTCCGAACAACTCTTCGCCGCCGCCCAGCAACACATCCCCGGTGGCGTCAATTCACCCGTGCGCGCCTTCAAGAGCGTCGGCGGCACCCCTCTGTTCTTCAAACATGCCGCCGGTGCCTATGTCACTGATGAGGACGACCGCCAGTATGTCGACTACGTCGGCTCCTGGGGCCCGATGATCCTCGGCCACAGCCACCCGGACGTACTCGCGGCCGTACGCGCGCAGCTCGAGCATGGCCTGTCCTACGGCGCGCCGACCGAGCTGGAAACTGTCATGGCCAACCGGGTCTGTGAGCTTGTGCCGTCCATGGACATGGTGCGCATGGTCAGCTCCGGCACCGAGGCCACCATGAGCACCATCCGTCTGGCCCGGGGTTATACCGGCCGCGATAGCATCATCAAGTTTGAAGGCAACTACCACGGCCATTCCGACAGCCTGCTGGTCAAGGCCGGTTCTGGTGCCCTGACCCTGGGCGTGCCCAACTCCCCCGGCGTACCGGCGGACTTTGCCAAACACACCCTGACGCTGCCCTATAACGACCTGGCTGCCGTGGAAAAAACCCTGCAGGACGTCGGTGACCAGGTCGCTTGCATCATCATCGAGCCGGTTGCCGGCAATATGAACTGTATCCCGCCGGTTGAGGGCTTTCTCAGCGGCCTGCGTACGCTCTGCGATGCCCATGGTGTGGTGCTGATCTTTGATGAGGTGATGACCGGTTTTCGTGTCGCCCTCGGTGGCGCTCAGGCGTATTACGGCGTCAACCCCGACCTGACCACCTTCGGCAAGATCATCGGCGGCGGCATGCCGGTCGGCTGTTTCGGTGGCAAGCGCGCCATCATGGAGCATATCGCGCCCCTTGGTCCGGTCTACCAGGCCGGCACCCTGTCCGGCAACCCACTGGCCATGGCTGCCGGCATCACCACCTTGAAGCTGCTCAGCCAGCCAGGCTTTCACCAGCGCCTGAGCGACTACACCAGTCGCATGCTCAGCGGATTGCAGGAACGTGCCGATGCCGCTGGTATCCCCTTCACCACCAGCCAGGCCGGCGGCATGTTTGGCCTGTTCTTTACCGAGGCCAAAGAAGTCACCACCTTTGATGGCGTGATGGCTTGCGATGTGGAACGCTTCAAGCGCTTCTTCCACGCCATGCTGTCTGGTGGCGTGTATCTCGCACCCAGTGCCTTTGAAGCCGGTTTCACCTCGATTGCCCATGGCGACAAGGAACTGGAGCTGACGCTGAACGCCGCCGAACAGGCCTTCGCCCAACTATGATCGCCTTGAGTTACTTGCTGTTGGCCGCCGCTGCGAGCTTTTTCTGCTTCTGGCTGTGGCCACGCCGCCAGCGCTGCCGAGCCGGCGCGCGCGGCGCTATCACTGCCACCCTGGTCGCCCTGGTGCTGGTTATCCTCAGCAGCGGGCTGCATGTGCTGGGCCTGGCTGGGGTAAGTAATGATGGCATCGAGCACAGTCAGCGTATTATCGGCCTGTCTGCCCAGGTAATGACATTGCCGCTGTTCGGCCTGGCCTGCTTTTACCTGGCGCACAACCTGCAATGGTCACCCCCCACCTGGGCCAAGATCATCCTTGGCCTGATGGCATTTTTCGAGCTGTCACGCTATCTGGAACAGCAGATCGCCTATCAATGGCTGGTCAACCTGATCGGTATCGCTGCCCTGCTGGCCGCCTGCGTGATCAGCTGGCCCAGGCAGCGGCTGGTCAGCCTGCTGGGCGCCGTCACCGTTGTCAGCGTGCTGCTGCCCGCCTGGTTTGCCAATCAGGTACCGCTCAGCGCGCTGATGGATGCCAGCGCCCACGCCAGCTGGCTGCTACCGGGCCTGGCTGCCCTTAGCCTGATGGTTGGCCTGCTCGCCGAACAGGCGCACAATAGGGAAAGTACCCTTGCCGCGGACAACCGCGAGGAATAAGCATGGCCAGCTTCACGCGTCACCCACTTGCCCGCCTGACTGCCGCACTGCTGCTGTCGCTGCCCGCCTGGCTGGCTGCGCAGACGGGTAACCCATTGCTGATCAGCGCGGAGGATCGCTGCGGTTTCGAGCGGGTCGATGACAACAGCCTGCCGCTGGCCATCGAACGCTGCCTGGAAGCCGCCGAAGACGGCGACAGTCAGGCCCAGTTCGAGCTGGGCGACCTCTACTATCAAGGGGATCGGGTAACGCAGGATTACGCCCAGGCCCTCGACTGGCTGGAAGAGGCCTCATTGCAGGGCCACCCCACCGCCCAGTACCGTCTGGGCATGATGCACTTTCAGGGTGAGGGCGTTGATCGCAACCTGACTCAGGCCTACATCATCCTGAAAATGTCTGCCGTCAACGGTGAAGATGCCGCCATGGACGCCAGCGACCGCATTGCCCTGCAAATGAACCAGGAAGAACTGCAGGTAGCGACGCAACTGCTCAGCACCCTGTTTCGCAATTACCTCGAGCAACTGCGCGAAGAGCAGCTGCAAGGCCGCTAGGCACAGCGCCGGAGAAAGCTGAGAGAAAAACCTCAGGTTGGTAGCGGCGGCCCCGGAAAGGTCATGATATTACTGCCGCCCTTGGCCTCGCTGACCTTGGGCGCACCCGCGCGCTCCACCTCATCAATACGCACAATCGCATGTACCGGAATAAAGCTGCGCTTGACACCCTCGAACTGGCTTTTCAGCTTCTCCTCACCCGGATCCACCAGCATCTGCGACCGCTCGCCAAACACCAGCTCCTCGATTTCCATAAAGCCCCACAGCT
This sequence comes from Gammaproteobacteria bacterium, assembly GCA_023475025.1. GTDB lineage: Bacteria > Pseudomonadota > Gammaproteobacteria > Pseudomonadales > Pseudomonadaceae > Halopseudomonas. Next base: position 9,259 of record JAMCWB010000021.1, read on the forward strand.
CGCTCTGGTAGATCTGCCGGGCGTAAAGCTCGAAGACTTCACCCTGATTGAGAAAAATAACCCGAAAGATCGGCTGCCTGTCACCACTCATGATGCGCTCATTGACTGAAAATGAAGGGCGCGAAGCATAGCACACGCCAACACCGACGCAGAATAGCGACCGACCGCTGGTAGCGCCGCAGGCATAACAAAGGTCCCGTCATCCGTGTATAATCGCGCCTTTTCAGCAAGGTTACGTCTGACGCCATGGCCAAGAAACTCTTTATCCAGACCCACGGTTGCCAAATGAACGAGTATGACAGCTCGCGCATGGCCGACCTGCTCGGCGAGCATCAGGCAATGGAACTGACCGACCAGCCCGACCAGGCCGATATCATCCTGCTCAACACCTGCTCGATTCGGGAAAAAGCCCAGGAGAAAGTCTTCTCCGAGCTCGGCCGCTGGCGCCCGCTGAAAGAAAAGAACCCCGACCTGATCATTGGTGTCGGTGGCTGTGTCGCCAGCCAGGAAGGCAGCGCCATTCGCGAGCGTGCCAGCTATGTTGATGTCGTCTTCGGCCCGCAAACCCTGCATCGCCTGCCGGAAATGATCGACGCCGCACGCACCACCAAGACCGCCCAGGTTGATGTCTCCTTCCCGGAGATCGAGAAATTCGACCGCCTGCCAGAGCCACGCATCGACGGCCCCACCGCCTTCGTCTCCATCATGGAAGGCTGCAGCAAATACTGCAGCTTCTGCGTCGTGCCCTACACCCGCGGCGAAGAAGTCAGCCGCCCCTTCGACGACGTCCTCGCCGAAGTTATCCACCTGGCGGAAAACGGCGTCCGTGAAGTAACCTTGCTCGGCCAGAACGTCAACGGCTACCGCGGCCAGACCCACGACGGCAGCATCGCCGACCTGGCCGACCTGATCCGCGTCATTGCCGCCATCGACGGCATTGATCGCATCCGTTACACCACCAGCCACCCGCTGGAATTTTCCGACAGCCTGATCCAGGCCCACGCCGAAGTACCGGAACTGGTCAAATACCTGCACCTGCCGGTGCAGTCCGGCTCCGACCGCGTACTGGCCGGCATGAAGCGCAACCACACCGCGCTGGAATACAAATCACGCATCCGCAAACTGCGCGCCGCGGTACCGGATATCATCATCAGCTCCGACTTCATCATCGGCTTCCCCGGCGAAACCGAGCGCGACTTCGAACAAACCATGAAGCTGGTCGAAGAGATCGGCTTCGACTTCTCCTACTCGTTCATCTACAGCTCACGCCCGGGCACCCCGGCCGCCGACCTGCCCGACGACACCCCTGCCGAGGTGAAAAAGCAGCGCCTGCAGATCCTGCAAAACCGCCTCAACCAGCAGGGTTTCGAGAACAACCGCCGCATGGTCGGCACCACCCAGCGCATCCTGGTCAGCGACTACTCGAAAAAAGACCCCGGCATGCTGCAAGGCCGCACCGAGCACAACCGCGTGGTCAACTTCCGCTGCGACAACCCGGCGCTGATTGGCCAGTTTGTCGATGTCGAGATTATTGAAGCGCTGCCGCATTCGCTGCGCGGCGCCTTGTTACATTAGGGTTGTCACGATTGATTCTGCTTGTTCCCGGTAATTTGCACGGACTACCGGGAGCAGTATGGGTCGGGCAGCTCTGGACCGTCCGTGACCAGGGACGGTCACGGACGAGCTTACAGGGACGTACTTGCAGCGTGTCCAGAGATGCCCGGCCCATACTGCTCAAGCACACGACTTCATCCCAACCGACAAAAAACCAGACGAAGCTGATTGCTTGCCGCTTGCAGCCACGATTCCCCAGCTTTATGCTTGAATTCACCAATAGCCACACGGCGACCACGGATTACCTTGAACGCACCCCTGCATATACATCGCTTCACCATTGAACCCGTCGACTCGCGGCGCTTCGCGAGCCTGTGCGGCCAGTTCAACGAACACCTACAACTCATCGAGCAACGGCTCGGCATCGAAGTGCGCAACCGCGGCAACGAATTCGAACTGATCGGCGAACAGGCCCTGACCCGCTCCGCCGAAGCCGTCCTGCGCCAGCTGTACCGCGAAACCCGCGACAACGGCGAACTGACGCCCGACACCGTCCACCTGTTCCTGCAGGAATCCGGACTGGAAAGCCTCAGCGAAGCGCTTAACGACAGCAGCAGCCACAAGCCCGTCGTCCTGCGCACCCGCAAGATGACCATCCAGCCGCGCGGCCCCAACCAACAGGCCTACGTACGCTCGATCCTGGATCACGATATCAACTTCGGTATCGGCCCGGCCGGCACCGGCAAGACCTATCTGGCCGTTGCCTGCGCCGTTGATGCCCTGGAACGGGAACAGGTACGGCGCATCCTGCTGGTCCGCCCCGCCGTTGAAGCCGGCGAAAAGCTGGGCTTCCTGCCCGGCGACCTGGCACAGAAAATCGACCCCTACCTGCGCCCGTTGTACGACGCCCTGTATGAAATGCTCGGCTTTGAACAGGTTGCCAAGCTCATTGAAAAACAGGTCATCGAAGTTGCCCCGCTGGCCTACATGCGCGGCCGCACCCTGAACAACAGCTTCATTATTCTTGATGAAAGCCAGAATACCACCCTGGAACAGATGAAAATGTTCCTGACACGTATCGGCTTCGGTTCCACCGCGGTAATCACCGGCGACACCACCCAGGTCGACCTGCCACGTGGCACCCGCTCCGGACTGATTCACGTCACCGAAGTCCTCAAGGGTGTCAAAGGTATCGGCTTTACCGAGTTCAAATCCAAAGACGTCGTGCGCCACCCCCTGGTGCAACGCATCGTCGAAGCCTACGACCGTTTCGACCAGGCCCAGGAGCAGGCGCGCCTCGAGCGCAAGGAACGGCACAAGCCGGATGACAGCCATGACGCTTGAGCTGGATATACAGCGCGCCACTGACATCACCCCGCAACCTGACGACGCCACACTTCTGCAATGGGCCAGCCTGGCCCTGCGCGAGCAGCCTGTCAGCGAACTGACCATTCGTCTGGTCGACGCTGACGAAAGCCAGGCGCTGAACCATGCTTATCGTGGCAAGGAAGCGCCAACCAATGTGCTGTCTTTCCCTGCTGACTTGCCGCCCGAACTGGATATCCCGCTACTGGGCGATCTGGTCATTTGCGTACCCGTCGTGGCCCGCGAAGCCGCCGAACAGGGCAAAAAGGTCGAGCATCACTGGGCGCACATGGTGATTCACGGCTGCTTGCATTTGCTCGGCTATGACCATATTGACGATAGCGACGCCGAGGAAATGGAAGCGCTCGAATGCCGACTACTGGCCGAACTGGGGATACCCGACCCCTACATCAGCAATAACGAGTGAGGATCATGAGCGAAGACCGATCGACCAATGGACACAAGACCTGGCTGGACAAGCTGGTCCAGGCTTTTGTCCATGAACCCAAGAACCAGCAGGACCTGGTCGAACTGCTGCGTGAAGCACACCAGAATGATGTGCTGGACATTGAAGCCCTGTCGATCATCGAAGGCGCCCTGCAGGTGGCGGATATGCAGGTCCGCGACATCATGGTGCCGCGCTCGCAAATGACCACCATCAAGATCACCCAGAGCCCGCGCGACTTTCTGCCCAGCGTGGTCGAGGCGGCTCACTCGCGCTACCCGGTGATTGGTGAAAGTGTCGATGAAGTCATGGGTATCCTGCTGGCCAAAGACCTGTTGCCACTCCTGCTGGAGGGCAATATCGAGCGTTTTGATATCAAGGACATCCTGCGCCCGGCTACCTGCGTGCCGGAGTCCAAGCGCCTGAACGTGCTGCTGCGCGAATTCCGCGCCAACCGCAACCATATGGCCATCGTGATCGACGAATACGGTGGTGTGTCCGGCCTGGTCACCATTGAAGACGTGCTCGAACAGATTGTTGGCGATATCGAGGACGAACACGATGTTGATGAAGATGACCAGATCAAACCCCTGTCCACCGGCGACTTTCTGGTCAAGGGGCTGACCCCGATCGAAGACTTCAACGAGCACTTTTCCACCGACTTCTCCGACGAGGAGTTCGACACCGTTGGTGGCCTGGTCATGAACGCCTTCGGGCACCTGCCCAAGCGCAACGAAGTGGTTGAAATCGAGGATTTTCGCATCCGCGTACTGAATGCTGACAGCCGTCGCGTTCATCTACTGCGAGTCAGCCTGATTCAGCCCTGAACGGAGGCCCACCCATGCACCACCCACGCCGCATGCTGTCCCTTGCCTGGCTGACCAGCCCCGGTTGGCCGGGCCATCTCGTTGCCCTGCTGGCCGGCGCCTTGAGCACCCTGTCTTTTACCCCCTTTGGCCTCTGGCCGCTGGGGCTGCTATCGGTCGCCCTGCTCTACCTGAGCCTGCAGCAACTGAGCCCGGGGCAAGCTGCCTGGCGAGGCTGGGCCTGGGGATTGGGCCTGTTCGCCAGCGGCGCGTCCTGGGTCTATGTCAGTATCCATGTGCATGGCCATGCCCACCCGCTGCTCGCTGGCCTGCTGACCGCTGGCTTTGTCGCCGGGCTGGGACTGGTTTACGCCCTGATGACCTGGGTCTGGGCGCGCTGGCTACGGCCTGCTCGGATGGGCTGGCTGAGCCTGTGGGCCTTCAGTGCGCTCTGGGTGGCACAGGAATTCTTCCGCGGCTGGTTTCTCACCGGCTTTCCCTGGCTGTATCACGGCTATGCGCATACCGATACCTGGCTGGCCGGCTGGGCACCCATTGGCAGTGTCTGGCTGCTCAGCCTGTTCAGCGTCTTCACCGCCTGCCTGCTGACCCGCCTGGCGGCCTGGCGCCAGCAACCCGTGCAATTGGCTCTGGGTGCCGGCCTGCTGGCGCTGCTCTGGCTCGGCGGGCTTGGTCTGAAGCAGGTGCAATGGACGCAGCCACACAGCGCGCCACTCAGTGTTGCGCTGATTCAGGCCGATGTGCCGCAAGCGCAGAAATGGGACCCGGACTATATCGACAACAGCCTGGCCCGCTACCGTGACATGAGCTACGCGGTAGCCGGGGTCGATCTGATTGTCTGGTCTGAGACCGCTGTCCCGGTGCTGCAAAGCCGCGCTGAACCCTTTGTGCAAACCATGGCAGCCAATCTGCGCGCCGAAGGCAGCCAATTGATTACCGGCATACCGGCAGACGAATACCGTGATGGCCGCCTGCACATCTACAATGCCATTACCGTTGCCGGTGCCGACAACCAGACCTATCACAAACACAAACTGGTGCCCTTTGGCGAATATGTGCCACTGGAAGACTGGCTGCGCGGCCTGATTGCCTTTTTTGATCTGCCGATGTCGAGCTTTTCCCGCGGCCCGGTCGACCAGCCACCCCTGCTCGCTGCCGGCCAACGCCTGGCCCCCTATATCTGTTACGAGGTGGTCTACCCGCACTTTGCAGCTCGACTGGCAGCAGACAGCGACTTGCTGATCACCATCAGCAATGACAGCTGGTTTGGTCGTTCACTGGGGCCTTTGCAGCACCTGCAGATGGCGCGCATGCGAGCGCTGGAAAGTGGTCGCTGGATGCTGCGTGGTACCAATAACGGGGTCACTGCACTGATTGATCCACAAGGGCGCGTTGCTCAGCAAATCCCCCAGTTCGAACAGGCTACCCTGGTCGGCGAAGTTCAGCCCTATGCGGGGCTGACGCCCTGGTTACGCTGGCGTGCCTGGCCGCTGGCGGCAGCCGTCAGCGGTATACTGCTGTTCAGCCTGCTACGCCGCCGGGGTCAGGCCTGAGCTTTGCCCCAGGCGCAACAACACCTGGTGCAGCAACAACAGATCATCGGCACTGAGCCCCTGCAATTCGAGCTCCAGGGGCGGCTGATTGAGCCCCTCCAGCCACTGCCGGGTGCGCGCCATATCCAGCGCCTGATCCAGCCGCCGCAATAGCCGGTCGTAGCCCTGCTGGAGTTGAAGCGCCTCCAACAAGGGCGGTTCCGCTGATTTCATCTGCTACCTCCTGCCCGCACAGAATGCGCGAACTGAGCCAATGTCTTCCCCCTGCTTTCAGCATAGTCATCAATTCGGCACCTGCGCCAAGCCGGCGATGAACGGCATATGACTACCTCCACTGCCTCGGGTGGTGTATCCTGCCGGCTTACTTTTCGACCTTCTGACGAGCCCCTTTGACAGCCCCGACTATGCAAGAACAGTACGCACCCCGTGAGATTGAAGCCGCCGCCCGCAGTGACTGGGACGCCAGCCAGGCCTTCCGTGTGGAAGAAGTGCCTGGCCAGGAAACCTTCTACTGCCTGTCCATGTTTCCTTACCCCAGCGGCAAACTGCACATGGGGCATGTGCGTAACTACACCATTGGTGACGTGATCGCCCGCTACCAGCGCATGCAGGGCAAGAATGTACTGCAGCCGATGGGCTGGGATGCCTTCGGCATGCCGGCAGAAAATGCCGCGATGAACAATCAGGTACCACCCGCTGAGTGGACCTACTCGAACATCGACTACATGCGCAGTCAGCTGCAGAGCCTGGGACTGGCCATCGACTGGTCACGCGAATTCGCCACCTGCCGTCCCGACTATTACCGCTGGGAGCAATGGCTGTTTACTCGGCTGTATGAAAAAGGTGTGATCTACCGCAAGAGCGGCACAGTCAACTGGGACCCGGTGGACCAGACCGTACTGGCCAACGAACAGGTGATCGATGGCAAGGGCTGGCGTTCTGGCGTAGAGATCGAGAAGCGCGAAATCCCCATGTATTACTTCCGCATTACCGATTACGCGGAAGAGCTGCTCAGTTCGCTGGATACCCTGGATGGCTGGCCGGAACAGGTCAAGACCATGCAGCGTAACTGGATCGGTAAATCCGTCGGCATGGAAGTGCACTTCCCTTACGACCAGGCCAGCATCGGCCAGGCCGGCAAGCTCAAGGTATTCACCACCCGCCCGGATACCCTGATGGGCGCCACCTACGTTGCTGTTGCCGCCGAGCATCCGCTGGCGACCCTGGCCGCAGACGGCAATCCGCGCCTGCAGGCCTTTATTGATGAATGCAAACGCGGTGGCGTTGCTGAAGCCGACATCGCCACCCAGGAAAAGAAGGGTGTGCCGACCAACCTGTTTGTCGAGCATCCGCTGACCGGTGCCAGGCTGCCGGTCTGGGTCGCCAACTATGTTCTGATGAGCTATGGCGATGGTGCGGTCATGGCGGTCCCGGCCCATGACGAGCGTGACTTTGCCTTTGCCGAGAAATACAACCTGCCGATCAAGCCGGTGATTCGCACTTCGGCCGGGGACACAACACCCGCGCCCTGGCAGGATGCCTATGCGGAAAAAGGCGAGCTGATCAATTCTGAAGAGTTTGACGGCATGGACTTCGACAGCGCGCTGACCGCAATCGGCGAGGTCCTGCAGCAAAAAGACCTGGGCGCTCCGCGCACCCAGTTCCGCCTGCGTGACTGGGGTATCAGCCGCCAGCGTTACTGGGGTTGCCCGATCCCGATCATCCATTGCGACAGCTGTGGTGATGTGCCGGTTCCGGATGACCAGCTGCCTGTGGTACTGCCGGAAGACGTCGTTCCCGATGGTGCTGGCAGCCCACTGGCGAAGATGCCGGAATTCTATGAGTGTACGTGCCCGAGCTGTGGCAAACCGGCACGGCGCGAAACCGACACCATGGATACCTTTGTCGAGTCATCCTGGTATTTCGCCCGCTATGCCTCGCCGCACTTCGAAGGCGGCATGGTTGATCCGAAAGCCGCCAACTACTGGCTGCCGGTCGATCAGTACATTGGCGGCATCGAACACGCGATTCTGCACCTGCTGTATGCACGCTTCTTCCACAAGCTGATGCGGGATGAAGGCCTGGTCGACAGTGACGAACCCTTCAAGCAACTGCTGACCCAGGGCATGGTGCTGGCTGATACCTACTACCGCACCGACGCCAAGGGCGGCAAGCAGTGGTTCAATCCGGCCGACGTCGACATCGAGCGAGATGCCAAGGGCAAGATCACCAGCGCCCGGTTGCGCAGCGATGGCCAGCCGGTCGAGATCGGTGGCACCGAAAAGATGTCCAAATCCAAGAACAACGGCGTCGATCCGCAGGCCATGATCGACCAGTATGGTGCCGACACCTGCCGCCTGTTCATGATGTTCGCTTCACCGCCGGACATGAGCCTGGAGTGGTCCGACTCCGGCGTTGAGGGCGCCCAGCGCTTCCTGCGCCGGGTCTGGCGCCTGGCCAGCCAGTTTGTTGCCAACGGCGCGGCTCCAGCGCCGGACCTCAGCAAGCTGAGCGATGCGCAGAAAACCGTGCGCCGCTCGATTCATCTGGCGATCAAGCAGGCCAGTCACGATATCGGCCAGCAGCACAAGTTCAACACCGCCATTGCTGCCGTGATGACGCTGATGAACGTACTGGAAAAGGCGCCGCAAGAGACAGCCCAGGATCGCGCCCTGCTGCAGGAAGGCCTGGAAGCGGTGACCTTGCTGCTCGCGCCTATCACCCCGCATATCTGCCACAGCCTGTGGCAGGCGCTGGGGCATAGCGACCCGGTCATCGATGTGCGCTGGCCCGCTGTGGATGACAGCGCCCTGGTACAGGACACCCTGCAACTGGTGATCCAGGTCAACGGCAAGTTGCGTGCACATATCGATGTTGCCGCCGATGCCAGCCGCGACACCATCGAAGCCATCGCCCGTGACAACGAAAACGTGCAACGCTTTACCGAAGGGCTGACCATTCGCAAGGTCATTGTGGTGCCGGGTAAACTGGTCAATATTGTTGCCAACTGATCGCCGTTCAAGGAGAACCCAGCGAATGAAAATGCACAGTTCACAGCGCGGTGTGCGCACCCTGGCCAGCGCAGCCCTGCTGCTTGGCTTGCTGGTTCTTGCCGGCTGCGGCTTCCAGCTGCGCGGTACCGGCGTTGACAGCGTCAAGCTGGATAGCCTGCAGGTCAGTGCCGAAGACCCGCACAGTGCCATTGTGCGCGAAGTCGTGGATACCCTGACCCGCGAGCGGGTCAACATCAGTTCAGCAGCGGCCTACCATCTGCGCTTGTTCGGCGAGCGCCAGCAGAGCCAGGCCCTGACCTACACCGGCCGCGCCACGCCGGCGGAAATGTCGTTGACCAGTGAGGTTGCCTTCACCATCAGCGACCGCCAGGGCCGGGTTCTGGTGGGCCCGGAAACCCTGAGTACCGAGCGCGTCTATGTCAATGACCGCGACAACGTGGTGGGTAGCAGCCAGGAGGCAGACCTGCTGCGCCGGGAAATGCGCAACGACCTTAGCCGTCAACTGCTGTTCCGCCTGTCCAGCCTGAGTGAAAGTGAACTGCAGGCCCGCGAGCGGGCGCTGGATCAATCGCAGTGAGCCATGAAGCTCAATAGCCATCAATTGCCACGCCAACTCAATGAGCAGTTGGCGCCGGTCTACATTCTCTGCGGTGATGAGCCCTTGCTACTGGGCGAAGCCGCTGATCTGGTTCGCCGCGCCTGCCGCGAAGCCGGCAGCGAAGAACGCCAGGTCTTTCATGTTGAACGCGGTTTTGACTGGTCATTGCTGTATGCCGCCAGCCAGAGCCTGTCCCTGTTTGCCCAGCGCCGCCTGCTGGAACTGCGCCTGAATGGCAATCCCGGGGATGACGGCAACAAGGCGCTGCAGGCTTACCTGGAAAGCCCCCCGGACGATACCACCCTGCTGATCACCCTGCCCAAGCTGGACAAGAACGCGGTCAAAACCAAATGGGCCAAAACCTTGATGGAGCACGACAACAGCCGTTTCGTGCAGATCTGGCCCATCGAAAGCCATCAACTGCCCGACTGGATGCGACAGCGCCTGTCAGCGGCTGGCTTGCAAGCCAGCCCCGAAGCGCTGGAGCTGCTGACCGAACGGGTTGAGGGCAATCTCCTGGCGGCCGCCCAGGAAATCGAGAAGCTCAAACTTTTTGACCAGGGTGGCCAGATTGATCTGGACACCATCCGCCAGGTGGTTGCCGACAGCGCGCGCTTTGATGTGTTTGGCCTGGTTGACGCCTTGCTACAAGGTGATAGCGGGCATGCCCTGCGCATTCTCAATGGCCTGCGCGGCGAAGGCGTTGAGGCGCCTATCGTACTCTGGGCCATTGCCCGCGAATTGCGCGGCCTGGCGGATATGGCACAACAGGTCGAGCGTGGCATACCCGCGGACAAGGTGTTCGCCAGTCAGCGCCCACCGATCTGGGAAAAACGTCGGCCTCTGCTCAACAAGGCCTTGCAGCGCCACCCGGCCAGTCAATGGGTCAACTGGCTGCAACAGGCACAGCAGGTCGATGAGCAGATCAAGGGCCTGCAACCTGGCTCACCCTGGGATACCCTGGCGCAGATCATTGCCGGCGCAGCCCGGCGTGGCGCACCGCTGTTGGACACCCACTGACACCTCGCTGGCAGACCCGATTAACGGGGCTGGGCCGCACGCCCCAGCGCCTGCAAGCCACGCCATAAACGCGGTGGCAAATCGTCAGGGTCCAGACTGTCGAGCAGGTTTTTTACTGCCAGCCCCAGCTCGGTATCGCCCGAGAGCTGCAAGCGACGGCGGAAAAACAAGGTATCCGCATCCTCCTGACGACTGACCAACAGCAGAAAGTCTTGCCAATGCCCGCTGATACAGGCATCGGCTGCCTGGTACTGACTGATGCGCAGACCCTGCCGGTCACGGCTGACGCACCAGCTCAGGCCGAGGTCAGTCAGAGTCAATTGCAACCAGCGCCCGTGCAGCATATCCAGCTCGCCGTTTGCCAGCGGCGCGGCCAGTACCCGGTCCAGCAGTGGCTCGAGCAATGCCTGCTGCAGGGTAAAGGGCATCCAGCGGGTGATGGGCAAGACCTGCGAGGCCAGCCGGATGCCCAATGTTGCCGGCGCTGCGCGCACTGAGCTCAACATAATCCGGCCTCCTCCACCCGTAACATGCCGGCCTGACCATACCAATAGCCGTTACAGCCATCCACCACCAGGGGTGGTTCGCCGCCCTGGCGCACCTGGTCAAAATAGCTGATGACGTGCGCCATGGACTGCATACGCGGACTCAGGCGCAACATATCTACGCCCATTTGCTGCAGCTGCGGATACTCGGCCAACAGGTTGCAGACACCCGCTGACAGGGTCTGGATGCCGTTGATGGTAAACAGTGGTTGGCCTTCCTGGCTCAGCAGTGGCAGGCCCTCGGGGTAATACTGACAGACAAAGTCACAGTTATCCTTGGGCCGCTGCTCGGCACGGGCGGTAAAACAACGGGCTGAGTAAGCCAGTGGCAGGTATCCCCAGGCAAAGACTTCCAGCTCGGGCAGACTGATCTCTTGCTGCCGGCACTGCTCCAGCAACGCCCGCAACAGGGCAGCAGAACATTCAACCGGCGGCACCCAGCGCTGCATACCTGCGGCCTGCAGCTCAGCCAGGGTAAAGGCGTTATACACGTTCAAGGCCGGACCGCCGACAAAGGGTACGCCCTGCTCGCTGAGCATCTGCACCGCGCCCATATCATTGGCCTCGACCCGCACCTCACCATTGGCACACAGACGGCGCAGACTGGCACGCTCTGAGCCCGCTTCGATCAGTGCCAGGCCAGAAAGCACCACCTCAACTCCGCTGTGCTCACGCAAATCGCGCGCCAGCCCCAGCCAGTCATCCAGCGACAAGGCACGTCGCTTGCTGCACACGGTTTCCCCCAGATAGATCACATCCAGCGGCTGCTCTGCCATCTCGGCGTAGAATTCCAGCAACTGCTGGCGCGACCAGTAGAACAAGACCGGCCCAAGACTCAAACGCATGATCAGCCTCCTCCTATTGCCAGGCGCGCTGGTAGGCGCCCAGAGTGGTCTGGCTACCCTCTGACAAAGCAGCCAGACGGCGCATCCACAGATCCTCAACGGCGAAGCCGTCTGGGTCTGCGGCATAAGTATCCAGTGCCTGCCGCCAGACCCCGGTGACCTCCTCGACATAGGCCGGGCTGCGCTGGCGGCCTTCGATTTTCACTGCTGCTACGCCCATCGCAGCGAGCTGCGGAATCAGATCCAGGGTATTCAGGCTGGTCGGTTCTTCCAGCGCATGGGTGCGCTGACCGTTGACCATAAAGCGCCCCTTGCACAGGGTCGGGTAACCGGCCGGCTCGCCTTTGGCATAGCGGTCGATCAGCACATTGTTCAGCCGTGCCGACAGGTTATCTGGCTCCTGACTCCAGCGTACCGCGCTGGCCGGCGAACAGACGCCGCACAGGTTGGGCGATTGCGCGGTGACATAGGAGGACAAATGACAGCGCCCCTCAGCCATGATGCACAGGCTGCCAAAGGCAAAGACCTCCAGTGGCACCGGACTGAGAGCAGCCAGGCGCGCAACCTGCTGCAGCGACAATACCCGCGGCAATACCGCACGGCGAATCCGGTAACGCTGCTGATAGAAGCGCAAGGCTTCCGGATTGGTCGCTGAGGCTTGTACCGATAGATGCAGTGGCAGGTCTGGATAGCGCTGGCTGGCATAGGCCAGCACACCGGGGTCGGCAGCTATCAGCGCATCCACCCCCAGTTCGGCGGCCTGGTCCACCGCCCGCTGCCAGCGGCGCCAACCATCCGGCAAGGCGTAGGTATTCACCGCAATATAGAGCGCCTTGCCCTGCGCCCGCACCAGAGCCAAGCCCTGCTCCAGTTGCCGGTCGGTAAAGTTGAGACCGGCAAAGTGCCGTGCGTTGGTATCATCGCGAAACCCGGTATAGATTGCGTCAGCACCCTGGCGCAGGGCCGATTTGAGTGCAGGCAGGCTGCCTGCGGGACACACCAGTTGCATGCCTGGATTCCTCTTCCATCAAGTCAGGCATGACTGTGCGCCAAGGCAGCGAAAATTACCTTGATAATTATCAAGGCTTGATCGCAGTTGACCGCAAAGCACACGACTGCTTACGGGTTTGCGACCTTGGTGCCATGCAGAGTATCCGTTGGCTATGTTAAACTCAGGCCATGATTTTGCCGGGCAGTCAGCCCCCACGACGAGAACCCAAGCCATGAGTGAGCAGCCATCCAAGCCGGTTTCCAGCGGTGAAAAATTCCGTACCGAGCAGGGTATTGCCGCGATCAAGGATGGTCAGAAGCGCCGCAAACAGACCGACGAGGGCGTCAGTCATCAGCCGAAACCCAAGTGGCTGCGGGCAAAAATGCCCAGTGGTGCCCGTTTTGAAGCGGTCAAACGCAACGTCAAGGAACACCGCCTGAGCACGGTCTGCGAGGAATCGCACTGCCCCAACCAGGGCGAGTGCTGGGCCAACGGCACCGCCACCATCATGCTGATGGGTTCGGTGTGCACCCGTGCCTGCCGTTTCTGTGCGGTCGATACCGGCAACCCGAATGGCTGGCTGGACCTGGAAGAGCCGGCCAACACGGCCAAATCAGTTGAACTCATGGGCCTGCGCTATATCGTGCTGACCTCGGTCGACCGGGACGATCTCGATGACGGTGGCGCCGCCCATTACGCCGCTTGCGTGCGCGCCATCAAGGAACGCACGCCACAGGTGGTGGTTGAGGCGCTGACACCGGATTTTGACGCTGTACCCAGTGCCATTGAAGCGGTGGTCGACTCCGGCCTGGAGGTCTTTGCGCAGAATGTGGAAACGGTAGAGCGCCTGACCCACAAGGTGCGTGACCCACGCGCCGGTTACCGCAAGACGCTGGATGTACTGGCCCATGCCAAACAGCATCGCCCGCAGGTACTGACCAAGACCAGTCTGATGCTGGGGCTGGGCGAGACGGATGAAGATATCCTGCAGACCTTTGCCGACCTGCGCGCCATCAAGGTTGATATTGTCACCCTGGGCCAATACCTGCGCCCCACGCGCAACCACCTGGCGGTAGAGCGCTGGGTATCCCCGGAAGAGTTCAATCGTTACCGCGACATTGGCCTGGAGATGGGCTTTATGGAAGTCGCCGCAGGGCCACTGGTGCGCTCCAGTTACCGGGCTGACCGGGTGTTCGAGAAGAACAACCTCGGTCTCGCCGCACCGGCCCGCATACCGGGTCAGGACGATAGCGCAGTGATTGAATTAATCCCCACCAAGGCGCTCTAGGACAAACGCACGCAGGCTCAGTGACGAACACCGAGCCTGCTCAGGCTGTGTATTGCTCTGCTTGATGCTCAGCCAGCAGACGCTGCAGATGCCCCTGTAAACGCTCGGACACCTCACTGAACACCGGCGGCTCAGTCAATTGATCGCACATCTGGGTCATTTGCAGCCCGGCATAGCCACAGGGGTTGATGCGACGGAAGGGTTCCATATCCATATCCACGTTCAACGCCAGGCCATGGAAGGAGCAGCCACGGCGAATACGCAGCCCCAGCGAAGCAATCTTGGCCGCACCCACGTATACACCCGGAGCATCGGCACGTGGCGATGCGCTGATCGCGTAATCGGCCAGCAGATCGACCAATGCCTGCTCCATCAGGCTGACCAACTCGCGCACGCCCATACCACGACGGCGGATATCCAGCAGCAGATAGGCCACCAGTTGACCCGGGCCGTGATAGGTCACCTGACCGCCCCGCTCCACCTGCACGACAGGGATATCTCCCGCCGCCAGCACATGCTCGGCCTTGCCAGCCTGACCCTGGGTAAACACCCGCGGGTGTTGCAGTAGCCAGATCTCGTCTGGCGTACTGGCATCACGCTCGGCGGTCAGCTTGCGCATCGCCTCGAGGGTCGGCAGGTACTCCACCAGGCCCAGATCACGGACCCGTAAATCAGTGCCTGCCATCAGAGCACCATATGCACGCGACCCGTGGCTTTCAGCGCCAGATGCAATGCCTGTAACTGTGTTTCACCCGTCGCCGTGATACGGATGCGCACCGACACAAAACGACCATTCTTGCTGTCCTGCACATCCACCAGCTCGACATCACCGGCCTCGGTGTGCTGCTCAACCACGGTCACTACCAGATCAGTAAAATCCTCGGCTGCCGTACCTATTACCTTGATCGGGTAACGGCAGGGAAACTCGATGGTCGGGGCTTGCGGTGTATCCGCCATGACTGCTACCTGTAATCAGTTGAACAGGCCGTAGAAGAACAGGCGCAGCCCGTCCCACAAACGACCAAAAATGCCGGCGCGCTCAACATCAGCCAGGGCGACCAGCGGTGCTCTATGCACCACCTCATCGCCCATGCGGACCTCAACCTCACCCAGCTCGTCGCCCACTACGATGGGGGCGCGCAGGGTTGATTTCAAGTTGACACTGGCTTGCAGACGCTCGGACTGGCCGCGCGGCAGCGTCAGCAAAAGCCCGTCAGCCAGACCGGCGCGTACCTGGTTATCCACGCCCGCCCAGACACGGGGAGTGGCCAGCACTTCACCCGGCTGATAGAAATTACGCGTTTCAAAGAAGCGGAAACCCCAGGTCATCAGTTTCTGTGTTTCCGCCGTGCGCACCTGATCACTACTGGTGCCCATGACTACGGAAATCAGCCGCATGCCCTCACGCTCTGCTGAGGCGACCAGACAATAACCGGCAGCCTCGGTATGGCCGGTTTTCAGCCCGTCGACACTGCTGTCACGCCATAACATGCGGTTGCGGTTGGTCTGCCGGATACCGTTCCAGGTAAACTCGCGCTCTTTGTAGATGTCGTAATACTGCTGATCATCACGGATAACTGCCTGGGCCAGAATCGCCATGTCGCGCGCACTGGAGTACATGGCGTCATCCGGCCAGCCGGTAGCGTTGGTAAAGTTGGTATTGCGCATGCCCAGGCGCTGCGCATGGCTGTTCATCAAGTCAGCGAAGGCATCCTCACTGCCGGCGATATGTTCGGCCATGGCAATGCTGGCATCGTTACCCGACTGGATGATGACCCCCCGCTTGAGATCAATAAAAGGCACCCGGTCACCAACCTCGATGAACATCTTGGAGCCACCCTTGCGCCAGGCCCTTTCACTGACCAGCACCTCGTCCTGCTCGCTGATACGCCCCTCGAGCAACTCCAGGCTACCAATGTAGCTGGTCATCATCTTGGCCAGGCTGGCCGGTGGCAGGCGCTCGTCAGCGTTGTGCTCAATCAGTACCTGACCACTGTTGGCGTCCATCAGGATGTAACTGCTGGCGGCAATTTGCGGCGCGGCAGGGACCACAGGAATGGAGGCGGTTTGCGCCTGCGCAACGGCCGAGAAACCCAGCGCAAGGCCGGCGATGAGCAGTTTTTTCATTGGTTTCAACATGGTTCTCACAAAGTAAAGGGCATGGAATATCAGTTGGTACGGACCAGGGTAGGTGACCCCAGTTCCGCGAGGCGCAGACGATCCAGCAGCTGTTCAGCCTCGGTTTCACTGGCTACCGGACCAACGCGCACGCGATGCAGGGTCTGGCGCTGCTGCTGCACCGGTGTCACTGTGACACTGGCATTGACCATGGCCTGCACGCGCTGGCGCAGTTGTTCAGCTCCCTCGCTGTTGGAGAAGGCACCCAACTGCAGATAAAGTTCCCCGCCCGGAGTGGGCAGGTTCTCCAGGGCTGCATCCACCAACTGGCCATCCGGGTTGTTCTGCTGCTGCCAGACGACCGGATCGATACCCTCAACCCTGACCCGGGCCGTACCGCGCTCGGCAAAGCCCAGGCGCTTGGCGGCGGCATAGGACAGATCAATGATGCGATCGGAGTAGAAGGGGCCGCGATCGTTGACGCGAACAATCACCTCACGGTCGTTCTCCAGATTGATCACCCTGACATAGGTCGGCAAGGGCAAGGTCTTGTGCGCAGCGGTCATGGCATAGAGGTCATAGATCTCACCATTGGCCGTATGCCGACCGTGGAACTTGGTGCCATACCAAGAAGCGATGCCCTCTTCGCGGTACCTGCGACCATCCTGCATGGGCTTGTAACGCACCCCCATCAGGGTATAGGGCGAAGCCTTGTAGGCCCCGGTATGTGGCGTCGGCACTGCATCGGGAATGCGCGAGACATCCAGCAGATAACTCGGCGCTCCATCCGCAGCGGTCTGTTGAATCCTGGGTGCACTGCTGGTGGAGGCGGCCGTAGCCGTCGGGCTCTCTAGCCGCTGCCCCTTGCCGGAACAGGCTATCAGGCCAAGGGTCAGGAGACTGACCAGACAAAGCTGGAAAAGTCGAGCGACTGTCATGGGTTACGTGCCTCACGTAGCTGTTGGGCCAACTGATGAACGACCATGGCGTACATCACGCTGTGATTATACCGGGTAATCGCATAGAGGTTATCCAGGCCAATCCAGTGCTGCTGGTGATCCCCGGCGTCAAACTCGAAACTCATGACCCGCTGCTCGTCCGGCAGTGTGCTGGCCGGCTGCCAGCCAAGAGTGCGCAATTCAGCCACGGTCAGCCGCGCCTGCAGACCGTTATTCAGGGTGATACCCTCAGCGTACTCATCGCCGGCAACCTCCGCGGCCACCACCACCGGCTCGCCATGCTGCCAGTTGTGCTCCTTGAAGTAGTTGGCCACGCTGCCGATGGCATCTATCGGGTTGTTCCAGATATCAACCTTGCCGTCACCATCAAAATCCACGGCAAATACCTGATAACTGCTGGGAATGAACTGCGGATAGCCCATGGCGCCAGCATAGGAGCCAGTCAGCAGGGTCGGATCCATCTGCTGTTCGCGGGTCAGGACCAGAAAGGCCTTGAGCTGGCGACGGAAAAAGTCGGCACGCGGCGGGTAATCAAAACCCAGTGTAGTGAGGGCATCGAGCACGCGGTGGGTGCCCTTGTGCCGCCCGTAAAAGGTTTCCACGCCGATAATGGCGACAATCACTTCCGGCTCGACACCATATTCCTGCTCTGCCCGCTCCAGCGCGTCCGCATACTCATCCCAGAATTCCAGGCCTTGCTGCAAGCGCTGCTCGGTCATGAAAATGGCCCGGTACTCATGCCAGGGGCGAACCCGTTCGGCGGGGCGCGAAATCGCATCAAGGATTGGCTGGCGACGCTCGGCGTCCGCCAGCAGACGCAACACATAGTCGGCACTGAAACCATGCTCGCTTTGCATTTCCTGCACAAAGGGCAAGACCGCCGGGTGCTCGACACCGTAGTCGGCAGCCGCGAATGGCGCCGTGAGGCTGCACGCGACGGCCAGCACTGCGCGCCGCCAATGCCGCGCCACCCGTGAAAAACCCGTTATTTGCATCTGTTCTTTTCCTGATTGCATCACCCGATCATGTTGCCGGGCATTCAATTTATCCCTCGGGCATCCATTTGCGGTGGGTATGGATCGACATCAAGATACCGAACCCGACCAGCAGGGTTACCAGAGATGTACCGCCGTAACTGATCAATGGCAAGGGTACCCCGACCACTGGTAACAAGCCGCTGACCATGCCGATATTGACAAACACATAGACAAAGAAAGTCAGGGTGATACTGCCTGCCAGCAGTTTGCAGAAGCTGTCCTGCGCCTGCAAGGCAATATATAGGCCGCGCGCAATGATCAACAGATAAACCACCAAGAGCAGGCAGATACCCACCAGGCCGAACTCCTCACCCAGCACAGCAATGATAAAGTCGGTATGCCCTTCGGGCAGAAAGTCCAGATGCGACTGGGTGCCCTGCAGCCAGCCTTTGCCATACACCCCGCCGGAACCAATTGCCGCCTTGGACTGGATAATGTTCCAGCCGGCACCCAAGGGGTCCGATTCCGGGTTGAGGAAGGTCAGAATCCGCTGTTTCTGGTAGTTATGCAGTACGAACAGCCACATGGCGACGGCAGCCGGCACCAGCAAGATAGCCGCGCCAATGATGTAGCGCCAGCGCAAGCCCGCCAGTAGCAGGACGAAAAAACCCGAGGTCGCGATCAACAGGGAGGTACCCAGGTCCGGTTGCTTGAGCACCAGAAAAACCGGCACGGCAATGATCAACATACTGACGACGACCTGGGCCAGGGTGGGTCGCAAGGTATGCCGGCCGAGGTACCAGGCCAGCATCATCGGCATCGCCAGCTTCATCAGTTCGGAGGGCTGAAAGCGAATGACGCCTGGAATACTCAGCCAGCGTTGCGCCCCCTTGGCCTGTACACCAACCACCAACACGGCAACCAGCAAAAGCACGCCGGCCAGATAGGCCAAAGGCACCCAGCGCTGCATGAAGCGTGGCTGAAACTGGGCAATCACCAACATAACTGCCAGGCCCACGGCGAAGGCGGCTCCCTGACGATAGACCATGCTCAGACTGCGGCCGCTCGCCGAATACAGCACGAAGCCAGCCACAGCGCCCAGTACCAGCAGCAAGAGCAACAACCAGGGGTCAACGTGAATGCGCTGCCAGAACGGCATCCGCCGGTTATAGCCCTGCCGGGCAGGAGATGCCAGACCCTTAAGCCATTTCATAGGCCTGACTCCAGTACTGCATCCTGCACCAGCAGATCGCCAGCACCTGCTGGCGGCAGCAACCAGGCATCGAAGAGTGCACGCGCAACGGGGGCGGCAACGCGTCCGCCGGACTCCCCATTTTCTACCATCACGGCAACAGCAATCTGCGGATCATCCGCCGGCGCAAAGCCAACAAAGAGCGCATGGTCGCGATGGCGCTCCTGCAACGCTTCAGAATCATATTCCTCACCCTGAGCGATCGCCACTACCTGGGCAGTCCCGGTCTTGCCGGCGATACGGTACTCGGCACCCTGAGCGGAGGCACGCGCTGTCCCGTGACTGGCATGCATCACATCCTCCATCGCATCAATAATGAAATCCCAATTATCCGGGTTGTTCAGCTCGATATTCGCTGGTGTGTCACTGGTATCCGGCTCGAGCCCCTCGGCATCCTTGAGCAGACGTGGTCGCATCCAGACACCACGGTTGGCGGTCAGTGCCGTTGAATGAGCCAATTGCAAGGGCGTTGCCATCATATAACCCTGACCGATACCGGCAATCAGGGTCTCACCGGGATACCAGGGTTGACCCCGTGCCGCGCGCTTCCATTCCCGCGAAGGCAGCAGACCCGCCTGCTCCTCATGCATGTCCAGAGCAACCCGCTGGCCGAGACCGAACTGGCTGAGAAACTCGTGCATGCGGTCAATACCCAGCTTGTGTGACAGGTCATAGAAAAAGGTGTCATTGGAGCGTGCGATGGAGAAACGCATATCGACCCAGCCATCACCGCGCCGGTTCCAGTTGCGAAAACGGTGACTGTGATTGGGTAGCTGGTAAAAGCCGGGGTCATAGACGCGGCTGGTGCGTGTCGCCACGTTATGCTCGAGACCTGCCAGCGCCACCATTTGCTTGATGGTGGAGCCCGGCGGATATTGCCCGCGCAGCACGCGATTGAACAGCGGGCGATCAAGCGAATCCAGCAAGGCTGCATAATCGGCGTGACTGATACCGGTGACGAACAGATTGGGGTTGAAGGACGGCTGACTGACGAACGCCAGCACACCGCCGGTGGCAGGGTCGATGGCCACAACAGCACCGCGGCGCCCGGCCAGGGCCTCTTTGGCTATCTGTTGCAGACGCACATCCAGGTGCAGGGTCAAATCGTGCCCGGGCAAGGGGTCAGTGCGCTTGAGCACCCGCAACACGCGGCCGCGAGCATTGGTTTCCACTTCCTCATAGCCCACGGTACCGTGCAGCCAGTCTTCATATTGGCGCTCGATGCCGGTCTTGCCGATATAGTGGGTACCGGCATAGGCAACCGTATCGATACGCTGCAGCTCTGCCTCATTGATGCGCCCGACATAGCCAATCGCATGGGCAAACATCTCGCCGAGCGGATAATGCCGGACAAAACTGGCCTGCACCTCAACGCCGGGTAAGCGGAATTGGTTGACCGCCAAGCGGGCAATCTGCTCTTCACTCAGCTCAAACATGATAGGCACAGCTTCAAAGGGGCGGCGGCGCTGTTGCAAGCGTCTGGCCGCGCGCTGCTTGGATTCGGCATCCAGCTCGAGCAGTTCCTCAAGCAATTCCAGCGTGGCCGGCAGATCCGGTACCCGTTCGCGGGTGATATTCAGGCTGTAACTGGGCCGGTTTTCCGCCAGCACTATGCCGTTGCGATCATGGATACGCCCGCGGGTCGGCGGCACCGGCTGCACATGCACACGATTATTCTCTGACAGCGTCGAGTGGTAGTCGAACTGCACCACCTGCAGGTAATACATGCGCGCGACCAAGGCGCCGAGCATGAACAGAATCACCAGCGCGCACAGCAACACACGCCCCTGCACGATGCGCGCATCACTCTTGAAATCGGTGAACTGGATCGGTTTGGGCATGACTTACTTGTGGTAGGGGTGGCGGTTAAGAATGGTCCAGGCGCGGTACAGCTGCTCGGCCAGCAGGATACGGACCAGGGGGTGCGGCAGTGTCAGCGGCGACAATGACCAGCGCTGTTCACTGGCCTGACGTACCGGCTCAGCCAGCCCTTCAGGGCCGCCCACCATCAGGTTGACCGTACGTGCATCCAGCCGCCAGTTATCCAGCTGCTCGGCCAGGGTTTCCGTGGACCACTCCCGACCATTGACCTCCAGGGTCACGATTCGTTCCCCCGGCTGGGTCGCGGCCAGCATCTGTTCGCCTTCTCGCTTCATCAAGCGGGCCACATCGGCATTCTTGCCGCGATTGCTGAGCGGTATCTCGACCAGCTCCAGCGGCAATTCGGGCGGCATGCGCTTGGCATACTCCTGATAGCCCTGCTCTACCCAGCGTGGCATGCGCGACGCCACGCTGATCAGGCGAATACGCATACCACTTACTCCGACGGCTGTTGCGCTGCAGCTCGACGGCTTTCAGCACTCTCCCACAGACGCTCCAGGTCATAGAACTGGCGGGTGGCCGGTTGCATGATATGCACCACAACATCGCCCAGGTCGACCAGCACCCATTCGCCACCGGCCTTGCCTTCCACACCCAGCGGCTTGCTGCCGGCTTCCTTGGCTTTCTCAACCACGTTGTCGCTCAGCGCGGCAACATGACGGCTGGAGGTGCCGCTGGCAATCATCATGTAATCAGTAATGCTGGTCTGTTCGCGCACATCAATGTGCACAATATCTTTCGCCTTGAGTTCTTCCAGGGCGTTGTTGACCAGGGTAAGCAGTTCATCGGTTTGCATGGTAATAAGTCAGTCCTGTCTGTCCGGGCGATACAGCCCATGGGTATGAATATAGTCAAGCACCAGGTCAGGCAACAGAAAACGGGCCGATTGGCCGTGCCTGATCAGGTGACGGATCTGGGTCGCAGAAATCGCCAGCGGCGTCTGTTCCAGGGTAATGATCTGACCGGCAGCCCCTTGCACCGCATCCAGACTGGCTGCAGTTCGGGCTGCCAGCAGGTCTTTCAGGGCCTCGGGCACATCCTGATCAAAGTCCGGGCGCTGCAGGATCACCAGATGCGCCAGCCCGAGCAGTTCCTGCCAGCGATGCCAGCCGGGCAAACCACAGAAGGCATCCCAGCCAAGAATAAAGAACAGCGGCACATCGGCACCCAGCTCGGCACGCAAGGACGCCAGGGTATCCACCGTCCACGATGGCTTGTCACGCTGCAGCTCACGGTCATCCACCGAGAGTTCAGCGGTATTGGTCAGCGCCAGCTGCACCATGGCCAGGCGCTGCTCGGCAGAGACCTCGGGCGCATCCCGGTGCGGCGGCCGCGCACTCGGGACCAGGCGCAACTCATCCAGATGCAAGCGCTCACGCACCTCGATCGCACTACGCAGGTGACCGTAATGCACTGGATTGAAAGTACCACCCAATAGACCGATACGTCGGGTCATGACCGGCTCACTGGCGGATATGTCCGTCGCCGAAGACCACATATTTTTCACTGGTCAGGCCTTCCAGGCCGACCGGGCCACGGGCATGGATCTTGTCCGTGGAAATACCGATTTCCGCCCCCAGGCCGTACTCGAAGCCATCGGCAAAACGGGTCGAGGCATTGATCATCACCGAGCTGGAATCGACCTCAGCGAGGAAGCGGCGCGCCCGGGTATAGTCCTCACTGACCATGGCATCGGTGTGCTGCGAGCTGTAGGTATTGATGTGCTCGATAGCCGCGTCCATGTCATCGACGATACGGACGGCCAGAATGGGTGCCAGGTATTCGGTCTGCCAATCCTCTTCAGTGGCCGCCAACGCCCCGGGCAAGAGTGCCTGCGCACGCGGACAAGCGCGGAGTTCAACGCCTTTTTCCGCATACAACGGTGCCAGGCGCTGCAGACAGTCAGCGGCAATGGATTCATGCAGCAGCAGGGTCTCCATGGCGTTGCACACGCCATAGCGATGGGTCTTGGCATTCAGCGCAATGGCAGTGGCCTTGTCCAGATCGGCGCGATCATCCACATAGACATGACAGATGCCATCCAGGTGCTTGATCACCGGCACCCGGGCATCCTGGCTGATACGCTCGATCAGGCCCTTGCCGCCGCGCGGCACAATCACGTCGACGTATTCCGGCATGGTGATCAGTTCGCCGACCGCGGCGCGGTCCGTGGTATTGACCACCTGCACCACCTCGTCCGGCAAACCGGCCGCAGCCAGGCCCTGGGCAATACAGGCAGCAATCGCCTGATTGGAGTGGATCGACTCCGAGCCGCCGCGCAGGATACAGGCGTTGCCCGACTTCAGGCACAGGCTGGCCGCTTCAACCGTGACGTTGGGCCGCGATTCGTAAATAATGCCGATCACCCCCAGCGGGACGCGCATCTTGCCGACCTGAATGCCCGATGGCAGAAACTTCATATCACGGATAGCGCCCACCGGATCCGGCAGTGCCGCAACCTGACGCAAGCCTTCGATCATGGCGTCAATACCCGCCGGCGTCACCGCGAGACGGTCGACCATGGCCGCGTCCAGGCCACGCTCGCGGGCAGCCTGCAGATCCTTGGCATTGGCCGCCACCAGACGGTCAGCTGCCGCCTGCAGCGCGTCGGCAGTCGCCAAGAGGGCGTGATTCTTCACTGCGGTCGAGGCCCGACCAATGACCCGCGACGCCGTTCGGGCCTGCTGCCCGAGACCGACCATATATGCCTTGACCTGCTCGCCTGTCATCTTGTCACCACTGTCGATTAACGCAAAACGGGCATTATAGCGGTAGCGCCCCCATGAAGACAGGTACAACTGCCGCCTGCTGACGGGCAGGTTGCGCCATTCAGCAAACCAATGAAAGCGGCGCAACAATTGACCCAAAGGCAAGCGGCTGCAACTATGCTGTCAGCGACCGCAGCAATGCCGGTCGACACCCTCGACAATAATAGCCATGGAGAACGCCATGTCCGCTGTACCCGTTTCCGAACTCACATCCTATATTGGCAAGGATCTCGGCCATTCCGAGTGGATGACCATCGACCAGGAACGCGTCAACCAGTTTGCCGAGTGCACTGGTGACCACCAGTTCATTCACCTGGATGAAGAAAAAGCCAAGCAAACCCCCTTCGGCGGCACCATTGCCCACGGTTTTCTGTCCCTGTCACTGCTGCCAGTCCTGTCAGCCGGTTTACTGATCCGTCCTGAAGGTCTGAAGATGGCCGTCAACTACGGCATGGACAGCCTGCGTTTCATCCAGCCGGTGCGGGTTGGCTCGCGCGTGCGCCTGCAGGCGACCGTGATTGACGTGACCGAGAAGAAGCCCGGTCAGTGGCTGATCAAGTCACGCTCCACCATGGAAATTGAAGGCCAGGACAAGCCGGCCTTTATTGCTGAAGGCCTGACGCTGTACTTCGTCTGATCAGGCGATGAGCCCCGCCAGTCGGGGCTCTCTGGCCTAGAGCCGCACCCCGACATTGATCATTGCCGCGGCCGTCCCCAGCACCACGAAATCCGCACCGACCCGACCGTAGTTGACACCCAGCGATGGGATAATCGCCGGGGCTATACCGAAGCGATTAAACGGGATCTTGTCGCGATACTCATTGCGGTACCCATGCAGCAGCCCCGCAGTCAACTTGGCATGAAAAGGCGTACCGGCAAAATCATAGCGCTTGCCGCCGTAAACATAGGTTGAACGCACGCCAAAGGAGTGCCGGAAAGTACTCGCGCCCCACAGGTAACTGTCCGCCCGGTGGCGTTCAAGACCAATCAGATCCTGATTATTGTTGTGATCCGGCTCCGGACTCCAGTGCCGGGTGTACACGCTGGTCTGCACATACCAGAAAGGCTCTGCCTCTGCCGGCGCGATCAGCTGCTCAGCTAGCTCGACACCGTTTTGCCAGGCGGAGGCTAGCCGACTTTCATGCTCCGCCGCCTTTTCTTCAGCCAAAACCGGCAGGCTTGTCGCCGCCAGCACCAGAGAACCTACCATTAATCGCAACATGCCAAATTCCGCAAATTAGTCCTGTGAAAGTGGCTGCTCACCCCAGCGGGCCAACAGCTTTTGTTCAATACCCAATTGATTGAGAATCCGCGCCACCACAAAGTCGATCAGATCCTCGATGCTCGCCGGCTGATGATAGAAGCCCGGACTGGCTGGCAAGATCACCGCACCCATCTGACTCAGCTTGAGCATGTTCTCCAGATGCAGTGTCGAATAGGGTGCTTCGCGCGGCACCAGAATCAGTTTACGCCGCTCCTTCAGGGCCACATCTGCCGCGCGCTCGATCAGATTGTTGCTGGCTCCGGTGGCAATCGCCGACAAGCACCCGGTCGAGCAAGGGCACACGACCATGGCGCCCGGCGCGCCAGATCCCGAGGCAACCGGCGCCATCCAGTCCTGCTTGCCGAATACCCGGATCTGACCCTCGCGGGCACCGAATTGTTCCGTCAAAAAGGCCTGCAGTGCCTGTGGCTTTGGCGGCAAGCGCCACTCGGTTTCAGTCGCCATGACCAGCTGCGCCGCCTGGGAAATCAGGAAAAACACCTCGACATCCGCCTTGACCAGGCATTCGAGCAGGCGCATGGCGTATTGGGCGCCCGAGGCGCCAGTCACTGCGAGCGTGACCCGCTGTTCAGACATAATGCTGCTCCAATGCCGCAACCAGTTGACGATGCAAACCGGCAAAGCTGCCGTTACTCATGATCACCACCTGACAACCCGGCTCGGCCAGCGTCAGGACCCGGTCAATAATCGCTGCCGTCGAGTCCAGTACCTGGGCCGGGACCGGGCTGTCCGCGACCACCTGATCCAGCGACCAGTCCAGCTCCGGTGGCTGATACCAGATAACTTCGCTGGCATCCGCCACACTGGCCGGCAAGGCAGCCTGATGGCTACCCAGGCGCATGGTGTTGGAACGCGGCTCGATCACCGCGATGATCTGGCCCTGCCCCACTTGCCTACGCACCCCGGCCAGGGTAGTGGCAATGGCGGTGGGATGGTGCGCAAAGTCGTCATAGACGCGGATGCCGTTGACCTCGACCAGCAATTCCATACGCCGCTTGACGCTGGCAAAGCGAGACAGTGCGGCCATCGCCTGCTGCGGGCTGACCCCGACATGGCGCGCGGCAGCCAGCGCCACCAGGGCATTGGCGACACTGTGCTCACCAGTTTGCTGCCAGCGCACCTCACCCTGGCAGACGCCGTGCAGCCAGACTTCAAAATGCGAGCCATCCGCGCTGAGCAGGCGCGCCTGCCAGTCAGCATCGGCCCCGGTGGTTTGCAGCGGTGTCCAGCAGCCCTGCGCAATCACCCGCTGCAAGGCCGCCTCGGTCTTGGGATAAATGATCAGCCCGGAGCCAGGCACTGTGCGTACCAGGTGATGAAACTGCCGCTCGATGGCCGCCAGATCCGGAAAAATATCCGCATGGTCATATTCCAGGTTGTTCATCACCAGGGTGCGCGGGCGGTAATGGACAAACTTCGAGCGCTTGTCAAAGAAGGCACTGTCATACTCATCTGCTTCAACCACAAAAAACGGCGTCCCGCCCAGGCGCGCCGAGACGCCAAAGTTCTGCGGCACACCACCAATCAGGTAACCGGGCGCCATGCCGGCATCTTCCAGCAACCAGGCCAGCATGCTGGCGGTCGTGGTCTTGCCATGGGTACCTGCCACTGCGAGCACCCAACGCCCCTGCAAGACATGATCGGCCAGCCACTGCGGGCCTGAGGCATAGGGCAGGCCCTGATCCAGCACATACTCTACTGCCGGATTACCCCGCGACAGGGCATTGCCGATCACCACCAGATCCGGAGCCGGCTGCAGATGCTCGGGGGCATAACCTTCCTGCAGCTCGATACCCTGCGCTGCCAGCTGAGTGCTCATGGGTGGATAGACATTGGCATCAGAGCCGGTAACCCGATGCCCCAGCTCGCGTGCCAGCAAGGCCAGCGAGCCCATAAAAGTGCCGCAAATACCGAGGATATGGATGTGCAAGGCAAAACTCCTGTTCGGGTGGTCGGCTGCAAGCCAACCAGCTGCAAGCGGCAAGATTATGACTTCTGGCTTCTGGCTAACGGCTCAGCCGCAAGTTTACCATGCCCGCCGGACGGCCATGCAAAATGGGCGGCTTTGGGCTATCATGCGCGCCATTCAATTTGCCTCTGTGGCCGCTACCCTGTTGCCAGGTCTGGCCAAACGACCATTTATGGAGTCTGCATGTCCGTCAAGAATGCCTTTTATGCCCAGTCCGGCGGCGTCACCGCCGTGATCAATGCCTCCGCTGCCGGAGTGATCGAAACGGCCCGCAAACACGGTGACCGCATTGGTACTGTCTATGCAGGTCGCAATGGCATTATTGGCGCACTGACCGAGGACCTGATCGATACCAGCCTGGAATCAGCTGAAAATATCGCCGCCCTGCGCCACACGCCCTCGGGCGCCTTCGGCTCCTGCCGCTATAAATTGAAGAGCCTGGAGGCTAACCGTGCCGAATACGAGCGTCTGATCGAGGTGTTCAAGGCACACAACATTGGTTACTTCTTCTATAACGGTGGCGGCGACTCGGCTGATACCTGCCTCAAGGTCTCGCAACTGGCGGAAACCATGGGCTACCCGATCCAGGCCATCCACGTGCCGAAGACAGTGGATAACGACCTGCCGATCACCGATTGCTGCCCGGGCTTCGGTTCTGTGGCCAAGTACGTTGCCACCTCGATCCGCGAAGCCGGCTTTGATGTCGCCTCCATGGCTGCGACCTCGACCAAGGTATTCATCCTTGAAGTCATGGGCCGGCATGCCGGCTGGATTACCGCCGCTTGCGGTCTGGCCAGTGAGGCTGAGGGCGAGGCGCCGCACATCCTGCTGTTCCCCGAAATCGAGTTTGATCAGGCCACTTTCCTGGCCCGGGTCGACGAATGCGTCAAGACCCATGGCTATTGCGTAATCGGCGTATCCGAAGGGATCAAGAACAAGGACGGCAAGTTCCTCTCCGAAACCGGCCTGACCGACGCCTTCGGTCATGCCCAGCTGGGTGGCGTTGCACCCACAGTCGCCAAACTGGTCAAGGATGAACTTGGCTACAAGTACCACTGGGCGGTAGCCGACTACCTGCAACGCGCCGCACGCCACATTGCGGCAAAAGTGGACGTTGAGCAGGCCTACGCCCTGGGTCAGGCTGCCGTGGAAATGGCCCTGGACGGCAAGAACTCGGTCATGCCGGCCATCCGCCGCCTGCAGGACAGCCCCTACGAATGGGACATCATTGAAGCACCGCTGAAAGATGTCGCCAATGTCGAGAAATTCATGCCGCGTGAATTTATCAGCGCTGATGGCTTCCATATTACCGAGGCGTGCCGCCGCTATCTGTCACCGCTGATTCAGGGTGAAGATACCCCACCGTTCAAGAACGGCCTGCCCAGTTATGTGCGTCTGGGCAATACCAGTGTCGCCCGCAAGTTGGCGCCGTTCAGCGTCTGAGCCTCGGCACCTGAACACAAACGGCTCCCTGCGCTGCAGCGGAGCCGTTTTTTTTGTCAGGCCCATTGCGCATTGTCTCGCGCTGAGGCAGGATTTTAACGCTGACCCCATTTAATCTGGCATCCACTAAATGACCAGAACAGAGGAATTCGTATGCGTATTGTGCAAGCGGGCGTTGAGCGCCTGAATGAAATCACCCCGCTCTTTATCAAGTACCGCGAGTTTTACGGGCAAGCGCCCAAGCCGGAAGCCTCCGAGCGCTTCCTCCGTGCCCGCCTGCAGGAAGATCAGGCGATCATCTTGCTTGCCGAAGACGAACAGAGCGGCAAGGTACTCGGCTTTTGCCAGTTCATACCCAGCTTCTCCGCCCTGACCCTGAATGCCAGCTGGGTGCTCAAGGGTATCTATGTGATTGAAGAAGCCCGCCGCCAGCTGGTGGCTGACCGTATGATCAACCACGCCAAAGAGATGGCCAAGACGCAGGGCATTGGCCGCATGACGGTAATGACCGGTGAAAGCAACGAAGTAGCCCACGGCCTCTATCGCTCACTGGGCTTCAGTGATGATGTCGACTTCCGCTACTTTGCACTCAAGCTGTGAGCCTTGAGTGACAAGCGGCATCCTTGTAGCCGGAAGATTAGACCTTGGTCGAAGCGTTTATGCTTGGTATCAGCGCCGCGAAAGCCTATAATGCTCGCGACTTTTTCCTTAATGAATGCCCGAATCAGGTAAACCATGAGCTACGACCAGATCCCCGCAGGCAAAGACATCCCCAACGACATCTACGTCGCCATCGAGATCCCCGCCAACCACGCGCCGATCAAATATGAAATCGACAAGGACAGCAGCGCTCTTTTTGTTGATCGCTTCATGGCCACGCCGATGTTCTACCCGGCCAACTACGGTTACATCCCCAATACCCTGGCCGATGATGGCGACCCGCTGGACGTGCTGGTGGTAACCCCGCACCCGGTAGCTCCTGGTGCTGTGATTCGCGCCCGCCCGGTTGGCGTATTGCACATGACCGATGATGGCGGTGGCGACGCCAAGCTGATTGCGGTACCACATGACAAGCTCAGCGCGCTCTACCATGACATCAAGGAATACACCGATCTGCCGCCGCTGCTGATCCAGCAGATCCAGCACTTCTTCGAAAACTACAAGGATCTGGAACCCGGCAAATGGGTCAAGATCGACCGCTGGGGCAACGCTGACGAAGCCCGAGCGGAAATTGTAAAGGCCGTGGAAGCCTATCAAAAATAAGCTTCCTGCCCCCTGAAAAAGCCGGCCACAAGCTGGCTTTTTTTATGTCCGCGCGCCAGCCATGTCGCCTCGGGTACACTACCCGCACAACCCATCGCAGCAGGGCACAGTACCGCACCATGAACGACCGCTACTTTGACCAACTGGGCAGCCACCTGGCGCGCAAGATCTATGCAGGCCCCAAAGGCGCCATCCGCCTTGCAGTGCTGACGCGCGATCTGCAGGAGTGGTTGGCCAAGCCTGCCGAGCGGCCGCTGAAGGTGCTTGATGTCGGCGCCGGACTGGGCCATATCAGCGCCTGGCTGGCTGAACGCGGTCACCTGGTCACCGTGAGCGAACCCTCCGCGGACATGCTAGAGGCGGCACGCGAGAAGCTTGCCAGCGCAGGCACACCCGCAGAGGATTACTGGCAAGCAGCACTGCAGGACCTGCCCGCCCGTGGCCAGCAGTTCGACCTGGTCATTTGCCATGCGGTACTGGAATGGCTGGCCGACCCGCATGCCGCCCTGGCTCACCTGCATAGCCTGATGCGTCCCGGCGGCAGCCTGTCATTGGCCTTCTATAACCGCGACGCCCTGATTTACCGCAATCTGATCAAGGGTCAGTTTCGCAAACTTGAGCGTCAACAACTGGCGGGCGTTGGCCAGCGCGGACTAACCCCGCAACAGCCACTTGACCCTCGTGAACTGGCGCACTCAGCCGCCGCTGCAGGCCTGCAGAAGGAGCATGAAAGCGGCATTCGGGTCTTTTACGATTACATGCCACCGCACTGGCAGCAATTGGCCGCAGAGGACGAGGTGATCCGCGAAGAGCTGGCCTACAGCCGCCATCCAGCCTACGCACCACTCGGACGCTACCTGCACTGGTGGCTTACGCGTGATTAGACTCAGCCGCCGCTGCGCTTGACCGCAAAGCCCTGCTCGCGCAACCAGGTGCACAACAGCTCAACCTGGTCACCCTGAATCTCGATCACACCCTGCTTGACCGCGCCACCGCAGCCGCAGCGGGTTTTCATGCGCTTGGCCAACGCCTTGAGTTCCTCTGCCGGCAGCAACACACCGCTGACAGTGGTGACTGTCTTACCGCCACGGCCTTTGCTTTCGCGGCGTACGCGCACGATACCATCGCCCTCCGGCAGAGGCTGATCAGCACAAACACAGTCTGCAACCGGCGCACCACAACCGGGGCACATACGCCCACTCTCGGTGGAATAGACCAGGCCACCCAGGGCCTGCAAGCCACTGGCTTTTTTCATGAATGACTACCCTGTTACCGCTAACAATGAGAGACACGCCTGCCACTGGCAGCCGAACACTGCCGATGTTAAGGCAGCGCTGCTTAAATGCAACGTCCGGCAGCAACATCCAGCAACAGCGCTGCAGCACTATCTTCACCCTGAGACCTTTTGCCACTGGGCATCGGGCTCCTGTGTCATTATGATGGAGCCCTTGCGAATAACCGAGACTTATCATGTTGCTGTTGCGTGCCCTGCTGATCCTGCTTCTGTTACTGGCCACTCATGTTCAGGCGAACCCCTTTTCGTCAGACAACCGCGGCGGCCTGAGCAGTCTTTTTTCTTCCGGCAGCAGCTCCCTGCAGTATGACTTCCTGCCGGTCAATGAAGCCTTCCGGCCCATGCTGCGAACGGTGGACGAACAGCAGATCACCCTTTATTTCGACATCGCCCCCGAGTATTACCTCTATCGTCATCGCTTTGATTTTGCCCTGACCGATGGCGGCGAGATCACGCGCATTGAACTGCCTCCCGGCAAGGCCATGCATGACGAGTTTTTTGGTGATATTGAAGCCTATTACGACGAGGTCAGCGTCACCCTCGAGCATGCACTGAACGAGATCCCTGGCGGCCAGCTGCAAGTCAGCTTTCAGGGTTGCGCCGATGCAGGCCTGTGCTACCCGCCGGAAACCATTTATCTTGACCTGCCCGGCACCGGCAGCGGACCCAGTAGCCAGGCCAGTCCCGCAGTGACCACCACTGGTGCGCTGGATGCTGGCGGCGCCAGCCGCTTTCAGTCCTTGCTGCAAGGCGAGCAACTAGGCCTGGCCCTGCTGTTGTTCTTCCTCGCCGGCCTGGGGTTGACCTTCACGCCCTGCGTGCTACCAATGCTGCCGATTCTCTCCAGCCTGGTGGTCGGCCGCGATGATATCGATCGTCCGCGCGCGCTGATTCTGGCTCTCAGCTACGTGCTGGCCATGGCCATCAGTTTTGCCCTGGTCGGCGCCCTGATCGGCACCTTTGGGGCGGCATTGAATATCCAGGCGCGCCTGCAGTCGGTCTGGGTGCTGAGTATCTTTGCCCTGTTCTTTGTGGTCTTTGCGCTGGCGATGTTTGGCCTGTTTGAGCTGCGCCTGCCCGCGCGACTACGTGAGCCCGTCGAGCACCTGGCCGGGCGCACACGTGGTGGATCAATACCCGGTGCTGCCGCTATGGGGGCACTCTCCACCCTGGTCGTCTCACCCTGTATTTCCGCCCCACTGGCTGGTGCTCTGGTCTATATCAGCGCTACCGGTAACGCCATGAGCGGTGCCGCCACCCTGTTTGCACTCGCCCTGGGTATGGGCCTGCCGCTGTTGTTGGTGGCCGTGTTCGGTAACGCCTTCCTGCCCCGCTCCGGTGCCTGGCTGGAAACCGTCAAGCAGCTGTTCGGCTTTGGTCTGCTGGGTGTCGCCATCTGGCTGCTGGAGCGTGTGCTGCCAGGCTCCGTCAGCCTCGCTCTGTGGGCAGCTCTGGCCGCCGGACTGGCGGTTCGTCTGGGCCTGTTTGATCGCACGCCCAAAAACGCTCCCGGCAAGATTGCCCAGACGCTGGCCCTGCTCAGCGCCATTTATGCCGCTGCTGCCCTGTTTGGCAGCCTGGCCGGCAACTCAGACCCTTTGCGCCCGCTGGCCGGCGTGGGTTCCAGCGCCAGCGTCAGCAGCACCAATACCGGATTTGCCAGCGTCACCGATCAGGCTGGCCTCCAGAACATGCTGCAACAGGCGCGCGAGCAGCAACGCCCTGCCGTCATCGAGCTCTATGCCGACTGGTGCATCAGCTGCAAGCAGATTGAGCGCGATGTGCTGGCGCATGCCGACGTCCAGGGCGACATGGAAGCTCTGGGGCTGGTGCGTATCAAGCTCGACCTGACGGCCAACACTGCCGATCAGCGCAACTGGCTGCAGCAACAACAGCTGTTCGGTCCACCCGCCTTCCTGTTTTTTACCGCCGATGGCGCAGAAGCCGACGCCCTGCGTATCCAGGGCGAAATCGATCGCCCCGGCTTCCAGGCACGGCTGCAGGCACTGGCTGCAGGCAACTGATCATCTTCTGAGCAATTTCGGCTTTCTTGCGGGCATCATGCCGGCATCTGAGGGCAACCAACAGATTCTGGACAGCGCTAACGCTTTCCGGCAAACTCTGCCCATCAACCCTGACCCTATGGTCAGCTCAGTATTCAGGTTTTCAGCCGGACTCAATGCCATGGCCAGCATCCTGGTTCTGCACGGACCCAATCTCAATCTGCTAGGCACGCGCGAACCTGGCGTCTACGGGGCAACGACCCTGACCCAGATCGATCAGCGCCTGCGTGAACTGGCCAATAGCCAGGGGCATCATCTGCTCAGCCTGCAGAGTAACGCCGAACATGAACTGATCGAGCGCATTCATGCCGCGCGTGATGAAGCCATCGATTTCATCATCATCAATCCAGCAGCTTTTACCCATACCAGCGTTGCCATACGTGACGCATTGCTTGCTGTGAGCATCCCATTCATCGAGGTGCATTTATCCAACGTGCACCAGCGTGAAGAATTTCGACATCACTCCTTCTTCTCCGACATTGCAGTAGGGGTGATTTGTGGCCTTGGGGCCCAGGGCTACGAACTGGCCCTGCAGGCTGCCTTAAGGCGCTGCGAAGCAACGAACTCGACTCAATAAACAAATACGTACTGGAGTACATACAACAATGGATATTCGTAAAGTAAAGAAACTGATCGAGCTGCTGGAAGAATCCGGCATTGACGAACTGGAGATTCACGAGGGCGAAGAGTCCGTCCGCATCAGCCGTCACAGCAAGCAGCTGGCTCCGCAGCAACAGTACTTTGCGCCACAACCCATGCCTGCCGCAGCGCCGTCAGCCGCACCCGCCGCTCCTGCACCGGCTGCAGCCCCGGCTGTTGAAGCTGCCGAAGCACCGACCGGCCACCTGGTGCGTTCACCCATGGTTGGCACCTTCTATGAAGCGCCTTCCCCTGCTTCACCTGCTTTCGTCAGCGTTGGCCAGAGCGTCAAGGCCGGCGATGTCCTGTGCATCATTGAAGCCATGAAGATGATGAACCATATCGAAGCCGACAAGAGCGGCGTGATTCAGGCCATCCTGGTTGATAACGGCCAGCCGGTGGAATTCGATCAACCCCTGTTCAGCATCGCCTGAGCCCGACCCGGAGCTTCCGATGCAGAAAGTACTGATAGCCAACCGCGGTGAAATTGCCTTGCGCGTTATTCGCGCCTGCAAGGAACTGGGGTTGAAGACCGTTGCCGTGCACTCCACGGCAGACCGTGAACTCATGCACCTGGCATTGGCCGATGAGTCTGTGTGTATTGGCCCGCCCAATGCGACGGCCTCTTACCTGAATATTCCGGCGATCATCAGCGCGGCAGAAATAACCGGCGCCGATGGCATTCACCCCGGCTACGGGTTTCTGGCCGAAAATGCTGACTTTGCCGAGCAGGTCGAGCGCTCCGGCTTTACCTTTATTGGCCCTAAAGCCGATGTCATTCGCCTGATGGGTGACAAGGTATCGGCGATTGCGGCGATGAAAGCCACCGGCGTACCCACTGTGCCCGGCTCGGACGGTCCCTTGCCGGACGATGAAGCCGAATGCCTGGCCATTGGCCGGCGTGTCGGCTACCCGGTCATCATCAAAGCCGCTGGCGGCGGCGGCGGACGCGGCATGCGCGTGGTCCACCAGGAAGAAGACCTGCTGAAATCCATTCGCCTGACCCAGACTGAAGCCGGTGCTGCATTTGGCAACCCCATGGTCTACCTGGAGAAATTCCTCACCAATCCCCGTCACGTGGAGATCCAGGTGCTCTCGGACGGCCAGGGCAATGCGGTTCACCTGGGCGATCGCGACTGCTCGCTGCAGCGTCGTCACCAGAAGATCATCGAGGAAGCACCCGCACCCGGTATTGATGAACAGGCCCGTGCCGAAGTGCAGGCCCGTTGCGTCCAGGCCTGTATCGATATCGGTTACCGCGGCGCCGGCACCTTCGAGTTTCTCTATGAAGATGGCGGCTTCTACTTTATCGAAATGAATACCCGCGTACAGGTCGAACACCCGGTCTCGGAGATGGTCACCGGTGTGGATATCGTCAAGGAGCAATTGCGCGTAGCCGCCGGTCATACCCTGAGCGTGAGCCAGGATGATGTCGTCATTCGCGGCCACTCCATCGAGTGCCGTATCAATGCCGAAGATCCGGCTACCTTCATGCCCAGCCCCGGCACCGTGACCTTTTTCCATGCCCCTGGCGGCAATGGTGTGCGGGTGGACTCACACCTGTACAGCGGCTACAAGGTCCCACCGAATTACGACTCGCTGGTCGGCAAGCTGATCACCTACGGGGCAACCCGTGACGAAGCGCTGGCGCGCATGCGCAATGCCCTCGACGAGCTGGTGGTGGACGGCATCAAGACCAACACGCCACTGCATCGTGAACTGGTTCGTGATAGCGCCTTCTGCAAGGGCGGCGTGAATATTCACTACCTCGAGCACAAGCTGGGTATCAAGTAAGCCCAGCAGCAGGCTACACGGGGTTGATGCTGTTGTATCGGGAGCGCATGGCGCTCCCGTTGTTTTTTGCTACTGCCGCTTGCGGCTCTCTGCCTGATGCCTTTGCGAAGGAAACGCTATGCCCTGGTTACAACTACGCCTGGCCACCACCCCCGATGATGCCGA
Organism: Gammaproteobacteria bacterium; assembly: GCA_023475025.1. GTDB lineage: Bacteria > Pseudomonadota > Gammaproteobacteria > Pseudomonadales > Pseudomonadaceae > Halopseudomonas. The sequence goes on from JAMCWB010000021.1 coordinate 45,174, forward strand.
GACACTGGAAGACCAGCTACTCGCTCTGGGTGCGGTCTCGGTGACCTTTATGGACGCCGAAGACCAGCCGATTTTCGAACCGGATCTGGGCACAACGCCGCTCTGGCGTAACACCCACGTACTGGCCCTGTTCGAAGCCGACCAGGACGCTGACAGCCTGCTCAGCCAGCTGCGTGTATTGCGCCACGGCGAGCTGCCGGAGCATGCCCATGAGCTGGTTGCCGACGAGGACTGGGAGCGCAGCTGGATGGCTGATTTCAAGCCCCTGCGCTTCGGCCGGCGCCTGTGGATTGTGCCCAGCTGGCACGATGCCCCGGAGCCAGATGCAGTAAATCTGCTGCTCGATCCAGGCCTGGCGTTCGGCACCGGCACCCATCCAACCACCGCGCTCTGCCTGGAATGGCTGGACAGCCAGGCGCTGGAGGGGTGCTCGCTGATTGATTTTGGCTGTGGCTCGGGCATTCTCGCCATTGCCGCCCTGCTGCTTGGTGCGCGGCCGGCAACCGGTACCGACATAGACTCACAGGCACTAGAAGCCAGCCGTGACAATGCCCGTCGTAACGGTATTGCCGATACCGACCTGGCACTCTATCTGCCAGCCGACATGCCGCAGACACCTGCCGATATTGTGGTGGCCAATATTCTCGCCGGGCCGCTGGTCGAGCTTGCACCTCAGCTGACCCGACTGGTCCGACCCGGCGGGCGCCTGGCATTATCCGGCATTCTGCAGGAGCAGGCTGACGAGGTTGTCGCCGCCTATGCCACAGCCTTTGCTCTCGACCCGGTAGCCGAGCGTGACGGCTGGGTGCGCATCAGTGGCCGCCGGCTTGGCGATGCCACCGGATAACGGCAGAATAGACCTCCATCATCCCTTGTGGCGATCAGATCAGCCAAGGACCCGACACCCAGCATGAGTGCAACCCTGGTTACCCAGTGCCCCCATTGCCAGACGCGCTTCCGGCTATCGCAGGAACACCTGCGTGCGGCCGCTGGCAACGTCCGCTGCGGTGCCTGCCTCAAGGTCTTCAATGCCAACCCGCCAGCTGAAAATGAGCAACCGGTAAATGAGGCTGTCAAGGCACTGCCCGAGCAGAAGCCGCGCGCCAAGACCCGACTGGACGATGTACTGATCCACGATGATCTGGAGCTGGATGATCTGGACCTGGAAGACCTGGGCCTGGATGAGTCGATCATTGATGAGGTCAATCCGGCCCCACCGCCGCGCCAGAGCAGTCTGCCTGCCGCCAGTACCCCGGCTGAGCCAGAGCCTGCCAAGCAAGCAGCCACAGCTGCTGCCAGCCAACCAGAGCACAGTGCTGCGCCGGCGTTCAATGCCATTGACAGCCGGCCGCCAGACGAACAGGCAGCTGCGACCCACAGCGCTGATGTGCCGGTGACCACGACTGAGCTTGCCGAGCCGCTCAGCGTCCCAACAACCGGGCACCCGGCAAGCACAGCCGAACCAGACAGCCAGTCCGGTGTATTTCTGCGTGACAGGCCTGACCCGCCAACTGCCGCAGCACTGCCGCTGGACGCCGGCGCTGAGGATGAAGCCCCCGACACGACAATGCACAGCGGCCTGCATGCAGAACGCGATACCCCGCCAGCGCAGAGTCCGCAGGAGAAGCGCCGCGAACCCTTGCTTGGCGATGACTTTCTGTTGCCGGAACTGGACAGTGAAATGCTGTATCTGGACGAGGACCAACCAACACCCCGTTTGCGCCGACGCAATGGACTCTGGAGCCTGCTCAGCCTGCTGGCTCTGCTTGGTCTGATCGGCCAGTTTGGCTATTTCAACTTTGCCGCCCTGGCCCATGACGAACGCAGCCGTCCAGTGATCGCCAGCTGGTGCAGTGTGGTCGGTTGCCAGCTGCCGCCCCAGGTCGATATCAGCCTGATCCGCAGCAGCAACCTGACCGTTCGCCCCCACCCAGAGTACCCCAACACCCTGGCCATCGATGTCATCCTCTACAACCGGGCTGATTTTGCCCAACCGTTTCCGCTATTGCGCATGCGTTTCAGCGATCAGAGCGACCGCGAGCTGGCCACGCGCCTGTTCCGGCCACAGGAATACCTGGGTGGCGAACTGGCCGGCGCCCGGTTGATGCCTGCGCAAACGCCGATTCATGTCGGCCTCACTATGCTGGCCCCGGAACAGTCCGCCTCCAGTTACCGCCTGGACTTTCTCAGCCCCGAGCAATGAACCCGATGCGCGCGCCTGCTCCGGCTGATTAAAAAACAGCCAGATCAGACTTTATATGGTCATTCTTTACGGGTATGATGATCGACCTTTTTCACACTTCCCGCACTCGCTCATCTCCACCTCGCGTGGCAAATGACGGCTGTGGCATTGACGATTGGCAACTACAGGGATGGACCATGCAGTGATCAGTATCGGCCCTTACCAGCTCGCCAACCCGGTCATTCTGGCACCCATGGCCGGCGTCACCGATCGTCCTTTCCGGCAACTGTGCCGACAGCAAGGCGCCGGGCTCGTCGTATCCGAAATGGTCACCAGTGATGTGCGCCTGTGGAACAGCCGCAAGTCCCGCCAGCGCCTGGCCCATGATGGCGAAGCCGCACCCCGCTCAGTACAGATCGCCGGTGGTGATCCGCAGATGATGGCCGAGGCGGCACGCCTCAACCAGCAATTCGGCGCGCAAATCATCGATATCAACATGGGCTGCCCGGCCAAGAAAGTCTGCAACAAGGCAGCCGGTTCCGCCCTGATGCGCGATGAACTCCTGGTTGCCCAGATCCTGGAAGCGGTGGTTGCCGCCGTCGATATTCCGGTCACACTGAAGATCCGCACCGGCTGGGATCATGAGCACCGCAATGGCCCACGCATCGCGCGTATCGCCGAGGACAGTGGCATTCAGGCCCTGGCCGTGCACGGACGTACCAAAGCAGATCTCTACCAGGGCGCCGCCGAATACGACACCATCGCCGACATTCGCCAGCAAATCCGTATTCCGCTGTTCGCCAATGGTGATATCGACAGCCCGGAAAAGGCCCGACAGGTACTCGACTATACCGGTGCTGACGCGGTCATGATCGGCCGTGCCGCCCAGGGCAGGCCCTGGCTGCTTGGCCAGATAGCCCATTACCTGGCCCACGGCAGTCACCTGGCGGAACCTGACCTGCCCGCCCAGCGTGACATCCTGCTCGGGCATATCCGTGCCCTGCATGCTTTTTATGGCGACCTGCAGGGCGTTCGTATTGCCCGCAAGCATGTCGGCTGGTACCTGAAGACCCTGCCCGGCGCAGAGTCCTTTCGTAGCCTATTCAACCGCATTGACTGCCCCAAGGGACAACAACACGGCATCAATGGCTTTTTCGCCCGCGTAATGGAAGGAGACCTGGCGGCATGACGCTTCTGAACACTTTCCAGATTAACGGAACCCTACCCGTGAGTGACACCACCGAACCCAGCCCGGAATCCCTGAATGCCCAGCATTCGACAGCAAGCCCGAATGCCACCTTGCGTGACAGCGTCGAACAGGCTCTGCACAACTACTTCAACCACCTTGATGGCCAGGATGTCACCGATGTCTACAACATGGTGCTGTCCGAGGTAGAAGCTCCGCTGCTGGAAAGCGTGATGGACTACGTCAAAGGCAACCAGACCCGCGCTTCGGAAGTCCTCGGCCTCAACCGCGGTACCCTGCGCAAGAAGCTCAAGCAATATGGACTGCTGTAAACGGCAAGTAAAATTGAAGCCCCTTTCACACGGCCACTTCAAACTAGAAGCTAGAAGCTAGAAGCTAGAAGCTGATTTTCACTGCAAGTAACCCTGGACCCAATATGACTGACCAAACCACTCGCCTGCCCGTCCGACGCGCACTGATCAGCGTTTCCGACAAGACCGGGATCGTTGAATTTGCCCGCGCCTTGACCGCCCAGGGCGTTGAAATCCTCTCCACCGGCGGCACTTTCAAGCTGCTGCGCGAACAAGGCATCGACGCTGTTGAAGTGGCTGATTACACCGGCTTTCCGGAGATGATGGATGGCCGGGTCAAGACCCTGCATCCGAAGATCCATGGCGGCATCCTCGGTCGCCGCGCTATCGACGGCGAGGTCATGCAGCAGCACGGCATCAACCCGATCGACATGGTGGTGGTCAACCTGTATCCCTTTGCGGCCACTGTAGCCAAGCCCGACTGCGATCTGGCCGATGCCATCGAGAACATCGACATCGGCGGTCCGACCATGGTGCGCAGCGCGGCCAAAAACCACAAGGATGTCGCCATTGTGGTCAACGCCAGTGACTACGCCGGCATCCTCGATAACCTGCAGGCCGGCGGTCTGACCTATGCCCAGCGTTTCGACCTGGCACTCAAGGCCTTCGAGCACACCGCTGCCTACGATGGCATGATCGCCAACTACCTGGGCAGTATTGATCAGACCACTGACACTCTGAGCACCGAAGGTCGCAGCGCCTTCCCGCGCACCTTCAACAGCCAGTTCATCAAGGCGCAGGATATGCGCTATGGCGAGAACCCGCACCAGAGCGCGGCCTTCTACGTCGAGCATGCCGCCGAGGCCTGCGTGGCTACTGCGGTGCAACTGCAGGGCAAGGAACTGTCGTTTAACAACGTCGCTGATACCGACGCTGCACTGGAGTGTGTGAAGAGCTTCAGCAAGCCGGCCTGTGTGATCGTCAAGCACGCCAACCCCTGCGGTGTATCTGTTGTGCCGGAAGCCGATGGCGGCATCCGCAAGGCCTATGACCTGGCCTGGGATACTGACAACGAATCAGCCTTTGGCGGCATCATCGCCTTCAACCGTGAGCTGGATGGCGACACCGCCCGGGCCATTGTCGAGCGCCAGTTCGTCGAGGTCATCATTGCACCCAAGGTCTCTGCTGCGGCCCGCGAAGTCGTCGCCGCCAAGGCCAATGTGCGCCTGCTCGAATGCGGCGAATGGGGTGCCGAGCGCGCTGCCGGCTGGGACTTCAAGCGGGTCAATGGCGGCCTGCTGATCCAGAGCCGTGACACCGGCATGATCACTGAGGCAGACCTCAATGTGGTCACCCAGCGCGCGCCGACCGAGCAGGAAATGCATGATTTGATCTTCGCCTGGAAAGTGGCCAAGTTCGTCAAATCCAATGCCATCGTCTATGCCAAGAACCGCCAGACCGTGGGTGTCGGCGCCGGCCAGATGAGCCGGGTCAACTCAGCGCGCATCGCTGCGATCAAGGCCGAACACGCCGGTCTGCAGGTCGCCGGCGCAGTCATGGCATCCGATGCCTTCTTCCCGTTCCGCGATGGCATCGACAACGCCGCCGCCAACAGCATCAGTGCGGTGATCCAGCCGGGTGGTTCCATGCGCGATCAGGAAGTGATCGACGCCGCCAACGAAGCCGGCATGGCGATGGTATTTACCGGCATGCGGCATTTCCGGCACTAGGCAAATTAATCGCTGGAGGCCTGAGGCTGAAGGCTGGAAGAGAGATTGCGCAGTGGGTGGCTGATTTGCGGCCAGACTCGATTAACGAGAGCCTGCGCGGAGCCATGACTTCCAGCATCCAGCCTTCAGCTTCCAGCCTGTAACATCTATCCAATCAGGGCAGGTTGCTCGAATGAATGTATTGATTATTGGTAGCGGCGGGCGCGAGCATGCGCTGGCCTGGAAGGTCGCACAGGATGCACGCGTGGAGCGTGTCTTTGTTGCTCCGGGCAATGCGGGCACGGCACTGGAGCTGAAATGCGAAAACGTGGCTATCGATGTGCTGGAGATTGATCGGCTGGTCGATTTTGCCCGCGATAACCATGTTGCACTGACCATTGTCGGTCCGGAAGCACCCCTGGTTGCTGGCGTAGTCGATCGTTTCCGTGCCGCCAACCTGGCCTGCTTCGGCCCCACTGCGGCAGCGGCACAACTGGAGGGGTCCAAGGCCTTCACCAAGGATTTTCTCGCCCGCCAGGCAATCCCCACCGCGGAGTATGGCAACTTTACCGAGATCGAACCGGCACTCGCCTACCTGCGTGAGAAAGGTGCCCCCATTGTTATCAAGGCTGATGGCCTTGCCGCTGGCAAGGGGGTCATCGTGGCCATGACCCTGGACGAAGCAGAAGCCGCCGTGCGCGATATGCTGGCTGGCAATGCCTTCGGCGAGGCTGGCTCACGGGTAGTGATCGAGGAGTTTCTCGAGGGCGAAGAGGCCAGCTTTATCGTCATGGTCGATGGCGAAAACGTGCTGGCCATGGCTACCAGTCAGGATCACAAGCGTGTCGGCGATGCCGATACCGGCCCCAACACGGGCGGCATGGGTGCTTACTCCCCCGCGCCTGTTGTCACCCCAGCAGTCCACCAGCGCATCATGGATGAGGTCATCTGGCCAACGGTCAAGGGCATGGCCGCCGAAGGCAACATCTATACCGGCTTCCTCTATGCCGGGCTGATGATCGACCCCACGGGGGCGCCCAAGGTTATCGAGTTCAACTGCCGCTTCGGTGATCCGGAAACCCAACCCATCATGCTGCGCCTGCAATCCAGCCTGGTCGACCTGGTGCAAGCCGCCCTGGCCGGCACCCTGGACCAGGCAGAAGCCCACTGGGACCCACGCCCAAGCCTGGGCGTCGTATTGGCTGCCGGTGGTTATCCGGGCAGTTATGCCAAGGGCATGCCGATCAGCGGGCTTGATCAGGCCACTGCTGCCGACGCCAAGGTCTTTCATGCCGGCACCGCACTGCACGACCAACAGGTAGTGACCAGTGGCGGCCGGGTACTCTGCGCTACCGCTCTGGGTGACAGTGTCCAGCAGGCGCAACAAGCGGCCTATGACCTGGCGGCCGGCATCCACTGGGATGGCTGCTTTTACCGGCGGGATATTGGCTACCGCGCGATTGCCCGGGAGCAAAATCGCTAGGACCCAGCCTTAGCTCGCGAGCGCCACCGGCTGACGACAGCCCGTGGCGCACTGCGCTATACTGGGCGCAGTGAAATTATGCGACCATGGACAGGACTGACCGAACGTGAAGCAAGTACGCTGGTTGTTGTTCGCGAGCCTGCTGCCGCTACTCTTGAGTCTGCTGCCAAGCGCCGCAGTACTCGCCGATGAGCTTGCGCAGCCACAGGTATTTGTTGATAGCCAGGGCGAGCTGGAACTCGCCGATGTGCTGACCAACCGCTATGCCAATCGATTTATTCCCCTACCACCCGGACGTATCGCCCTGCCCGGCGGCGATACCGCCGTATGGGTGAAGCTGCGCGGCCCGCTGGCACAGGGTCAATGGTTGCACCTGAGCAATCCGGCAATCCAGACCATCGGCTACTACCATCTGGTTGATGGCGTATTGAGCAAGCATACCCAGACCGGCGCCCACCAGCCCCCCGCACAACGCGATCAAGCGCACGCTGATTTTGTCTTTGCCCTGCCCTATCTGGGCGCGCGTGACCAGATTCTTGTGCGCCTGCACAACCCATACCCGCAGCAAACCAAGCTCGATATCTGGCCGCAGGACAAGGTCCTGTTGTCGCACGGTAACCGCCAGGCCATGGAGGGGTTGTTAGTCGGTCTGGCACTGGCCCTGGTGCTGCATGGTCTGCTCCAGGGCGCCAGCAGCCGCGACCCTTTTCATGTGCTGCTGGCAGCGGCTGCCCTGTTGCAAGCACTCGGCGGCATGAGCCACGTCGACTGGACGGCGACTCACCTGCCCCGCCTGTATGGACAAAGCGGTGACCTGCTATACCTGCTCAGCCTCCCGTTGGTGTTATTGCTGTTCCGCTCCTGGTTACCCACCCCGGAACCCCAGCAGGAACAACGCCTGCTTTCTCTGGCAGCACTGGCCACCTTTGTGGTGATCTTGATGATCGCCGTCTGGCCAACACAGCTTGGGGCACTGGCCCCCTTGATCACCTTGCTGCTACCGCTGGCCGGCGGCGCGCTGCTGATCCATTTATGGCTGCGCCAGCAAGGCTTGCGGGTAACGGGTCTGCTGGCCTGCCTCGCTTTGTTCGGCAGCGGCCTGCTGCACTTCCATCTGATCAACAGCAGCCTCGCTGAACCCCTGTGTCGGCTGCTGTTCTGGGTTGCCCTGGTAGCCCTGGCCTGGCATCTGTATGTACGCCAGCAACAGCGCCTGAAGGCGTCCACCCGAGCCCGACACCAGGCTGCCACACGGCTGGCTGAACGCCGTACCCGGGCAGAGTTTCTCAGCCGTATAAGCCACGAGATACGTACGCCCATGAACGGTGTGCTGGGCATGAGCGAATTGCTCATGGATACCGCGCTATCAGCCAAGCAGCGTGATTATGTGCAGACTATTCATGCATCAGGCAGTGACCTGCTGACCCTGCTCAATGAAATTGTCGACATGACACGTCTGGAAGCCGGTGAACTGCAACTGGAAACAGTGCATTTTGACCTGCATGCCCTGGTCAATGAATGCCTTGACAACTTCCGTACCCGGGCTGACAACCAGGGCCTTGAGCTGATTGGTTTTGTTCACCCGGACACGCCGCGCCGGGTCAGTGGCGATGCCAACCGGCTGCGCCAGGTGTTATCCAGTCTGCTCAACAATGCACTGCAACACACCCACAGCGGTGAAGTGCTGCTGGTCGCAGGACCTGACCAGGCGCTCAAGGAGCCGACGCAAAGTACCGATGTGCACCTGCGCTTTGCGATTCAGGACACCGGTCTGGCTCTCTCAGCCAGCCTGCGCCAGCGCCTGCTGGCCAAGCGCGCACCCCGCGTCGACGGCATTCCGGGTACAGAGGGGGATGGCCAGCTGGCCCTGTTGATCAGTCGCCACCTGATTGACATGATGCACGGGCAACTGGGCATAAAATCCAGTGATCAGGGCAACACCCTGTGGTTTACCTTGCCACTGGGCTTCATCGAACAGGGTCCGGCACCAAGCGATGATGGCAGTTGCCTGCGCGAACGGCATGCACTGATTGTGGATGACAATGCTACCTGCCGCAAAGTACTGCAGCAGCAGCTCAGCGCCTGGCAGATGCAGGCACAGAGCGCCTCAAGCGGCAAGGAAGCGCTGGCATTGATGCGCAACCAGGCCAACCTCGGCCAACCTTTCGATATACTGCTGATTGACCAGTCCATGCCCGGCATGACTGGACTGGAACTGGCCAAACGCATTCAGGATGACCCCACCCTGACCCAGGATGTGCTGATTATCATGCTGACCGGTATCAGCCAGATCCCCAGCCGGGTGGTCGCCCGCAATGCCGGCATCAGTCGCATTCTGAGCAAACCGGTCGCCGGTTACAGCCTGCGCACCACCTTGATTGATGAATGGCTGCAGCATCAGGACCGCCAGCGCCAGCGCCGGCTTGATCAGACCAGCTCATTGCAGCAGGGCCAGGCATCGCCGAGTCAGAAACCCACTATTCTGGTTGCCGAAGATAACGCCATTTCCACCAAGGTTATCCGCGGCATGCTGAGCAAGCTCGGGCTCGACAGCCAGGCCGTGGCTAACGGCCGCGAAGCCGTACAACGGGTACGCGAAGCACACGTCGACCTGATCCTGATGGACTGTGAAATGCCTGAGATGGATGGCTTTACCGCTGCCGAGCAGATCCGCCAGTGGGAACAGGACAACCACCGCCAGCCGGTACCTATCATTGCCCTCACCGCCCACATCATGCCGGAACACCGTGCGCGGGCCAGCCAGGTCGGCATGAACGGGCACATGGCCAAACCGGTCGACCTGGGTCAACTACAGGAACAGTTAAGCTACTGGCTGGGTACGCGCGTTGGCCACGCAGAGTCACAGGGCGGATAGCCAGCTGTGGCACAGGCATAACCGGCACAGCATTGGGTCAACAAGCTGAACAGCGTCATCGGGCACCTCCTGAGTGGCCGTCATGAACCTGTTTTCAGCTTAGCTCGACTTCATCCGTATACCAGTTGGGTCTGTCTATCAGACTGATAGCGCTGCGCCTATCGTGCTCCCGGTCGTGGTTTGCCCTTGCCTGGTTTGCGCTTACCGGTTTCCCGTGGTGGCAAGCCGGTGTGCTGAGTCAACAAGCGGCCTGCCTTGGGGCTGCCAGCCGGCGTGGAGTTCTTACGCCGCGCACTCTGATAGCTGTCAACCGCTGGCTGGAAGCTGGGAATCAGATGCTGCTTGCTATTGCCGATCAGGTCACTGCGGCCCATGGCCTTGAGTGTTTCGCGCAATAGCGGCCAATTGTTCGGATCATGGTAACGCAAGAAAGCCTTGTGCAGACGTCGCTGGCGCTCGCCTTTCACCGTATCCACCGACCCGGTTTTATAGCCGACCTTGCGCAGCGGATTCTTGCCGCTATGGTACATGGCCGTGGCGCTGGCCATGGGTGAGGGATAGAACGCCTGTACCTGGTCGGCGCGAAAGCCGTTACGTTTGAGCCACAGGGCCAGATTCATCATGTCCTCATCGGTGGTGCCCGGATGAGCCGCGATAAAGTAAGGAATCAGGTACTGTTCCTTTCCGGCTTCCTTGCTGTATTTCTCGAACATCTGCTTGAAGCGGTCGTAGCTGCCGATGCCCGGCTTCATCATTTTGTCCAGCGGACCACTTTCCGTATGCTCCGGTGCGATCTTCAGGTAGCCGCCGACATGGTGAGTGACCAGCTCCCTGACATATTCCGGTGATTCCACCGCCAGGTCATAGCGCAGGCCAGAAGCAATCAGGATCTTCTTCACCCCGGGCAACTCCCGAGCCTTGCGATACAGACCGATCAACGATGAGTGATCGGTATCCAGGTTCTCACAGATGCCCGGAAAGACACAGGAGGGTTTGCGGCATGCTGCCTCGATCTCGCGGCTCTTGCAGGCAACCCGATACATATTGGCCGTTGGCCCACCCAGGTCGGAGATCACCCCGGTAAAGCCCGGAACCTTGTCGCGGATGGCTTCAATCTCGCGAATGATGGAGTCATGCGAGCGATTCTGGATAATCCGCCCCTCGTGTTCGGTAATCGAGCAGAAGGTACAGCCACCAAAGCAGCCACGCATGATATTCACCGAGAAACGGATCATGTCGTAGGCCGGAATCTTGGCATCACCATAAGCCGGGTGCGGCACCCGCGCATAGGGCAGATCAAACACATAGTCCATTTCTTCAGTGCTCAGCGGAATCGGCGGTGGGCTGAACCACACCTCCTGATCGCCATGCCGCTGCACCAGCGCACGCGCGTTGCCCGGATTCGTCTCCAGGTGCAGCACCCGGTTGGCATGCGCATACAACACCGGATCACCTTTGACTTTGTCATAGGCCGGCAGCCGGATCACGGTACGATCACGCTCAAGCCGCGGATGGGGCAGCAGCTCGAGGACCTGCACATCGGCATCCGTGGTCGGTTCCGCCTCACCCTTGGCCTGCTCCACCGCACAGGCAGCAGTATCCTGGGTGTTCACATAGGGGTTGATGATCTTGTCGACCTTGCCAGGCCGGTCGATACGGCTGGAGTCGAGCTCAAACCAGCCCTGCGGGCTGTCTTTACGAATAAAGGCAGTACCGCGAATATCGGTCATTTCAAGCAGCGAATCGCCGCGACTCAAGCGCTGGGCCACCTCTACGATCGCACGTTCGGCATTGCCGTACAGCAGCAGATCTGCGCGTGCGTCGACCAGTATCGAGCGCCGCACCTTGTCCTGCCAGTAGTCGTAATGTGCAATGCGCCGCAACGAGGCCTCGATACCACCGAGAATGATCGGCACATCCTTATAGGCCTCACGGCAGCGCTGACTGTAGACCAGGCTGGCACGATCCGGACGACTGCCGCCCTTGCCACCCGGCGTGTAGGCATCGTCCGAGCGCACCTTGCGATCAGCGGTGTAGCGATTGATCATCGAATCCATGTTGCCGGCAGCGACACCAAAGAACAGATTGGGCTTGCCCAGCTGCATGAAGGCATCCTTGCTCTGCCAATCGGGCTGGCTGATGATGCCGACCCGGAAGCCCTGAGCCTCGAGCAAACGGCCGATCACTGCCATGCCAAAGGACGGATGGTCCACATAGGCATCGCCGGTGACAATGATGATGTCACAGCTGTCCCAGCCAAGCTGATCCATTTCGGCGCGGCTCATCGGCAAAAAAGGCGCCGGACCAAAACATTCGGCCCAATACTTGGGATAATCGAACAGCGGACGCGCCGCCGGCATACTGAGGGACATGACTACTCCAGATCACCGTAACCGGAGTAAGCCCCCGGTGCCAGGTTCTCGAAACGGGTGTATTTGCCGAGAAAGGCCAGCCGTGCGGTGCCGATAGGCCCGTTACGCTGCTTGCCGATAATGATTTCAGCCATTCCCTTGTCTTGACTGTCAGGATGATAGACCTCGTCCCGGTAGACGAACATGATGACATCCGCGTCCTGCTCGATGGCGCCCGACTCACGCAAATCCGAGTTGATCGGGCGTTTGTTGGGCCGCTGTTCCAAGGAGCGGTTAAGCTGCGACAAGGCCACTACGGGGGTATTGAATTCTTTCGCCAGGGCTTTCAGCGAGCGGGAGATTTCTGAAATTTCATTGGTACGATTTTCCGCACCCCCGCCACCGATCCGCATCAGCTGCAGATAGTCGATCATGATCAATGCCAGATCGCCATGCTCACGCACGACGCGGCGTGCCCGCGCGCGCATTTCCATCGGCGACAGGCCGGCAGTATCATCGATGAACAACTTGCGATCATTCAGCAGGTTGACCGCCGAGGTCAGTCGTGGCCAGTCATCATCATCCAGGCGACCGGAGCGCACCTTGGTCTGGTCAATACGGCCCAGCGAAGACAGCATACGCATCATCAGCGACTCACCCGGCATCTCCAGCGAAAACACCAGCACACCCTTGTCACTGCGCAGTACCGCGTTTTCCACCAGGTTCATGGCAAAGGTGGTCTTACCCATGGAGGGTCGACCAGCTACAATCACCAGATCGGCAGGCTGCAATCCCGAGGTCATCTCGTCCAGATCGGTAAATCCGGTCGACAGACCGGTAATTGCCCCGTCGCTGTTGAACAGGGTATCAATACGGTCAATCGCCTTGGTCAGCAGCTCGTTGACACCAATCGGCCCGCCGACCTTGGGCCGGCTTTCGGCGATCGAGAAGATCTTCTGTTCGGCCTGATCGAGGATCTCGGTCGCCTGCAGTCCTTTGGGGTTAAACGCGGTATCGGTAATTTCTGCACTGATGCCGATCAACTGGCGCAGGGTTGCGCGCTCACGGATGATCTGGGCATAGGCGGTGATATTGGCGGCAGAGGGCGTGTTCTTGGCCAGCTGGCCAAGGTAGGGTAAGCCACCGACCTGCTCACTCAAGCCCTCACGGTCCAGCTCTTCAGCCAGGGTCACCACATCAAAGGGTTGGTTGCGCTTGGCCAGGCCGACCAATGCGCGAAAAATCAGCCGGTGGTCGTGACGGTAGAAATCCCCTTCACTGACCAGCTCGGCAATCCGCTCCCAGGCCATGTTATCGAGCATGACACCACCCAGCACGGCCTGCTCCGCTTCGATCGAGTGCGGAGGTACCTTGAGCGAACTGGCTTGCAGGTCCAGCTCATCGGAATAGGCAGAGGGCTGTGTCATGGTCTACACCTGTGCTGACAGCGGAAATGACAACACGGCGCTGCCCAAGGACAGACGCCGTGTTGCATAGTCTAGCGGTTGCGTCCGGTTAAATCACCTGACGGTGACCGGCGCAGCAGGGATCAGCCCGCGACAACAACCAGCTTGACGGTAGCGCTGACATCAGTGTGCAGCTGCACGTCGATATCAAATTCGCCAACAGTACGCAGCGGACCTTCCGGCAGGCGCACTTCACTCTTTTCGATGGCAACACCAGCAGCGGTGACGGCATCAGCGATATCACGCGTACCAATGGAACCGAACAGCTTGCCTTCTTCGCCAGCGTTGGCAGAGACGGTCACTGTCAGCTCGGCCAATTGCTCGGCACGGGCGTCAGCAGCGGCTTTCTTCTCGGCAGCCAGTTTTTCCAGCTCGGCACGGCGCGCTTCAAAAGCGGCAACGTTATCTTCAGTGGCCGCAGTGGCCTTGCCGAAGGGGAGCAGGAAATTACGGGCGTAACCGGCTTTGACCGATACCTTGTCACCAAGGCTGCCCAGGTTTGCGATTTTCTCGAGCAGGATAACTTCCATTACGATGACCTCTAAATCAGGGTTGGTCGTTTGTATTCGTGTCTTGCGGCGGCTCTTGTGGCGGCTGCATGCGACCCCGGATATCAAACAGACTGTCAATTAATGCCAACAACAACAGCAACGGAAAAACAAACTGGGCAAACAACACCAGCAGCAGGTAGAACATGACCATCCAGGCCACACCCATACCCTTTAAGCCAGCCACCCCATGCACCAGTGCCAGGCCCACCAGAAACAGCGGCAGAGTGGCAATGGGCGCGATCATGGCCAGCTGACCAAGCTGGGCACCGAACAGCGACAGCAGCAAGAAGCCGCCTGCCATCAGCGGTGTCAGGCGCAGGCGATGAAACTCCGCCCGAAAACCGCCCGGATTGAACAGCCGCGCCTGCAGTGAGCGACCTATCATCACACTCACAATGGCCATCAGTGCATGCGCACCACCAATCAGGCCCGCCAGCATCGGCAGCAGCAAGCTGTCCAGTCGGCTCAGTGCCGACTCATCCAGCTCACCCATGCCACTGAGCAACTGCGGCAACATCTCGCGTACTTCACTGGCCAACGCCTGCATCGGCGCATTCAATGCCATCAGCAAGATGGCACCAAACAGCAAGCCCATGGGCACCATGGCCAACACCAGCGGCACCCAATCGTTGCGCTGGCGCAACACAGTAGCCAGGCCGGCGGCACCGGCCAGTGTCAGCACCGGCGTCCAGTCACCGAGAAAGGCCCAGACCAGGGCCGGCAAGCCGCCCCAGATCATGACGCTCAAAGCGTCCTGCAGACCACGGCGCAGTATCACCAGCGCCAGTGCGGCAGCAGCCAACCAGAACAACAAAGGCACCGCAGCGCTGACACCCACCACCAGGGTGGCTTGCCGGCTGCCGCGCATGATGTATTCCGCCAGACCGCGCATCCGCTTGCTCTATTCTGTTGTGTTGTCCAACAACCGCCTCAGCGGCCGTGGCTGTCGGTGTAGGGCAGCAGAGCCAGGTAGCGAGCACGCTTGATAGCGGTAGCCAGCTGACGCTGATAACGAGCCTTGGTACCGGTAATACGGCTAGGTACGATCTTGCCGGTTTCGGTGACATAGGCCTTGAGGGTGTTCAGATCTTTGTAATCGATCTCTTTAACGCCTTCAGCGGTAAAACGGCAGAACTTTCTGCGACGGAAAAAACGTGCCATGGCAGCGTCTCCTTATTGAGTCGGATGGAAAAAGCGAAAACTTACTCGTCGTCGTTGTCGTCAGCGTTGTCGCTGTCGTCATCGTCGCGGCTGTTATCGTTACTGTCATCATCGTTGCGCTCACGACGCTCACGACGCTCGCCACGACCAGTGTCTTCAGCTTTCAGCATGTCAGACGGCTCGGTAACGGCTTCATCGCGACGGATCACGAGGTTACGGATAACGGCATCGTTATAACGGAAGTTCTCAGTCAGCTCTTCCAATGCCTTGGCACTGCACTCTACGTTCAGCATGATGTAGTGTGCCTTGTGGATCTTGTCGATCGGGTAAGCCAGTTGACGGCGGCCCCAGTCTTCCAGACGGTGCAGCTTGCCACCGTCGTCTTCGATCAGCTTGGTGTAACGCTCGATCATCGCGCTGACCTGCTCGCTCTGATCCGGGTGAACCAGAAATACGATTTCGTAATGACGCATTGTAGCTCCTTACGGGTTATAGCCAGCCACCCAATCATGGTCTGGCAAGGAGTAAAACAGAGAATTGGGGCGCGTATTGTAGGGGAAGCAGGGAACAGCAGCAAGCTAAAGCTGATCGCGATGAGCTGGAAGCTGGAAGCTGGAAGCTGGAAGCTGGAAGCTGGAAGCTGGAAGCTGGAAGCTGGAAGCATCAAGATGTGGGTGGGTTGTTGGGCTGTCAAGCCTGAATATGGCCCTGGCACATTTGATGCTCTGTGGATTCGTTGAACATGGATTGCCACAGGCCTATGGCCTTCGCAATGACGGTGGGAACGACTGACGGCTTGGCCACACTCCCGGCGTCATCGCGAGCCGCATAGCGGCGTGGCGATCCATGGGTGCGCACTCAACCAAAGGCAACATGGATGACCACAAGCCTTCGGCCTTCGCCATGATGGCGAGAAGGCCTGAAGGCCTGAAGGCGCTTGACGCTGCCTGGATTGCCACAGACCTGCACCTTCGCAATGACAGGGCGCATCAACCTCACACCCAGTGATGCCCCACCACTCGGCGTCATCGCGAGCCGCATAGCGGCGTGGCGATCCATTTGGAGGCACTCAACCCAGGTCGGGGCTATCAGAAAACACAATGAACCAGCTTGCTATCCAGCCACTCACACAACTATAAGGCTTTAAGCCTTCAGCCTTCAGCGACCAGCCATAGCCCAGAAACCACCACCCACCCCAACATCAGCCCTCCCGCGTCCAGCCCCGCCGGCTACAAGCCTGCGGCTTGCCTTTGCCGAACAGCCTCGAAAAGGCAAATCCCGCTGGCGACCGAGACGTTCAGACTGCTGACACTGCCGGCCATGGGCAGCTTGGCCAGGTAGTCGCAGTGTTCACGAGTCAGGCGGCGCATGCCGCTACCTTCGGCGCCCATGACCAGTACGCTGGGTACGCTGAAGTCGACCTGATAGATCATCTGCTCGGCTTCTCCCGCGGCACCCACGATCCACAAGCCTCGCTGCTGCAGATTTTTCAGGCAGCGTGCCAGGTTGGTGACAGCGACCAGGGGAACCGTTTCCGCGGCGCCACAGGCAACCTTGCGCACTACCGGCGTCAGGCCGACTGATTTATCCTTGGGAATAATCACGGCCTGCACACCCGCAGCATCAGCCGTACGCAGGCAGGCGCCCAGATTATGCGGATCAGTGACCCCGTCGAGCACCAGCAACAGCGGTGGCGTATCCAGCTTGTCGAGCAGATGGCCGAGCATGTCCTCCGACCACAACTGGCTGGGCAGCACCTGCGCCAATACGCCCTGATGGACACCATCGGCGCGCTGATCCAGCACATCGACAGTTACACGCTCGACAGTGATGCCTTGCTGCTCAGCCAGACTGGCAACAGCCTGCATCCGCTCATCGAGACGGCCGCGCTGCAACCAGAGCGACTTGACCCGTTTCGGGTGGCGCTCCAACAGGGCCTTGACCGCATGCAGGCCAAAGACATTTTCCAGCTCACTCATGGAACGCCATCACTCCTTGCTTTTACGCTTGCGTGGCGCCCGGCTGCTTGCCGCAGGCGAGGTCCCGGATTCGGCCGGTCGACGCCCGGCCTTGCCTTTCTTGCTTTTGCCTGACGGTGCCGAGGCTTTGTCACTTTTCGCTGCTGCAGGCCGTGAAGACTTGCCCGCTGGCGCCTTGGGCTTTTTACTGCGCGGCTTGGTGGCGGTAGCGGACTTGCCTCTGCCACCAGCAGGCTTGCCAGCTACCGGCCCTCGTCCGGGCAGGGGCGCCGGCTGCTCGGCGGACATCTCGAAATCGATCTTGCGATCATCCAGATCCACGCGTGCGACCTTGACCCGGATCGGGTCACCCAGGCCATAACGGCGACCCGAACCCTCACCGGTCAGCCGGTGATGCACGGCGTCGAAGTGATAGTAGTCGGCCGGCAAGGCGGTGATATGCACCAGGCCTTCGATGTAGATATCCGTCAGCTCGACGAACAGACCAAAACTGGTTACCGAGGTCACCAGGCCGGCAAAGTCATCACCGACACGATCCTGCATGAATTCGCACTTGAGCCAGTTCACCACATCACGGGTGGCTTCATCCGCGCGACGCTCGTTACGCGAACAGTCTTCCCCAAGCCGCTCCAGATCAGCCACTTCATAGGGGTAGATCTTGGCTTTCGGCAACAGGCCGGCGCCGGCACGACGCACACAATCGGTCTTGCGGCGCGAACGCACCACGCTGCGAATGGCCCGATGCACCAGCAAGTCCGGATAACGCCGGATAGGCGAGGTAAAGTGGGTATAGGCCTCGTAATTCAGACCAAAGTGGCCTTCGTTGTGCGGGCTATAGACCGCCTGACTCAGTGAGCGCAGCATTACAGTCTGGATCAACTGGGCATCCGGACGGCCCTGGATCTTCTGCAACAAGGCACTGAAATCCTCCGGTGCCGGCGAGGCGCTCGGTTTACGGTTCAGCGACAGCCCCATGCTGGAGAGAAACTGGGTCAGGCGCTCAAGCTTCTCCGCCTGCGGCGCATCATGCACCCGATACAGCGAAGGAATGTTGTGCTCCTGCATAAAACGCGCCGTCGCCACGTTGGCGCACAGCATGCACTCTTCGATCATGCGATGCGCATCATTGCGCGTCGTCGGGCGAATCTCGCTGATCTTGCGATCCTTGCCAAACACGATCTGGGTCTCGGTGGTTTCAAACTCGATCGCCCCGCGCTGCTTGCGCGCCTTTAGCAACCCTTTGAACAGGTCGTACAGGTTGTGCAGGTGCGGCAATACTCCGGCGTACTCTGCCGACAATGCCTTGCCTTCCTTGCTGCGCGGATGCTCCAGCATGGCGGAGACCTGATCATAGGTCAGCCGCGCATGGGAGTTGATCACCGCTTCGTAGAAGCAGTAGTCCGTCAGCTCGCCGCTTTTGGAAATGGTCATTTCACAGACCATGGCCAGACGGTCAACCTTGGGATTCAGTGAACACAAGCCATTGGAAATCGCTTCCGGCAGCATCGGAATCACCTGGCTGGGGAAGTACACCGACGTACCCCGCAGCTCAGCTTCCTTGTCCAGTTCGGAGTTCAGCGGTACATAATGGCTGACATCGGCGATGGCCACATAGAGCTTCCAGCCGCCGGAGAATAAACGCCAGCCACTGGCCTTGTGTGGCTCACAATAGACGGCATCGTCAAAGTCACGGGCATCGGCACCATCAATGGTGACCAGCGGCAGATCACGCAAATCGATACGCTTCTGCTTGTCACGCTCCTCGACGTAATCTGCCAGCTTGTCCGCCTCGGCCATGACTTCGTCTGGCCACACGCTGGGAATATCGTAGCTGCGCAGGGCAACCTCGATTTCCATGCCCGGCGCCATGTAGTCACCGACCACCTCAACCACCTCACCCATGGCCTGGCGATGAAAGCTCGGCCACTGGGTAATGCGCACCTCAACAAACTGGCCCTGTTCTGCGCCGCCTTCGTGCCCCGGCTGCACCAGAACCTCATGATTGATCTTGGCGTTATCCGCAACTACCCAGGCAATGCCATTTTCCTGGTAGAAGCGCCCGACCAGGAACTCGTGGCCGCGCTCCAGCACCTCAACGATGGCACCTTCACTGCGGCCACGGCGATCAACACCGGTCACCCGACCCAGTACGCGATCACCATCAAATACCAGACGCATCTGGGCCGGGCCGAGGAACAGGTCATCGCCGCCCTCGTCGGGCACCAGGAAGCCAAAGCCATCCTTGTGCCCCTGCACCCTACCCTTGATCAGATCCAGCTTGTCGACCGGCGCATAGGCGCCACGCCGGGTGTAGATCAGCTGCCCATCCCGCTCCATCGCACGCAGGCGGCGACGCAGACCCTCGACAGGATCTTCACCGGTCACCCCGAGCTCGTCCTGCAGCTGGGCACGCGTTGCTGGCGCCCCACGCTCCTTGAGCAGTTCGAGGATCAGTTCACGGCTGGGAATCGGGTTGGCGTATTTTTCTGCTTCACGTTCTGCTGCGGGGTCACGGTCGACCCATGGCGTTGCAGCGGCAGAGTCCGCCGCAACAGAACGGCTCGACCGGGAGGCCGAGGCTTTATCTTCAGTTTTTTTCGTCATAGGTCTCTATTGAACCGCGAATCACCTGCCCTTGTGAAGCACTGTCTGCATTCGGAACACACAGAGCATGCACAGTACGAATGAAATCATCCGCCAGCAGATTGAATAAAATAAACTTTTTTCACCACAAGGGCTTTACAACCCCCCTGATGGCTACGTATTATTCGCGCCGTCAACACAACAACGGTTGGCAGCGAAAACCACAAGGTTTAGCATAGCATCCGTTGAACATGTTACGCCCAGGTGGTGAAATTGGTAGACACGCCAGCTTCAGGTGCTGGTGGGGGCAACCCCGTGGAAGTTCGAGTCTTCTCCTGGGCACCAATTCTGAAAAACCGAGCTTATGCTCGGTTTTTTTATGCCCGCAGAAAAACCTCGTGGACGGTCTGATTCAGACCAGCCCCTCATCACTGGCTAGCAGTTACATCGAGTAGGGTGAGGCGTCGCCGCCTCATCCCTCTCACAGAACCGTACGTACGGGCCTCGTATACGGCTCATGCACACATTTATCCCTAAGTTACAGGGACA